>CAZOAL010000004.1:0-252783 GCA_964577695.1 uncultured bacterium | reverse complement strand
TCAACCAAAATTACATTACTATCTGTCAAAGCGCACCCGAGAATCGGACATGTTCTACGAAAGCGTCCCGATTTGAATGTGACATTGGCAAGTTACGACTTTTGCAGTTATGAGCAATTGCTTGATTGCCCATTTGCCATGCTGTTAAAATTCAACTCCGAAAAATACGGAAGCATAGGTTATACCATTTTGAGTTGTACGCCGATACGGAATACGGCGTGAAACGTGATTTCGATGATTTCGACAGGCTCAATCCAAGAAACTCAATCCCGCGGAAACATGAAGCGTGATTCTTTTCACGTTTCACGTTTCACGCTTCACGAATCGTATCATCTGAAGCTACAACTGGTATTATTGTATCATCTCCACAAAGAAAAACGAATCCTTTTTCAAAGCGATTATCGCCTGCTCCCACATTAGCTCACAGTCAATCAGGTCACAAGTGGCCTCCAAAACCTTTCCCCTTTTCAAGCCGTCAGCGTCAAGCAGCAAACTCAACCGGTCATAACGCTGTCTCCAACCGGCAAAGCGATGCCGTATCACCCGCATCTTGATCTCCTTGCCCTCCGCAAGAACGATCCGGTAATCGATGGGGTCCCCGAAAAGATACGGCGGCTCGGCAATCTCCTCAATGGCGTGCATTGAGGTATTGGGTCTCATACCACAGCCCAGGAACAAAACTCGCCCCTTGATTTCCCTCAGACCGTAAAACGGTGAGTGAGGGCCACAAGGCGTGGTGTCCAGATGGTGGTCCTTGAGCAGACGCCCCACCTCCCTCCCGAGGCCGGAGACGGAATGCGTGGGATGAACACTTCGGACACTCCCCGGGCGTGTGCGGAAGTATTCGGGGAGCGCCCCCACACACGAGGGCGTCTTTTGGAGGTCGAACACTGGGTTGCTGATGCCTACGGATTGATAACTGAGCGCTGGCATCAGGAGGGTTCCATTTTTCCCCAGGGCGTGTAACAGACCACGCACAACTGTTTCAGCGCCGCCAGCAACGGGCCCCAACGAGCGTAACGATGCGTGGACGAGGAGCACCCCGCCTTCTCTGACACCCAGTGCAGTCAAGTCATTGGCGATTTGTTTCTGGGTTTTCTCTTCATCATTCATCACGTTTATATTCCAATCCTTTCGCTTTCCCATGCTTTTAACCGCAAACATTTTAACCGAAATTCAAATTTGCGTCCACATAAAAATGAAAATTGTGCTATAATTTTGGGGGATGTCAGTCGATAAGACTTCCGAAGTCTCGGAGACTTCGGAAGTCTGCGCAAATAATCGGCGTTGATTTGTCCAACGTATAAAAACTTAACATCGAAAACGCAAGCTGACAAAAGGAGTACCATAAGATGAAATGGAAGTATTGGTTCATTGCCCTCTTGATGACGGTGTTCTTCACGCCCGCTTTGAGGGCAGCGGGTGAAAACGCATCCGACGAAACTCAGTTTTTGACCCATATCCGGCAACTCACTTATCAGGGAAAACGCGCCGGTGAGGGATATTTTTCCGAAGATGGAAAGGCGTTAATTTTTCAAAGTGAACGGGAGCCCGGAAATCCCTTTTACCAGATTTACACCGTAGACCTTCAGACGGGTGACACCCACCGCGTTTCCCCCAGCGTGGGCAAAACCACCTGTGCCTTTTTCCGCCCCGGCACAAACGAGGTGTTATTCGCTTCAACGCATCTCGACCCCCAAGCAGAAGCCAAACAGAAAGCCGAACTCGAATTTCGGGCATCGGGGAAGGAGCGTCGATACAGTTGGGACTATGACGAAAACATGGATATCTTTTCAGCAACGCGGGATGGAAGCCATCTGAAACGATTGACCGATGCGGTGGGATACGATGCAGAGGGTTCCTATTCGCCGGACGGGAGCCAGATTGTTTTCTGTTCCCTGCGAGATGCCTACCCATCCGAAAAACTTTCGTCCGAAGACCGGAAACGCCTGGAGGTTGACCCCGCCTATTTTGGGGAGCTCTATCTCATGAACGCGGACGGTTCTGACCAGAGGCGGTTGACCCATTGGCCCGGCTACGACGGTGGGCCTTTTTTCTCACCGGATGGCGAAAGAATCTTATGGCGTCATTTTGATGAGAGTGGAATGTTAGCTGACATTGACACGATGCGGCGAGATGGCTCGGATGTGCGTCGGCTGACCGACTTTGATTCGATGTCCTGGGCTCCCTATTTTCACCCCTCCGGTGAATACGTCATCTTTGCATCGAACAAATTGGGATTCTCGAATTTTGAACTCTACCTGGTTGACGCTTCAGGCGAGCACGAGCCGGTGCGAGTAACCTATACAGAAGGGTTCGACGGATTGCCTGTCTTCTCGCCGGATGGGAAGCGACTCTGCTGGACTTCAAACCGAACGCGCAGTTTCTCCCCGCCCGCGGGAGGGGAAGCGAAGCGGAGGGGCGGGGGGGAATCCCAACTCTTCCTCGCCGACTGGAATCACGAGGCGGCTCTGGCGGCGATTGCCACCGCTCCCAAACGCGAAGCATCCCAATCAATAACAGTGAATATCAGCCGAATTGAACCCCTTCCCCCTACCCGCGGGGAGATAAAGGGGGGAGAGTTGTCACCAGAGATCGCCGTCCCTGACCTCCGAACCGATGTGGAGTATCTGGCTTCCGACGCCCTTGAGGGCCGAATGACAGGCTCGAAAGGGGCGCGGTTAGCTGCCGATTATATCGCTGACCGTCTGCGGGAAGCCGGTTTGAAACCTGTGAGCGCAGACGGCAGCTACTTTCAGGAGTTTCAATTTACCTCCGGCATGAAAGTCGTGCCCTCTCAAAATCACCTGGAGGTCAGCAAAGTAGAACGGGCGGCTCGCCCGTTATGGGCACCAATGCAATTCGAGGTCGAAACGGATTTTCGCCCGCTCTCCTTCAGTGCCAATGGCGAGGTGGAAGGCGAGGTGATTTTCGCGGGATACGGTTTGTCTGTCCCCGGAGAACCCGGCGTCGGTTATGATTCTTACGCGGGGTTGGATGTCAAAGATAAAATTGTCCTTGTCCTCCGCTACGTTCCAGAACAGGTTGAGATGAAGCGACGTCAGGAGTTGAATCTCTACGCGGGGTTGCGCTATAAAGCGATGATTGCCCGCGAGCGCGGCGCAAAAGCGCTCCTCATCGTCACGGGCCCGAATTCACCCAACGCCGGTGAACTTGCGCCGCTTTCCTACGATAGCAGTCTAGCGGGCTCTGGTATTATCGCCGCCTCCATCAGTGGTAAGGTGGCGGACGCCCTGTTCGCCGGTTCAGGAAAAGACCTGAAAGCTGTCCAATCGGAACTTGATGTCGAAAATCCCCATGCCGAAGGTGGGTTTATCCTGCCAGATGTCAAAGTCAAAATCGCGACCGGCGTCGAGCGCGTGAAGGGAAGCGACCGCAATGTCCTCGGACTCCTCCCTCCTGCTGAAGTGAGTGCCGACCCCGAATATCTGGTTGTCGGTGCGCATTATGACCACCTTGGTTACGGCGAAACGGGGTCATTGGCGCGGAAGGGGGAGGAGGGACAGATTCACAATGGCGCGGATGACAACGCCTCTGGAGTCGCTGTCGTCCTGGAATTGGCGGCATCTTTGGCTGAAGCGCGTCGCCAACTGCCGGAGGACTTTACCAGAGGCATCGTTTTCGCCCTCTGGTCGGGTGAGGAAATTGGGCTGATTGGTTCATCTTATTTTGTTGAACATTCCACCGTGCCTTTGCAGAAGGTGGCGGCTTATGTGAATTTCGATATGGTGGGGCGACTCAACGAAAACAAGCTCGTCCTCCAGGGGGCGGGCTCGTCAACCGTATGGCGTGAACTGGCTGAGAAGCGAAACGTCCCCGCTGGATTTAATCTGGTGATTCAGGACGACCCGTACCTACCCACGGATGTCACCGCGTTTTACCCGAAAGAGATTCCTGTTGTTGGGTTTTTCACCGGTTCACACGAAGATTACCATCGTCCCACCGATGCTCCGGAAACCCTCAATTACGATGGCATGGGGCGCGTCGCCACATTTGCCCGCGCCATCATCATGGACCTCGTGAAAACCCCCGAGCGCCCTGCTTATGTCAAGGTTGAAGGGGCGAAGCCGGCAGCGGGAGGCCGTGAGACCCTTCGGGCGTATCTGGGGACGATACCCGACTACGCAACGGAGGTTGAAGGGGTCAAACTCGCTGGCGTTCGAGGTGGCGGCCCCGCCGACAAAGCGGGATTACAAGGCGGCGATATTATCGTTGAGTTCGCCGGTCAGAAAATTGCCAATATTTATGACTACACTTATGCGCTGGACGCCGTTAAAATTGGCGTACCCATTCAAGTCATCGTCGAAAGAAACGGCGAACGGATGACCTTGACGGTGATTCCTGAAGCGCGGAAGTAGGGGAAAACCGAAGCACAGGGAGGGAGCAATTTTTAAGACATCTACTCATCTCTGGACGCCCGCTGCACCTTGCATCGGATTCAGGATTCAAGATTCAGGATTCGGGATGCAGGATTCAGGATTCAAATCTGGTGCGGAAGTTTTTTGAAATCTCAAGTGCGTAACTCCTATCTGGGAACACTTTGGAGAGGTCAGTTGAAAGAGATGCCATCTGATTTCCTTACTTTCATAATTTACTTGCTTGGCGTTTTTCTTTTGATACGCATCGCCAACGCCCTCAGATTGAATCGAAACTGGCCCGCAGAAACGACCCGAAAGCTGTTGCATGTAAGTGTCGGAATCCTTGTTGCATCGACGCCTTTCATCTTCGCGTCCAAAATTCCTCCCATTCTCCTCGCGCTTATTTTTATCGGGGTCAACTTTCTTTCGGTGAAGTATCATCTGTTCAAAGGGATGGAGGAGACCCGCAGAGAAACCTACGGCACGGTGTTTTTCCCGATCGCTTACCTGATATTGGTGCTCCTGTGTTGGGAGCGTTATCAGGAGATATTGGTCATCTCCATCCTTGTCATGGCCTTAGCGGACACCGCCGCAGCGTTGGTTGGAAAAAGGTATGGGGCGCATCCGTACCACTTCACCCGGGAGCGCAAGTCCGTGGAAGGAACGGTGGCGATGTTTATCGTGACCGTTCTCGTTGTGTTTTTTAGTTTGATGGTCTCCTCCAAACATTCCATCGCAGAGAGGCTTTGGACCGCGCTAGTGGTGGGCGTGATTGCAATGGTTGTCGAATCGCTCTCATCTTATGGTTCGGATAATTTAACCATTCCCCTCAGTGTCTCCTTTGTCCTTTTCTTGATGCTCAACGCAACGGAGGCGATGCGGACTTCCTTCACGTTGGGACTTGCCCTGGCGGGAGGGGTGGCCATTCTCTCATATCGCGCCGCGTTTTTAAGCGGCAGTGGGGCTGTGGCAACGTTCTTGATGGGAACGATCATTTTTGGAATCGGGCAACTGAAATGGTCCTGCCCCATGCTCACGTTCTTCATCCTGTCGAGTCTGCTGTCAAAAGTGGGGAGACGCCAAAAAGAAAAGCTCAACGCAATCTTTGAAAAATCGGGTCCCAGAGATATAGGACAGGTACTGAACAATGGCGGAATACCGACGACCTCACTGCTCTTGAATTTTTTCTTTCCCCATCCGCTCTGGTTTCGGCTCTACCTGAGCATGCTGGCTGCCGTCACCGCTGATACATGGGGGACGGAAATCGGAACGTTGTTTCATCACTCCCCTCGGCAGATTCCCACGTTCAAGAAGGTGCCACCAGGCACTTCAGGCGGAATCACCTTGCCTGGAACCATAGGTGCACTGGTTGGTGCGCTGGTCATCGCCACGAGTGGTTTACCGTTCCTTAAAAGCGATGCCTCTCTTATGCGAGAATTTCTTTTGATTGCGGCTGTTGGTTTCCTCGGCAGTGGGATTGATTCCCTCCTGGGTGCGACGGTTCAGGGGCAATACCGGTGTCCGAAATGCTTAAAGGTTACTGAAAAAAGGATGCACTGCGTTGGGGTAGAACCCCACCTGACGAAGGGGTTGAAGTGGATTGATAATGATGGGGTCAATCTCCTGTGTTCATTATCAGGCGGCGTGTTGTTTTATCTGGCATCGAAATGGTGGTAAAGGCTCTGGCTATCGTGGCGACTGGGAACATTGAAATGTTGCATTGTTGGCTGTCTAAATAATTTTGAAAAATAAAATATACATCAGACTTCCGAAGTCTCCAAGACTTCGGAAGTCTGTTAGTGAAAATGTCGTATTAAAATCCCGTTAGCTCAACATAGCCGTCCCCGCTCACGGGCTGCCCGTCGCTGACCCCGCTCACCTGCACTGCGCCCTCCCAGTATCGCATGGTGAGATTTAATTCCTGGTTTGCAAGATAGGGTTTGATCGTCAGCTCCAGACGTTCAGAGGGGATTCCCATGTGCCAGCGGGCGGGATAGCGCGTCCCAGAGATGGGACTCCGCCAATCCGCTAATATTTGTATCTGAATCGCTTGGAGTGGGACCGGGTGGGTCGAACCATCGGCATGAATCCGTATGCCACGGCTGAAGGGGTCGAGGCTGCCGTCACGTTTTCGCAACTGATAGAACATCACCTCGCTCCCATCGGAAAGTTGCAAGGCAAACCAGTTCCACCCCACTTGCTCCGTCCCAAGTTGGCTGGTGCTCCACTCGTGGTCTAACCAACTCAACCCCTGAACCTGAAACGTCTTTCCGGCCACTCGAATCGTACCACGGGTGGGCACCCGCGTGAGCGAATAGTAGTATGAAGCATTCCCGGGTTCCGCGCTTTTCTGGCTCAATCCCTTATCGCCCTGAAGGACGATGGGTTTGCCACGTTGAAGCAGGAGGTCCAAACCCACTTCGTCTTCGGCAGCGCTCAGGTATAGCCACTCGTCTGAGAATGTCAGCCCCGCTGATTGCATGGGGGGGGAAATGTGCCCGTCCAATTCCCTGGCAAACCAGTTGTCCACCCAGACCGAAACAGGTTGGGCCAGGGCACCGGCAAGCCCGAGCGCGCCCCGGCTCGTCCGCTCAAAAGCGTAAAAGCATTGCGCTTCAACATCGGTGAGCGCAAAGTGAGCCATGTACGTTTGATTGGTTCCCCACTGTGACGCTCGATTAACGGGTTGCGGAGTGAGCGACACCCTGAAAAACGTCAGTTGATAGCCGAAATGGTGCCCCGTCTCCGTTTCAAGATTGCCGGTGTAGTACCACCACTCGATGCGATATTCCGGGTGTGGGCCATGGTCAGCGGGAAAGGAGAAGGAGCGCGGTGCGAAGGCTTGAGGAAACCCGGAGATATCGTGACTCTGGAGAAGTGTGATGAAGTTGTTTCCCGAATTCACAGGCGTCATTTTCTTCTCTGTGACGACCTCATAAATGCCAAAGAGAAGCACAACAGCCAGGCAACTGAAACCGAGGATTAAAATATGTCGTCTAGGCATCTGACTCACCTCCCAAATTTGATTGGGATTTCCGGGGCAGGTTTCATGCCAAAAATCGTATCAATACGAGTATTTCACTGATCACCGGATTGCGCCGTAAACCTAACCCCCCGGCCCCCTTCCCCCCCCACCCCAACCCTCCCTTCTGTCCCCCGTCCACTCCTGTCCCCCCGTCCGCGGGGGGACCATAGGGGGGGAAAGACCACAGGGAGGAACGGGGAGGGAGTGGAGGGAAGGGGGGGAATCTTCTCCTCTCTCCGCGTCGGGGAGGGGCCGGGGGAGGGGTTCAGGTTTTGAAATATGGTTTTCGCTTGTGCTTTCTTTGCCGCACGAGAAAATAATAAAACAAGAGCAAGACAACGACGACGCCAGCACCGATCACCAGATAATGGTGGAACTTCCCCGGCAACCGACTCCATTCTTCACCTAAAAAATAGCCGATTAAAATATAGGTGACTGACCAGACAAAGCCCCCTATATAGGCAAACAGGGCAAACGCAGATAACTCTAGTTTCGATGACCCCGCCACAAATGCTGTCAAATGTCGGACCCCCGGTACAAAATAACCAATCATCAGACCCCACTTCCCCACCCGATCAAACCAGCGATGAACCTGGGCAACTCTATCTGCTGTCAAGTGGATAATATGTCCATATTTCTGAATCAAATAGTTACCGACACTGTGTCCCAAGCCATAGCTTAACGTGATACCACATACGCTACCGAGCGTTGCGGCCACAATAGTGGCGACGAAATGTAAGTCACCTTTGTAGACGAGATAGCCCGCAAACGCCAATAGCCATTCCACTGGTATCGGAAGGATGGCCACTCCCAGTAATAGCATTATGAATATCCCTGCATATCCATAATGTGTAACCCACTGAACGGTTGTTTCCATATCAAGCACTGACTCCTAAAGTAGATTAGGCTTTTCCAAGAAATAAAATCTCCCGCTCGCTCTGGATTGCCAAATCCAGAGCAGATCCGTTGGATTTGGCAATCCAACGGGAGCAAGTGGAAGAATTATTTTTCTGGAGGTGCCTTACGTCGCTCCAGCACCATCCGCATGCCGTATTTGGGGCGGAGCGTAATGAACGGCTGAAGCTCAACCGGCTGTCCCGGCACCAACCGAGGTTGCCACTTTCTGGCGAGCGTGGCGATGACCAGCGCCCCTTCCATCCGGGCGAAGGATTCGCCGATACAACGCCTCGCGCCGCCGCCAAATGGGAAATAGGCGAATCGGGGGCGAGTGGCTTCCAGTTGCGGCGTCCAGCGTTCCGGGGCAAATCGAAAGGGCTCGGGATAGTAGCGCGGGTCGTGGTGCATGACGTATTGGCTCACAAAGACAATCGCGCCGGCGGGGACAACGTACCCACCCACCTCGTAATCCTCACGGGCGCGGCGGCTGATCGCCCATGCGGGTGGATACAGGCGCATCGCCTCCGCAAAAACCATTCGCGTATAGGGGAGCTGTTCTAAATCTGCGACACTGGGCAAACGGTCCCCCAACACCGCGTCCAGTTCAGCGTGAAGCCGTTTCTCCGCCTCCGGGTTCTGGGAGAGCAGATACCATGTCCATGTCAGCGCGTTCGCTGTCGTCTCGTGTCCCGCGAGGAAAAGCGTCATCGCCTCATCGCGGACCTGTACGTCTGTCATTCCGCTTCCATCCCCTTCCTCATCTTGTGCCAGGAGGAGCATCGACAGGAGATCGCCTCGGTCCTCTCCGCTGGCACGCCGCGCCTCGATCATCCGGTAAATGGTCGCGTCCAGTTGCTGTCGTGCTTTCATAAACCGGCGGTTGCTCGGAAGGGGCAGATGGTCCAGAAGTTCGGAAAAGGGGAGTGATATCCGTGGAAACATCGCCAGGATTTGACTGAGGGCTTCGCCCACCGTGTCTGCCTCCGATTCCACATCGGTGTCAAAGAGCGTATTTCCAACGATGGCCAGGGTCAAGCGCATCATTTCCTTCGCGATGTCCACCGTCTCCCCATCCTGCCAACGCTCTTCCATGTGCGCCGCGTAGTCAACCATCACTTTCCCGTAAGCCGCAATTCGACTGTGATGAAACGCAGGCTGCACCAGACGGCGTTGACGTAAGTGGAAGTCGCCTTCGCTGGTCAACAGCCCCGTCCCAAGTAGCAGTTGGGCGCGTTCCATCACGCGGCTTTTCAAAAAATTGCGGTGGTGGGTCACCAGCACATCTTTGATGAAGTCCGGATGATTGAGGAAAAACGCTTTCTGGGGACCAAGCTTGAAGTAAACGATATCCCCGTAGTCGCGGGCCAGTTTGCTGAGGAAACCGATCATATCCCGGCGAAAATCGAAGAGTGAACCCACCAGTGGTTTCCCCTTCGGTCCCGGAGGGCGTGAAGGCACGGTCATAGCACAATCCTTTCCTTTTGCATACAATCTGCTGAACGCTTCATTTGAATGCGGTAAGGATACCAGAATTTGGGTCGCATGTCAAGCCCCCTGGTACATCGCGGCAAAAATATGTTGGCACCCCGTTGTTATTGTTGTAGAGGTTACGCAGTTGAAAGTAGTCATTCAGTGATATTGCGTGTTTCGTATTGCGTGGAACTGATTCTACGCAATACGACAGATTTTTCGCTGATGAAGTGCGTAACTCCTATGTTGATTTATTTTTTTGAATCGGATATACTGGTGTGCAAAAGTGACTTAACATCAGAGCAGTACGAAGGCTGAAATATTGGCTCATGTCAAGAAAGTGTGCAAAACGGTTCCAGACTTCCTAAGTTTCGGAAACTTCGGAAGCCTTTTGCACTCTCTGTCAAAGCGCACTTGACTTTGGTAAATTAAACTGACGCTCCCATTGTAGAGCATGCGGCTCGCTTGTTCTATACCCCGGCGAATCCCGCTCCATCGGGACTCTACGGGACGATCGTTCCCCGAATTTACCAAAGTCAAGTTAATATGAGCCGAAATACTAAGCCACCAGATTTTACACCACTTTCAGGAGGATAGAAAATGATTACAGATGCCGAATGCTTACAATTGGCTGCGTTGCTTCATGACATCGGCAAATTTAGACAGCGAAAAATCGCACAACGCCCTTACGGGACTCACGGAAACCATGGTTGGGAATTCGTGACAAAGGACTTTAAGGGATTCTTCTATTCGTGCGGAGACGAGCTGGGAGACGCCATCTTGCACCATCATCAGACAAGGAACACGAAGGAAATTGAAAAGCAGGTGATTTTAGCAGATTGGCTATCCGCCAAAGAACGTGAAACCGAAGAACGAGAGCGGGAACAGCCCTCCCATACGCCCCTTGTATCGATTATGTCACGTTTGAAAGGGGGGGCACCAAAAGACCTGAGATATAACCTCAGTTCACTTGAAATCAACCGCGAAGGGATTTTCCCGACGGCTGAAGGGGCGCAAGCCAATCCAGAGATGTACACTCACTTGTGGGAGGAGTTCACTCAGGAGCTTCAGCGGTTGGCTGGAGAGCGGGCGTATCAATCGGCGGACTTCCATACTTTGGTTGCGTTACTCCATAAATATACCGTGCGCATGCCCGCAGCGACGCCTTGGGAGGGACAGCCGGAGCGCACAATCCCTGATGTATCGCTATATGACCATCTCCGCACAACGGCAGCGATTGCGGCGTGCATTTATCATGAAGTATTACCTGACGAGCTCAATGGTTATCTGCATCACCATCGGGAACGGCCACTGTGTGCGTTGATTAAAGGCGATATCTCGGGCATCCAGAATTTTCTTTACCAGATCCCATCGGAAGGCGCATCTCGCGAATTGCGTGGCAGGTCTTTTTACTTACAGTTGTTGACGGAAGCAATTGCCTTCTGGATGTTGCGAAAATTCAATTTACCGATTACCAATCTGATTCTCGCAAGCGGTGGGCATTTTTACCTGCTCGCGCCGTACACCAGAGCGAAGGAGGAACTTGATGCCCTACGAGCGGAGATTACAGAAAAACTGTGGCGCTTGCATCAGGATGACCTTTCGATTATTTTAGCGGGTGTGTCCATAACGGCAAGAAATCTGGAGGATTTTTCTAAGAAATGGGGCATCGTCACAAAAGAGGTCGATTCGCGGAAGCAAAAAAAATGGAGCGAACTACCTTCAGAAAAAATGTACGATTACTTTTTCAATCCCCACCCGGATCGCGAGATGAATTACGGGTTTGAGGAGCTCGGCAAAGTGTTAAGAGCTGCCAAATACCAGATTGCCTTCGAGATTCCTGACCAGCCAATGCCGGAGACACTCGATTGGTGCGATGCAATGCGTGCTTTTGGGCTCGAGATTTACCTCATTGACGCGCTCAAGGACAAACCAAGGTCGCCCGATTCCGCGAGCCGGGCGATAGTTTACACACTGAAATCAACGGATTTTCTCACATCCGAATCGCTTCAATTTCAGTGGCCCGATCTGCCGGTGAGTTACGATTTTCGACTCTTACCACAGGTTATCGCCACGAGACATGACAGGGACGAAGTCGCTGATTTTGACTATCTCGCCCAGGCATCGCAAGGAGCGGAATGGCTCGGCGCATTGCGAATGGATGTGGACAATCTCGGCAATCTTTTCAAGGACGGGCTTGGCGAAAGCGCTACGATTTCGCGGGTATCCACGTTGAGCGAATCTCTGCGTCTCTTCTTTGAAGGCTACATCCCACATTTCTGCCACGAATACAACGCAAATCAGAAGAAACAGCTCCTGGAGCTTATTTACGCCGGAGGGGACGATCTCTTTCTGGTCGGTGGGTGGAGTGCATTGCCAGAAGTTGCCAAGAACATCCGAGATAAATTTCGGGAATTTGTCGGCGGAGACCACGTTACCCTTTCGGGCAGCATCGCCATCGAACATCAGAAGTATCCGCTCTACCAATTCGCTGATAATGCTGGCGAGGCACTGGAAAAGGCGAAGGACTTGCGGAAGGAAAAGAAGGACTTGCGGAAGGAAAAGGATGCCATTAACTTCCTGCGCACGCCAATGACCTGGGAGCAATTTCATCACGTTCATCGATGGCATCATCGACTGTTAGTCGCAATGACAGGGAAAGACCCGCTCCCACACAATTTTCTTACCCGTTTAAGTGAGATTTACTCTCTCAAGATGGGAGACAAAAATGATCAACGCAAATGGGCTTGGCGGTTGATCTATCACTTGAGCCGAGCCAAACAGATGCACAAGAACCACAGTGACCTGATTGACGACCTGCGTCAAGAGCTTGTCGTCAACCACGGTCAAGATCAAGGTTTAATTCAACTTATCCACGTCATCGCACGGTGGACAGCTTTACAAACGAGGGAGGATTAACATGGAACACTATCAAAGAGGCACACCAAATCCAGGCCAATCAGGATTTCGTTTAAATTCCAACATCATCAACGAAGGCGGCGAAATTCTGGTCAAAGAAGCAGATCGGTTAGGACTGGAGATGAAGAACGGCGATTTGTCCACTTCTCAGATTCGTAATATTTACAGCGCCGTCAAGAAAATGCAGATGAAAGGAAAACTGGATTCACACCAACTTTTGATGCTCAAACCAAAATTGGCCTACACGGCGAAGCGAGCTGACAAAAGGGGTGCGTATCTGCTGAAGGATGTCTTGACGCAGGCAATTGATCTTGTTGGAAACGATTCGGATAAATTTAATCGATTCGTTGATTTTTTCGAGGCAATTCTGGCGTATCACAAATTTTACGGCGGAAATTAGTAAAGGAGGCACAAAATGGCAAGCATTCAACTTCAAGGCAAGATTTTCATCACAGGTAACATTGAAGCAGTCACTGGTCTGCACATCGGAGGAAATGCGGGTGAATTGGACATTGGCGGCGTTGACAATCCTGTGATTCGTAATCCGCTCAGTCGGGAACCGTATATCCCGGGGTCGTCTCTACGCGGCAAGATGCGTTCCCTGTTGGATCGGTATCTGGGAAATCCATTGAACAAACAGATTGGGAAGGAGGTTCACATTTACGAATCGAAGTCGGCGGCGGAGTACGAAAAATCGCCTGTTTGCAATGTTTTCGGAATTACGCCTGACAAAAAAGAGGAATGGGGAAACTTGATGCCGACACGACTCATCGTCCGAGATGCGCTTTTGACGGAGGAAACAAGAAAGCGCCTGGACAAAATTGATACCGATATGCCATTCACCGAGATTAAAATGGAGGTGGCGATTGACCGCATTACCTCTGCAGCGACACCGCGTCAAAATGAACGGGTGCCAGCAGGCGCAATCTTTGGCCCTTTTGAGATGGTTTACAGCCTGTATACCCGTGATACCGACGACAAAACGGCAGGCATCAACCGAGAGATTGAATTTTTCGATTCGGTGTTGACCTGTATGGAACTTTTGGAGGATGACTATCTCGGCGGTTCCGGCTCGCGTGGGTCAGGAAAGATTGCGTTCTGTGACCTGAAACTGACCTTCAAAGCCCGCAAACACTATGAAAATCCCCAGATGGCACCGGTTAGCCTTGGCAGAGGTCTTGATGTCGAATCGTTGCGAGCACTCGATTATCGCACACCAATTTTGTCTGCGATTCAGGAAAAATAGGAGGTCATCATGGCGACATATTGCGCCTATCATCTCAATTTCCGATCGCCGCTCCATCTGGGTCGACGTGGGATTGAGCTGAAAAAGACGGAGGTTTCCATCCCCGCGGATACGCTTTTTTCGGCGATTTGCCAGACGTGGCGGACTTTTTTCGGCGAGGAAAGTCTCGTTCAAGATTTTCTGGAAGGGTACAAAAACGCTGAACCCTTCCTCTTAACCTCGGCTTTCCCGTTTGCAGGGAGCCTCCAATTTTTCCCCAAGCCGTTAAGGCAAATTGAAGTTTCTGACGACAATCGCAAGGGGAGCAAGAGAGTTTGCTTTGTATCGGAGAAGCGTTTCAATCAGATTGTGGGTGGTGAACAGATTAAATTTAATCAAGAGGATTTGATCAACAACGGAAAAATCTGGATTCATCCCGACGAACGCTCCGCAATCAATTTTTTAGGCGATTCGGAAAATTCAATCGTCTGGCAAACTGATGTGAAACCGCGCGTGACGGTGGATCGCCGCTCGTCGGCTTCGGCAATCTGGCACGTCGGCAGTGTCAAATTCAACCCAAATTGTGGCTTATGGTTTGCCGCCAAGTATGATGAAGCCAAGACACAGGCTCGAGTTGAAACATTGCTTCGTGTGCTTGGCGATACCGGCATCGGCGGCGAACGGAACGCGGGTTACGGTTTGTTTGACCTTGAGGTGGGATGCTTCGCTTACGTTCAGGATGATATGAATTCAGAGGGTGCTCAGTTTGTAACGCTTTCGCCAATCTGCCCGCGAGATGCTGAAGAATTGGGGGCTCTCATTCAAGGCAACGTGAGTTATACGTTGAGCGAACGTTCAGGTTGGATAAGTTCGCCGGACGCAAGCCACCTTCGGAGAAATCGCGTTTGGATGTTTGCCGAAGGCTCCGTCTTGGCTGGTAGAGATAAGCAGGTTGGTCGTTTAATCGACTTAAGACCGGATCTGTGTCCACACCCTGTCTGGCGCTATGGCTACGCATGGCCCATAAAAGTGAGGTGAACCATGAAATACGAACTCAAAACTATTACACCCGTTCACATTGGCACGGGTGAGAAATTGAGCCAAATCGACGGCTTTTATGCCGATCGGCTATGGTATCGGGTGAATTTGGATTCCGTGCTGACAGAATTACCAGAATCTCAGTTGAATCCGTTGACCATTCAAATGGGGAAACGAGATTTCCGATGGGATAAGCGTTTTCAAAGCTTAGATCTCACTGCCGATCCATTTTGTGCCTACGCTCTGGATTGCCCCGAAGATCCGGGTACAACTGAAATTCGTGAGGCGATCAAAGATGTCTTCAATCACCCGATGATTCCCGGAAGCAGTATCAAAGGGGCAATCCGCACAGCGGTTCTGTGGGATATGATGGGTTCGGATAAAAACGCCCAACAATTTGCAGTCGATCATTTGAAAAGTCAACTCCAGCGGAAGCCGAATCGGAGTTGGGTGGGACAGCCGATTGAGCGTCGTGTGTTTGGAAAAGACCCAAACCACGACCTGATGCGAGCCGTGCAAGTCAGCGACGCTCAGTTGCTTGAGGTCGAATCTCTGGAAATGGGAGCGGTCTGGACGGTTGCGCCGGATCGGGATAATCAACTGAATCAGAAACAAAAAATCTTTGTTGAGCAGATCCGAGCGGATCAAAGTCTGGATTTGTCAATCAAGATTGACAAATGGCTTTTTCGAGCGCGTGAGAAAAAGGTTCTCAATTTTAGCGATCGGCAAGAGAGAGTAATCTGTGAGGAAATGGCGTCCGTCTGTAATTTTGCTGCAAAAGGGATTATTGAGGATGAATGCAACTTCTTCGATGATTACAACCAATCAGAGCTTGCGAATTTTTACGAATCGCTCTTGAGCCGTTTAGAAGAATTGCCGACTGATGCGTTTGTGTTGCCGGTCGGTTGGGGAACAGGTCATCATACGAAAACGGTCACAGATCTCGTTGTTGAAGGCGATGAAGCCCCCGACGATTTCATGATGGGTTTACGACAACACTATCGCCTCGGCAAGAGTCGATCCGGTGGAGATTACTATGACCCAGAATTCCCAAAAACCCGCCGTATCTTATATCATGAGGAAAAACCAATCTCGCCACTCGGTTGGGTGCAGATTACGCCAAAGGAGTGAATGTCTATGAAAGCCTTCACGTTTCTCGGACGGGGACAGCTTCATGAGAGCACCTACGTCTATCAAAACCAGGAGTGTCGAACACGTTTTTTTGCGGAGGCGGTAGTCAACTTTTTCGCGCCAGAACAACTGATGATTGTCAGCACGGAACGGGCATCGAAAGAACCTGTATCCAACGAAGATGCGACGGAGCGACTCTCCTACTTGCAACGGCTTCTGGGAGAACGGACAGCGGTGATTCCCGTCAACATCCCGGAGGGCGAAAGTGAAGACCAATTGTGGGGAATCTTCAATACAGTCGTGGCCCACATCCACGAAGGAGATCGTATTCTATTCGACATCACACACGGTTTTCGTTCGCTGCCCTTTCTAACATTTCTGGCACTCGCCTATGTGCGAAATGTCCGAAAGGATGTCGTCATCGAACGGGTCGTGTATGGTGCATTTGATGCGGTTGAACGCGACAATCCCCGGAAGCCTGTGTTTGATTTAACCCCTTTCATCGGGCTGCTGGATTGGATGGGTGCCGTCAGTATTTTTCAACGCACGGGAAATGCGCGTTCAATTGCTTCATTACTGAAGGAAGCTCAGAATCGTCCCTACAAACAAGGATTGTCCGGCGATCTGCCACGGCGTTTAATCAGTGCTGCGGGGGTGCTTGGCAATCTATCAGATGCACTACTCACGAACCGGACGCTGGAAGTTCAGATGGCTGCGGCTGAACTTACCAATCGGCTTGTTGAGGCTGAACCTGATGTTGCAAAATGGGCCCAGCCCTTTCAGGCTTTAATAGAACAAGTTCAAGAGACTTACGCACCCCAGGCGCTTAAAAATCCAGAAGAACAGGAAAACGACCGGGAAAGTCTCATAAGGCAGCACCGGCAGATCCAATGGTATGTAGAGAACCAGCAATATTTGCAAGCCGCAATGCTTACACGCGAATGGTTGGTATCCTGGGCATGTTTCCAACTAGAACTTGATTGGTTGAATGGCGATGACCGCGAACGCGCTGAGAAGATGCTGAACGATTGGAATTACGCCAAGCGTCAAGGTCTATCGCTCGCGGATTTATCGACCGTCGGCATGGAGCACGGAGTAGCATGTCTGAAAGTCTGGGATATAGCGATTCAACTTCGTAATGACCTCGCGCACTGTGGGATGCCAAGCCCTGGTCAGGACCTACGTCATGCCCAGAGAAGGAAATTAGGGAAAAATAGCGCCAGTACCGCCATTCATGGTGTGCAACGCCTGATGAGCGAATTGAACACGTTCGTTGAGGTCGCATTACCCTATCAAGCAACTCAACCGTAGACGAAGGAGTTCAAAACTTGCACATCTTTATCACCCCCCTCGGCATGTCCCACGGTGCCCTCTATTCGGGGATTCTGTTGACACGACCTGACCACGTCATTGCCATCACCAGCGAACAGGCGGCGCAGAATGTCGATATCGTTGTGGGTGCCGCACGAAAGGTTCACCCCAACTTCGCCATTGAGGTTCATACCATCGCCGATCCGTTCGTCGGGTTCGCGGAGGGACGCCAACTGGCCTCGGTGCTCGCGCATCGATTACTCAACAGCGGCACGCATCAATACACGGTTTCGTTGACGGGTGGAACCACCGCCTTGCAGGACGCCGCCAAATGCCTGGCTGACCTCCTCCATGCGCGTGAAATCGCATTGGTGGATCGGCGAAGTATCGAAGAACAACGCGCCAATCCACTGGTGGTCGGGGAATGGGTGGAGATTCCCCCGGCTTACCACAACCAGAAACCCGCTTGAACAAAATCGCGATCAAAACTGAACGCGTATGGTATCTGATAGGTCTTCATAAGGACAAAAGAGGTGCAATCGGTAAAACTCCATTGTTTATCGTGATACCGGCAGAACATCTGCCATGAGGCATCCCGAATTTCGGTGGAAACGGGCATGTTTCAAATTCCTCCCCAAATATGTTTACACTTTTTGTATGGAAGGATGGAAGGATGGAAGAATGGGGGATGAACTCCTGTCACCCCTCCTTCCATCCTTCCAATCTTCCATCCTTCCCTGTCCCTGAAATGTAAACCATTTTCTGAAACATGCCCATAATCATGTCTCCTTACGTTTGGGTGCCCCGTAAAGATAATAATCTAACTGAGCCGAATGATCCGCGATTCCTGAGTGGCAAACAGCTTCTGTGCCAATTCGCCAGAATGAGTCATCCGCTTTCGATTCCAGAACCTCATGTTGATGGCAATAAGCTTCCACTTCAGCCAGATTAAAGAATATCATACCTTTAATGCGGAGCGGATGAAGAAATTTTCCCTGCTTCATCCGATTGTACAGTGTAGAGCGACTCAGTTTGAGGTATTGCGCAGTTTCTTTCACATTGAGCAATTGCATGGCAATCTCCTGATTATCTGATGATTTGGTCTTTCGATAGAAATTGTACCTCATCACCGGTGAGGCGTCAAGTTCGCAATCAGAAATGTTACTCATCACTCATCACACCTCACGTTTCACCCCTCGGAGGTTATTTTATGCGCATCAAAATTACATGCGACATCGGCGAAGGCGTCTGCCTGCCGATTAACTATAACTACCTGCTGGCGTCGGCCATCTACCAATTCCTCAAACAATCAGACCCAGAGTACGCCCATTTCTTGCATGAGGATGGGTATACCGTAGCGGAGAAACGCTTTAAGCTGTTCACTTTTTCGCAATTGATGGCGAATCGGCGGGAGATTGTGGGAGACCAGATCTGCTTCCGCTCTCCGCTGACCTGGTACGTCTCATCGCCACAGGAGACCTTTTTGGCTAACTTTGCCGCGTCCTTGCTGGAAGGGGGCACCCTGCGGATAGACCGTCTACAGCTTCCCGTGCGAGACGTCGACGTTCCCCGAAACCCACGTTTCCAACCGCGCATGACGTTTCGGTGTTTATCACCAATCACGATGTCCACCAAGCGGGAACGCGAGGGCAAATTGGTGATGCACTACTGCCTCCCCGATGACCCAGACTTTTCGGAATTGGTGCGTCAGAACCTCATCCGAAAGTATGAGGCCATCTACGGACGAGCGCCACGGGACACCTCCTTCGCAATGAAATTTGATGAGGCGTATATCTGCAAACGAAATGGGCATGTCACCCGACTGGTTCGCTACAAGGAGGTGGACATCAAGGGGATACTTTGTCCCTTCCACGCGATGGGGAGCCCGGAACTCTTGTTCGTCGGCTACGAATGCGGGTTCGGGGACAAGAATAGCGCGGGATTTGGGATGGTGGAGGTTTAACGGAAGGGAAGGATGGAAGGAAAGGAAGGATGGGAAGGAAGGAAGAAAGGGAAGAGAAAACGGAGAGGGGAGCGCATGCTTTTGCCTTGTGACACAAATTTTGACGAGTTCGTAGTGACGACTTTAGTCGCTCTTTTCAACGACTGAAGTCGTTACTACAGGGGCTCAACTTATCAGAATTAAAGTAACAAGGCATTTACGCATTACGTTTTACGTTTCACATTATAAGGAGGGATGAGAATGGTTATCTATGAAGCCCTGATGGGAAATCCATTTGTCGATGCTGGTGTGAGCGCGATGTGTGAATGGCTGGACAGAAATCCAGAGGAAATCACAAATGCCGATCTGGAAAAGATGATAGGCGAGATTGCACCAATTATGCAGACGAATGCAGGATGGGCAAATTTGCACTCAATCTTTCCCAACAGTGTGCTAACAAATCCGTCTTTTAGCAAACGAGATCGCGTCGCTTTGCTCAAAGAATTGTGCGAAGATTATGGGGAGAAGATTGAGGAACTTGGAAAAATTGGAGATTGCATTGGATGCGGCAGACGGGAGGCAAATGTTGCACTCAAGCGGGAAAACGTTCCGATGACTGGCTCTGGGGCTTTACTCAATTTTTTCCCAACTTTTGCTGAAGGGATTGGCTACTGCACTGCGTGTGCGCTGGCAATCCAGCTTTCCCCACTTGTGTTTGTTAGCAGTGGGGGCAAATTTTTAATGTTGCATTCCAATTCCTGGAAGGCGCAACGATTCTGGGCACGAAAGTGTGTCGGTGATATTCGACAGCAGATGCTTCGTAAGGAGATCACTGGGTGTTTTAATCCCGGATATTTTAATGCCCATAACGGTCTTTTCTTTATGGCAGGCGAGATGATCGCCTACGCGGAAGGACGGTTTGAAGAAAATATCACCATGCAGCTCTACCATTTTTCCAATTACGGTCAGAGCCCCGAACTGGATTACTTCCAACTCCCAGCAAGGGTGTTCAACTTTTTGCGCCATGCGTATCAGAGGCAATTCAAGAGTGCATGGAGGGAGATCGTCCTGAGTGGGTATCAATACGTCAATTGGAAAAAGGTGGCATCAGAGGAGGACTACAAAAATCGGCAAAATTTGGTTTACGAATCTCTGCTCGAGGGCAAATCGATCTTACAGTTTTTCTTGAATCGTAAAGCCCGAAAAGCAAGAGGCAACTGGGAGTTGATCTCCCACTACTTGAAGGAGGTACATTGTATGGATGTAGAAAGGCTGGAAACTATCAAACGGGTTGGCGATCTCATCGCTGAGAGCATCCGCAAATCGGAAAGGGATCGGCGGTTGAGACAACTCGAATCCGCGAAGAACTATCGTGACTGCCGGAATATCCTGCGGTTCGTGATTAAAGAGCGTATCGCGCAAGGCGAACCGGAACCGCTTTTTTCGCTTGATGAATATGTCAACCACCTATTCCCTGAGATGACAGGGGACTACACGCAGTGGTCGGAAACACGCGATCTCTTGGTCTTTCGGATTTACGAAGTTCTTCACGATTGGCTGAAAGAACAGGGATTTGTCGAAGCAGTTGATGAAGATGAAGAAATTGACCAACAAACACCTCAACCTTGAAAAGGTTTAGAATCCTTAATCCAGACTTCCGAAGTTTTTGGAACTTCGGAAGTCTTCAAGAGGAGTAAAACCATTCCAGACTTCCGAAGTTTTTGGAACTTCGGAAGTCTTCAAGAGGAGTAAAACCATTCCAGACTTCCGAAGTTTTTGAAACTTCGGAAGTCTTCAAGAGGAGTAAAACCATGTCGAAACATTTGATTGGATTGGTGCTGATTGACGCGCCGCATTCGGCGCTGAATAATGCCGGAACGCAAGCCGGACAAGCAACTGAAAACATCGTCGTCGTCAAGACGCTTCGCAAGGGGAATCAGATCTACCCTTATGTTTCAGGGCAGGCGTGGCGAAATTGGTGGCGAACAACACTCGGTGAAGAATTTGGGCGGACAACGCTCGGTGAAGAATTTAGGTGGAAGCTGTCGCCGATCGAGCGGGAAACGAAGATTGCGTTCACGGCGGCTTCTCCGGTCGAATACGACGACGATGATGTGTTCGGCTATATGAGAGCCCAGAAAAAGGATACGTTGACCCGTTTGTCGCCATTGAAGTGTTCGCCATTGATTGCGGCGGCACCGCAACGCCCGACCGACGATTTTGGCGTGATGGCACGCCATAAAGGGGATCCGGTGCCTTACGAGCATCAATTTTATTCCTGCGTGCTGAAGGGAATCTTTTCGCTCGACCTTGACGCCGTTGGCACTTTTTGGGATGTCAACAAGACCGGCTACAAGAACATCAACGAAAGTCACATCCCCAAAATCGAAGAGGCTGGCGGCACGCGATCCGATGAAAAATCGCCGTGGAGATTGCCGAAGGAGATTAGAGTCCGTCGCGCCAAACAGGCGCTCCAGGCGTTGCCGCTGCTTTCGGGAGGGGCAAAGCTGACTTCCCACCTGACCGACGTGACACCAAAGCTGATTATCCTGACCGTGCTTGATGGTGGAAATCACCCGTTCATGAATCTGATGGTCGAGGAAAATGGTGAGGGCAAACTGAGCATTTCCGCATTGCGACAGGTGATCGATGACTACGCAGACCGCCTCACAGATCGAGTCTACATCGGTAGGCGTGAAGGTTTCATGGACGAGTTGGAAGAACCGTTACGTCAACTTGTAAGCGAACTGCCCGATCGAATCGTCTACAGTTCACCGAACCGTGTTGTCGCTCAACTTGCAGAGCGCATCCCAGAACATATCGGAGGTTAAAAATCAGACTTCCGAAGTCTCCAAGGATCGTGCCAAAAAAGAAGCGAATAAGCTGTGTGAAAGTTAAAAATCAGACTTCCGAAGTCTCCAAGACTTCGGAAGTCTGAAAATGTAAACTTTCTTTTTGAAGGTTAGTAGAACATATCGGAGGTTAAAAATGCGTGTGCTTCGCGTGGAGCTCAACGGCTGGACGGCATCGTTTCGGAATCCGCTGTTTATCAGTGGATTCCAACCGTGCCTGCCGATTCCGCCGTTGTCAACAATCTATGGACTGCTTTCGGCAGCGCGCGGCGATTACGTTTTGCCTGAGCACGCCTCGATTGGATTCCTCTTTTTCAGTCGCGGGAAAGCGATCGATCTCGAGACGGTCTACGAGTTTGGGAAAACACCACTCAACGCAAAATCGAATGTATGCAAACGCGAATTTCTGGTCGAACCGCAACTTTACCTGTATACGCCTGAGTTGTGGCTCAAGCCTTATTTTGAACGGCCACACTATCCGCTTCTGCTCGGACGTTCAACCGAGTTAGCAACCGTGGCTGAGATCGACGCGGTAGACCTCATCGAAACGGATTCGGTCACTTACTGCAACACCCTGTTGCCGTTTCCGATGAATGGCATCTACGGACAGATCCAAGCCCTTCCGACGCACTTCACGCCGGATCGCCCCCGACGACCCCAGGGCATCCGCCCGTTTTACCTTGTGACCGATCACATCCACTATTCAGGTCAAGCGTGGAAAGACCCTGAGAAAAACTGGGGCGTTTTTTTGCATTGAAGGTTGCGGAACTTAGAAACCGAGTTTTTCAGAAAAACTCGGTTTCTATACCTCACACCAAGGAGACCAATCTATGCTCACACTACTCGCCAAAAGCAACCCACCCGAAACGCTGATCGCTCACACCCAAAATTGCCTTGAGGTCGCCAAAAGTATGTACGAGGTCATGCCGTTTCTGGGTGAGGTTGCCGGGGAACCCGGCTTTTTTGAACACCTGTTTTACGCCGTTGCCCTGCATGATTTGGGCAAGGCTGCCATTGGGTTTCAACAACAACTCACTGAAGGAAAACGCTGGAACTATCGCCATGAGATCCTATCGGCGGGATTTGTCAATGGACTCCAGCTTCCGCGCGCCGCTAAACAAGCAATCGGGCTGGCAATCCTGACGCACCACAAAGACCTTGAAACGTTGGTGAGAGAATTCCCCACCTTTCCGGAGACAGAGCCGGGCTACGAATATTGGCGAAAACGGATCGCTGAACTGTCGCCGAATTGGGGACAGGTCACGGAATTTCAAAATCTCATCCCCCAATGGTTGCCGCTCCCCAATTGCGCCTTTGACCCCATCGCGTCGATGGATGGGCTTGCCAATGGACATCGTGATTTCCTGCGACCTTACAAAAACGCGTTCGAGGATCGGGAGTTCACACGGCTTCACGGGCGTTACGGCATGCTGTTGCGGGGGTTAGTCATCGCCTGTGATCACCTCGCGTCCGCGGGAAAAACGGAGATTCTTTCGGCACTGGATGGGATTGCATCGCTCCTCTGTAACGAAATCGAACAAAAAGGTAAACATTTTCAAGGCTGGCGACCCTTTCAAGTGCTTGCCTCAAAGACGCAGGATAATCTGATGCTCTCTGCACCGACTGGGTCCGGTAAAACGGAAGCCGCACTGCTCTGGACGGAGCGCAACGAAAATTCCACTTTCGGACGCCGAGTCTTTTACGTTTTGCCTTATACTGCCAGCATCAACGCCATGTTCAACCGATTGAAAACGCTCATCCCCGAGGAGCGGATTGGGTTGCTTCATGGCAAGGCAAATTACTTCCTTTATCAATCGTTATCGGACCGGGAGTACACCGCCGATCAACGAAAGTTAGAGGCACGAAAACTTCAGGATTTGACGCGGAAAATCTATCGACCTTACAAAATCTTGACACCGTTTCAGCTCCTGAAAGCCTTTTTCGGGATGCGTGGGTTTGAAATGCAGTTTGCGGAGATGTCCGAAAGTTTGCTAATCTTTGACGAAATTCACGCCTACGACCCGCACACCACCGCGCTCATCTTAACGATGATTCGACACCTTCATCAGGAATACGCCGCACGATTCTGCATCATGACGGCAACGTTGCCAAAATTCCTGAAAGGGATGCTGATCGATGGGATTGGGGCGGTTACGGAGGTTGAGATGTCGCCAGATGAGCGGGATGGATTCACTCGCCATCGTGTCAATCTTTTCGATGGCGATTTGGCCTCGGCAATCCCTCAGATTGAAGAGCGGATGGAACGTGGCGAAAAAGTCCTGATTGTATGCAACACCGTCCGGCAAGCCCAGACGATGTTTGAGCAGTTGCGTCCCGTTGCCTCAAATGCCGCCCTGCTACACAGCCGGTTCATCCTCCGAGACCGAGAACGAATCGAAAAAAGTCTCGGCGAATCGGAGCTGCTTGTCGGGACGCAAGCTGTCGAAGTTTCACTCGACATTGATTTTGACGTGCTCTTTTCTGAGCCTGCGCCGATTGACGCACTGATCCAACGCTTCGGACGAGTCAATCGTACGCGAAAAAAGGAGCTCGCTGATGTTTTTATCTGCACACAGGGCGGGGAGCACGATCGCTACATTTATTCGGCAGAGCGTGTCGAACGTACACTCACAGCTTTGCGAAATGTGGATGTGCTGCTCGAATCCAGGATTCAAGATTTAATCGATTGGGTTTATGAAGGTGGATACAACGAGAAAGAACAGGGGGACTTTAATCTGGCGAAAAGCCTGTTTGAGCAGCATTTACGGAACGTCGTCCCCTTTGTGGAGGATGCATCGGGTCGGGAAGAATTTACGGGGCTGTTCAAGAGCGTTGAGGTTGTTCCTTCCGATTACGAAGAGGTGTTCCTGGAACATCTCGCTGCTAAAGAATTTTATGAAGCGATGGCGTACATCACATCAATTTCAGACGGGCAATTCCATAAGCTAAAGAAGGACAAGGGACGATTGTACGAACGGCAGGGACAAGTGTTTGTACACGTTCGGTACGATTCAGAACGCGGATTGCTGCTGGATGAACTTGGAGGGAATGTGTTGTGATTACGGTTTGTATCGCCACATCTGTGTTATACTTGTAGTGACGACTTCAGTCGTTTAGACTTCCGAAGTTTGAGACCAGATTTTTGCATTTTCCGTTTCCTCAAAGAGTCGTACCGTCTCAACTCACCTCGTATGTTGAAACTTCGGAAGTCTGGGGCTCACTTTTGCTGATAACTGAAAAAGTTGTATCACCACAAAATTGTCATCAAATCAATGGAGGAAACACCTATGGAAACCGTAACTCTTACCACGGCGCGTGTCACCGGCACGGCCATCAACTATCTGTTCGTCTGCCCGCGCAAACTCTGGCTGTTCCACCATCATATCGAGATGGAACATACTTCTGATTACGTCTCGCTTGGGGAGTTGTTGCATGAGGAGAGCTTTGACCGCGAAAAGAAGAAGGAAACGCTAATCGACGACCTCATCCGCATTGACTTTATCGATAAGGAGGGCGTGCTTCACGATGTCAAGTCGGGCCGGTCGATGGAGAAAGCGCACGAAATGCAAATCCTCTATTACCTCTATATCCTCAAAGGGAAGGGATTGCCCAACCGCAAAGGGGTAATCAACTATCCCCGCCAACGCCGAAAGACGGAGGTCGAGCTGACCCCGGAGAAAGAACGCGAGGTCGAGGCGGCCATTGAAGGGGTCAAGGAGATCACGTCCCTACCCACGCCGCCCAATGCGGAATTTATGAAAATTTGCAAGACGTGTAGTTATATGGAATTGTGTTGGAGTTAAGTCCTACGGTAAGAGGGTATGTGAAAAGTGGTTCTTAGCTAACCTTCGGAAGGTTGGAAAGATGATTCGCAACAATTGGGGAAGAAAATGATGCCATTTTTCTCCGTTTCTGCCTTCAAAATGAACCTTCCGAAGGATTTGTTGGACTTCTCACACACCCTCTAAGAAACCGAGTTTTTCCAAAAAACTCGGTTTCTAGGTATCCGCTGAAAGGAGATTATTATATGGCTCGCAACTATTACATCAACCAATCCGGCAGATTACGCCGGAAAGATAACACCATCTACCTGGAGAAGGTAACGGATTCGGACGAGGCCCCAGAGAGTGAAGACCTCGAGGACGAAAAGAACAAGCGAATCCCGCGCACACCGATTCCTATTGAAGATGTCGATGCCTTCTACCTGTATGGAGAGATTGACCTCAATACGAAGCTCCTCAATTTTCTCGCGCAAAAGCAGGTACCGGTGCATGTGTTCAACTATTACGGTTACTATTCCGGCACTTACTATCCGCGGGAGTACCTGAACTCAGGCTTCCTGACGGTGAAGCAGGTGCAACATTACGAGCGGGATACCAAACGGTTACCGATTGCGCGAGAGTTTGTATCGGCAGGCGTGGATAATATCCTGCGAAACCTGCGCTATTACACGAACCGAGAGAAGGACTGCTCCCAACAGATAGCGGCGATTGAAGGAATCGCGTCGCATCTCCCGGAAGCAAACAGTACCAATGAGTTGATGGGCATGGAAGGAAACGTTCGAGAAACATACTACCAGGCGTTGAACATCATCCTGGATTTGGAGACGCCTTTTGAAGGGCGTGTGCGTCGGCCTCCCAACAATCCAATCAACGCCCTGATTTCGTTCGGAAATTCGCTCATGTATACGGCATGCCTGACGGAGATCTATCGCACGCAGTTGAACCCGACCATCAGTTTTCTACATGAGCCGGGGGAGCGACGGTTCTCGCTCAGTCTCGATCTGGCAGAAATCTTCAAGCCCGTGATTGTGGATCGGCTGATTTTCCGTCTGCTCAACCGCCAGCAGTTGCAGGAGTCGAAACACTTCGCGACGGAATTGGATGCCTGTTATCTGAACGAAGCAGGCAGACGGATTTTCATACAGGCGTTTGATGAACAGCTTAAGACGACCATTGACCATCGCACGCTCAAGCGAAATGTGTCGTATCAACGCCTCATTCGCCTGGAATGCTACAAACTCATCAAGCATCTCACAGGCATGGAAACCTACCGGGCTTTTCGCGCCTGGTGGTAAATAATTGTCGAAACCTTGCGAAGGTTTCAAACCTTCGCAAGGTTCTGTTTTCCCCCACGCCAAGGAGGAAGTGAGCCCATGTACATTATTCTGGTTTACGACATTGAAGAACAGCGCGTAGCGAAGGTCTGCAAATACCTTCGCCAACACCTCACCTGGGTGCAAAACTCGGTTTTCGAGGGAGAGTTGACCCGAGCGCAACTGGCAAAGGTCAAGTCCGGCCTGCTGAACATCATCCATGAAGACAAAGACGCCGTGATCATCTACACGATGCGGGATGAAAAGTGGATAGACCGGGAAACAATGGGAATCGATAAAAATCCAGCGACCAATCTCCTGTGATTCGCCAGTGATAGTCAGTAATCAGCGGGGGGTTCCGGCGAACCGAATCGTCGTCGAACCCCCAACGAGCCCTCGATCTGCCGTGATTTTGATGCCCTCCAAAAGGGCAATTTTGCCATCAACCCCAGTCGCCACGCGGTGTCGTCGAACCCCCAGTGTTTTTGCAGCACCGGACATCGACGACAAAAAATGTCAAAACGCATTTTTATGTTGCAGAATTCATGCGGTTTTGGTATAATAAAATCATCAAAATTTTCGGGCTTCTAATCGAACCAGTGTGGAATTGAAACTCTGTTGGAAACCTAACTCCCGCTACAGCATCTGATACTTCTAATCGAACCAGTGTGGAATTGAAACTCATAAGCAAGGATAAGTCGCTTTGATTTTGAACGACAACTTCTAATCGAACCAGTGTGGAATTGAAACGTTTTGAAAGCATATAACAACTTATCGCCATCACTACGACTTCTAATCGAACCAGTGTGGAATTGAAACGTCATCTTTGATATATGCCGGCCCTTCATCTGATTGCTTCTAATCGAACCAGTGTGGAATTGAAACCAGCTCAGGAGATTCAAATCATGAAACGGATAGCATGCTTCTAATCGAACCAGTGTGGAATTGAAACGATGCAGGCATTGATGAAGCATCTGGGGCAAAGGTCACTTCTAATCGAACCAGTGTGGAATTGAAACATCTCCAGTGCAGATATTACATCGTCCGCAAATACACTTCTAATCGAACCAGTGTGGAATTGAAACTGATGTCGTCGATGGACTTCGCGTGAATCATTGCTAACTTCTAATCGAACCAGTGTGGAATTGAAACTAGCATCATATCGAATCACCGAAAATGAATCTAGTAACTTCTAATCGAACCAGTGTGGAATTGAAACGCATCGGGGTTGGAAGCGATCCCAGGTTTTTGACTGCTTCTAATCGAACCAGTGTGGAATTGAAACCGCTTCGAGTGGAGCGCGAAGTGACGGGTTTCGGTACTTCTAATCGAACCAGTGTGGAATTGAAACGCGTGACCTTCACGGTGACGCAGAAAGGAGATAGCGCCTTCTAATCGAACCAGTGTGGAATTGAAACTCGATGGAGCGTAGGGCTGTAATTGTTAGCCCCGTTCTTCTAATCGAACCAGTGTGGAATTGAAACCTATGTCCACCATCGCTGGCACATTTTACGGTTCTACCAGGGTGCGAAGCAGGAGTTGGGATGGGGGGATTATCAGGGCCGCACCTGGAAGGGCTTTCATCGTCATGCGATTCTCGTGATGATGACCTATAGCTTCTGGGTCACCTTAGAATGGAAACATCGCCAGGAGAGGCCGCCCACCCGAAGGTTAAGTCAACGCACTTCAGTCACTAGGGCGTGTTGACGAACTGTTTCGCAATCTAACTGTAGCCCAAGATTCTATCTTGGTTGGGGACGAGGTGCCAAGTTAGAAACTTGGGCTACGAGCGCATTTGCCCGAGTTCGTCAACACGCCCTAACACTTTAGATTTCCCCTATACTGCTCGGTTTGGATTGGCAAATTCAAACCGCTTCTTCTCAGGGGGGGTGATGGATTTGGCAATCCATCAAGAGCAAACTCCGTGGGAGAGGGCCGGGGTGAGGGGGTGAAATGATCGAATTCTGAACTCCTCACCCCTTCGTTTCACAGGGCAGAGCCTATCGCTCGATAATAGGCAAGACCACCTGCGACGGGTGTTCGGAATCATGATAGATCGCCTGCTCCGCGATTTCAAACCGCCGCTCCAGACCTAAATCGCCGCCGGTGTTCGGGTTCACGTCAAAGCGCGGGAAGTTGCTGCTGGAGATGTCCAGGCGAATGCGATGACCCTTCTTGAAGACATTGGAAGTTGGGTAGAGTTGGAAGGTGAACTCGTAGACGACCCCCGGCTCCAATAACTCAGGCACCTCCCAGCCGTTGCGGTATCGGGCGCGGATGATAGAGTCAGTCAGGTTGATGGCAAGCCCATCGGGATAATCACCGCTCAACGGGTAAACGTCAATCAACTTTGCCGTGAAGTCGGTGTCGCGAGCGGAGGAGGCGGCGTAGAGTTTGACGGTAATCGGTCCTGTCACCTCCACATTGCGTTCCAGCGGTTCGGTCTGGAAGGTGAGCACATCGTTGCGGGCGTTGAGGGGCAGGGCGTCTTTGCAGCCGAAGAAGTCCGGGCGTCCGCGCTGGTCAAACGCGCCAGGGCGCATGATGGGGTCGGCGGCGGAGATGCCGCCCCCGATGGTCGGGACGGGGTTGCGCGGGTCGAAACTAAAGCGGCTGGGTTGGGTGGTTGGGTGGTTAGGTGGTTGGGTGGTTAGTGTCCCGTCGGTATGGAGATAATAGGGCGTAAACCTGGTATCGGGCAGGGGGTAGTCCCGCTCGTCTCGCCAGTAACCGCTGTGATGGAGGCGTCCCTGGTAGTCAGCTTTTCCCTCGCCGGTTCCCATCACGAAAATCTTGACCGGTGTCCAGTCAGCGACTTCAGTGTAGAGCCCTTTGAGGAAGTGGTCAAACCACGCCAGCCGCAGGTCGTTGTAGTTAATGATGGAGTGAACCCCGAAATCAATGTCGCCAGCGTTTGAGACCCCCCAGCCCCCATGAGTCCACGGTCCCATCAGCAGCGCCTGTCTCGACTTTTTCATTTTGTTCAGCGCTATAAAGTTTTCGCAGGTCGCCCGCGCATAAGAGTCATACCAGCCGCCGAGATAGAGCGTCGGCACATCGGCGTGCTCTTCGTAATATTGCGAGATGGCGTAGCCACGCTGCCGCCAATATTCATCATATTCGCCGTGCGTGAACAGGTCGAGCACCCAGCGTTCGTAAGTTGGCAGCAACCGTAGCGGCGATGTGCCCGCTTTGAGGGGGGCACGCATGACCCACTCGCCCACATTCGCAGCCGCTTTATCAACAGCGGCTTTGAGATTGGCGTCGGCAAGCGCTTCCTTGCTGGTGGTCGCCATGCGGAAGGCGTAAATCATGAACCGCTGTTCGAGCGCACCATTCTGGCGCATTGAGCAGTGGTAGTAATTCGACGCCCCGACCGCAACAATCATCGTTGTCAGGTGTGGCGGGTTGAGCGTCGCCAGTGCGGATTGGTCGCTTCCGCAATACGACCCGCCCATCGTGCCAACTTTCCCATCACTCCATTTCTGCGCGGCAAGCCATTCCACCGTGTCATAACCGTCGGGGGCTTCTTTGGCGAACGGATACCACTCCCCCTCGCTGGCGAATCTGCCCCGCACGTCCTGAATCGCACAGACATAGCCGCGCCGCGCGAAGTAAGCCCCGTTCATCACGTTACCCGCTGCTGCCTTGTCGTAAGGCGTGCGCTCCAGAATCACCGGAAACTTCTTCGACACCGTTGTTCCACGCAATGCTGGAAAGTAGATGTCCGTTGCCAGATGTACGCCATCGCGCATTGGAATCATCGTGTTGGTGTGGCAGATAACATCGTATTGCTGATACGAACCTTGATATGATTTTGGCATAAGTTTTTCTCTCCCTAACGGATTATCGAACCTTCACTTCTGTTTCGTTTTGGGCTTTTTTGGCCGTTCATCAAACCGGCACCCGATCAATATATTATATCCTTCTTTTTCAAGTGGCTGGTAAATGTTTAAGAGCTTTGCATAGAGTTCATTGAAAGGGATTCTTTTTTGAAAAACGAGATCGACATCTAAATCTTCCTCTTCAAAGGGCCCGGAAAATCGAACATTCTTCAGCAGATTGCCAAACTGGACTTGAGCCAGATCTGTAATGTGCTGCTTGAGTGCTTTGCGTTCCGCAGTTTTCATGTAATCACCTCCAGTAATCGTCTACACTCATTCAGGTAAACATTGAACGTCTCGAACATGTATTCAACATCACCAAAGCCTACGGTTGTGCGTAACTGATAATCTGCATTGACGCGATAACGCCGCATATCTCTCAAGAGTGGAATCATCTGAGCGCTCATCATACGCGTTGCCACAAACTGCCGCCGTATTTCATCAATCACTCTTTGATGAACATTCCTTTGCCAGGTGTCCGGACGCAATCCAGCGCGTCTCAGAAGATACCGGCTGAGATGATGAGCACTGTAATAGATTCGTGAAATGATTGTTCTACGAATCACTTCCTGGTTTCCTGCTAAACCATAAAGGTCTCGCATTCGAGAGACTGTTTCCTCTGCAAAGTCAAGTTCATCCATTTAGATTATAACCTCCCCCCGATAGATCGGGATTTCGCTTCGTTCAACTTGTTTTCGTTTGGTGAGTTTAGGCTGTCTCTCCGCGCAGCCGCGCATTCTCCGCTTTAGTACTTCATTTCTTAAATTCGACTAGGGTCTAGTTCACGACCAACCTTCCGAAGGTTTGAAACCTTCGGAAGGATCTAACCCTATACGGACTTCTGAAATGGAGTATTAGCGCCCTTTTTTTACCTACCTAAGAGGCTTCCGTCGGCGGCGGAGACAATTGGGTGTATTGTCCACTATAGAAGATCAGCGGCTGCCCGTCACGCGCTTCGCCTGCGACAGGCTCACCGATGAACATGTCGTGGTCGCCGCCGGGTACAACATAGACGAGCCGACAGTCTACAAAGGCAAGTGCATCAACAAGAATCGGCGCACCGGTCTCCGCCACAGTCAGTGTTAAGCCGGAAAAGTCTTTCGGGCCAGGGGCGGCAAACCGACGGGAAATCGCTTCCTGCTCACTCGTCAGCACATTCACTGCGAAACACTTGCCCTGTGTCAGGTGCCCGTGCATTTGGCTGCGACGATTGATTGAAACCAGAACCAGCGGTGGGTGCAACGACAAAGACATGACAGCGTTGGCCGTCATACCCCAGATGTGTTCGCCGCACCGCGTCGTCACGAGCGTGACACCGGTCGCAAAGCGGCCCATGATTTGCCGTTGCAGTATCGAACTAAACAGCATTATCAGTCTCCTTATCTGTTGCATCGGCGGAAAGGGATTTAGATGAGGGCTGGTCATCATTCGGACAAAACCCTTCTGTAGCCCAAGTTTCTAACTTGGCCCTTGTGCCGGGGGCCAAGATAGAATCTTGGGCTACAACTCAACTTTCGGATCATTATGACCAAGCCTCATTTAGATTGTCGGGAGCGCGGGCACGACCTCTTTCGCCAGTAACTCCATGGAGCGCACCCATTTGGCTTTGTCGTCCCAGTCATGGGCGATCATCAGCAGTGTGCCAAAGCCGCCAGTCTGGTTCCACAAACTCTGAAGTTGACGGATGCACGAATCCACATCACCGATGATGCACAGGTGTTTCATCAAGTATTCTGGTGTCACCGCATCATCAGGCGTGCTCGGGTCATGCTTCATCAGGTGCAGCATATTCATCGACTTGAGAACTTCGATCAGGTAGTCAAACGAGCGAGCGAATGTGCCGTTGAACGTGTGGTTCCAGGCCTCATCGTTCGATTCGCCGACATAAATGCTTCGCGACACACGCCAGATGTCGCGGTCAGGGGCGGGCCGATTTGCTTCCTCGGCACCGGCGCAGTATGTCTGCCAATGTTCAGCGACCGTGGGCCCAGGCACGAGATTCGTGCTCAGGGGCATATAGCCACGCTGGCCCGCCATGCGGCCCGCCATCGAGGTCCCCTTAACGACGCTCATCGCTATCGGCGGGTGAGGCTTCTGGTACGGCTTAAGCAGCTCGCCGATTCCGAGCGCGCGATTGGGGTTCTCAATCTTGATATGCCAGAATTTGCCTTTGAAGTCGAAGGGCGCTTCGGCTTGCCACAACTTGAGAATCATGTCGATCCCTTCAACGGTCATCAGCCCCTGCGTCTTTGGGTCCGGTAACTCAAACAATCCCCAATCGGTTGGCACTCCTCCCTGACCAAAGCCGCAATTGATACGGCCGTGGGACAGGTGGTCCAGGAATGCGAGGCGGACAGCGACGTTGACCGGATGATGCTGCGGAATGATCGACACGCCGGTGCCGAGGCGAATGTTCTTCGTGCGCGGCAGCACGTTGGCGATGAACACGTCATTAGACGGGATAGGCTCCCACGCCACTGTATGATGTTGGCCGATCCACGCCTCGGTAAATCCAAGGGCGTCGGCGCGAACAATCAGTTCAATATCCTCCTCGAAACACTGTGTCCGCGATTTCTCCGGCGGATGTAGCGGCATCATGAACAGACCCAATTTCATTGTATGACCTCCTATGGTTGAGTTTGGTACGTCCTCTTTGTAAATTTTCAACTCCGTCGTGCTAACTTATTTGCAAAGATACTGATGAGTCCGCCAAGCATGACGTAGCCTAAGATGACTTCTACCATGACCCACCTCTCGGAGAGGTTATTTAGAGGGATTACATCTCCGAAACCCAATGTTGTAAACGTCACCACGCTGAAGTAGAGATATGTCCAAAAGTTAGGGATTCTTTCTGGGCTAACAAATTTTAGAGTGAAGTCCTTGTAGGACAAAGACAGGGTAAACTCCCTTCCTGATACGGCAAACTCTAACTGGTCAATCGTAAAAGACGCCCAATAAACGAGAGTGAGCAACCCCAGAGTTATCGCTATGACCCCCGCGCTCCGAAGAACCTTTTCCTTAGAAATGTGTCCAGACTTGATGAGCCGCCACACATTGCTAATACCAACTACCAACAACACTACTCCAGTGAGTCCGATGAATCCCCAACGTTTTTGGGCGTAGGCACACCCAAAAATCGTCGCCAACCAACCTGACCAAAACGCCCATAGCCCAAAGCTACGCCCATAGTCAGAGCTCCACCGCCATAGCCTTGCCAGAAGAGGCTGTTCTTTCTTAAAAGCCCGAATAAATTGCTGATCAGCGACATAACGCTTGAAACGCGGGCTATTTATCTCATCAATATTCTGACTATCTATATGGAAGTCCGCTTCTTTACAAGGTCTTCCAGAAGGATACTTGTATTTCTTCGATTTTTTAGTCGAATCGTTTTCATCTTCAAGTGGGTAGGTGAGACTAGAAACAAAACTCTCTGGTAGCCCCCTCAACCCCTTGTTAAAAACTGTGTCCGGCCAATAACGCACATGCGCGAAGTAAAGAGGAGTTTCCCTTTTGATTCCAGTAAAGTTTACGACTTCACAGTTGAAACTGGCACAATTGAAATACGCGTCTCCTTCAAACGTTGCGCCATAAAAGTCCGCACCTGCCTCAAATTTGGTTTCTATGAAATTAGCTCCTATTGAGTAGTGAACGACCGAACAGAAGGTAGCATATCTGAAACCAGCTTTTTTTTCAAAAGTCGCATTTCTGAAGAAAGCATTCCCCTTGAAAGTAGTTAGTTTAAATTTGACATCTTCTTGGAACATAGCGTGACGAAAACTAACGACATCAGTGAAGCAACAATCTTTGCAAACGATTTTTTTATCAATGAAGTATTTCCCTTTCCCATCAGGCTCAATTCCCGCTTTAGAAATATCCACCTCTCCTTTAATCACACAGTGTTCTAACTCGACCTTTTCATCATTTCCCGCGAGGGCTGCCAGAAATTCCTCTGCCGTAACTATTCTGGGGTTCTCAGGTGTTCCGCGTCTCTCAAAGAGGGCCATATCAGTCTCCCATAAGTCTCAGCATTCTCACTGTCATATTTTACCTCAAATCACGACCAGAGGTCGCAAAAAGAAAACCCCAGTACGATGAAAACTGGACAGATTCAAAAATTGAAAAGTCCGTTAAGAGAAATACACCGGCAAGCTCTGCTCAATTGCCAGGCGGCGGTATTCGTCATGCTTGCCACACAACCAGTAGAAGATTTCGGCGGCATCATTAATCGTCCGGTGATGCTCCCGACCGAAGGTGAGACCGGGCGGCGCATGGAAGGCACGTCGGAGATCGAAGTCTGGCTCAATCACCCAGTCCCGCTCTGGCGGGGCGGTTCGCATGTACCAATACTTCAGCAGGTTGCGGACACCCTTTGCGCTGGACGCGCTACGACGGTGCCAAATATGATAGATGGTGATGAAGATTGAGCCAGCGGGCGCAGCCGTCGAGACAGTACCCCGGATGCTGCCGTAATGTCCCATATAACTCTGTAAGGAGAAAAGACAGTGCGAACCGGGCAACACTTCCGTCGGTCCCATTTCCACAGGCGTGTCCTGCGGATAATAGAACACTTGTAGACAATCGAGTTGGGGGCCGTATATCGAGCCGCCGTCCCGATGCCACCTCTGAGCCCCTGTCGGACAATGGATGCGATGATTGCCTGCGAAGTCGTTATAGCCGAAGTTCACCCCTAACAGGGAGCGGATAATACCGACGACATGGGGATTGAGCGTCACATTCTCGATGTACCAATCCATTGCTGCCGGTGTCCCCTCATGTTCATCACAATATTCAAATGTTCTGCGATTGATTTCATCCGGAACAACCCCTTCCAGCATCAGAAAACCTTGCTTGCAGAACTCCAGTACCTGGGAGTCTGTCAGGGTCGGCGCACAGTCATAAGTTCTCCTCATCGTCAATAACCTCCAGAGACGTAAAACGTAAAACGTGATGCTTGAGAATTAGAAACCGAGTTTTTGGCAAAAACTCGGTTTCTGATTCCCGCGTGAAACGTGAAACGTAAATCATCGATTGTCGATGTGCTTTTGCCTATCCTTTCCTTCCATTCTTCCCTTCCTTCCCTTCCCCCTCACTTCCATTTTTATAAACGGGCGAGCCGCCCGCTCTACTTCCTTCCATTCTTCCCTTCCTTCCATTCCTTCCTCACTTCCATTCTTATGAACGGGCGAGCCGCCCGCTCTACTTCCTTCCTTTCCTTCCATTGCTGTTTCATTGGGGTGCTTGTAATAATGACTTCAGTTGAGCAATAATATTGTCCAGAGTTGCCATCTGTCGTTTATGTTCGCGCTCTGCTCTGGCACGAGCGGCTTGCTCCAATGGTGTCGCTAAGTCTGCTTCGCCTAGTTCTTTACTGATACGCTCAAACTTGGCTTCCTCTTCAGGTGTCAAGCCCTCGTCGCTGAACTTTTTGCTCACGAAGCGGTGGTAAGCCTCCAGCAAATCGGCGGGGAGTTCGTAAGCCAGTGACGGTGCAGGCAGTTCTGCTTTCGTTTTCGCCTTCCGCCTTCCACGTTTTGCTTTTTCTGTGCCAAGGTATAGCCGCCGATAGTCGTCCATCGGCACCACCGCTGCCACCGGTTCGCCGTTGTGTTCTAAGAGGACGGTCTCGTGTCCCTCCCACACCGCTCGCAAGAGCTGTTCCGCCTGACGCGGCAGTTTCTCTATGGGAATCGTTTTGCTCATTTGGTTCTTCACCACCTCTCACGGTACTCCGAACCTCGATAATTCGATTTATTGATTCACGGCATTCTCACGCCTGCCGCCGTTCCCAATTGAACTCCGTTTCGCTCATGGGTGTGTCGGGGTTCGGTTGCCAAACGGGTCGCTCCTGATACTTGCCCAACGCCCGCGCCATCTCGCGAAGGTGGCTGGCAATGACGCCACAGCAGCCGCCGATGTAGTTCACGCCCATGTCTTTTGCTTTGCGAGCGAAGTTCGCCATCTCATAGCGCGTCAGTTGGGTCGGTTCGAGTTGGTCGGGGAACGCGGAGGTGCCGGTGAACCAGGGGACTTCATCGGAGCAGCGAAACGCAACGGGCTGGGCGGCGAGGTAGCCATCGGTTGCGCGGCGCATGTCTTCAATGAGGGGATACATCCGTTCAGGGTCCCGCATGCAGTTGACGCCCACAATGTCCGCGCCCGCATCGCGCAACCGCCTGGCACACTCACCTGCCGTCACACCATCATCAGTCGCGTTGCTGCCGCGAAACGCTAACGTAATCATTGCGGGCAGATTGGTCTTCGCTTTGATGCGTTCCAGACACCAGATCGCCTCGCCCAGATGCCAGAAGGTCTCGCCGATGAAAAAGTCCACGCCCTGCTGCGCTTCGATCTGCTCATCGAACATCCCCGCCACCAACGCGCGGGCAGAGGGGCTATTCGCATCCCATTTCCAAGTCGCACTCAAGTCACCTGCAACCAGCGCCGCCTCACCGGCAACCGCTTTCGCAAGGCGGGTGGCAGCCTGGTTAATCTCAAACGTTTTGTCAGCAAAACCAACCGTCGCTAACTTCTCGCGACTACCGTAAAACGCCATCACTTGTAGAACCTCCGCGCCGGCGCTCATAAACTCGCTGTGCATTTCTCGAATGGCATCCGGATGGGTGAGGGCTAACTCAGGAGTGAACGGACCGGCGATAACGTAGCCGCGTCTCTCCAACTCGACAATGTACCCTCCGTCGCCTAACACGATGTCGTTCTCCAATCGCTCTAAAATACCTTTCGCCATGTGAAAAACCCCTTCTTTTTATGATTTTGGGCCATCTGATATAAATAGGACTTACAATTTAGAAGTAGAACGGGCTGGCAGCCCGTTTCAAGCGGGCAAGTCTCTAGCGAAGCGAGATCCCGCATAGCGGGGCTGCCCGCTCTACGAGAGCGTCTCATTGATTCACTGCGTAAGTCCTAATAAATTATCCGTTCCACTTTTTGTCATCTTGAGCGCAACGAAAGATCTCTACCGCTGAGATTCTTCGCTTCGCTCAGAATGACAGGAAATTTATTTAACTATATACTTGGCTTTGATTGGACATCTTATCACAGATGAGACAAAAATTTCAACGGAAAACTTCTGCATCAAAGCAATTTGTGATACAATTTTTTGTTGTAATTTTCTGAAATCACTGATACAATGAGCAGCCGATGTTCAGAATATTTTGAGGTCTTTCGTCCGCTCATTGGCTTGATTGCACATCTCAACGTGAGGGTGACAACGGAATATTATACCACTTCACTCCAGCACATCCTGGCTGAACTAGGGCGTGTTGACGAACTGTTTCGCAATCTAACTGTAGCCCAAGATTCTATCTTGGTTGGGGACGAGGTGCCAAGTTAGAAACTTGGGCTACGAGCGCATTTGCCCGAGTTCGTCAACACGCCCTAGAACGCGTGGATCTGTTTATCCAGGTGCAGGTCTGGCGAGCGCGGCAGGTGCAGAAATTTAATGACGAGACCCAGGGCACCCACATCCCGGAGCAAGAGGTGGATGCGCTCCTGACACAACATTTGAGCTGGCGGGCGGCAACATAATGTACCATTTTTTCAAGTCAAAAAGGAGGCGGCGTGCAGGTTTCCTGCTCTCTCCCCGCCTTAAAAGACGGGGTTTCTGCCGCGAAGATTTCTATGAAAGGTATGATTACCGCACCGCAACCGCTTGCAGTGGACGCGGGCGCACAGGTGTTAGCAGAGGGTGGAAACGCGGTTGATGCCGCAACCACAGCGGCGTTTGTGCAAATGGTCGTTGACCCACGCAACTGTGGTGTCGGCGGCTTCGGCATGATGAATATCCATACCGCAGCGACCAAAAAGGAAGTGATTCTTGACTTCCACGGCAAGGCTGGCGCGAAAGTCAAGCCCGATATGTGGGAAAGCGAGCTCATCCAGGAAAACCCATCGGGCTACGGTTACACCCTCAAGAACCAGGTCAACGAACGCGGTTACAAGGCGATTACGACTCCGGGGACGGTTGCAGGGCTATACAAGGCGTTGACAGCATACGGCACGATGACATGGAAGGAGGTCATTCAGCCGGCGATCAAAGTTGCCAGCGAGGGATTTGAGGTCGATACTGGAACGGCAAATGCACGGAAAAGCGTACCGATCGGTTCCGAGACATCGCCGTGGGTGACGGTGGGAAAATCCTCCTACGAGGGGGGCGGAGAATTTATCGCCAATCCGGATATGGCACGGACATTTTCGCTCCTCGCTGAAGGGGGGGCGGACGTTTTCTACCGCGGCGACCTCGCCAGACGGATTGCAGCGGATATGGAACGCGGCGGGGGATTTATCACCCTAGAAGACCTGGTTCGTTACGAAGTGACGGTGACCCAGCCGATTTATTTGGACTATCGCGGCTACACGCTCGCCTCCAATCACCCGCCCGGCGGGGGCGTCACAATTCTTCAGATGCTCAAAATCCTTGAGGGGTATGAGCTGGCGTCGATGGGGCATCTCACACCGGCGTACATCTACACCGTCTCAATGGCGATGAAAGCCGCATGGGCAGACCGTGCGAACCTTGTCGGAGACGCTGCCTTTGTCGATGTCCCAATCGCATCGCTCCTTTCCGAAGAGCGGGCGGCGAAGTGGCGGAGTAAAATTGATGCGCGGGAAAAGATTACGATTCCACGCTGGCACCCGCAGGAATCTCCGAATACGACCCATCTCTCCGCCGTTGACCAGTGGGGAAATGTCGTCGGGCTGACGCATTCGCTGGGTGCCGGTTCTGATGTCATCACCCAGGGTCTTGGGTTCATGTATAACAACTGCATGAACTGCTTCAACCCGATACCGGGGCAGGTCAATTCGATTCTACCGGGGAAATCCAGAACGACTGGCATGGCACCGACGCTTGTGAAAATTGGTGAGAAGCCTTATTTCACCGTCGGAGCACCGGGTGGGACGCGGATCGTGACGGGAATTTTACACGCCATTCTCAACGTGCTCGACCACAGCATGACAGCGACGGAGGCAATTGCCGCCCCGCGTTTCGATTGCCAGGGCGACGTCATCATCGCCCAATCCCGAATTGCCCCATCCGTTTGTGAGCGTGTGAAAGCGATGGGACACGATATCAACCGCACCCTCTCCAGTTACGGTGGAATTGCATCGGTTCACGGGATTATCATCCATCCGGAGACGGGTCAGCTTGACGGGGGAGCCGATCCAGGGAGTGGCGGCATGGCGTTGGGTGTGGCGTAATCTTTACACGAGTTTTTTACTTAGACTTCCGAAGTTTGAGACCCGATGTTTGCTGAATCTGTTTTTCATGGTTTCGCATCGTCTTGGCTCAACTCCTTGTATGAGCGGGCGGCTCGCCCGTTGCATGTAACGAGCCAGCGGCTCGCTCTACATTGAAACTTCGGAAGTCTGGGCCTCACTTTTGCCCATAACTGAAAAAGTCGTATCTTTACACGAATTTAACCTTCCGAAGGTTGAGAACCTTCGGAAGGTTTGTTGGAAATGGCATTTATAATAATCTGTTTCAAGCCTTGCAAAATCCTGAAAATGTCGAAGAGATCCGCCTTCGCGGCTGAATAGTCGGTACTGATACAATAGTGTTGGCCTTCGAGTACCATGAAAAACCAGAGCCGTCCCATGACATAAGAGCCATACACGGGGCGCTTATGTTCGTTCAATTCTTGCGCTATCAGCATGGCGGTCAGGGCTTGCGCGGCGGGGTCGCCAGTCGTCTCCTGTTGTTTCTTGAATTCATTCAGGCAAAAATAGGGCTGATGCGGACTGCGAAAACCTGAAGCAATCATCCCATCCACCCGGCCAGACAATTCATAATCTCCGACGATGCCACGGAGTTCGCGTTCCAGAAAATAGGAAAATTGCTCCGTGTCAAAATTGACCAACATCATCAGCGGGCTGATAAATTTGTTTGCTAACTCGGCCTCGTTCCAGTTGTCCACGCCCAACAGCAAACTTTGTTGGAAGCCCAGTAGAATCGTTCTTTCCAGTTCGTTCACCGTATATGGCATGGACAACCACGCCTCCAAAGTGGGGCTTGAGCGCACCTGGCGCAAGCCAAATGCCGCGTCGAGTTTGTCTAAATCCCACTCCCGAAAATCACTTTTCTTCATAGCGATTTACACTCCTTCACACTATATCGCTCCTGCGAAGAGCCGTCATATCACGAGCAACCGACATCACGCATCCCGATCGGCCGCAGTGCCTGGTTCGGCAATCTATCAGAGATCACTGGGTGTAAGGCCGGTACGTCTGCCAATACGCGCCAGCATCCGTGGCCCAATCTCTTCCCGATCGTGAAAGGCGAAGACGAAATCCGGCCAGCCTGGTCTGGCAAGCACTCGGTGGGAGGTGCCGGATTGACGTTTGATCGTCCAGCCAATGCGAAGCAAGGCGGCGAGAACTCGGCATGCTTTGGTTGATGGCCATTGGCTCATGCGGGGACCTCAAAGATCTCTGTCAGTTCAGGAATCTCCTCGCCATGTTCAAGCCGGTCAGCGAGGACACGCAGCGCCAGAGCTTCAGCTTTTGAAATAGCCTCCTCTTGTGTGTGTCCGTAGGCCATCACCCCAGGCAGATCCGGCACTTCTACAATCCACCGACCATCGTCTTCTTTCTCGATTTCTATTCTCATGACTTTCACCGTTTATTCCGATTAACTCATCCCTAAGCCTTAAAAACATGGTTATCATAACACGACACAGTCAACCCGGTCAAGCACAAAGTTGTGGAGAAGCGGAAACGGAGAAACGCTCAAAATTGACAAAAAATTTACATTTGGGTAACATACCATATTTAGCGGACAGACGCCTCCCCACGATGCGCAATGAGCCAGGTTTTCAGTGGAACGTCCGCATCTGTCGGTTGCCACCAGCCTTTGATGTCCACGCCATCTCCGAGCAGTTGACGGCGGATGGGAGCGCATTTGGCAAGCATCTCGGGCGGCATCACGTTATAGTCGAGTCCGCGTAACCAGCGGTAGCTATAGCCAAAAAACAGCACCTTTCGTGTCACATCCGAATAATTCTGACCGCGAGAGTGCCATAATCTCCGGTCAAAGAGGACAGCCGTCCCCGGTTTCACGCGCACTTCAATCGCGCCGTCCGGGTCGCCGTCCGGGTCGCTCTGAGGGGGACGTGTGTCGAATTTATGGCTGCCGGGAACAATCCGCATTGCTCCCCGGTCCGGCTCGCTCACATCGCTCAACCAGTAGCTAATCTTGAGTGAGAGGCGTGGATGCGGGCGTTCCATTTCCTGGACCGGTCTGCCACCGTCCTGATGCCACCCCGCCCCCTTTCGCACCCGCTTGGCATCGGGCGGCTCCGGGGGATAAACAATGAGATGGGAGATGTACAGTTGGATGTTCCACCCCAGAATATCCCACAGCAGCGGAAACGTGCGCGGCGGGTCGAGAAGTTCAAGAAAGAGGTCATCCTCCGCGACAACGCGGAACTTTGAGAGCAGGGCGTGCGGTTCTATCCCGTGTTTCGCCCGTTCTTCGGCGTCTATCCTATCCACAATGGTGTTCAGGGCGTCAACCATCTCCGGTGACAGCGCATCGTCCACAATCAGATACCCTTCATCATTAAATGCTTTCAATTGTTCGTCAGTGATACAGTATTGAAGCCAACTGGCATCCATGTTCTTCTCCTTTTAAGATTTACACAATTGCGGTTGAGATTCTTCGCTTCTCTCAGAACTTGTCCTTGAGCGTAGCGAAGGAATGACAAAAAGTAAAGTTTATGCCCGTTCAAAGTATAGACAATCTTCAATCGCTGTTTTCTTCGGATTTCCTGCGTTTCCCCTGCAAGGTTTTTCAGACAGAGAAAAGACGCGCAACGTTAGCCCGATACCCCTTCCAACATCACCCGCTCGGCTTCTCTTTTCGCAACTTCCACAAGGGCATCCGCTTCTTGTCTTAATTTCTTGGCATCGGACAAACGTCGCTGAGATTCTTCAACAATCCTGTTCTGAACCTCAAGGGGCGGCAAGGGGATCCTAAAAGACTTGAACTCTTCAGCGTTTATATTTGGTTGTGCCGCAGCGCGTTGTATCAATCTTACCCAAAATTTGTAGATTTGGGTTTGCGTATAATAGCGGGCAAACAAAGGGTTTATTTGGGTTTCGTCGAATCGGAATCGAATTAAATATCCTGCAAAAATAGCCTTTCCAAATTCCGTTTTGTAAGCGAACGATTTACCGGCTGTTGCCCCACTTCTCGCAAATAAAATATCACCTTCTTCGAGTAAGTATTTTTCATCGACATTCTCTGCGGTTTTCCAATCATCATTCAGAAGATTTCCATACGCATCTATATCGGTGATCCGAATGTACCGAATATCGGTTTCAGGATTCCCGTTAATTGCCCGCTCATTTGCTCCATACTGCGGTTTCTCGATTAGTAGTCTTCCGAGTGGTGTCAAAGGGTATGAGGTTTTGATGCTTCTAAAATAGGGGATATTTCTCAGATAGAAGGGATCGCTTCGCCCTTCAATCTCCCCCGCATAAACCACAAAGCACTTCTTTTCCTCAACCGCCGGCATCTCAATCCCCAATTCCGCCAGCACATACCCATCAATCGAATCCAAAAGCGCGTCCGCTTCCTGCTCTTTCTGCCTTTTCTGTGCGTAGACGGATTGCATGATTTCGACGATGTGGCTTTGGATTTCAGGAGGTGGAACAGGAATGTTTAAGGCGCGTATTTGCGGCACGGTGATTGTGTGTTTTGCGGTATTTGCAACCTGCTGCCAAAACAATCTCTTACCAATTTCGCTGTTGAAATAAGCCCAAAAATAGTATGGGTTTATTTTTTCAGCGTTCAGTGAAATCCTGATAAGATTCGGATTGATATTTGCTCCTGCCAACTCCTGCGGAACAATCGCGATTTTGCCAATTGTTGCACCTCTGACAGCCATCACTAGATCGTTTTTTTTCAGAATCGTTCGGGGAAAATCGTTGCTTATATTCCCATCAATGAAATCGTATTCTTCGGTTGAAAGTGGTTTGAGGATTCCCTCCTCGTTAATGTTTTTAACTTTTATTACAGGAACCCCTCTTTTTTTATACTTAATATTGTAAAACGTGGGATAACGATACAGCTCAACTAAAAGATTATCCAATTTTTCCAGCTTATAACGGCTTCGGTGAAGAATCTCCTTCAGATTGTGAAATTCACTGGTGTAATAAAGAGGGTCGAGTCTTCTTTCAATATCGCCCCGATAGGTCACAAAAACCTGATTTTCCCTATCAGGGCTTACCCGAAAAAATCAGGGTTTTCCGTGAACCTCTGATATTCCTCACAAATCATATCGAGGTCGTTAAGCGGGTCTTTCCGCCCCGTTGCGTCATAGCCGATATGTTCAGCGATTGCCATGAAGATCGGATAGTTCGCATTCTCCTTGATCCACTGGCGGATGTCCTCAGCGTTCTGATCCGCCAATTCCTCTTTAACCGTGTCAATCTTTTCCTTGTATTCCGCCTTGACTTCGCTTTCCCACTCCGGATTGGCAGCCGCTAGAAAGTCGGTTTTGTACGCTTTTTCCAACTCGTTGAGTTCGCTGATATAGGCTTTAAGCTGCGTAGGGGCGGCTTGACTCTGATCGGTGCTGGTTAGCCGGAAAGGTGGAGACGGCTTTTGATCACGGACAAACCGCTCCCGCAGGGATTGAACTTTTTGGGTCGGTTTCACCCCAAGTTGAATCAGCAGCTCATTGATGTTATCCAGGATTGCCCGAAATCGCGGTTGATCCCGTTCCGTCACCGCGACCTGTGCCGGACAGCCCCGCTCCAGAACCGATTTCCGCTCATTCTCCAATTCCTCAACCACCGGCGTATAAACCGCCTCGTTTTTTTCAGTGATCCGATTGATGTTGGCTTGATAAAGGCTGTATTCCTGTTGGGAAAACTTCCGCAGAAACAGGATTGACGGTTTCACCCCTGCCCCGTAATGCGTAAAAGCGGTCTGTGGCAAAGAGACGACGGCAAGGATCTGGAAATGCTGTTCGATGTAATTCCGAACGTATTGCAACGAGGAATTGGTCAAAATCCCATCAGGCAAGACAATCGCAAGATTTCCCGTCTCCCACTTGAGGAAATCAAAACACCGCTCCAGAAACAAGATTTCCGTCTTTTGAGAAGCCTTCCCTTTCCCCAGATCGTAATCGTCAAGATAAGGCGATTCTTCCTTTATGACCACCGCGCCAAAAGGCGGATTGGTGAGGATGAGATCAAATTTCTCTTTTTCAAAACCGCTGTGCTGGTTGGAGAGGGTATCGAAATTGACCAGCGCGTCATTGCGAATCACGTTGCTATGCCCATCGTCATGGAGGAGCATGTTCATCTTGACAACGCGGGCAATCGCTTCGCTGATCTCAATGCCAAAGAGACGCCTTTCAGCAAAGTTGTGCCAGTGTGTGTAATGTTCCCTGCTGTCTTCAGGATAGTATAGGGAAGCCTCCGACCGCACATAATCCATTGCATGGAGCAGAAATCCCCCTGAACCACAGGCAGGATCTAGGATAAACGCCTCGTGCTGTGGTTGAACCATCTTGACCATGAACTCAACCAGTTCACGCGGCGTGAAATACTGCCCGATTTTGCCCTTGAAAAAGTCTCCAAGAAATCGCTCAAAGGCAACCCCTTTCACGTCAAGATCGGTCTGATTCAAATTGATTCCCTGTAAGTGACTGACAACCGAGAACAATCGGCTTTCATCAACCCGAATATCCTCAGTAAACACATCCGTATCTTGCGCTTTGGCTTCCTGATACAAGCCGTTAATCCGATCGGCGACCGATTTCGGGCGTTCATGCGTCTTGATCTGGAAATCGTAAGGCTCACCGTCTCGTCGAGCCCTCTTTTCGTCCCGAATCTTGACAAAAAGGATCTTGGAGAGTTCATCAAAAGCCGTCATTGGCTCAAGTTTCCCACCTTGCCAGAGGGTATCATGACACTTTTCAAGCACACGGATCAGGTCTTGCCTTTCGATGACCTGTAGTTCCCAATCCGGGGCCCCCTTTTTATATCGCCATTCCTCAACCCTGCCATATCCAACGGGAATATCCGCAATCACGTTTTCGATCCGTTCAAGCGGCTTATAGCCTTTGGCCTCAAAAAAACGCCGGGTATTCCCTGCAATCACAACCGCGTAATGCCCTGACAAAGAATTACAATTCCCGAAAGCCTGTTCAATCGCCTGAGTGAATTCCGCATCCGAAACCCCGTCCTTCTTGCACTCAATCACGATGAAAGGGGCTTTCTTATCATCGTCACGGAAGACCACGATGTCCGCAGAATCGCTAGGCGTTCGACGCGGAACAGTCACCTCCAAATCAATGCGTTCTTGGGGACACTGATACTTTTCGATCAACTCGACATAGTATCTTGCCCTGACCTGTTCTTCAGGGTCTGTGAATTTATATCTCTTGCCGGGAATGACATAACGAATCGTTGTCCCTTCATCAAGGATTTCAATGTAGCCCTTTTGCTTTCCAATTTGAATAAAATCAGTCTGTTTCACGTTAAAGATTCCTCTCTGAATTCGTGCAGCGTTCAATCGAAAAGGAGTATTTCTGTGATGGCCCAAATGATGTTGCACGCGCTGAACCTCTCCCCCGGCCCCTCTCCTACAAGGAGAGGGGAGAAGTGGCTCCCCTTCCCGTATCGGGAAGGGGGCCGTGGGTTAGGTGAATTCAGGGTAACATCATCTGAACCACTACAGAAAAGGATTATTTTCCTTGAAAGTCATTATATGCGGCGTAGCGCAGCATGTTCCGTAGCAGGCGCTCGGCCACCGGATGGCTGTCCAGGTTTTCGCGGATTCGTAACGTGTTCAGGATGAAGCGACCTACCCCCAGATTGTAGACCGCCACTAGCAGCCCGGACGAATAGCCTTGCGATGTCTTGATGGCCCCAGCGACCACCTCTGCTGGCGGGTCCTGACCAGACCAGACAACATCCGGGATAAGCTCTCGATAGAACGTGTAGTCCATCAGCCCTCCGGCAGGCAGCCCGTCAAAGATGGGATGTTGCTTGGCCCACTCATCCTTGAGATAGAGCCAACCTCGGATGTCGGTCAGCGTCCCCTTGTTTTCAAGCGGCACCCAGCCAGTCAGTTCGTTTCCCTTCCTGAAAACCTCTGGCGAGAGGAATACCGCCGTTGCCCCCTGGGCGATGCGGCGGGCAAGCTCCGCAAACACTTCAGCATTCCCTGGGGCGGGGGGCGTCCTGGAAGCTAAGAGTACCATGGGGCCAGTTGGCATGGAAGGGGTGAACGGATGGGCGCGGATGCCGTGGTCTGCAAGCCACTCCGCAAGTTCCGGGTCTTCGCCCCACAGCACCACTTCCGTCTCCACCGCTGGCATCTCTGCCGCGTCTGCGACATAGAATGTTGTTTCGCCGCCCGCCGCCGCCGCGCCCCGCTCAAAAGTGGCCAGAAAGCGGTATTTACCAGAAGGGCCATCTATAGTCACCTCTTCCGAGAAAACCGGCATTGCCAATGCGGGATAGGGCTTGCGATTCCGGTCCGGAATCGTAACTGTGATGGTGCGGTCAAAAACGCGAGTGCAGGCGGCCCCGAACACCCCGCTTCGTTCAACTTGGAGGCGAACGGGATATTCTCCAGGCGTCAGGACATCCTCGTTCGCAAGCACCGCTTCTAATCGCACAGATGCCCCTCGATAGATGTTGACGGGTTCGACGAAGGTGCACCAGCGAAGCGGCGCAAGCCCGTCAACGAGCGCATCTATCGTGCCAGGCTTGAACTCGCGGAACGTTGTCGTCAGACCCTCCCCGGTCATTCCCTGGTCCACTGTGCCAGTCAGACTGTAGCCAACGAGGTGGGGGTTGGACCGGATGGCGTTCAGGCCGAGCAGCCGTTGGCCGGCCATCTTTCGCAGACACTGAAGAAAATAGTCCGCCGGGTGGCTGAAGGTCTCCGCCATGTTCCACCGCTCCCAATCAACGAGGAAACGTTCTAATTGGTCTCGGTAGAACTGCGCATCTTCGACGGATGCTTTCCCAAGTTGCTCGTAATGGCGGGTGACTCGCCACAGGTCAACCGCGCTCCCGATGCCATACTCGGAAAGGAAGACATGCCTTTTGCTGTCATGCCCCACGGTGCGCAGAAACTGTATCGTCTCCGGCAAATGGGGAACTCGGGGGTAGGCGTGTGCATCGCCAACTCGTTCACAATATCCGCCCCACAACATCTTTGAAGGTTCAGCCTCCGGACGCTCATTACCAAGCGTGTGTTCCCAAACCGTTGACCCCGGATTGCAAATCGAACCGATGTCCAGTTGACAGTCCCACCGACCACTTCCCAATAGTACCATGCGACTGTCGTCCAGGGAGCGGATAAGCGGAAGCATGTTCACAGCGTGGCGGAAGACTGGGCCATCAGCCGTCTCATTCAGCAGCCCCCATATCACCACGCTCGGGTGGTTCCGGTCGCGTCGGAGCATCTCTGCCGTCGAACGGTCAAACCGTTCAGCCATCTCCGGCGAGTCGGCAAGACACCACCCCGCGTAGGATTCCTCATAGACCAGCAGCCCGAGCGCATCGCACAGGTCCAGTTGATAGCGTGTCGCCACGCCTGCGATGAATCGGATGGCGTTGAAACCCATGATTTTGACGTTGAGCAGGTCGCGCCGAAGCAGGTCCGGGTCGTGCGGGAGCTGAAGCCCGATGGGGCAGTGATTGCCGGTGTGAGAACAACGAAGAAAGAGACGGCGGCCATTGAGGCGAAAGTAGCCATCCTCGAACCGGAAATCGCGGAATCCACAACGCACGGAGTATTCGTCCACCTCCATTTCGCCAGCGGGAAGGTCTGTCCAAACCCGCGCCGTCACACGGTACAGGTACGGGTCATTCAGTTCCCACAAGCGTGGGTTCCCTACCTGCAAATGGGCCTCAATGAGCGTATCGCCCGGCGGTACTTCTCGAGGCAAGCGGATGACAGCCAGCGTCTCGCCGCTTGTCGCTGGTGCGACCATGAACTCGATGCTCCCTCGCACAGGGGCGTTTTGGGCATTTCGCACATTTGCTTGGATACGGAGGACACCGGTTTCCATCTCGGGGCGGACGAAAAGGTCCTCAACCCGCACCGCCGGCACCACAAGCAGTTCAACCGAATCAACAATGCCACCGTGATTGTACGAACCTCCGGCACTGTAGGGAATCACTTTGTTCCGGTGCGGGGTCTGATTGAGAACGATGCCGTCAATGGATTCATGGGTGGGGTTGAGAACTCGCACAGCGAGGCAATTGCTGGCCTCCGGCTTAATCACATCTGTCACATCTAAAACGAAGGGGGTTTCGCCGCCTTCGTGCTCACCCATAAGGGCACCGTTGAGCCAAACCTCCGCCTTATAATCAACCGCCCAGAACCGCAACAGATAGCGGCCTTGCGTATACGGATTGGCTGACGCCACAAACTCGCGCCAGTACCACGCAACCCCATGATAACCGGGGAAGGCTTCCTGAATAATCCATGGCACCCGGGTCGGTTGTGACTCCGGTACAGGGCGAGCATACCATTGCCGCTCGCGCCCGATATTGTGTGGGTCGGTAGCAAGTAGCCATTCACCATCTAACGATATAACCATTGTTGATTAATCCTCCTAAACTAACTCGACGATGTTATGCCAATTCTGATGAATCTGATATGAGTATATAGCAAATCTTCAAAATCGTCAACTGAAACATGCCACTATTTAAAAAAATACTTGACAACGATGAAAAATCTTATAAAATAGATGGAGTTGAGTGCTTAACTGCAGAGCGTGTCACAAAGTCAAGACTGGAGGTAACTGGTTTGCATCTCCATACGAATCATCTCGTCATCCTTCTGGTAAACGATCTGGCAAACTGGTCGCGTTCAGAGGTCGCTTGCGGGGCGAATATCGCAGCCAGGCGGCTGGGATATCGGTTGGTATGCCTGGACTGGCACGGGGAACATCAGTGGGAGCAGGAGTATCTCGCCACGATTCTTTCCACGCGTCCGTGTGGTGTTCTCTTCCTTTGTCCGTTTGAAACCCAAAACCTTCCGCTCTGCCAAAAAGTGGCCGCGTCCATCCCGACCGTACAGGTGCTTCTGCCTCACCCTGAGATTTCCAGTGACATTGTTGCCATTGACAATTACGCAGGCGCGAGTGTATCTGGACGGTCAGGCCATCGGGGATGGCGATTTTGCTTCCAATGCTCCCATTGTGGCAGCGACCTCGAAATTTCGCATCGGGAACTGGGTTCTCGGTGGGCGAGAGTTCAACGGCATGGTTGATGAAGTTTTCCTTTTCAATCGAGCGTTGAAATCAGATGAAATTCAAAGCATCATGAGTAACGGCATACTCAGTCCGCAAACGGCTGTTTCCCCGGCGGATAAAATTGCCACGTCATGGGGATGGATCAAAACCCAGTATTAACTTGACTTTGGTAAATTAAACTGGCGATCCAGTCGTAGAGCATGCGGCTCGCTTGTTCAAAACTTCGGTGAACCAGCCAGTCCGATTCTCGGACGAGCACGGCAGGCTCTACATGCCGATCGTTCCCCTAATGTAACAAAGTCAAGTTAAAACTTTCAATAGTAATAACCGACATTGAGCAACCCCTATGAGTCAGAAATTTGATATATCTGGCATACACTGCCTATCCCCTCTCTATATTTGTTGGCCGCCGATTGAACAAATTTCTGTTGACGAAAGTAAAAAATTTTGGTACACTGAAATAGGGCATGTTTCAAAATTTAACCGAATCGATCACCCGATTCAAAAGGAGAAAACCATGCGAACACAATTATTTCTTCCCATCCTCCTCGTTTGCTTGTGTATAGTACCACTCGCACAGGCGGTAGACCCATCACTGGTGATGTATCTCTCGTTTGATGAAAACAAGGGGGATGTTGCAAAAGATCAATCCCCATTTGGTAATAACGCAACCATTAAAGGCAAAGCCACATGGGGCGAGGGTAAATTTAATTCCGGTATGAAATTTACCGTGAGTGGCTATCTCATCGTCCAGGATGCTGACAGCCTGGATTTGACGAGCGCCATGACGATTAGTATGTGGGCAAAACTGTTAGCAGCCACCGGGGACAATCAGAGCGGCGTTGAAAAAGAACCCGCCTGGCAAGCGGGAGAGTATAATCTCTTGCCAGAGTACGGCAGCGGCGTTTTGCTTCAGATGGAAGAACTTCCGGATGAGTGCGATGACGAAGCCATTGGTGGTCCCAGTATTATCGATAAAGACTGGCACTTCATCGCGGCTACCTGGGATGGCAGTGTCATCAAGATCTACATTGATGGCAAGAAGGCGAAAGAACTCCCCTGTAAAGGCAAGTTGAGCAAAGGCAATGGCGCATTGTACATTGGCTCACGGGGCGGCGGAGGTCGTTGGGTTGAAGGCTTCCTTGATGAAATTAAGATCTACAATCGGGCGTTGGATGCAAAAGAGATCACCGCGGATATGGAGAACCCTGCGATTAACCTTGCAGTTTCACCAGCCGAAAAGCTGGCCACCTCGTGGGGAGCCATCAAACGGCGGTTCTAATGCGACTTTTTCAGTTATGGGCAAAAGTGAGGCCCAGACCCCGATCATGCCCCTCCTAAGTCGGGGCGTGATCGGGGTTTCAATAGGTGAGTTGAGCCAAGACGATGCGAAACCATGAAAAACAGATTCAGCAAACATCTGGTCTCAAACTTCGGAAGTCTAAGTGAAAAACTCGTATTCTAATGCCACATAGCGAAAGTCCTTGAACAATTGTAGGTCGATTTTCCACTATCGACATCCCGCTTTGATCGAGATCCGCTAATCCAATCGTAGCCTAAGATTCTATCTTGGCCGATGGCATGAGAACCAAGTTAGAAACTTGGGCTACACTAAGATTTCAGCCGAATTATGACCAAGCCCCAGTTAATGAGACAGAAAGGAGGTGCCAAATGGCACGAGCGACCCCAATTGAATTATCTCCAGAGCAACTTCGTTTCACCTGCGATGAGGCGCAGTTTGACTTCACAAGCACCGCCGAAGTTTCCCCACTCACCGAAATCGTGGGTCAAGAGCGAGCCATCCGTGCGGTCAACTTCGGGGTGTCCATGCCGAACGAAGGGTATAATATTTACGCAATGGGACCACCCGGCGCAGGGAAGACCTCCGCTATCATGGAATTCTTGCGGCAACGGAGCCGTGAGATGCCACGGCCCAGCGATTGGTGTTATGTCCAGAACTTTGCGGATGCGGATAAGCCGGGATATCTCAGGCTACCGCCGGGGGTGGGAACGGAGTTCCGCAAGGATATGGAACAACTCATCGCGGAGCTTCAGCAGGAAGTCCCCCGCGCACTGGAAAGCGAAGACTATGACAATGAGCGGAATCGCATCATTCAAGAAATTCAGCGCAAACGGAGCGCGGAGTTCACCCAATTGGAACAGAAAGCGCAGGAAAGTAGCTTTACCATCCAGAAAGGTTCGGCGGGTTTGCTCCTTGTACCTATCGTTGATGGAAAACTGATGAGCCAAGAACAGTATGCGCAATTATCCCCCGAACAGCGGAGTGAGATTGAAGCGCGAAGTGAGGCATTACAAGCCGAATTAGCCAAAACCATGCGGGCGGTGCAGGCGCTTGAAAAGGAAGGACGCCGGCAATTGGCAGATCTCGAGCGTAACGTTGCGATGTCAGCCATTGGACATCATATTGAGGAGTTGAAGGAAAAATATGCCGACAATGCGTCTGTCATGCACTATCTGACGGATATGGAACAGGATATCATTGAGCATGTGGGGGCATTTCGACCCAGTGAGGAAATGCAGCCAAATCCCCAGTTTTTCGGGATGCCGATGCCACAGGTCTCCTTTGATCGTTACAAAATAAACGTGATTGTCGACAACGCTCAGATTGAAGGAGCGCCCGTCGTCATCGAACACAACCCAACGTATCAAAATCTGATTGGGCGTATTGAACGGCAGGCGCAATTTGGCGCGTTGGTCACGAATTTCACGATGATTAAGGCGGGGGCGTTGCATCGGGCGAATGGGGGCTATCTGATGGTTCATGCTTACCATCTGTTGCGACAACCCTTTACGTATGAAGTGTTGAAACGGACGTTGCGCACCGGAGAAATTCGTATCACGGATTTGGGGCAGGAGTACAGTCTGATTAGTACGGTTTCCGTTGAACCAGAGCCGATTCCTCTGGATGTCAAAGTCGTGGTGATTGGCAACCCAACGTATTATTATCTTTTGCAGGCGTATGATGAAGAGTTTGGGGGGCTTTTCAAGGTACAAGCGGACTTCGACTCCACCATGGAGCGCACGCCGGAGAACATTCAGAGCTACGCCCAATTTCTAAAGACGCGGTGTGACGCCGAAGGTTTGCGACATTTCGCGCCGAACGGTGTGGCGCGGTTGGTTGAATATGCTTCCGAGTTGGCGAGCAACCAGGAGAAGTTAAGCACACGATTTTCCGATATCTGTGACCAGGCCCGCGAAGCCAGCTTTTATGCCAGCCACAACGGGAATTCGCTCGTGACGCGCGCCGATGTGCAAGCAGCGATTGATGAGAAAATCTATCGGGCGAACCGCATTGAGCAGCGACTTCAAGAGATGATTGAAAAGGGGCAAATCTTTATTTCAACAACGGGCGATGTCGTCGGTCAGGTGAATGGGCTCTCGGTGATGAGCCTGGGCAACTACGCCTTTGGAAAGCCGTCGCGTATTACCGCCCGCACTTACATGGGGAGCGGCGGCGTGGTCAACATTGAGCGAGAGGTTCGCCTGTCGGGGCCCATCCACAACAAAGGTGTCATGACGTTGACAGGCTACATCAACGGCAAGTACGGACAGGATAAACCCGTTTCAATGTCCGCGCAACTCAGCTTTGAGCAATTGTACGAAGGCGTGGAGGGCGATAGCGCGTCGTCCACAGAATTATACGCCCTGTTGTCGTCGCTCAGTGGTTTTCCCATCAAGCAAGGTTTCGCTGTCACCGGTTCTGTCAATCAACACGGCGAAATCCAGCCGATTGGCGGCGCAACCGAGAAAATCACCGGTTTTTATGAAGTGTGCAAAGCGTTTGGATTGACGGGCGACCAGGGCGTGTTAATTCCGAAATCCAACGTCGTGAATCTGATGCTGAAGGAAGATATTATTGAAGCTGTGCGTGGGGGGAAATTCCACATCTATCCGGTTGAAACGATCGACCAAGGCATTGAGATTCTGACGGGTCAGCCCGCTGGCGAGCGGGGTGCAGATGGCACCTATCCTGAAGGCACCATCAACTGGGCTATTGAAAAACGCTTACTGGAATTTGCCAAGGGGTTGAAAGCGTTCCGATCGGAAAAGGAAACAGAAGCGGAAAAATTGGACGATGCGGACGAGCCCCAAGCACCTGAACCAACACCGCCCCAAGAGAATTGAAAATTGAAAATTGAGAATTGTGGATTGAGATTTACTTGATAATAAACAATCTTCAATCAGTAATACGAGTTTTTCAGTTATCGTCCGATTGCAATGGGACCTAACCCCCCGGCCCCCTTCCCGACGCGGCAAGGGGGGGGTCTCCCCTCTCCGTGTTGGAGAGGGGCCGGGGGAGAGGTTTGGGAGCACGCCCTAACCGAAAAGGTCGTATCAGTAAAAGGAGTGGAAAATGCAAGTCACACTGTGGGATGCATTCCAAGAATTCGCTGAATTTCACCGAACGGTTGACCGCATGTTAGGCCGCACGCGCCAACGGGTGAGCTACGGTTATCCGCCGATCGACCTGATTGATACCGGGGACGCATTTTTGCTGTCCGCTTTTCTGCCTGGCATGCAGCGTGACCAAATCCACCTGTCCGTTTCGGGCATGACCGTGACGCTGAAAGGTTCCCGAGAACCAGTCGTCCCCGCAGGGGCAAGCCCCATCCTGCGCGAACGGCTCTACGGGAAATTTAATAAAAGCATTCACTTGCCCGACCCTGTGCGAGAGGAAGAGGTCAATGCGCAATATACCGATGGTGTTTTGCAAGTGACGCTGCCCAAACGCCATTTGCTTGGGCCAATGACTATCTCGGTCGAGTAACTATGGGGTTATAAAAATAAGGAAACTTTCAGACAACAGAAGGAACGGAAGAAAAGGAAGAAAGGATGGAAGGAAAGGAAGGGTGGAAGAAATATGCAAATGGGCAAATGAGCAAATGTGCAAATTACGCATTACGCATTACGCATTACGTTTCACGTTTCACGTTTCACGTTTCACGTTTCACGTTTCACGTTTCACGTTTCACGCATAAGGAGAATTATATGCTTGCGTTCAACATTTCGTCCCAACCCGCACAACAGGGGCTGACGCCGTTCATTGATGTTTACGAAATGGAGGACAACGTCATCGTGCTTGCAGACATGCCCGGTGTCTCCAGAGAAGAGGTAGACATCAGCGTGGTTGACAACCGATTGACGATTCGTGGGCGATGTAGGGGATTGATGAATCAAAACCCGACAGTCGATGGTCTCCGCCTCGCCCGTGAATGTCCCCATTGCGACTATTACCGCGTCCTGAAGGTGTCCGATGTCATCGACACGGAAGGGATTCAGGCGCGGATGCAAGACGGGGTGCTCACGCTGACCTTGCCCAAAAGGAAGATGGTTCAGACAGTCGAGATTCCGATTTCGATTGAATAATACGACTTTTGCAGTTATGAAGCACAAGCGAGGCCCAGACTTCCTAAGTTTCAATACGCGAACTGAACTGAGACGATGCGAAACCGTGAGGAGAATGAAACCGCACGGATGTTGCACCAAACTTAGGAAGTCTAAGTGAAAAACTCGTATGAATAAGGAGGAATAATTTTGGAAGAAAGCACACTGGAAATGGTAAAAGCCGCGGCGGCTGTTGCCGTGAGCGGTCGCGCACGCAATACAGTCATCCTTGATTTGAGAGAATTGGCGGCTTTTACAGATTTTTTCGTCATCTGTAGCGGCATCTCAGATACGCAAATCGAAGGTATCTCTGAGGGCATTTTAGAAGAACTCGAAGACCAGTGGAATGCGCGTCCTTGGCATCGAGAAGGAGAACGCAAAGCGGATTGGATCCTGTTAGACTATGTCGATTTTGTGGTACATGTTTTTCTGCACGAGAAACGCGATTATTACAATCTCGAACACCTTTGGGCAGAAGCGCCGACAATCGAGGTGCCTGATGTAGAGGCCACTGAAGACGAATACGGTGAGGCGTATGATGCGCTTGCAGACGAGGTTCTTGATGATGACGATGATTTCGATGGGCTGATAGCGGACGATTTTGATAATGAAGTCTATTCCGACTCGGATGAACAGGAAATCCTTGACGCTGATCCAACCGGGAGGTCATGATGGAATCAATTGTTGTGATTTGGTCATGAGTCAAAATTTAATTTCCTTGCTGAAAGAAGGGAGGGTAAAATGGTCAGAACCCATGTGAACTTAACGAAATCTCAGAAAGCACAATTACAGCAAATAAGCGAGGCGTGGAAAGTTCCAATCTCGCATTTGATTCGAGAGGCTGTAGAGCGTTACCTTCAAAGGACACCCTTAGATCCGTTTGAGTATGCGCTGGAACAGGCATTTGGGCTTTGGAAAGACCATGACATTCAGGACAGCAGCGAGTATGTCCGACAGTTACGAGAAGGTTGGGCGGAGCGCCTGGAAAGGTTAGGGATTGATGATGAAGTTGGTCGTTGATACAGACGTTTTGATTGATTTCTTGAAGGGTAAAATTCAAGCGCGGAACTACTTGAGCCAATGTCGAAGATCTGGCGATCTCCTGTGTTATTCCGTCATCACTAAAGCTGAACTTTATGCAGGCTTACGTCCCGGTGAAGAGAGTGCTTTGATGCTTTTGCTAAACAGCATGCAGGAACTGATTGTGGACGGTCACATCGCGGCGCAAGGCGGGAAATATCGACAACAATTTATGAAGAGTCATCAACTCCAGCTTCCGGACGCGCTCATTGCCGCAACTGTGAAAACTCATCACGCCACATTGATTACGCTGAACACAAAACACTTTCCAATGACAGATATTGTTGTCAAGAGACCTTATTAAGTGATGACAATTAGGGGATGGTTCATTTTTCGCCTGAGTTAGGTTGACACTTTTCAGAGTGCCAAAAAATGGGAACATGCGGAAGAAACCGAGTTTTTGACAAAAACTCGGTTTCTCCTGCTCCACGAATTGTGAACCATCCCGCATTCCAATCGCCTAACTACGAACTTTTTCGGCTGTTCCGCACTTTTCGTAAAACGGAACAATTGAACGATAACACACATAAGATTGAGGTGAACCTAATTGATCAGCGAAGTGAAACGACAGATTGAAAATGTGCTACGGACCGCCATACAGACGGCGATTGCGCGCGGCGAACTCTCTCTGAACGATGTGCCCGACATCCCGTTTTCGCCAACCAGGACGGCGGAGCACGGCGATATAGCCAGTCCGATTGCGCTGTCTTTGGCGAAAACGGTGAAGATGCCGCCACGCAAGATTGCGGAGGTAATCGTCAAGCATATCCATCTTGAGCAGCATCCGGTGATTCGCCAGATCGACATTGCCGGCCCGGGATTTATTAACCTGTTTCTATCGAATCTCTGGCTTTATGATGTCCTCCGAAAAATCTATACAGAAGCCGCTACGTTTGGAAAATCGAGCCATGGCAGCGGGTCACGCATTCAAGTTGAATTTGTCAGCGCAAATCCAACAGGGCCGCTCAACATCGTCAGCGGGCGTGCGGCGGCAGTTGGCGATGCCATTGTCAATCTGCTCAACGCCGTCGGCTACGACGCCCTCCGCGAGTATTACGTCAACGATGCCGGTGGACAGGTTGAGCGCCTTGGGGAATCCATTGATGTGCGCTATCGTCAGTTGCTCGGTGAAGCGGATGTGGAGATTCCGGATGGTGGGTATCACGGCGAATACCTCATCGCGCTCGCACAATCGGTGATTGACGCCGAAGGGGATAGATACTTGATGTTCAGTGATGCAGAGCGAATTGCGACATTCCGAGACCTCGGCGTCCAACGCCTGCTCGCTGAACAAGAAGCCACGCTAGAGCGATTTGGGGTTTACTTCGATGTCTGGACCAGCGAAAAATCCATCCGCGATAGCGGCAAACCGCATGAGATTATCAAGCGATTTGAGCAGGGTGGTTATCTCTACGAAGCGGAGGGAGCGACCTGGTTTCGCATGACGGATTTCGGCGATGACAAGGATTGCGTCGTCATCAAGAGCGATGGGGAATATACCTATTTTGTCCCTGACGCCGCTTATCACGCCAACAAGTTTGAGCGCGGATTCAATCAGGTGATAGATCTGTTTGGCCCTGACCACCAGGGGCATGTGGAACATCTCAAGAACTTTGTGAAGGCCCTCGGTTTTGCCGATGATCGACTGGAGATCATGATCATCCAGCAGGTCAACTTGATTGACCAGGACGGGAATCGAATCGATATGTCCAAGCGGCGGGGACAATTTTACACACTCGACACGCTGCTTGATGAGCTTGCCCAAACCGTTGACGAGCGATTCGCCGTTGACGTGGCGCGTTACTTCTTCCTGACGCGCAGCAACAGCAGCCATCTGGACTTTGACCTCAAGCTGGCGATTACCCGTGCCAACGAAAATCCGGTGTTCTATGTCCAATACGCGTACGCGCGAGCGTGCAGTATTTTTCGAGAAATGCGAGAGCGGGGGCTGACGCAGATTCCACTGGATGAGGTTTCACTCGCTCTTCTCTGCGAACCAGAACCGCTCCAAGTAATCAGAAAGTTGGCGGAGTTTCCAGAAGTCATACTCGGTAGTGCCGAAAGCCGCGAGCCGCATCGCGTGACCCACTACCTCCATGAACTCGCCTCTCTGTTCCATACGTTTTATAACCAATACCGAGTCCTTGATGCGACACAACCGGATGTGACGCAGGCGCGTCTGGTGCTCGTTGACTGTGTGCGAACGGTGCTGAAGAGTGGCTTGACGTTGTTGGGCGTTTCCGCGCCGGAGGCGATGTGAAGCGTGATTCTTTTTACGTTTCACGTTCGGTTGTTGAGTAGCGAAGCGTATCGAAACATCACGTTTTACGAAAACGTGTCAACATCTTTTTTCGGAAATTTGAAACATGCCGGAGGTCAAATGGAAAATAAGACCATCCTCATTCTGGGGGGCTATGGCGGAACAGGTAAACGAATCTCCCGGTTGCTCTTAAAGGAAACAGACGTTGATCTCATTATCGCCGGACGGCGGCGAGAGAAAGCCGAAGAACTGTCTGAACAACTCAACAAAGCGTTTCCCGGGGAGCGAGTTTCCGGACGATATGCAGATGCGTCGAATTCCGAAAGTTTAGCAGCCGCCTTTCGGGGTGCAGATATGGTGCTGGTTGCTGCCACAACAACGCCGTATGTGAAGCAGGTCGCGCAAGCCGCCTTAAACGCAGGGATAGATTATCTTGATATCCATTTTCAGCAAAGTATCGTTCTTATCCTCAATGGGGTGGCACCCGATATAGAAAAAGCCGGACGTTGCTTTATTACGCAAGCGGGATTTCACCCCGGTTTGCCCGCCGCTTTTGTGCGGGGTGCAGCACTACATTTCAGCCGATATAAACGAGCGGTGATCGGTATGGCCATGAATGCGCGAATCGAGAAGCCGGAGTCGGTGTATGAACTGATTGACGAAATTAGCGATTATCAATCGGACCTCTTCAAAGAGGGAAAATGGAAAAAAGGCGGCTATCACGATGCCATCAAAATCGATTTCGGTTCATCGTTTGGAATCCGCACCTGTTATCCGATGCAGATGGAAGAGATAAAGCCGCTACCGGAGATGTTCGGCTTAGAAGAAGTGGGGATTTATGTCGCTGGTTTCAACTGGTTCGTAGATTATATTGTGTTTCCTCTGGCGGTTATTTTAACCAAAATCAGAAAGGGCATGGGCAGAGGCTTTCTGGCAAAATTGATAGTTTGGGGCATCAACACCTTTTCTAGTCCGAATCAGGGAGTGGTTTTTATTTTAGAGGCGGACGGGGAAAAGAATGGAAAACCTGTAAGGGTGAGAATTGTGGCTGAACATAACGACGCTTACTATTTCACCGCTATACCGGTTGTGGCGTGTCTGCTCCAATACTTAGATGGGGGCATCGTTAAACCTGGACTTTGGATGATGGGACATATCGTAGAGCCCGCTCGCTTGATGAAGGATATGGAGCGGATGGGCGTTAGCATACAAAGAGGTATGGATAGATTATGAAATATGCCACGGTGATTTTATCATGGATTGCTAACTTAATGGAAAGAACTGTTAGCCATGTTTGTCAAACAGTGCCTGAAGAAATCGCTATTTGTGAGTTCGATTGTGACCATCAGAACGACTGTTTTATGAAGGATAGGAACGAATGTGAACGCCGGGGATTTCTTTCATTGCCGCTTGATTAGGGTGAATCCCAAAAGGGATGTGAAACCACAGAAACCATCTATATTTGGTGTTTTCTTGTTAGTATAAATCAATTATCTCGCCAATGTCACATTCAGATGAAAATGCACTTGTAGCCCAACTTTCTAAGTTGGCTAGAGTGCAATGCTGCTAAGAATTAGTTTGACGGATTGAGACCCCGCTCATCAAATCTGAGTAGCATTGGGCTAGAGTGGAGTGTCAGCTCGGAAAACCAAGATAGAATCTTGGGCTACAATTGAGCGTGACATTGTAGTGCTATTGGAGGAAATGAAATGGCAACCACTATACCAGTCGTTCCCGCGCAAAACCTGCCTCGCTCCCTCGACAAGTTCAGGACAGGTTCTGTCGGGGTTGAACGAAGTGTGATTCCGGGAATCGGGGATTATGCTTTCGCGCTGCTGTCGGAACGTATTGTTCGCTTCAGAGATGCCAGCCGAGAACGTGGTGCGGGAGACACGTTCAGTCCACGGAAAATCAATCAGACCCAAGCGTTCTTTGAGTTGTACGCAGACTTGCCCTTCTGGGAGCGATATGCCCGTTCGATGGGATTCGCGCTTGAGAACGAGCCGGTCTATATCTTCGACGACGAACGCCTCGTTGGCATGCTTTATCAGACACCCCGCAGTTGGGGAAAACCAAAAGAGGAACATGCGAAACAATGGGAGGATTACGATCCCTGGGTGCAGATGCGGATGCGTCAAGCAGCGTTCGCAGACCCCTTTGTAGGGGGCGGCGGCGCGCCGGGGCACATCGGTTGGCGTTGGGACTGGCTTCTCGAAAAGGGGGTCGAAGGGCATATCAAAGACCTCCAGATGCGCCTCTCTGAAGCGACCGACGAAAAGGCAAGACAGCTTTACGAAGGCGCGATCATTATCTGGGAGTGCGTCTTAAATTGGAATGACCGCCATGTCGAAGCCCTTCAAGCAAAGGCGAAACTGGCATCTGGTGAGGATAAAGGGCGTATTGAGAAACTGATTGAGATTTGCACCCGGGTGCCACGAAAGCCACCCAGAAACTTCCACGAAGCTGCCCAATTCTTTCACTTCCAGCACCTCGCTGTGATGTTTGAGAATCCATTCGGTGGGAATGGGCCCGGACGGGTTGACTACTTCCTCTGGCCTTACCTCAAAAAAGACCTTGCGGAAGGAATTACCACGCTCGACTTCGCAAAGGAGCTCATTGACGAGCTCTGGATACGATTCCATGAACGTCTCCAAAACGGGGACGGTTGGGTCGAAGCCGTCGTGCCCGGTGGTATACACCCTGTAGAGCGAGCCGCTGGCTCGTTTAATAACGGGCGAGCCGCCCGCTCATACGTTGATGGTTCTTGTTCCGTGAACCCGCTCTCTTACATCATGGTAGAATCCATCATTGACCTCAAGCAGACCCATCCTGTGGTCTATCCGCGCGTGTGCAAAGAATGCCCTTCAGCCTTTACCGATGCGATGGTCAAATATCTGATGGAGGGCGAAAATCGGGCGCAGATATACAACGACGATGTTTGCATCCCCGCCATCATGAACGGCGGCGTAAAGCGTGAGGACGCCGCGATGTATATGGCGGGCGGTTGTATGGAAATCAGCCCGCAAGGGATGAACTGTGACCTGAACTTCGCTCGCACACACAATATCGCCAAAGTGCTGGAACTGGTCCTGAACGGCGGCGTGGATTTATTGAGCGGCGAAAAGCGCATCTCGCATGATCGGGATTTAACGGACTACGCGGATTTCGAGGACCTCTACAAGGCTTTTGAAACAGAACTTGCGCGTGAATATGACGCGATGGTGAATGTTCTCGACGTTGCCAGCGAGTGTTATGCGGAATATCGTCCATGTTATCTCTTGTCGAGCTTGATGAACGATTGCCTTGAGCGGGGTTTGGAGCAGCAGGCGGGTGGGGCGCGATATCACGATTACGGCTTTGCGCCGCTTGCGATAACGAGTGCCGCTGATTCACTCAACGGTATCAAGCGGGCGGTCTTTGACCAGAAGTTCGCCTCAGCCGAGGAAGTGCTCAAAGCCTTGCATGCGAACTTTGAAGGATACGAAGTCCTGCGAGCTAGACTTCGCAAGCTACCCATGTTCGGTGTGGAAGCCCCTGAAGCAGACGCGATGACGCAACGGGTGCTTCGTAGCGTCTGTACGCTTGCCACGGCACGGCGGACCCGTTTCGGCGGGCGACTCAAGCCGATGGTCTTCAATTTTGTCTGGACGCCCGGCACAAGCGCGGAGTTGGGCGCGCGCGGAGATGGAAGCAACGCAGGCGAAACCATTGGTCACGGTATGACTCCCATCAGTCGCGCCATGAAAGAAGGTATCACCGCCGCTATCAATTCGAGCACCTCCCTCCCGTTTGGATGTGTAACCGGCGGTGCGACGACCATGTGGGACATGGACGACCAGTGGATTAACCCCGATCGCATGAAAGTCATCCTCACCACTTTTCTGATGAAGGGCGGAATGATCTTTCAGGGAAACACAACAAGCATCGAGGAACTTGAGCAGGCGATGCGAAATCCTGAGAAGTATCCAAACCTGATTGTTCGGGTCGGTGGCTTTTCCGCTCGCTTTGTTACGCTGGGTGCTTCCCTTCAGAGGGAAATCATCAATCGCCGCCGACATTCACATTAATGTCCAAAACAGAGATTGAGACTCAGTTTCTATTTGTACTTGAAATTTATGTCCAAGTACCTTGACTTTGGTAAATTCAAAACGGAGGCTCTTGTAGCCTAAGATTCTATCTTGGCCTCATCGCTCAAAGACCAAGATAGAATCTTGGGCTACAGGTTAATCTAACAAAGTCAAGGTACTTATCGCCAAAATAGAGGAACTTGATATGCAACATTTAGAATTAGAGCCAAAGTGTCGAAGCTATAAACTACGCGAGAGGTATTGGAATGGCGAACATAACCAGTATCTCGTCAGCAAAGTGTTAGTTGGTTCAGGTGAGCCAACACTGGTCGGAAAAGCGAAAGATTTTGCGACAGTGTTGGACGAAACGCCCCCCGTTATTCAGCCCATGGATCTGATTGCGGGGGTCGTGGCAGTCCGTCCGGCGGAGGGAAGCAGTATCAATCTTGGACATTATGATGGGCATTATACGCCCGGTCACGCAAACCTCATCCGCTTGGGCTACACCGGCATCCGCAATCGGGCAAAGGAAAAGTTGATCAGTGAGTCCGAACCGTCTAAGCAGGACTTTCTTGAAGCGACGGTGCTCTCTTACGACGCTGCTTGTGCTTTTGCGGAGAAACACGCCCTCTATGCTGAAGCGTTGGCCCGTGAGGCGTCCGATTCGGAACGTCAGGCGGAATTGATACAAATCGCTGAAGCCTGTTATCAGATTGCCATCGGACCACCGGATTCGTTTCATGCCGGGCTTCAGATGATGTGGTTCACGTTCATGTACGGTGGACGCGGGAGTATCGGCAGGTTTGATCAGTGGATGTATCCGCTCTATAAGCGGGATATAGAATCGGGGAGGCTAACGCATGACCAGGCGCAGGAGTTGCTTGAGAACTACTTCATCAAACTGAACTACTTCGCTGGCAACAACGATACTTTGCGCAACATCGCCCTTGCCGGTCAAACGCCAGAGGGGAAAGATGCTTGTAACGAAGTCACCTATATGTGTTTGAGAGCGAGTGCCAAGTTGATGCTCCCGGAGCCGAAATTGAACGTCCGATTCTTCGATGGCTCACCCCGTGAGTTGCTGGAGCTTTCGTGTCGTCTGACCTGCAAAGGATTGAGTAATCCAGCCTATTTCAACGACAACGTTGCAATCCCCGGGCTGCTACAGTTGGGCATCCCAATTGAGGACGCACGGGACTACTGCAACGACGGCTGTTCTGAAGTGATCATCGGCGGCAAAAGTACCATCAGATTTAATAATTTTGACACACTGCCGATGCTCAACGAAACAGTTGAAAAAGCAGAGAAAGAACCTTACGAAAGTTTCGCCGCTGTTATGACGGATTTTAATGAGCGTTTGGAACGTTTTATCCCGAATGACCACGGCGGCAAGGCAGAGGTGACCTTCCCATATTTTGCGGCGAGTTTGGACGATTGCCTGGAGGAGGCGTCCACAACCGGCGTCCGATATAGCATCTGGGGCAAAATCCCGTCGCAGATGGGCAATGTCGCCGATGGATTAGCGGCGATTAAGAAGTTCATCTTTGATGAAAAGAGCATGTCGTGGGAGGAGTTGAGCACTGCTGTCAAGCACAACTTTGAAGGACATGAGCCGTTGCGTCAAAAACTCCTGAACCGGGCACCGAAATACGGCAATGATGATGATGATGTCGATGCCATCATCAAGGATATCACGGAACACTTCTGCGATACGCTTCATCAGCGTGTGCAAAATGAATTCGGCCCCGGCGGTAAGACCGCGCCCGGATTCATGACATTTGGCATCCATAGACGTCGATTTTTGCCCGCCACCCCCGATGGACGGAAAGGGGAGGATAACGTCGCCAGCAGCTTTTCACCGGGGCTTGGCAGAGATAAAAAGGGACCTACCGCGGTGCTCAAATCAGCCAGCAAGGTAGACCTCAGCAAGGCGGGGCACGGCTCTGTCCTGGATATCGCGTTCCATCCCTCCGCGTTGAACGGTGAGGAGGGTTTCAGAAAATTCGTCTCTTTCGTTGAAACGTTCCTGAAGCTCCCGTGCACAACGACGCTTCAGGTGAACGTGATAGAGCGGGAGACTTTGCGCGCGGCACGCGAAGATCCGACGGATGCGAGATACCGCACCCTCCTGGTGCGCGTGTGGGGATTCTCCACGGTCTTTGTGACGCTTGACCCGGCGCTGCAACAACACGTTATCGAGCGAACGGAACACGCGTTCTAATAACCATTTCTCCATTTCAGACTTCCGAAGTCTCAAAGACTTCGGAAGTCTGGATGGGGACTTATTGAAATAATTTTGTCCGAATTATAAGAGCTCATAACTGAAAGGAGACGGATCATGTTAAAGTCCAAAGTTGAAAATCCGAAGCAAGTGGGTGATTTTTCTTTTAACCGGATTGTATTCGATCTTTCCACTGGCAAGGTTACGACGCATGAGGAACTGCCAGCCGGGGACGATATGGATTTTCTGGGAGGAATCGGGCGCTCGTTCAAGATTCTAGCAGAGTACGATGTGACCGATCCGTTTGCGCCTGACAGTCCGCTGGTGGTCAATGTCGGTTGTCTGACGGGGACTGCCTTTATGACCGGGTTGAGAACTTACTTCTCGGGCTACTCCCCTTTGAAGCGCACGCTCAAGGGGAAGCCGATGGCTGCCTGGTCCGCTATGAGCGGGAGTTTCGGGCGAAAGTTTCTGTCAACTGACATCGATGACCTCGTTCTGATCGGCGCGGCGGATAAGCCACTTATGCTGGTCATCAAGCAGGGGGGCGATGGGCCTGAGATTTCGTTACAGCCAGCCCCCTCGGAGATAGTGGGCGCTCGGGTCCCCGAGAAAATGGCCTGGTTGAACGAGACCTTTAACAACCCTGAAAGTCGTTCGTTTCCAGCGCATTTTGCGGTGATTGGCCCGGCAGGAGAGCACTGGGAAACAAACTGGTACGCCTGTATTGTGGGCTCAACGCAGGAACAGGTGATGTCGGGTGAAGACAAGTACCGCTTCGCAGGCAGGCTTGGGATGGGCTCTATACTGGGTTCAAAAAATGTCCTGGCGATTGTGGCTTATGCGGAGAAGGACGCCTACCCGAAAGGGGACGAGCGGCTGAAGGTCATCAATCGGGAGATTGGTCGGGGAGGCCAAAGCAGGGGGTTCCGCCATCCGAGAAATAACGACGGACTGGGTGGAACCGGTAAAAATACAAAGCTCCTGGATGCGATTGGGCTATTACCATTCAAGAACTTTGAGCCGCGAGGGGAAAATCTGGCCCCCCCGGTACATCTCGAAACGATGCGGGATGCCGACCCGTTCATCGTCATCGACAAAAACTGTTTCGGGTGCCAGATTGCGTGTCATCAGGATTTCTACGCCGCACCGGCGGGTGGAAAAGACCCGGATGCGCGAGTCGCTCGGCGGAACCACGGCCCCTACCTGGGACGTTATGAGTATGAGCCAATGGAACTTGCCGGGCCGAATCTGGGAATTTTAACCCCGGATGAGAATTTGAAACTTGCTCGGCTATGTGATGACCTCGGATTTGACGCCATTTCTGTATATGTGGTCCTTGCGTTCTTGATGGACTACAACTCGCGCAATGGCAAGCAGATAGCCGGAGGTATTCAGTTCGGTGATGTGAAAGGAGCGGCTCAAGTGATGGAAGACATCGCTTACGGGCGGGAGACGCTCTTCGGCAAAGGGGTAAAGGAGATCTCCGAGGAGATTGGGGGTAAGCAATTTGCCATGCACTCAAAGGGCGTGGAGCATTCGGCCTACCTGGGACAGACCAATCCGGGCTATCCGTTCGCCATTGCCGGTGGGCACATGTCGATGCGTACCTTCCTGCTCTATGCGACCGATCCAAGGTGTAAGCCCGATTCAGCGGATTACTGGATTGATCAGATTACCAATCAGGGCTGGAAGCCGATTGCCAAAGACCTGCACGGCGGGTGCCTTTTCGCCTTGTCGCCTCCCGAGCAAGTGGCTGAAGGGATTGAGTCGATTTATGGCGTGCCAATGACCTCTGACCGCCTGCTTGATGCGACCTATCGATCACACCTTCTGGGGTTTGCACTGGAGCAGAAGCAGGGAGCTACCTTGGCAGATTATTCCATGCCAGATGAGATTTTCGTCGGCGAACGGAAGGGCGATTTGCCGGGGGTGAGCTTTTTGACCCGGGAGCTTTTTGAAGAGATTCGAGAGCGGGTGCTGGAACGTCTCCGAACTGATGCGGCGCGTTTCGGTTATGGGCGATACATGGGTGCGTCTTGAAAACCAATCCTTCTGACCGAATACTTCGCCAATGTCACATTAGAAATTGGATCCAATTGTAGCCCAACTTTCTAAGTTGGCGAGAGCGGAGTGTCATCTCGGAAAACCAAGATAGAATCTTGGGCTACGCTGAAATGTGACATTGACGAAATACTGAACCAATTAGAATGATAAGGATGCAAAAGTTATGTCTAAGATTGAAGTCAATTACACCGATTATTGGAAAGAAACACTGGATGTGCTATCTGATGAGGGCGCACTCCTCGTCTCAGTTGATGAGAACAATAAGCCCAACGTTATGACAATCGGTTGGGCGACGCTCGGCCGGATTTGGGGGAAACCCATCCTGACCGTTTTCGTGCGTCCATCGCGTTACACCTTCGGTCTCATTGACAAGGCCGGGGATTTTACTGTCAACGTGTTGCCGCGAGAGATGGAATACATCGCGGCATTCTGCGGCAAGTTTTCGGGGCGTGATTGCGACAAATTTGCAACGCAGGGCTTAATCGCTGTGCCAAGCCAATACGTCAAATCACCTACGATTGAGCAAGCCGTCGTCAGCTACGAGTGTCTTGTCGTCCATCGAAACAACGTCCTCCAGGAGGAATTGACGCCAGAGATTAAGGCGAGAGCATATCCACAAGAGGATTACCATCGGATCTACTTCGGAGACATCCTGGGAACTTATGCCTCGGCGGATGCACGGGAGCGGTTGTCCAGAGCGGATTGACACTTGGAAATCGTGACCCTGTCTCAACAAAGGGAGAAAGGGGAAGGCTGGAAGGGAAGGGCGAGCCGGAACCCTTGAGCGAAGCGAAGAATGGGGTATCAAGACTTCCGAAGTTTTGGAAACTTCGGAAGTCTGAGATTCTACGCAACACGCAATACGCAGTACATAATACGTTTGGATGTGGTGATTCACCACGGTAGGAGGTAGACAAATGGTCATTGGAATTCCAGCAGGGGCATCTGGCGCTCGGTTGGATAACGACGAAGGTGTACAATCCCTGCTATCATATTGTGAAACGGTTGGCATCCGTCATGTCGCGATTGGCGCACCGGTGAAAGATGGGCAGCCCCATCCGGACGCGCTCATCCAATTGAAAGAAACACTGACGAATGCTGGACTTGTTATCTATGCGGGTGGGTGTTTCTTCGGACGCGAAGGAGATTTCTTCGCTCCAGCCGTGCGTTCCGCGCAACGTGAGGAATTGGAAAAGCTCATCGTGTGCTACGGCAAGGCGAAATTCGATCCGTTGACGGTTTTCTGCGGGGTGAAGCCAAGCGACGAAAAGGAGGATGACGAAATTCGATGGAAGTTGGCTGTCGATTTCCTCCGGGGGCTCGTGAACATCGCTGAAGGTTCAGGCGTTCGCCTCGCAGTCCATACGCTGACGAATAGCGTATTCAATCGGTACGCAACAATCGAACGGCTGTTCGCCGAGATTCCGAGCGATTATCTGGGAGTCTGCTATGACATTGCGATTCATACGCAATTGGGTGATGACCTCCCGATGAACTTTAACGCGTTGCGGTCAAAGATGTTTCTCATGCACCTGCGAACCATCGGAGATGTGACGCCGAGCAAGACGCTCGAACTGGTGGACGGAAAGCTCCAACCCGCTGCACAGCGGAAGCAAGAGGTCAATTTCCCCGCATCGATTCGTGCGCTGTTGAATATCAACTACGATGGCATCCTCAGCCTCGAACACCAGACGGGCCCGATTGCTTATGCGCGGACTGTCGGCTACATCAAGGGGCTGATCGAAGCGATTCAAACGTGAAACGTGAAGGGGATTGGAAGAATGGAAGAATGGAAGAATGGAAGATTGCCTTCTACCCTTCCATTTCTTCCTTTCACGTTTCACGTTTCACGTCTCAAGGGAGGATTTGTTATGGCTCATAAATTTCGTGTTGGAATTGTCGGGTCGGGGGGACGAGCTGGGGCGCATGCTTCTGCCTATCTCAACTTCGGTGGCACGGAGATTGTCGCCTTCTGCGATATCGTCGAGGAACGCGCCCAATCCCGCGCAAAGGAGTTTGGCGCGACAAAGGTTTACACCGATTATCAGTCACTGATTGCGGAGAGCGGCGTCGATGTCATCAGCATCTGTAGCAGTAACGAGACGCACGCGGAGGTCACCATCGCCGCAGCAGAGGCGGGAATTCATGTTTTGTGCGAGAAACCGATGGGGCAAAGCCTCAAAGAATGCGACGATATGATAGCCGCCGCCGCAAAAAGCGGTGTGGTTTTAGCGTGCAACTTTCAGAGTCGGTTTTTCCCGCGCACGCACTGGCTGAAAGCGCAGATTGAGGCGGGGCGGCTAGGTGATGTGGTGATTGCCAAAGGCTACGGTTGGACGATTCACGTCTGGGATTTGGTGCCTTATGTCATGGGTTCAACCGTGCGGGTGAGCGCGGAATGGGGCGGTGAACAGCAGATGTATCGTGACCCGCTCTTAGCGACCGTGCGGTTTGAGGAAGGGAGCGCGAGGCTCCCGCCCAGCAAACATATCGGGCTAATGCAGGCAAGCCGTTTTCATGAGCCCCAGTTGCCAGACCAGCACAACGGGTTTCATTTTGTTGGGAGCAAGCTCACAGCGTCCTTTGGACTATGGGCGAATCAGTTGATATTGACTTCTGAGGATGCGGATTATGCAGCGGAGATGGAACGCGCCAAAGTGGAAGCCTTTGCGAATCAACCGCTCCTGGCACCGAGTGTCCCAGATATCGCCGACTTCCTCCGCGCCGTTATCAATGGGAGCAAGCCAACAATTCCCGGCGAAGAGGGGAGGCGCTCCATTGAGTTCGTCACAGCGACCTACAAAGCGGCTTTGACAAACCAAACGGTTAGCCTGCCAATCGAACCGTCGGATGCAGCGTATGCCAATCCCGGACGCCCCGTGTCGGCATAATATCGTTATGCGGAGAGCGGTCATCATTTCGCATTTACGATAGTAAGTAGTCAGACAGAATTATTTTGGTAGCTGAACTCGCCAGCCTGTCCCGCAAGGCGGGGAGTTCAGGCTGAACCGAATTCTGGCGAATTCGGCTACGAGTTTAATTTTGTCCAGGTACTTATCTTGGAAAATCCTAAAAACCTTGTAATCGATACAAGTGGAGACCAACCATGATTCGTGATTTGACAGACCCGCGTGCGGCCGCCATCATCCAACGCCATAAGCGGTATTGGTACAATGAAACGGCGGAGCGTCCGCTATTTCGGATTCAACAGGCGTATTCGCTGGCGGACACGCCAAATCCGCATCTTTTAGAACCGCCGCCGTCGCTAGAAGGCGCGCGATTTCGTGAGGGCATCGAACGCTCTTATGACCAGCACGGCTTGCTGGACGATGACCTCTTCCGACTCATCGGCACGGGCATTACCAGCGAGGCGCTGGTCGGTTGTCAGGTGATGGTGCGTGGAGGGACGCACTGGGCGGAGCCGTGCTTCACGGATTGGCATCAACTTGACCATTACCGGGTGCAGGAGACCTTATGGTATCGGCGACTGCTCCAGAACACCCAACGCGCCATTGACGCTGTAGACACCGATAAGTATCCCTTCTGCTGCATGGCGTTTCGGGGCGCGGTGGACATGGCAGAGGCGATGATGACGGGAGAACACCTTTGCGCCGCCGTCATTGACCACCCCCGCGAACTGAAAGACCTCCTTGCTCGCATCACAGATGTCATCATCGAGACCGCCCTCGCCCATTCGGCGTTGTTGCCTTTCTATCATGGCGGACAATTCAACTCCTACAGCATCTGGACGCCCGGCCGCACGGTGACATTTACGGTCGATGGCGCATGCCTGTTTTCGCCCACCTGCTATGAGGCGTTTTTTCTGCCGTGCGACATTCGCCTGTGTGAGGCGTTCGACACCCCTTTCGTTCACCTTCACGCGGCTTCTCGACAGCATTTTCCGGCATGGACGGACATCCCCAATTTAGGGCTGCAATGTGTCATCGATCAGGCGTGGCTTCCGTCCCCCCTGCCCGCGGGGAGCACCCCCACCCCGGCCCTCCCCGCAAGCAGGGAGGGAGCAGGGGGGGGTGGGCTCAATAAGCCTATCGGCCCCCAACTGCCAGAACTGTTGCCCGCTTTCAAAAGGATTCGTGAGCGGAAATCGTTGATGCTCTACGGTTTTTGGGATGAAGGGCTGATAGATACGGCGATGGCGGAATTGCCGCCGGGAGGCTGCGCGATTACGGGGATGGTGGAAAATCCCGATTCTATCCGCCTGAGATACCTTCGTCACGCAGCAGAACAAGGATGAGTGATACATAGTTTTTCACTTATCGGCTTGGGGAGACCCAATAACGGGATGGTTCATTTTTTTTTGAACCATCCCATTTTTTTTTGTAAGATTTTTGCGATTTTGGAGACTATATTAGATGAACGAGAATACCAATTTACAGATGCTTGAACGCATTCGAGCCGGCGAAAAGGGTGCCTTTGCGGAACTGGTGCGCAGGTATCAGGACACTGTCCATGGACTGGCGTACCACCTGACGCAAGATGCTTCCGCCGCCGAGGATTTGACTCAAGAGACCTTCCTGGATGCTTACCTCCACTTATCCACACTCCGGGACCCTCAAAAACTCGGAGCCTGGCTGCGTTCCATTACTTACCATCACAGCATGGATTGGCTTAGTCGGACTCAAGAAACGCTCCCCGTAGACGAAGTATCCGCCGACCGCCCTTCAGTCGAAACGACCGTCGAACGTCAGGAGATGTATGAGCTCCTCTCCTCCATCCTGCAGACCCTCTCCGAGCCGCATCGCGTCGTCATCACGCTCAAATACATGGAGGGGTTGAGCAATTCACAGATCGCGGATTTCCTGGACCTGTCACAATCGGCTGTGGATACCCGGTTGCATCGCGCATTGAAGCAGTTGCAAGAGCGCATGTTGAAGGGGCTGGAAACGGGATTTCAACGCCTGGACGAACATTTTGCAGCGGTTGTGTGCCGTGAAATCGAGGCGTGTCGCCCGCTGATTGGGGTCGCGGTGCGCGTCGAACCACCTCATCGCTTCGACCGATGCACCTGCGCTTCTCGCGTGAGGGAGCTGGCAGATAGGACAGGGGGGCTCTATCAAGAAGTTCCCGGCCAGGGATGGGCGATTCTGTACGGGATGAATCAGATTCACGAAGCGGATGCGATGCGGGCGGTCCAATCAGCCCAGGAACTGCGGAAGCAACCCTGTCCTGGGGGGCCATGTTACTTCAGCGTCGGGCGGGTGATGGCTCGACATGCTGGGTCGGAGGGGTCTCTTCGTCCCGATCTTCGGATCGGGAAAACCTTCCCTTTTCTGATGGACCTTGCGTCATCGTCCGGCATCCTGGTGGATAGCACCATCGCCTGGGTGCTGCGCTATGACTTTGGCTTCGAGGCGGTCCGACGCCCCGGATTATCCGTTTCAGCCCACCGAATTGTTTCTAACCCTTCTACAGACGTTCCGGGGAATGACTCCACGGTGGGACGACATGCTGAGAGGGTTCGGCTTGAGGAAGCCATCCAACACTTGCGCGTGGGTGGAGGCAGCATTGTCCAGATTACGGGAGAGGCGGGGATTGGGAAAACGCATTTGCTACACGCCTTGCGCCAATGCTGTGAAGGGAAATCACTCATCTGGCTAGAGGGGAAAGCGAAGCAGGGGTTTCACCGTCACCCGTCCTCTCCCCCCCTTTCTTCCCCCCCAAATTGGGGGGGACAGAGGGGGGGGGGGAGAGGAGAATATGGGGCAACCGCATCAGCCCATTCGGGAGGCAATTCAATCGCATTTTGAATTCGGTTCCGCAACCGAGCTCCACACTCACTTGACGGCTCTCGAATTAGAGGTGGCTCTCCCCTATTTCGCCGATTTCCTGCATCTGCCCTTTGAGTGCACGGATGCAAAATTTAATCGTTTGACGGCAGAGCAGATTCACTACCGAACCCTTCAGTATCTGCGCGATTGGTTGGTTCAATTGACGGACCTTTCTCCTGTGGTGTGGGTTGTTGAAGATACGCACTGGCTAGATGATGCTTCCAGCAAACTGCTACAGTACCTGTGCCAGACGGTCGAGCATTCCCCGGTCCTGTTCCTATTTTCAAGGCGCTCCGGATATGAGCAAGTCGCAGAAGCGGCGCACGGAATCGAATTGGAAAAGCAAGTTGAACAGCGCTATTCGCCAGTATTTCGCCGGATGGATGTCAAACCCCTTTCACAGGAAGTCAGTCATTCCCTGCTTTCTTACTTCCTGGGTGGTCGAAAATTGCTGCCTTCCGATTTCAATCGGGTATTGGAATCCGCGGCAGGGAATCCGCTCTACCTGCGGGAGGTGGCGCAGTTCATGGCTGTTTCACCGAACATGGAAGAAGTCCCACCGAGCGTCGAACGATTAATCCTCGCCCACATTGATCTGTTGCCTGCTGTTCATCAAAGCCTTCTCAGGTATGGGGCAGTCTTAGGGAGTCGCGTAGAGGTGCGTATGTGGCAATCCGCATTCCCTGGGATGGATGTCATGGACAATTTACATCAGCTTGCGCAGATCGGTTGGTTGCAGCCGGAATCCGGGACGGAATTGAGCCCACCCCTTTCAGTTCAATGGCGACACGACCTGTATCGGGAAACGCTTTACAACAGCATCGAACCCAATACGCGCCGGCAGTTACATGCAGAGATTGCGGAACAACTTGAAGCCATCTCTGAGACGCCGCCTGACGTGCTGGCAGAACACTACGAAGCCGCAGGGGTTGCCGAGAAATCGGCTCACTATGCGTGTTGCGCTGCGAGGATGTACGAACAGCGATGGCAATTTCGACGGGTCGAACATTATACGACCATTGCCCTCTCTCACTCCGAACATCTGTCCTGTGCGGACTATTTTGACATCTGTTGTCAGCGTGCCAATGCGCTGATGGAAACGGGACGTCCTTCAGAGGCGATTCCCTTTTTGGAACTGGCGCTGTCCCTTGCCATCACCAATGACTACCACATCCACGTCAACATGGAACTGGCGCATTGTTACGCTCAACGTATCAGCAGGGAACGCGCCGTTGCCTGTCGGGACAGGGCACTGTCGTTGATTGATGCGTCAACGGAGACGCGCGTCATCGTAGCTGTCTGTCGCCGCTGTCTTAACCCGCGTGGGGTTCCCGTGCCCGATGTACTCTCCCGAATCCTGCAACTGGTGCGTGAACGCGGGGATAAGGAAGCGGAAGCCTGGGTCCTTTGCGATCTCGCTTCGGCGCAAGCGGCAGCGGGGGATGTGAGTGAAGCGCATGCTTCCCTCCGAGAGACCATTCAACTTGCAGAAGCGTTAGGAGATACGGAGCTGATCGCCGATTTGGCATACCGTGGGGCTTACTTCCTCTGGAAACATGGTCGTTTACCCGTTGCAGTCGATTACGTTCAGCGTGCCCTACGTTGTTGGGAGCAGACGGATAGCCAGAAAGCCGCCCAAGCCCAGCAATTCCTCGGAGATATTTATCATCAGTTAGGGCAGAACGACGCCATGATTCAGGCTTACGAAAAGGTTTTAGAACAGGAGGAACTGTTGGATATGTGGCTATTTGGCATGAATACCTTTGCTCATCTCGTCCAGGGGTATGCCCAACGCGGGGACTGGGAACAGGCATATCGCTATTTTTGGCGAATGCTGGACAACATGCGTTCCCAGCCTCCGGAGCAGATAACATTCGAGATGGAAAACGCGGTTGCAGGGCTGTGTCACGGAGATAAGATGAATTCTCGCTGGATGTGGGAGGGAGTGCCCCAAACGATGGAGCGAGCGCAAGAATTGATTGCCCAGCTCTACGAACGGGGAATTACGCCCGGTGAGATGAAACGCCTTCAGTTGGTGCCTCCCATTCTCGCTGCGGCTTACGTGCAGTACGGCGCAGAAAGAACCCTTGAAGAAGGGGTTGAGATGATACGCCTCTTTGCACGGGCGGTGTATTCATTGGATGAATACGTGGCGTATTGGGAATATCTGACAGAGAAGATCGACCGCGATGTGCTGGAAGCAATATTCAGAGACGCATTGAAGCAAACCAGGAATCTCGACGGGACTGTCGCGCTGAAGGTAGCGGGACGCGGAGAAATTCCCGTGAGTGAAACGGAGAAACTCGAAAAAGCCACCGCTATCGCAAATTCAGAAAAGGCGATTCTTGCGTGGCTCTACGCCAGTTTCCGAGAACGCTATGAAGACGAAGAAGCGGGGATTCATCTGATGTTGCTTGGGTTCATTCCTGAGCCGTGTTGGGTGGTCACCGGTCCGTTTGAGGGAGAACGATTGTCTGCTGAAGCGGAGCGGCAGCTTCTAACCTCTCCCCCGGCCCCTCTCCTCCAAGGAGAGGGGAGTAGCGCATGTCTCTCGACTTGTGCGGGGGAACAATCACAAGTCTGGAGACGTGTGCTACGAACCGACGACTTCATCGATGGCTACCTCGATTATGTGCGAATTCTGCAAACCATCGACCGGGTCTGTGCTTATGCCTGGACGACAATCATTTCGCCCAAAGAACAGCAAGTGCAGTTCCACATCGGCTACGACGATAACGTAAGCGTCTGGCTCAACGGCGAGCTGCGCTTCGAGACGCGGGGACAGAGCCCCGTCATCATCGACGATGAGCAATTCGACGGTCTACTCCAGCCGGGTCGCAATTATCTGGTGGTGCGGGTCGCCAACATTGAGCCGGGGTGGGGGTTTATCGTGCGGGTGATAGGAGGTGATGGGAAGGTGGTGGAGGAGGTGAGGTATGAGGTGCCGTAAAAAGCGTTTTATACCTCTATTTTGAAATTGAGATGTAATCGCAAAATTCTAACAACAAGGAGAAATCAAAAAATGAAACCTGAGATTTTTAGATTCATCCAGCATTCAGTTGTTTTGTGTTTGTTGCTATTCGCCGGTTTTTCCCATGCAGGCACCTGGGTCGAGAATTTCGATGACGAAAATTACGACGGCTGGAAGTTACTCATAGGCACGGAACCCCACCGCGCTCAAGTGAGCGTCGTGAACGGCGAGTTGGTGTTCCGTCACTTCAACGTTCCATCCGACGGCACGGAGGATTGGATCGTGCTGGAGGTAAGCCGTGATTGGGTAGACTACACGCTGGAGTTACGCTTCAAGTTCACCAATGAAGTGGGTTGGGAATCCACTCGGGGTATGGTTATCGCCTACCACGATACGTTCGAGGGCGTCCCAGAAGGCGGGCCGAACACCCCATTTGCCTTTGTTTATGCGAGCGGAAGTGTGATGGGCTTGGTGGCGATAGATGGTCAGTTCATTGGCATTAAAAGCGGCGTGTTTCAATTCTCGCCTGGGATATGGTATCGCGTGAAGATCTTGGCTCAAGGAACCCACTACGAGCTTTTCATAGATGGTCAACAAGTGATCGCCTATGATTACGTGGATAAGTTCACCACAGGCGGCATCGGCATTGGCGCGAGAGATGTGGTAACACACTTCGATGACATCCGCATCACCGGCGAGAGCGTGCCGGATGGAGGTGCCACCGCCGTCAGAGCAAGGGGGAAACTTGCGACCACTTGGGCGGTGCTGAAGAAGTAGATTGTAGCGCAGAATGGCACTCACTTAACATGATTTTTGTGGCATTGAAACGCCTTGAACTGAAGTTCAGGCTAATAGCTCAAGTCCCGATCTGAAGATCGGGACTATAACAGGTTTTCAGTCGTCTTCAGACGACTTCAGCTATTAGCCCGATCTTGAGATCAGCCTGTCCCGATTTCTCGGGGGGCTATAACAATTGCCTTAACTTAGTGACATTCGATTGTAGCGCAAGCAATGTGCTTGCGCCTGAAGGGGTTCGCGTCGGCAACCTGCCAACGGAACCCTCCCAAACCAGCCAAGCCAACGCGCTTGGCAAAAAAGAAAGGAGTTACACAAAATGAAACTGAAACCCGTTGTTCTCAGTCTTTTCATCGTCTTCTTTGCCTTCTGTGCGATGGGGCAATCCGGTTGTTTTGACCTGTTTCAACAACCGCTCACCCCGAAAGCCTCCTTCCCTATCGGGGAGTTTCAAGGGGATTTCTGGATTCCTCTGGAAACCATCTTCTTCCTGGGGGAACAACGCATCGAAGAACGAGCCGATGGGGTCTATATTATCTTTCCTGAGTTTATCTCACCAGACGCCATATCTACGATGATTTTCAAAGACGGCTCAGTTCTGAAGACGACCGTGGTGAATCGGGTAAAAGAAGGCGACTACGTGATGCGAGTCACCGAAGTTGACTCGGATACAGGCGCTCCACTGCGCGGAATTGTCAAAGGAAGCGCAAGGTGGGAAATGTATACTGAAGAAGGCCAACTTATCTTTCTTGGCACGGTGCAAGTCCCGCAACGCCGATATGTCTTTAGTAAGGACGGCCAAACGATTGAGATACAGGACGAAGTTCCTGCTCCATATCGCGGCGTGGGAGTGGGCATTTACCAAGGACGAATTTTGGAAGCTGAGGCTACAGTACACCTGGAACTGCGCAATGGCAAGCCAGGTGTAGGAGGCCCGAACACAGGTAAGATTCAGTAAGGGACACTCACACACCAAAATCAGGGCGTCCGACTACATTGGACGCCCAAATCATGGATTTTGAGTGATAAGGGCTCACCGTGGGGAAGGATGAAGAAGGAAGGACGATTTTCTTCGACGATGATCGGTTTCGCCTGCGGGCAAGTTGGCGCTCAGATGGGCGCAGATCAAAATCCAATAGGAGGGATTTTACTATGTTCAAACCAATTCAAGCGACTCGTTTCGTTCTCTGTTGTCTTGTGAGCTCCATGGTTGCCACGACGCTGGCATACTCGCAAGGTAAACTGAGTTTTACGGATGTTACTAAGCAGGCAGGCTTGTCAAGACCACCAGAAGATCGAACAGGCAGCGTGTTTGCGGATTTCAATGACGATGGCTACTTAGACTTGTGTGTTGCTGGTTGGGGGGGACCTATCCTCTTGTATCTAAACAATGGGGATGGGACATTCACGGATGCCGCACTGGCCATGGGCGTATTTGGTAGTGGAGCAGGTGTTGCCGTTGCGGACTATGACAACGATGGGGATTTAGACTTCTATATCCCACGGGGTGGAGGCAACTTATTATATCGAAAGAACAACGACGGCACGTTCACTGAGGTGAGAGCAAAAGCGGGCATCAATAACTTCGTATTCCCCTGGGGAGCTGCTTTCTTCGACTACGACAACGATGGACACTTAGACCTTTACGTTGTCAATGGCGGCGCCAATGCTGCAGAACTTAACGCGCTGTATCGGAACAAGGGCGATGGCACCTTTGAGGACGTCACCAAACAGGCAGGGGTAGAGGCTATAGGTAAGTGGGCGTACATTGCTCTTGGCGATTACGACGGCGATGGGTATGTAGACATCCATTCCGGAGGTTTCGGTCCCGGAGTGCTCTATCATAACAATCGGAATGGCACGTTTACTGATGTTACAAAAGCGGTCAGGTTAAAGGAAGGCGAACAGGGTGCCACCTTTGGCGACTACGATAATGATGGGGATTTAGATATCAGAACTCTATCAAGGCTCTACCGAAACAACGGAGATGGTACGTTTACCGATGTCACGCGAGCTTCAGATTTGAAAACCGCAACATATTTGGGCATGTTCGCTGACTTCGACAACGATGGGTATTTAGACATCCTCGACAGAGCCGCTGGGAATAGGCTTGGCTTGTATCGCAACAACGGTGACGGGACGTTCACCGATATCACTCTAGCAGCAGGATTGGGAATAGAACGCCCTGGGGTCATTTATTCACCTGCTGTCGGAGACTACGACAATGACGGTTTCTTAGATATTTATGTGTCGTATGGACCTCCGAACGTCCCCCCAGGACCCAATATCCTCTACCATAACGGGGGGAATGCCAATCATTGGCTTTACTTGAAGCTCATCGGCACGCGGAGCAACCGAAGCGCCATCGGAGCCAAAGTAAGCCTTACAGCAGGTGGGATGACGCAGTTCCGCGAAGTTGGCGCAGGAGGGCACACCTTCTCTCCTGATACACTCGATGTGGAGTTTGGGCTTGGCGAGTCCGCGCGTGCGGACACCATTGAAATCCGCTGGCCGTCGGGCGAGGTAAGCGTGCTCAACAATGTGCCTTCGGACCAGAAGATTCTCGTCACAGAAGGGGAAGCGGGATACAAGGTCGCATGGCGAGGCATCAATTTTGCTGTCGAACCCCATGGAAAGTTTGCGACCACTTTGGGACACGTCAAAGGGACAGCCTTGTATCAAAACTACCCCAACCCCTTCAACCCGGAGACGTGTATACCGTATCAACTTGCCTCTTCGTCAAAGGTAGAGCTCACGCTCTTCGATGCGCAGGGACGGGTGATGCGGGTGCTCGCTTTGGGGCAAAAGCCGGCGGGATACCACCTTGAACGGGGGAAAGCGGCGTATTGGGACGGCCGGAATGAAAACGGGGAACCCGTCGCCAGCGGTGCCTATTTCTATCGTTTCCAGACCGAGACGTTTTCCGCTGTCCGCAAGATGGTGATTCTCAAGTAGGACAGTCGATGCTTGAAAAGGTTTCAAACCTTTTCAAGCATCCGTTCCACTCAACCGCCCACGAATTGATGCCATGAAGCACGACTCACCCATCCACCTTGACTTTTTCATGCCGCCCAACTTCCCAAAACTCAATGTGGGTTTTTGTTACCTTCACGACCTTTCCAAGCCTTTTTTTGTGGGTGTTAAATTGTGGGTGGCGAAGTAGTTTGACTTTGTTAGATTTCCCTGTAGCCTAAGATTCCGCCGGATTGAGCTTGCCGAAATCTATCTTGGTTCATGAACGAAGGAACCAACTTAGAAAGTTAGGCTACGAAGGCATCCGTTTCTAATTTAACAAAGTCAAGGTAGTTACCATCTTTTATCTATTTTCCAAGCGATTCCATTACGGAAGCCCGTCGATATAGTCTCTGATGGCTTCCAACTCAGTCGTGATCAGGTTTTCAACAAAAGGAAGATGGAAAGCAGTGGCAGGGTTCATCTGAACACCTTCGTATCGAGCGCGAAGACTAAAACGCTTGAGATCTCGATAGTTTCCTTGAATTGGGCGTAGTCGACGCCGGACCCAATCTTCGCGTTCGGCATGATTGCGAGGATGGATACCCTCTCGTGCCAGGTAGGCGTCAACAAGGTGGAGGGCTGCGTAGAAACACGCTGTCACTCCCCAATCCATCAACTGAGGCGACAAAAGGACTAATCCCTTTGCCAACCGCTCATTTTGTTCCGATTGCATCCTGTGGGTGGCCTCGTTCGGCATCGAAATCTCCTTTGCGGTAAATCAGATCTTCCGGGTTGTTGCCAACGACTTCGTCAATCTTATCTGGTGAAAGGCAATCCAGGGTATCGAATTCGATGAGAAGTTGCCCATCGTATTGATCGCCGATTTCAAGTTCTGCGTCGTAAATCGCCATGACCAGGTCTCTCGGGATTTGCCAATCGATCAGCGTCATGAGGTGCAGATAAGCCCCATAGGGTTTAGCGACAATGCCCCAGACACCAGGATTGTCTTTGACCTTTTCGGCAAATTCTTTCGCAATCGCGTGGAGTCCCTCCCGGTTACGGTCAAAATGTTTTCCGCATTTGTCAACAGTCATAATCTTCACTCCTTTGAAAAACGAGATCACTTCGCAGGTTGCATTCTACCTCGAATGGCTCAGAATGTCAAGAACTTTTTGGGGTGGCAGGAATTCCGTTTCTGCCGAAAGGAATTCGTATGATAGGCGCATCTTCCAGACGGCCGCTCCCGTCTGCGCTTATGCCTGGGCGACAATCATTTCGCCCAAAGAACAGCAAGTGCAGTTCCACATCGGCTACGACGAGGTCGTGAGCGTCTGGCTCAACGGCGAATGGCGATTTGAGGCGCACGGCGGCAATCCCGTCGTGATAGACGATGGACGATTCGACGGCTTACTCCAGCCGGGTCGAAATCAGTTGCTTGTGCGCATCACCAACCTGGAGCCGGGGTGGGGGTTTATCTTGCGGGTCACGGGAAATCGTGGGGAGGTGATGGAAAGGCGTTGGAGGATTTGAGATATGAGATACCTTAATCACCTTATATTTGATATTCAGACTTAGTTTCAAGTATAGCCATTGTTCTTATCGTGCTTAAATGTTTACGTTCCGTTAGGTAGTATTAACCGTCATAAGAAGGAGAAAAACGATGATACGCAAATTGACCTGTTATTTGATTTTCTCACTCTTTGTCGTCGGATTGATTGCCTGTGGCGATTCCGATGATCAGGAGAGGGAGCAAACTGACAAAACGACAAAACCTCAAACCCCACCGACAGCACAAAACACACCCGCTGATGAGGGGATTGAAGGTAACAGAATTGAAGTGAATTTCGCGGTCGAGGAGGCGGCAGTCAGAGAACTTTTTGAATCGCATGCCGAAGCGACTCGGAAAAGGGATGTCGCCCTGATCATGGATTACTGGATTCTGCGAAAAAATGATCCCGAGGTCTTTATGACCCAATGTTTTGGTGGGCTTTTTAACTGGATTGAAACGTTGGATGGGGTGAAGAAGTCTTTTGAAGGAGACTTTGCAATCGGTCGAGGCGGCATGACAGTGACGATTGAAGCGGTAGGGATTGATAAACGCGGGAAAAATGGGACGCTTAGGGGAACCTATCAGTGGGCACCCGGAGCAGGGAACTATGTGGCTGCGGTTGAGAAGGATAAAGAGGCCGCTTGGAAAATTCGAGCGATTGACTTCTGTGATAAAGGCATTATCAAGGAAATCAAAACCCCCCAATAATCCGTTCCCCAATTTGATGATTTGCCCGACGCATCGTCAGTAATCGCGCAAGCCACCTGCTTGCGCCTGAAGGGGTTCACGTCGGCGACTTGCCAACGGAACCCTCCTAAACCAGCCAAGCCAACGCGCTTGGACAAAACAACAAAGGAGAAAAACCAAAATGAACCCTATTATTAAAAACCTCATTCTGAGCCTTTTCATCGACAGGTTTTTGGCTGATGAAGTGCGTAAGTCCTATCTAGTTTGGATATTAGCAGGATTGATGTTCAGCGAGCTGTTGAGCTTTTCTTCCATCAGCCTTGCAAAGGAGGGGGAATGGACATTTAAAGCCAAGATGCCAACCGCAAGAGGTGGTTTATCCACCAGCGTAGTAGATGGGATAATCTACGCCATTGGGGGTACGGCGGTTTGGGATGTGGGGCCATTTCTTCCGACCGTAGAGGCATACGAGCCCAAAACGGACAAATGGACGAAGAAAGCCGACATGCCGACCCCAAGAGCATATTTCGCTGTCGGCGTGGTGGACGGAATCATCTATGCCATCGGGGGGGCTCAAACCGCCTGGGCGTGGATCACAACCGTCGAAGCTTACGATCCTGTAACGGACACATGGATAGAGAAAGCCCCCATGCCAACCGCGAGGTTTGATGTCTCTGCCAGCGTGGTGGACGGGAAGATCTATGCCATCGGAGGCCGGGGCGGCGGCGCGAACGCCAACGAGGAGTACGATCCAGCGGCGGACGTGTGGACAAAGAAGGCGCCCATGCCAACAGCGAGAAACTGGCCAGCCACCAGCGTGGTGGACGGGAAAATCTATGCCATCGGGGGTTGCATGGGGGCGTGCAATGAGGCTTTTTCCGCCGTAGAGGAGTATGATCCCATGACAGATACATGGACCAAGAAGAAGAATATGCCAACCGCGAAAGTGGGTCTATCCACCAGCGTGGTGGATGGGAAAATCTATGCCGTCGGAGGATTGGGAGGTGAAACGATTGTAGAAGAATATGATCCGGTGGCAGATAAATGGACAAAGAAAACCAATATGCCAACTGGAAGATGGGGTTTATCCACCAGTGCGGTGAATGGGAAAATCTATGCCATTGGAGGCTTTGAAGGTGAAACGATTGTAGAAGAATATGACACCGGACTCGCTGGTGAAGGCAAGAAAGGGGTCGAAGCGAAAGGGAAGCTTGCCACATTGTGGGGGGTGCTGAAAACGAGGTGAAATCCCTGATCACTATCATCATTTTACTGTAAGACGCCCTGCTCACGCAGCCATTGGACGTAATCTTCTCCTGTCATCGGACAAATCAGCAAGTCCCATGCCTGACGGTTCGTTTGCAAGCGTAATTCACGCCTCATCAGCGAGAGCAGAGAGTCATCTATTTCTCTTCCGCCGTGTGACGTATAGGTGCGCACTGTTGTTTTAAGTCCGTCAATGTAGAGGTAGAACCTGCGATGCTCTTTGTTATCTTGAACAAACCCTTTTTGTTTCAACGAGCGTTCGGCTCTACGTCTTGAAATGGTCATCTTACACTCTCCAACAGTTCGTTGAGTTCAAGAAGCAATAGTTGTGCATCTTGCGTCAATTCTTCCGTAGGCGTATTTGAATACGACTCGTAGTCTGTGACCAAAATGTGTTCAAATTCCTCCAAAGCGTCGCCTATCGTATCACCACAACCGTATATGTGCAATTCTGGTAAGGAACAGACCATGAACTGGTTCTCTTTTTCGATCACCATGGGAAGCGGCTGTTTCAATCGATAATGTTTGCTGTGCACGGGATGGGTGAATTGAATAAGCTTGAATTCGGCATAAGGCATGGTTTCGGCTTGCTTCGATAATTCCGATGAATCCATTGCGTCAAGCATCTATCGTTCCTCCTCTGCTTCATTTTGTTAGGTTATTATACCTGATGAAAGGAACGGTGTCAAACTCAAATCACAAACGGGTTCGTGTTGTTTCTAACCGAATCCTAAAATCCCAAGCCCACGCGCTTGGACCAATAGAAAGGAGTTAAAAATGAAACCTGAGATTTTTAGATTCATCCGGCATTCAGTTGTTTTGTGTTTGTTGCTATTCGCCAGTTTTTCCTATGCAGGCACCTGGGTCGAGAATTTCGATGACGGAAATTACGACGGCTGGAAGTTGGTCATCGGTTCGCTCCCCCAACGTGCAACGGTAAACGTGGTGAACGGAGAATTGGTGTTCCGGGACTTTAACATCCCATCCAGCGGCACGGAGGATTGGCTCGTGTTAGAAGCGAGTCGCGATTGGTCGGATTACATCATTGAATTGCGCTTCAAGTTCACCGAAGAGATAGATCCGGATTTTACCTCTCGCGGCATGATTGTCACCTATCATGACACGTTTGATGGGGTTCCAGAAGGCGGGCCGAACACCCTATTTGCCGCTGCTTTGACGGGCGGAGAGGTGATGGGCTGGGTGGCGATAGATGGGAAGTTCATTGGCATTAAAAGCGGCGTGTTTCAATTCTCTCCTGGAACCTGGTATCACATGAAGATCTTGGTTGAAGGGACACATTCCGAGATTTTCATAGACAGCCAACAGGTAGTTGCCTATGATTACGTGGATAAGTTCACCAAAGGCGGTGTCGGCATTGGAGCACTGAATGTGGTCACCCACTTCGACGACATCCGCATCTCCGGCGCGAGCGTGCCGGATGGAGGTGCCACCGCCGTCAGAGCAAGGGGGAAACTTGCGACGCTCTGGGCTGCGCTGAAGAAGTAGATTGTAGCGCAGAATGGCACTCACTTAACATGATTTTTGTGGCATTGAAACGCCTTGAACTGAAGTTCAGGCTAATAGCTCAAGTCCCGATCTGAAGATCGGGACTATAACAGGTTTTCAGTCGTCTTCAGACGACTTCAGCTATTAGCCCGATCTTGAGATCAGCCTGTCCCGATTTCTCGGGGGGCTATAACAATTGCCTTAACTTAGTGACATTCGATTGTAGCGCAAGCAATGTGCTTGCGCCTGAAGGGGTTCGCGTCGGCAACCTGCCAACGGAACCCTCCCAAACCAGCCAAGCCAACGCGCTTGGCAAAAAAGAAAGGAGTTACACAAAATGAAACTGAAACCCGTTGTTCTCAGTCTTTTCATCGTCTTCTTTGCCTTCTGTGCGATGGGGCAATCCGGTTGTTTTGACCTGTTTAACCCACCACTCACCCCAAAAGCCTCCCTGCCTGTCGGGGAGTTTCAAGGGGAACTTTGGATCGATGCTTCAACCTTCATCTTCCTGGATGAACTGCGCATTGAAAAACGAGGCGATGGAGATTATATCGTCATTCCTGCCGGAATGGCACCAGACGGCACATACACAATGACCTTCAGAGATGGTTCTGTGCTGAAGGTGACTCTGGTGAATCGATGGAAGGAAGGCGACATGGCCGAACGCATCACGGAAACGGACCCCACCGGCGCACCCTTGCGGGGAATTCTAAAGGGTTCTGCAACGTGGGAAATGTATACGGAGGATGGGGAAATGCTCTTCCTCGGCCAGGTGAGAATCCCGCAACGTCGCTACGTCTATAAGGACGGCCAACCGATTGAGATGCAAGACGAAGTTCCTATTAAATTTCACGGTTCGGGAGTGGGCATTTATGCCGGACATGTATTGCAAGCTGAGGGGACAGAACACCTGGAAGTGCGCAATGGCGTGCCGGGTCTAGCAGGCTCAGGTCCCGGTAAGATTCAGTAAGTGTCACTTCCACTTTTGAAACATGGGAGCTCGGAAATGACGGGGGACACGGAACGTATTTTCTGTGTCCCCGTTGCTTTAGTGCTTCATTTTTTAACGTTAATTAGGACGGACTTACGCAATTATAGGCGAAGGGCACGTACAGTGGGCAGCCCCGCTATGCGGGATCTCGCTTCGCTAGAGACTTGCCCACTCAGGAGCGGGCAGGCTGCCCGCTCTACGAGAGCGCTCCCTTCCTCAACTGCGTAAGTCCTAGTTAAATAGACCACTCGTACACATCGTCGGAAATAGTTGTCCCCTTTTCTCCCGTTATCCCTTTATTCAACCGTCTCGTATGTAGAAATTTACAATGAGAATCATGATCGACAGGAGGTTAAAAAATTGTTACAATGGCTTACCTTGCCAATGTCACATTCAAATCGGGATGCGTAGAACATGCGGCTCGCTTGTTCCAACTCCCCATCGAACGAGCGAGCCGCACGTTCTACGGGGCCGTCCCCCGAATGTGACATTGGCGAATTACCCCTGGTTTCCGAAGGTGGCAGGGGGGCATCAATGAAATCTGCATCCCAAACACCGCAAATCTCCGGCGAGCTGAATGACAAAGAAAATCTCAATGAAAGCACTCCTTTTAGGGGTTCTCCTGATTCCCCTTAACTGTTACTGGGTTGTGAAAAGCGAGATTGTTATCGCTTCCCTCCACGCGACGGTGCTTTCTATCTTTTTCAATGTGCCCTTCACCATCTTTATCCTCTCGTTGCTGAACCGGGTGGCAGCGTTCCTCAAAGCTCCCTTCCTGAAGCCAGAGGAAATTCTGACCGTTTACGTGATGCTGGCAGTCTCGACAGGACTTTTCGGGATAGACCTGATGACCCTGCTCGTCCCGATAATGGGACATGCTTTCTGGTTTGCAACCCCGGAAAATGAGTGGCAGGAACTCTTTTGGAGATATCTGCCGAACTCTCTTGTGGTAAGTGACCGGACTATTCTGAGGGGATATTATGAGGGTGGGTCAAGTTTTTGGCTGCCAGTCCATCTCAGCGCATGGGTGAAGCCGGTGGGGGCATGGTTAATCTTCATATTCGCCCTTTTCTCTGTATGTCTTTACATCAACGCTATCCTCAGAAAGCAGTGGGTGGAACATGAGCGGTTGAGCTACCCGGTCATTCAACTTCCGCTTGAGATGGTGTCAGAGCGGTTTTTCAAAAACAGGTTGATGTGGTTGGGGTTCGGCATTGGATTTACGCTCGATTTGTTCGCTGGGCTTCATGAGCTTTTTCCGGTCGTTCCTGTCCCGCGGGTAAAGTGGTATAATCTTGGCCCCCTCTTCACCGGCAAACCATGGGACGCCATCGGCTGGTTGCCAATTCACTTTTACCCATTTGTGACGGGGCTTGGATACATGATGCCGCTTGACCTATCGTTTTCGCTCTGGTTTTTCTACCTATTCTGGAAAATTCAAGTGGTGTTCACAAGTGCTGTCGGCTGGAAGCTTTCGGGGAGCTATCTTGGCTGGCAGAAGGCAGGGGCGTGGCTTGGAATAGGAATTTTAGGGGTCTGGACGAGCAGGAAACAGATAAAATTTGCCCTGTCCAAAGCCCTGCGGGGTGACGCCACGGAGGAAGGTGAGCCAATGAGTTACAGGAATGCGATTGGGGGGTTGCTGCTCGGATTCGGCGTTATCATCATTTTTTGGACGCACACTGGGGTAGGCGTTCTCGCTGTAATCGCCTTTTTTATTCTCTATCTTATTTTCTCGCTTGCAGCAACTCGGATGCGAGCAGAACTAGGGCCGCCCACTCATGAACTCCATTTCGCCGGCCCCGATCAGATACTGACCGCCCTCTTTGGGAGCCGAAGGTTCAGCCCTCAGACCTTTTCTGGATTCGCTCTCCTGTACTGGACAAACTACGGATACCGATGCCATCCGATGCCTCACCAGCTTGAAGGATTCAAAATCGCGGAGCAATCCAAGCTCAACCCGAAATCACTTTTCGGAGCGATGATGCTTGCGACTTTCATCGGCATCCTCTCCGCTTTCCTTGTGCTACTGACCCACTTTTACAAGTATGGTGCCGTTTCCCGCGTTCACGGTGGCTCACTGGGTCCCTCGTGGGAAACGTTTTCTCGACTCGCAACCCTCATGGCAACCCCCACTCAACCGGACGCTTCAATTATAAAGCAGATAGGGTTTGGATTGATTGTCACCATTTTTCTGATGTTCATGCGAAGGCAGTTCCTGTGGTGGCAACTCCACCCGGTCGGCTATGCGGTTGCAAGCGGATGGAGCATCAGTTGGATGTGGTTCTCGGTATTTTTAGGCTGGCTTGCGAAAACCGCCCTTCTCAAGGGCGGTGGATTGAAGACCCACAGAAAAGCGGTTCCGTTTTTCCTTGGACTCATCTTGGGGCAATTTATCATCGGAAGCCTCTGGAGCATACTGAGTCTGATATTAGATCGAAAGATATACAGTTTCTTTGTCTGAGTGGTAGAGTGGGAGTTACCAATCATCCATGAACTACATCGTATGAGCGGGCGGCTCGCCCGTTTAACCAGCCAGCGGCTCGCTCTACAATTTTTGAAATATGGGAATCCCTTCAGCGTTGACGCGCGAGGCGGTGCCACAAGGGGCAGAGGCTTCTTTTGCGCGAGGGTTTATGGCGATGATGGGGGTAATCTCTGCGTGGGCGAGGTATTCGTAGATTCCCATCTCATCATGTCCGGCATCATAAACCGCATGACGAATCTTCTAGCGTATGAGCGGGCGACTCGCCCGTTTAACCAGCCAGCGGCAGGCTCTACATGCGTATGAGCGGGCGACTCGCCCGTTTAACCAGCCAGCGGCAGGCTCTACATGTGGTGTTCTCGCAGGGCTTTGCGCAGCCGGTCGAGACTCTTGAGCGACAGGGTGAAGTCGGTCTCCGATGCCGGGTCAATCCCTAGATGAAGCGGCAAGTCATGTCCCTATGTGGAAACGACGTGTTGGTAGAAGGTGTGTCCAAAGTAATAGCACTCCCGATACGAATCATACCCCCAGTCGGCGTCAGGGGCGGTGTATGTCCGGTCATGAACAAAACCGGAGGTTTTGTAGGAGTGGTGGTCAAATAGAACACGGATTAGGTAAGATTTCGCGGATTGGGTGCTTTTCACCGCCTTTTCTGTAAGGGGGCATTTTTCGGATACGCTCTTATTTAGTGGTTTATTCCTATCTTGTTTGGTATAATGTTTTGGGATGACAACGAATTTAAGGATTTATCTAAGCCTTCTATGAAACGGAAGGAAAGAAAGGACATTCCTTCCCATCCCTCCCTTCCTTCCATTGAAGCGTATCAAGTGCTTTCTGAAACGTGCCCAAAAATGAATATTGAAATCCCAAAGGAGAAGCCGAAATGCTCAAACGAAACTGGAGAGACCAGACGCCCCACATCGGCCATGAAAGTGCGATTGCCTGGATGCTGATGACCGCCGATTATGACGACAGTTGGCAAGGGGAGCCTTCTATTTTGAAAGCGATTGAGGCGATTGCCAGGCAAGCGGTTCAAGGGCGAAAACAGTCCGATTACCACGCCCATGATAACATGGAACAGCTTTACTATGTCCTTTCTGGAGCGGGAGTGATACGAATCGATGATGTCGAACACGATGTCCGAGAAGGAGACGTCATCTATTTACCTCCGACTGTTAAACACCAATTCATCAATAACACGGAAACGTGGGCTGAATTTCTGATTATCAGTTGTACGGTTGATGACGCCAGTCCATCTGAGGCTGTGATTGTCAATTGGCGGAATCAACCGCCCTTTGTCGGTCATGAAAGCGCAATCATCTGGGCGGTGTTCCGATCGCGAGGAACCCAGCCCGGCCATGGAGAGGTGGCTTGCCTGCGAACGCTCGGTGGGTTCACGAGGCACGCAATGCAAGGCGGCAAAAATTCAGACTACCATGTTCACAAGGACATTGAGCAGATTTACTATATGCTCAACGGACAGGTGACACTGCGCGTTAACGATGCGGAATACCCGCTCGTCGAAGGTGACATCGTTCAACTGTTGCCGGGGGATTGGCACCAAGTGATTAACGAAGGCGATAACTGGGGAGAATACCTCATCTTTAGCGCGGAGATAAAACGTGATGCGTGATGCGTGATGCGTAATGCGTAATCTACCAAAAATCCCTTTACGCATTACGTATTACGTTTTACGCTTGTTTCCTAACCTGATAGAGGTGGACAATAAACAAGATGAATACATCCAATTCGACTTATCAATTATTACTCGCGATTTTCCTCTCTTTGATCATTGGAAATGCGCCCCTTGAGGCTGCTGTAAGTTCAGAACGTGCGACCGGACACGAACTCCTGAATGTGCCACGCGATTTTCTGAAGCGTCGCATTGAATCAGCCGCGTTGAGTGTCTCCTTCTTCTCCTATAAACCCAAGTTGGAGCAGTTTACGACGCTACTCAATGGGCTGGGTTCACCGGGAATCGACGCGGCACTCATGTCAGTGATTTCGATAGCATTGACACATACGCCAGAGTTATCTTCGCGTTTGGAGATGGGTTACTGGACAAACAGTACGGAAATACCGCTGCCGACTGTCGCGGGGCTTTCAGCAACGTTTATACCGATCTCGCTCAATCTCATCTACCGCCCCGTTCTGCTTCGTGAATTCATTCCACTTTATCTCGGAGGGGGAGCAGGTTATTCGCACCTGAGTGTTTCGGGAAGTGCCCTTGACCTATTCAAACAACAGGGTATCACCGTCGATGAAGGGAATTCAGGATTGACGGGGTACGCATTAATCGGGTTGGAATATCTATTTTTAGACAATCAACTCGCCATTACGCTTGAGGCAAAACGGGTACTCAAAACCTTTACGACGAGCGGAACACCCCCTCTCGACCTCAATTTCGATGGCACTGTAATCGGCATGGGAATTGGATTTCGATTTTGACCCATCCTTGAGGGGTAGAAACCGAGTTTTTCGCAAAAACTCGGTTTCTCCTAACCTTCCGTCAAAATCTGCGGTTCTATATCCAACGGAAACAGCGGACGACGCACATTTTTATAGGTGAAATGGAGTGGATTCACCGCTGTCAACCCCGGTGTGTCTACCTCAATAATCTTCCCCGCAATCGGTTCATAAGCGGCGCGGTAAGCGATGGCAGCCTTCACGACGATGGCCTTCATCTTCCGCGGGTCAATGCCCAGGCTCAAGAGTTGATGGAGGCTGAAAGGCACCTGACGCTTGCTGGTCAGCGCGATGAGACTGTGCCCTTCAATCTCGATGACTGCTGTGAGCCCCTGGTCATGATGTCGTTGACCGCCGTGCCGGGGTTCCGTTTCCTCGTAGTAGCCATCGTGGATGAGACGCACGCGCCCACGAACCTGGACCGGAGCGCCGTGCAGATTGTCCGATTTCCCGCCAACTTCCAACTCGACCTGGTCACGCACGCCCGCCTGAATACACGCCGTCACAGCCTCCGGAGCGTAGAGAACAACGACGAATCCATCCGCTTTCTGTCGGAGCAATTCACCCAGAATGAACGTGCTATCCCCCGGTGAGCCGCCTCCGATATTATCCCCCATCTCGACCAGTATGACGGGATGCGCCTCGCTTTGTATCGCCCCCCGAACTGCCCCCGTTGCATCCGGCAGGTGAATCTCTAACTGATGCCGGACATTCCAGAGCATATTCGACAGGCGCTCGGCTTCCGTTTGTGCGAGTTGTGGGTCGTTATCGGTCACAACAACTGTTGAGGGGCCAATCTCATAGACATCCGCATACGGGTATCCCGCGGCGACGTTCGCCGCCAGAACGTCAGATCGGCTTTCGAGTTGTTCTGCCTTCTGAAGGATGGAGCGCATTGGTTCTCTGCTGGTGTTCTGATACAAAATGTTGAGAATCATCGGCGGCTTGGCGAGGGCTTGCGTCGGGTTGACCTCTCCGCGAACCGTGCGCATCAGGATGTCCGCGGCTTGCAGCCCACGTTGGCGTTGGTCGATGTGGGGGTTCGTCTTGTAGATGACCAATGCTGTCGATGCTGCGACCATCTGCTCAGACACATTGGCGTGGTGGTCGAGCGTGGTGACGATGGGAAAATCTGCCCCCAACGTCTCGCGCAGCCGACGCAAGACCTCGCCATCGCCATCGGGATAACTCTCGACGACCATCGCCCCGTGCAGCGCAAGCAACATCCCATCTAACTTCGGGCCCGACTGGATGCGCCGGATGAGCTCGGAAACGAGTTCGTTGAGAACGTCATCCGTCACCGGGCCCGAAGGTGTTGCCGAAGCCATCAAAGTGGGATGCAACGCATAGCCATACACGGATGCTCCCTGGATAAAACCGCCGACCTCATGATGGGTTTCCCCCCATACCTTGAGGATGTCATCGCCGAAAACCAGACGCCCCGATTCAAATGCGGCTCGATCTGTTCGCACCGCGCTGAATGTATTTGATTCGTGCATGATGCCACCAATTGCAATCGTTGCCATTACGTTTTCCTCCGTATCTTCATAGGTGTTCATAGGATTATGGAAATAGATTCATCACTTATTACTATAACCTTCAACGAACCTGGGATGCAAGAACTGTTTTGCCTCCTCATGAGAATTTCACACGTTCTTGCAGACCAGCCAACGCATAATAATTGCATGAAAAATACACTTGATACTGCATCGATTCTGTGTTAAAATTACATCTATCTTGTGATAAGCTGAACTGATATTTTGAATGGAGGGTTTGTACCATGCCAAGAATGACCATTGAATTTTCCAAGCAAGTCGATGACATACTGAAAGAACTAGCAAAGAAGAACAATACAACAAAGGTGGAAGTGCTCCGCCGTGCCCTATCGCTTTACGACTATGTCGAGAAGGAAACTAGCAAGGAGCAGAATCGAAGACTTTCAATCACAGATGAGGACAAAATCATCAAGGACATCATTTTACCATGATTGTTCACCACAAAGATTAAATACCTGAAATTTGTTGAGGTGAACACACTTAATCCGGAGGATGCAAGGATGAACGAACGCACGGAGGATACTAACGCACCAGGCAAAGACAAAGGGTCGAGGGTGGGTGGTATAACCGAGCCTGAACAATCCCAACTACCGCTAGTAGATCCGCTCAAGGAACCGCCGACATGGATTCAGCGGTTGGGTGGCAATCTCGCCAGCCGTGTTCTATGGTTTGTGTGTGGCCTCTCCGTGCTTTTTTTGATTGCCTGGTGGTTCACCCGCCCGACCTTAGCGGGGGTACAAAAAATCCTTGGTAACTCCGCAACGCCAAAGGATGTTTTGGAAATCTTGCGCAGCCTTCAGCGCGATCATTTTGATCAGTTCCGTGACCTGTTTCAAATCGTGGTACTCTCAGGACTTGTTCCGCTCTTTACGCTCCTCGCGGGTTACGCCTTCGGAGCCAGGGAGCGGGAGAAGCGTGAACAGGAGGGTGAAGAATGAACCAGCGACGCGTCCTCTACATCGTTAAAATTTACTGATGCCACTAAGAAAACACTTCCTCATGCTGATGGGGAATGGTTCACTGCTTACAATCAATAAAGGAAAATTGAATGCAAATTACAATCACTGGCTCTGATTTTAACCGCTATCTCAAGAAACTTTATGATGACACTTCGCGTCAAATGCGCTTTCGCGGGGAAACTCCCCAAGCGTTTCGGGCGTGGGAAATCGAGGCGCGGGCGAAGGTCATCGAACTCTTATCGATCGACCCTCTGCCAACTTTGATCCCTTCGATGCACATCCTCAATGAAACCGAACACGGCAGTTATAAAATCCAGAAAATCGCCTATCAAACCCTCCCAGACCTCTGGGTGCCAGCGTACCTGTTCACGCCGACAACTTCTTCCGGTCCATTCCCCACACTGCTTTGTCCACCCGGCCATGGAGGCGGCATCAACCAGGTCATGAACGAAGATGGGGCTTACCACAAATATCCGCATCAATTCGCGGATGCGGGGTTCGTCGCGCTGGTGCCGGAGCACATCAGCTTCGGTGAGCGAGCGAATCCTGACCCCCGGTATCGTGGGTGCAGCTTCGAGCACGAAGCCCTGAACCTGCTCGGCAGCACGGTGATCGGCTATCGGATGTGGGACTTGCAGCGAGCCTTAGATCTGCTGGAAACGTTGCCGCAAGTCGATAATGATCGGATGGGGTGCGCAGGGTTAAGCCTCGGCGGAGAGATGACGCACTATCTCGCCGCCTGCGATACGCGCATTCGCGTTGCCTGCATCGCCTGTTTCCTGACCTCATTCAAAGGGACGTTCCTCAAAGAACCGCACTGCACCTGCGGCTATGTCCCCAAAATGGCGCGTTACTTTGAGCACGCTGATCTGGCCTCCCTCATCGCGCCGCGCCCGCTGATGCTCCAGGTTGGGACGAAGGATGGGAGTTTCCTCGTGGAAGATTCACAAGCCTCTTATGACGAATTGGCTGCGCTCTACCGGATGCTCGGTGCCGAGGAGAAGGTTGCGCTTGATGTGTTCGAGGGCGGGCACGAATTTCATGTCGAGCCAGCGCTGGATTGGTTTAAGCGGTGGCTGTGAGAGGGGATGGGTTGGGAAGGGTGGAGCGGAGGAAGCAGGTGGAGGGAAGTTCATGAATTTCTGCGTTCAGTCGAAAATACAGGTCCCCCAGTCAGGTTCTTGCCTTAACCGATTCACAACTTCGGGCCCCGGGAGAATATGACCATAGTTATTATCGACCCATATCCGCGGATCATTTACCAGGAAAGGGAGCACTTCCTTCAAAAAATCAAGCGGGCGAAATTTAACCCAATAAAATCTTGGATTTGAGATCGGGAGCTTTTCTAACTCCCAATCCTCATAATCATTTACACCCTCATTGAAAGCAACGTATTTATTTCCAGATTGCACTACGAGCCGATCTGCCGATGTAAAGTCCGAACCAAAATGACACCCACACTTTAATCTGAGCTCATCAAATGTAACGCTTCTCTCGGCAATCAGGACAATGCTTTGTGACATACGACAATCCTCCATTCCTTATGCAAGGATACAAGATGCAAAGTATAACAGAAAATTGATTTGCTGTCAAAAGCATTTTTGGGGTTGCGGACTTCATGCGAATTTGCTATAATGAAATAAAGAACGATGCAGCACGCAACCCGCAATACGTTTGGGAAGAAATCACAATGTCCAAGAAAGTAACGCTTTATACGATTGGTCACAGCAACCACCCCATCCAGGCATTTATCAGCCTGTTGCAACAGCACAACATTCGTTATCTGGTTGACGTGCGCAGCCAGCCGTACAGCCGTCGCTACCCCCAATTTAACCGGGAAGACTTGTCAGCCGCGCTTCAGGGGGCTGGAATCATCTACATAGATCTGGGCCGGGCCCTGGGCGGTCGGCCGCAGCAGCCCGACCTGTACGCCCCCGGCAGTGAACGCCCCAACTACGATCGCCAGGCAGGGACACCGCTCTATCAGAATGGGATACACCAACTCTGCCAGCAGGCGAAGCTTGGTCCCGCGGTCATGATGTGCAGCGAAGGAGACCCTGAGGTGTGCCATCGGACCCTGCTCATCACCCCCAGCCTGCTCGACCAGGGCTACGATGTGCAGCATATTTTACCGACAGGTCAGTTGCGGACGGCCGAAAAATTGGCTCAACAACTCAGTCTATTTTAGATTCGGCAAGGTATGGAAGGTTGAACTCAAATGATGAACGTTAAGCAGTCTATGACCCTATGGAATGCAAATTGGTATTACACCTGCGTAAATCCCCCGACTATTCATGCCAAAGAAACCAATTGAAGCAAACGGATGTTTTGCGAACGGATTGAAACTTGGAAACAAACCCAATACAGGAGTCAACAATGGAAGCAATTGTCCTCGAAAGAATCAAGCAACTTCCCCCAGACCTTCATGATGAGGTCATCGATTTTATCGATTTTCTGATGACCAAAAAAGTGGCCAAGCGCAAGAAGCGTCCAAAACTAGACTGGATGGGGGGCTTAAAAGAATACCGCGACCAGTATACGTCACTTGAACTTCAGAGGAAAGCTTTAGAATGGAGGGACTAACAATGTATCTCGCCGATACCAATATCTTCCTGGAAGCCCTTCTGGAGCAGAATAGAGCAGCGGAAGTTCACCTGTTTTTCCAATCCACTGACCTTGACCAGATCTGCATGACCGATCTGTCGCTCCACTCTATCGGCATCATTCTCTTTCGATTAAAGAAATTCGTGCTGTTCATCTCGTTTCTCAACGATATGGTAATCGATGGCATTGGCATCCTTTCCTTGAAGCCCGCAGAGCTCCAAACGTTAGATCTGGTTGTCCCAAAGTTTAACCTTGACTTTGACGATGCCTATCAATACGCCGTTGCCAAGAAGCACAACTTACAACTAATCAGTTTTGACACAGACTTTGATAAGACGGACCTGAAACGAAAGGCCCCCGCTGAAGTCCGAAAATAGATTGCTTGATTGGCTGGCGATGACATGAAACTCGGTTTAACCCTGAATTGGATGCGTCAAACTTGCGTGAAATCGAGTCGGAAATGGTTTTTGTTAGTCAATCAGATGCCTAAAGTTGAAAAGATTTCTTATGCCCACAATTTACACGATTGGCTTCACAAAGAAACCCCTGGCGCGGTTTATTGCGCTTTTGCAAGGGGCCGGTGTGGACGCGATTATTGATACCCGCCTGCGTCCGAACTCCCAGTTGTCCGGCTACGCGAAACAGGAGGACCTGGCGTTTATCTTAAAGACCTTCCACATCGCTTATGAGCACCGCCCCGATCTGGCCCCCACCGATGAAATCCTGGACACTTATCGTCAAGGCAAGGATTGGCAGGCTTACGAAGTGAGGTTCCAGCCGCTCATTCAGGAGCGCGCCATCGAGCACATCGCCCAGGAGGTTTTTGACCGCTATCAGACTCCCTGCCTTCTCTGTAGCGAGGACACGGCTGACCGTTGCCACCGTCGCCTGGTCGCCGAATATTGGGCCGAACACATCCCGAGTCTGGGAATTGTTCACTTGTGACTATCACTGAACCCTGGCACGTTGTCAATTGGAAATTCAACGTTAAAAACGGAGAAATGTGCGTATGAAACCACGCGTGTTATTCGCATTCAACCAGCACTTTTATCAACGCTGTGTCCAACCGTCGCAAATTGAACGGCTTGCCTCCTTTGCGGACTACTTATGGGATGAGAAGGGAGGCTACCTTTCGGACTCCGGTCTGCAAGCGGTGATTCGTGACGTTGACGGCGTCATGATTGGGAGCGGCTGCCCCAAACTCACAACCGAAATCATCGAAGGGGGCGAAAAGCTAAAGATTATCGCGGATATGGACGCGGACCGCTTCGCCCATCGGCTTGACATTGAGACCGCTTTTGATCGCGGCATCCGCGTTGTCGATACCACCAACGGTTCATCCTATCCCGTGTCCGAATGGGCGTTAGGACTCATCCTCATCTGCTTGCGGAATGCCGGTGAACACTTCCGCAAGCTCATCCATCGCGAGGACAACTCCTGGGCCCCGCTTGATGACCCCAATTTCGTCAGCGGCGAACTGACGGGAAAACGGGTTGGCATCATCGGTTGCGGGCATGTCGGCAAACGGCTCATCCAGTTGTTGCAGCCATTTCATGTCGAAGTCCGTGTCTATGACCCCTACCTGCCGAAGGTCGTCCCAGACCTCATGGGGGTTCTGCTCACATCGCTGGAGAACCTGCTACGCGATTCGGAGATCGTCGTTGTCTGCGCACCCTTGACGCCGCGCACCCGGCGGATGATCGGTCGCCAGCAATTGAACCTCATCCGCAAAGGGGCGGTGTTAGTCAACGTGTCGCGGGGGCCAATTATTGACCCTGTACCGCTCATCGAAAAACTACAGGCGGGCGAATTAATCGCGGGGCTCGATGTCTTTGATGTGGAGCCGATTGAAAAGGATAATCCGCTCCGCGACCTCCCCAACGTCTTCCTATCGCCACACATCGCCGGGGTAACCCGCGCTTCGGCACACCGCTTCTTCTCGATCGCCGTTGATGAGTTGGAACGCTTTTTCCACGGGCACGAGACCCTCTTTGATATGACGCCGTTCGTTTTGGCAAATCGGCGTGGAGTAACTACCTAACTTTCCAATATTAAATCTATCTTTTGATTCAGACTGCGTATCTAAATAAAATGGAAGAAAGGAAGGATGGAAGGAATGGAAGGAGAGACGGGTTTCTTCCATCCATCCTTTCCTTCCCTTCCTTCCAATCGAGTCATCTACCTTTACTTCCGCCGTGCGAGGTACGATGAAAGGGCATAATCAAACGGCGTCGCTGTGTCGATTTGTACATAGTCGATCAAGCTCGCACCGCATCCCCGTCGATAGTCTTGAATGAACCCAGTGAGTTGTTCAAGATAGCCCGCTTTCAGTGCCTCTGCCTGCGTTGGGAGCATTCTGCCGGTCTCCATATCGCGGAAGACCACCGGTCCCTGGAAAGGAAATGTCATTTCGGCTTTATCAAGCAGGTGAAAAACGATGACCTCGTGCTTGCGATGGCGGAAATGCTTGAGGGCAGAGAGAACTTCTGACGGCTGGTCTAAGAGGTCAGAGACCACAATCACCAATCCGCGACGAATAATCCGTTTGGCAAGCTCGTGAAAGATCGCGCTAATGTGCGTTTCGTTCCCCGGCTGAACCTTTTCTAACACGGACATGATGGCGTGCAGATGGGACGCCGCGCCGCGCGGCGGGATGTACTCCTTGATCGTGGTGTCGAACACTGCCAGGCCGACGGAGTCCCGCTGCTTGAGCATGAGATAAGTAAGCGATGCCGCGAGGTAGCAGCCGTATTCAAACTTGGTGATGCCTGTGTTATTGTATCTATAGTTCATCGATCCGCTTGCATCCAGCAAGATGTAGGCGCGAAGGTTAGTTTCTTCCTCAAACTTTTTGATATAGTAACGGTCTGATTTGCCGTACACTTTCCAATCGATGTATCGAATTTCATCGCCGGGCATGTATTGACGGTGTTCGGCAAATTCAACGCTGAAACCCTGATAAGGGCTTTTGTGTAGACCCGTGATGAAGCCCTCTACGACGAGACGGGCAACCAATTCCATGCCGCCCAGTCGAGAAAGCGCAACGGGGTCTAAGTATTTGTGAGACGTTCTCATTGTTCCTCCGTGAAGTTCACTGCTGTCAGATGTTGTGATTGTGGCTCATGTAAAAAATAAGTGCGGGGGAGCGTAGAGAAACCGAGTTTCTCAAAGAAACTCGGTTTCTTTTGTAAAGCTCAGATGCCCACAAGGGGCTAGGCTACGATTGGATTAGCAGATAATTATGACCAAGCTTCATTTCAGCAGAATGATACGTCGCGTCTGCTGATACCCCTTTGTCTTCAACTGGACAAAATAGACACCACTGGCGACAGATTCGCCGACTTCATTTCGACCGTCCCAATGGGCGGCGCGGGGTCGTGTCCGATAGAGCCCGGCGGGCTGGTAGCCCAGGTCAAGCTGCTTGATGACCCTGCCGAGCGCATCGTAAATCGTAATCGTCACCTCAGACGCCTCGCTGAATTGATAGGGAATCCACGTCTCCGGGTTGAAGGGGTTGGGATAGTTTTGAAGCAGAGCGGTCTTTTCAGGGATAATCGCGTTCAGGAGGCTTTCGAGGACAGCAATCCCGCGTCGGAAGAGCGCGGAGCCGTCGTCCGCCGGGTCGATGTCCCTCGCGCCATTTTTGGGCGATGAGGTTGTCACTACTGTCGGAGTGTGGTATCTGCAGGCGCAAAAACACCCGCCCCAGGGTGGTCGGTGCCGCGATGCCCTCCACTCGCCGGATGCGATGGTTGCCCGAATCCGCAATGAACAGATTCCCCAAAGTGTCCACGAAAACGCTTTCTGGATAATCAAGCCATGCTTGGGTGGCGGGCCCCCCATCGCCTACGCCTCCGCCTGCGACCGTCATAATATCGCCCGGCGCTGCAGCGGTTGAAAGGACGACTCCAAACAGACAAAATGCGAAAACCAATAGACTGATTAGGCTCTGTTGACGAACTTGGGGAAATGCACTTGTAGCCCAAGTTTCTAACTTGGTATTGAGCGCGTAACCAAGATAGAATCTTGGGCTACCACTGGATCAACGATTCGTTCGTCAACACGCCCTAGAATCTCTTTGAAGCGATTCGTTTTCATAATGAAGGATCTCCTGCTGAAACCCCCTTTTCGCCTCATAGCCATAGCCAATTCTCCTTCTTTGTGTTTGTCGGTGGAACACCGTTTCACCGATGATAAGAATTAAATGTTTTGGCGACTTTCATCGCCGATTGAATTTCTTGTGCCCCTTGTGCAACCCGCTTCGCTGCCCGCAAAAATCAACCGAAAAATTAGAACACGGATCTATAGGATGACGCAGATCAGAAGAAGCCTCTTGTTTCGGATCTGTGTCATCCGACATCATCTGTGTTCTTACCTTTCCACGAACCCAGTTCTCGCATAGAGCATTTTCCCTTTCGGTTTACTGGGTTGGCGGGTGCAATTCCAAATCACGCCATAAACGTCGAATCCGAACAATGCGTGGACAATTCATCTGTAGCGCATCAATTGTTGCCCGTCCACAAATCGTTTTTCCGATGATTTCACTAAAGTCATCACTCCATCGCGAGTCCATTATCACGACCTATCGCTCTTTTTCTGTTGGATGACTCGGTTGAGTCGTAGACTAACCCCCTTGGTTTGACCCGCCACAAATTTCAGGTCTAGCAAGGCTTCAGAGATCTGATCTAATCTCTTATTGAAGACCTCTGGATTGTTTGTCTTCAATTCATTGGCGATTTCCTTCAGTCTTTCACGCACCAACTGAGCTCTAGCTGCAAACTTTCCCCGGTTTGCTGGGTTTTCGACAACCGATACAGCCATCTCAAAAGCGGGTCTGTCGATTGCTTTGAGTTCCTTAATCAATATTTCAGACAGGGAATTACCTTTGTTCATATTTTACCTTTCGATGGTTTAAGGGCTTTCTTGGCATCATCAAAGTTCCCGGCACTCATTGCGCTTTGGAACTTGTTAAAAGTACCTTTACTAACTTTCTGGTCCACTGCTTCCTTCAAACCATCAACGTCGCCCCCAAAATAGGCTCGTTCGAGCATGTCGTCGCCGACCCAATCTGCCAACTCCGAAATTGCAGACACTTCTTCATCATAGATTCCTGAACGGTTGATGCCCCGTCCGTTGGTCTCTTTCCGGGTAAAATACTCTGTGGTGCCTTCGATCATGTTCTTACCAAGTCTTAGATACGCATCACTGCTATAGAGATGCAGCGTCTCATGGTATGGTGTGCCTTCATTTGCCCGCTCCCTATGGATAAATACTTCCCCCGTGCTTGGATCAGCGAATGCACTGGTAAAATCATATTCTCCGTCATCACCAAATGCCTCATCATATATCTTTTTGAATTCTGTGTCGTCTAGAACTTTGGTCCCTTTCTCGCCGAGGCCCCCTTTTTGCTTGTGATCGGGTAATTTGTCTTTATAATTTTCGAGGACGATTTCATCCGACTGTTTAGGAGTAATCAAACTGCCTCCTTTCGCTTCTTGGGACAGTTTCCTGCCAAAGTTGGAATTTAGACGATTTTCTTTATTTTGCGGACGACGCAAGCTGTGCTAATGCTGCTGAACCCCTTGTCCGTTCTGTTTTAGCACTTTTGTCCACAAATATCAACCGAAAAAAGTGATAGGTTTTTCTTCCCACTTACAAGTTTCCGTGTCACTCCGATTCCTGAGAATTTTCGCGCCCATCGTCTTGCTTCTCTTGATTGAAGTTTGCATGCAGCGAGAGTAGCGCACGCTCTCGGCGGAGTTCAGCGGCAAGTTCTTCTTCGCTAGGCAAATAGAGTTGGTAGCGCGCAGCGAAAATTTGCTGCTGTTCTTCGGGCAGCGTGTAGCGCACCACGGCGTCGTTTTTATCGGCGCAGAGCAGCATCCCGATGGCTGGATTTTCCCATTCCTCTCGCATTTCGCGGGTGTAATAGTTCACATAAAGTTGCATCTGTCCCAGGTCTTGAGGAGTCAGTTTGCCCATCTTCAGGTCAATGAGCACAAAGCAGCGGAGCAACCGATTGTAGAATACGAGGTCCGTGTAGAAATGGTCGCCATCAATGGTGATACGCTGCTGACGACCAACAAATGCAAAGCCTTTGCCCAACTCCAGCATAAATTCTTGCAAATGGTCGAGCAAGGCAGTTTCCAGTTGCGACTCGCTCAACGCAGGCGATTCCTTCAAGCCGAGAAACTCCAGCACATAAGGGTCTTTGACGAACTCTCGCGGCTCATACTTTTCGGCTTTGGCACGGGCTTGGGTGAGCATCTGTCGTTTGTCCGCGCTCATCAGTGTGCGCTCATAGAAAAACGAAGTGATTTGTCGCTCCAGTTCACGGGTAGACCAGTTTTGCTCGGCGGCTTCCTGTTCGTAGAAGGCGCGCGCTTCAGGTTTTTCGACCTTGAGCAACAGCCGGTAGTGCGTCCAACTCAATTCTGAACGCAGTGCGTTCAGAATTGGGAATTTCATGTAGAAATCTCGCATCCACCACAAGTTACGAGCCTGGAACCCTTTGCTGAACTCCTCGGTCAGTCGTTCTGACAGCGATTCAATCAGCCGCTCACCGTAGTCGGCTCGCTCTTTGCCCTTTTGCTCGTGCTCAACAATGGCTTGACCTACCAACCAGTAGGCACGGACCATCTCGATGTTGACACTGCGCGTCCACGAAAATACAGGTTTTCGGCCAGAAGGCGCTTTTGGTGATGCCCTCAACGGCACGTCCTAGCGCCAGGTCGTTATCAGCCACCTGCGCACGCGGGGTCGGTGCACCAGGCGAAGTCCCCGATGTGTGGTCATTGGGGAGATAAAGGATGATGAAGTTGAGCCACTCGCCTTTCTGTTCGTATTCCTTTAGCTCTCTCAGGAACACTTCAACGCGGAGGAGGTCGGGAATTTTCATGTTCCAGCCGGGATATTCCGGGCAACTGTACCGACGCAGGGTTTCAATACCGATGTTCTGGGAAAACTGCATCCGCCCCGCTTTTCCGATAAAATCCTGATAGATATTCTCAAACGTTGCCTCCTTCGGCACAGGCTCGGCGTAATCCATCTCACCGTAGTTTCGGAAGGAGAGACCGTGCAGGAGCACATTGTCCCAGATAAAGCCCGAAGAAGAGTACGTGAGCGGGTCATCCCCCCATGTATAGCTTCGGGTAAAGCCGCCGAAGGACTTTTCGAGGTGGTCTGTGACGTTTCCTTCCGTCACCCAGGAGTGACCGTCCGCGGAGTTGACGCCATTACAGTAGAAGTTGTCCAGCAGGACGAACTGTTCAGCGAGGGCGTGGTGATTGGGTGTTACCTCATGCCCAAAAACGCACAGTTCAGGGTCGCCGTTTCCCTCTGGCATATCGCCGAACAGTTGGTCATAAGTTCGGTTTTCCTTGATGATATAATTCTACAATGTCATACGCGGATTTGTGTTGCACACTATGACAATTATATACACACCCTTCCAATCTCAACCGCCTCTATGCCGTAAATCAGTTCTGGTAATTCTTCTACTGCACCCTTCATCACTGCTGCGTCATAATCTTTCACAAAGCCGTCAACGATATCAGCCGAACTTAAAAGACCATTGGCATTCACAAATTCAGCCCATCTCGAAAAATAGTCGGGCTTCATAAAGTATCCATCACACAGCAAAGACCACCAACCGAATGCAACAATGTCATACCCAATCATAGAGATGTTGGAGGGGTCAATGTTTATCGTGCCCTTCAACTCAGCCAGTTTTTCTGAATAGACAGCAATCAGTTCATTCACTGGATTGATGTGGTTGCTACACTCCAACAACATAAGGGCATCTTCAAAATCCTGGCATAATTCAATACCGGTAAAGTCTAAGCAGCATTTTTGTATTGACTCGTATGTTTTTTGAATATATGCAGGTAAATTGCCGTTGTAATATTCTTCCCTGATGTCGAACCACGGCATACGGTCAATTCCACCGTAAAAAATCGTGCCGGCTTGTGGCACTTTGGAAGCGTAGGCTCCACGACCCGCGGAATCAAAGTTCGCTTCCGGTTTTCGGACGACTAAAAAACCGCACACCTTGCCCGTATTGATAACGCTCATCTTGGTTTTACTCCAGGTTCTACGGGTACATGCCCACTTCGCCCTGCTCCCAGGATATGAGGAGGCAAGGTGTTAAGCTGTTCAATCAGTTCAACATATTCCAGGCACGATTCATAGATATCAGCAAGGTCGACACTAAAGCACCGCTAAACCAGCCATCCAGCGAATGTCAGTAGTCCCAGGTCTCGTGCCCCAAAGGGGCGCGATTCAATTCCTCTCGATAGACTCGCCAGTGTGGCATGAATTTATCCATATAGGCCGTGAACCGATCATTGTGATGGCGCTCAAGCAAATGCACCATCTCATGAACAATGATGTATTCAAGGCAGCGAACCGGTTTCTTGACCAACTCCAGATTCAACCAAATCCGGCGCGCTTCAAGGTTGCAGGTTCCCCACTTGGTTTTCATCCGCTTCACGCCCCATTCGGCAACCTTCACGCCAAGAACGGCTTCCCACTTGGCGATGAGCAGGGGGAGCATTTCCTTGAGTTGCCTGCGGTACCACCCCGTTAGCACGCGCTCCCGTTGGGCGGTGTCGCTCCCCGCGCGGACAAAAAGGGCGAGCGTGGTCTTGTTGCTAACAACCACTTTTGGGGGGGCGTCGTGATAGACCACGTTCAGCCGGTAGCGCTGGCCCTGATAGTAGTGGCTCTCGCCGGAAACAAATTCACGCGCCGACTGCCGTTCCTGCCCTTCAAATTTGGCGCGTTGGCGCTTGATCCACCCCCATTTCAAAATCACCGCCCGGCGCACGGCCTCATCGTCCACGCGCAGGGGGACAGCCACGCGCACCCGGCCGCTGGGTGGATAGACGGCCAGATGCAGGTTCTTGATGTTCTTGCGGACTACGTCAACGACGAGGCCGCTCACGGTAATCTGATGCACCTTCAATACTCTCCCTGGTTTTTGACCAGTTCCAAGATGCGTTCGGCGGTTGACTCATCCAGCACATGCTTCTGGATCGCGTATTTGACCTCCCGCTCTTTCAGCATGTGCCCGCGCCAGCCATCCTTCCGGGTCGAGAGAATTTCCTCGTGCACGTCCAGGGCGAGGTGTTCATCCTTTTCCAGATTGTCGTAGAGCGCCCGTTTGGCGGCGGTATCCAGCGGTTTGGGATATGTCGCCCCGCTACCGGGGTTCTGCACCTGTTGGGCCAGGTCCACCAGTTTAGCCAGATAACTTTCGTACTCCAGCGCCTGGGCCTTGCGCTCCTGAATCAGGGTGTCCAGCAATGCCGACATTTTCTCGTAATACTTAGGGTTGATCGGCTGGTCGTCAACGATGACCCGGCGCAGGTTGTTTTCGATGGTCTCAGCCACGGCCTCCTCGTTGTTAGCGATGCCCTGGGGGAGTTCCTTCACCGCCCCCGCACCCCGCTCGACGATGAGCTGGAGCAGCGTCATATCGTCAAAAGCCGAGACCTTTTCGCTCTCTTCGGCGCGGATGTAAGTGTCAATCAGGTGGCGCATAGCAGGCTCGTACATCTTCATGTCAATATAATCGCCGCTCGCCATCTTGACCTCGGTGCGAACCTTCTCGTAGTGCTCCACCTCCTGCTTGAGTTTCTCGATTTCCTGAGGGCCATAGCCCGCTTCGGGTAGTTCGTTCGCGAGATTGGCGTAGGCGCGAATCAGTGACACAGCCAGCTTATAGAGCGTCACCCGTTTGGATTCGTTTTCCTTGAGTGCGTCCTTGTCCGCGGTGTCTTTGGCGCAGAAGTAGCGCAGATAGGCGACCGTGTCCTTCGGCGGCTCGACCGGCTCACAGAGCGCTTTGATGGCTTCGCGGGCTTCCTCCAGCCGTTCTCTGGCTTTCTCCAATCGGTTGCTCAACAACCCGGCCACATCTTCCTTTTCATAGCCATCCAGCGCGCCCGAGGTGTAGTCGTGGATGGAGTTCGCCAGGCTCTGGAACAGGTCTTTGTAGTCAATGATGTAGCCGTATTCTTTGTCGTCGCCATCTAGCCGGTTGACGCGGCAGATGGCCTGGAACAGCCCGTGATCGCGCATCTGTTTGTCAATATAGAGATACGTGGCGGGGGGCGCGTCGAAGCCTGTCAGTAACATATCCACGACAATCAAGAGCCGCATCTGCCCCGGCTCTTCGACAAATTTCTTCTTGACCTCTTTCTCAAACGCATCGGGGTCTTTGCCGCCGAGCATCTTGTTGTAAATTTCGTATTGGCGGAGTTTCTCAGTCAGCCCTTCGCCGGTCGCTTCGCCCTTGATATCCGACGGCGACGGTTTGTAGGAGGTGACGATGGCGCACCGATCAAAGCCGTGCGCGGTGAACAATTCGTAGAACTTGCACGCCTGATAGATACTGCCGGACACCAGCAGGGCGTTACCCCGGCCGCCTTGCAGGCGGTCTTTGGTTTCCATATCCAGCAGGATGTCGGCCACGATCTTTTCCAGCCGCGACTGTGAACTGAGCACCTTCTGCATGGTGCCCCATTTCTGCTTGAGTTGGGCCAGCGCGATGGCGTTCAGGCCTTTGGTCTTGGCCTCGAACCACTGGTCAATCTTTGCCTGCGAGGTGATGTTCTGGTCAATGTCGCGGGCCTCGTAGCGCAAATCCAGCACCACCCCGTCTTTGACCGCCTCGTCGTATTTGTAGGTATGGATGTATTTGCCGAAGACCTCGAAGCTCTTTGGCTTGTCGGCCTTGAGTAGGGGTGTGCCGGTGAAGCCGATGAACAGCGCATTGGGCAAGATCTGCTTCATCGCCTTGTGCAGCTCGCCCGACTGCGTGCGGTGGCACTCGTCCACATAGGCGTAGATATCGCCCCGGGCCTTGAAGTCCGGCGGTAGACTGCGCTTCAATTCGTCAATGTAGCCGGCCACATCGCCTTCCTCTTTGCCTGCGAACTTGTGGATGAGCGAGCAGATCAGCCAGGGCGTGGTGGCGTTGAGTTTGTTGATCAGGTCTTGCCCGGTCGTGGTACGGTAGATGTCCTCGTTGACGCCCTTGTATATCTTCTCGATCTGTTCATCCAACTCCGTGCGGTCAGTGATGATGAGCACGCGGGCGTCTTTCACGTTCTCCCGAATCCACTTCGTGAGCCAGACCATGATCAGGCTCTTGCCACTGCCCTGCGTGTGCCAGATGATGCCACCCTCGCGGCGCTTCACATAGGCTTGCGCCGCCCGCACCCCGAAATACTGATTGTGGCGGCAGACCTTCTTCACCCCGCCGTCGAACACGATGAAATTGTGGACGACCTCCAGCAAGCGCCCTTTCTCGCACAGTTGCGTCAGGTGCCGGTCGAGCAGGTTCTCGCTCACGGCCTCGCCACCGCTGTCTTCCTTCCACGTCAGGTAATACTTTTCCAGGGTTTCGATGACGCCATAGCGCAGGCCCTCGGTATCGTTGCCGGCCATCACCAACTGCACGGTGGTGAAGAAGGGCTGGATGAAGATTTTCTCCTGGTTGTCCAGGTTCTGGCGGATGCCCTCGCCCACCGACACGATGGAGCGCTTGAGTTCCAGCACGCCCAGCGCGATGCCGTTCACGTACAGCACCACATCCGGGCGCTTGGTGTGCGCCTGGGCGTTGGCGGCCTTCACCGTCACCTCTTCGGCGATAGCGAAGTGGTTGTTGAGCGGGTTCTTCCAGTCAATGAGCCAGACGGTTTGGGTGTTCTCCCCCATATCCGGCCTGACCTGTACGCCATAACGCAACAAGCCATACACCTCTTTGTTGAGGTCATAAAGGCTCTTGGTTTGATCGCCGGCCGCCTTGTTGAGTTCGTACAGGGCTTTGCCGATGAGGGCCTCGCTATAGCCTTGCTTCTTGAGGAAGCGGCGCAGGTAAGCCTCTTCGATGTTGCGGTTGTTCGCGCGGTCTTCCCAGTTGCCCAGATAGTCATACTTCAGGGTGTCGCAGAACAGTTTGACCACCCGATTCTGGGTGGCGCGTTCTTTTTGGCCTACGGTACTCATACCAGCCTCGTCTTTCCGGTCAGCAATTCCTGCATCATGCCCTGCTTGAGGGCGCGGGTCTTGTCGCGCTTCTGCTCCAGCGCGGCGATTTCGGCGTCCATGTCGGAGAGGACAGCGGCGATGGCAGTTTGTTCGGAGCGTGATGGAACTGGTAATTCGTATTTTGAGATTTGAGGTGTAGTTAGTTGTGGAACGCCAGTACTTTCAACGACAAAATCAATCCCGTGATTTATGAACTCCGAAAAGAAGCGACCGTCACTTGGTTCCTTTGGTTTCAAAACAAGAACACGACCAATAGCTGTAAATTTATGATCTCTATAGTTCGCAATGCCTAATGTCCCTCGCGCCGTTACCGTGATGGAATCTGCTTCATGATCACTGTATGAGCAATATCCATACAATCCTCTTTCAGAAATGGCGTTGGAATATATGGGGTAACAGTACGTTTCATCTTGAGTCGGTGATGATTGGGATGGGTCAAAATCACCGCCAGCGGTTACGCTAAATACATCCCCCAACCGCTTCACCTCCCACTCCCCACTGTACCCCGGCAGGCGCTTCTTGCCGGTGAGGAGTTCCTGCATGGCGGCCTGTTTGATGCCGCGCTTCTTGGCGATGAGCCGGTCCAGCGCGTTGATCAGGGCATCCACATCGCCCAGGGCGGCGGCGATGGCGCGTTGTTCGGGTATGGAGGGAACTGGAATATGAATGCTATAAATGCTCTTGTTCGAGGTATGTCTGACTGTAGAACCCGTAGCCATCTCCCTAATTCTTGTGAGATATGGCTCTGAAAGAAAAATATAAAATAGGTAATTTACATCAATACATTTTTCGCGTAGGGCTACCTTTCCTATTCGCTGGTTATGAAGAACAATCTCATCAGAATCAACAAATGCAGGCTTTCCGAGCAGGTTGCACTCTGGTGTTAAGTCAGTCATGACAATCAGCAAATCGCCCTTACTGAACTTCATTGATGCAGAGTAATCACCGGAATATCGTTTCGTGTTTTTCTCGTTGAAGTAAAGACCGCCCTCTAGTTTGAAATTGCCGGGGGTTAACAAAATTGGACCATTATCCGAGAAAAAATCACTGCTAAAAGCATATCCACTTATGAGGTTGAGCAGATCCCCCAGTCTCTTTGCATCCCAACCCACGGGAATCACCCCCACCTCGGTCTGCTTATAACCCGGCTTCAGTTCCATACAAACCCCATCCTCTTCAGGTGTGCGTCCACCTTGGCGCTCAAGGCGTCCACTTCTTCGTCCAGTTGCGGCAACGGCGCGGCATAGCGTTCCGCCAGTTCCTTGATGCGCCCGGTCAATGCTTGCGAAATGCGGTCAAGTTCGGTCTGCACGGCGGCGGCGAGCGTGGGCAGCCATTTGTCGTCCACCACCAGCGTCTTCACCTCGGCTTCGTTCAGCGCCTTGTATTTGGTGGCCACTTTCGCCTCCAGTGCCTTTTGCGCGTCTTTGACTTTCTTGCTCGCTTCGGCCTCCTGCTCAATCAGCGCCAGATACTCGTCAAGCGCCTGGCGTTCGTCAGCGGATTCGGGCTCGTCTTGAATCGTCTTCAACCGCGCCTTGAGGCTGGCTTTGGTGAGCTTGCCCTTCTCGGTTTTGGCTTCTTCCAGCAGGCCGCCCTCGCCGCCCTGTTCCTCATCCAGTTCTTCCAGTTGGCGCGTCAGCGCCTCCTTCTCCGCTTCCAGTTGTTCGATGGCGTTCTGCTCGGCGGCAAAGTAGCGGGCGATGACCAACGGCGGCGGGATGAGGTCGGGGTTGGCCTGCCAGCCGTCCACCGTAATCATATACACGTCATCCTGCATCGTATCCGTCCAGTAGTTCATCAGGTGCTGATACACATCGTAGCCGTCAATTAGGGACGCAAGATTTTGCGTCTCGGCAAAGGTCGCCAGCAAATCCTCCGCCAGCGCTTCGATCAGTTTTCTGGGGGAACTACCCACCGCGAGGCCCTTGAGGCAGGGCGTGTTTTTCGCCCGCCATTGGGCAAACAGTTCCTTGACCGCCTGGGTATAGGCCACAAATTCGGGGTGGGCAAAGATGGTCGGCTTGACCTCCCCCGCCGCCACCTTGAGCTGGCTGTAGCCCGGCCGCGCCCCGGCTTCAAAGAGCTGAGTCTGGAGCGTGGGAAACACCTGCCAGAATTGGCCAAGGTCGGCGATGTCCCGGTTGGGGATGCCGCCCAGCAGATGCGCCGCGATGTCCTGCAGGTCTTCAGGCTCGGTGCTGTCAATGTAGCGGGGGATGTTCAGGTTGCAGTCGTTCTTCGGGTCGCTGCTCTCAGCCAGCGGCACCATCCGCGCGTATTTGGGCAGTTCAATCTGCTTGTTGAAGACATCCACAATCTTGTGAATGTCCTGATGGCGCAAACGGTTTTTGTTGCCATCCTTCTCAAAGCCCTTGCTGGCGTCAATCATAAAGATGCCGGTGCGGGCCGCCGCGTTTTCCTTGTCAACGACGATGATGCAGGCGGGGATGCCGGTGCCGTAGAACAGGTTGGCCGGCAGGCCGATGATGCCCTTGATGTAGCCCTTGCGGATGAGGTTCTTGCGGATTTCGGCCTCGGCATTTCCCCGGAAGAGCACGCCGTGCGGCAGAATCACCGCGCCCTTGCCGGTGCTCTTGAGCGAGCGCAGGATGTGCAGGAGGAAGGCATAGTCGCCATTCTTGGCCGGGGGAATGCCGTCTGTAAAGCGTTGGTACAGATCATTGGCCGGGTCAAAGCCGTTGCTCCAGGCCTTGGTGGAAAACGGCGGGTTCGCCACCGCAAAATCGAAAGTCTTGAGGTCGCCGTTCGCCTGCTTGAAGTGCGGGCTGGCAAGCGTATTGTCCTTCCAGATTTCCGCCGTGGGGTTGTCGTGCAGAATCATGTTCATCCGGGCCAGGGCGGCGGTGGCATTGTCCATTTCCTGCCCGTAGATGGTCACGCCCGTCCTGGCTTCGTCCGCCGCTTTGAGCAACAGCGAGCCGGAGCCGCAGGTTGGGTCGTAGATGGTCTGGCTCTGGCTCTGGGCTTCATTGATGCCGATGACCTTGGCGATGATGCGGGAGACTTCGGCCGGGGTGTAGAACTGCCCCTTGCTCTTGCCGCTTTCGGTGGCGAAGTGGCGCATCAGGTATTCGTAGGCGTCGCCCAGAATGTCGTCGCCTTCGGCGCGGTTTCCCTTGAAATCCAGCCCCGGCGCGTTGAAGATAGCCACCAGATTGGAGAGGCGATCGACCATCTCCTTGCCCTTGCCAAGTTTCTCGGCGTCGTTAAAGTCCGTCACGTCAATCACGCCCTTGAGGTCGTTGGCTTCGGCGAGTTTGGCGATGATCTTGTTGATTTTGTCGCCGATCTCCTTGTCACCCTTGAGCGCCACCATATCGGCAAAGCTGCCGCCCTTGGGCACGACGATCAGCGGATTTTTCTGACCGGCGTATCTATCAGAGACATATTTGACGAACAGCAGAACCAGCACATAGTCCTTGTACTGCGAGGCATCCATGCCGCCGCGCAGTTCGTCACAGCTTTTCCAGAGGGAACTGTAAAGTTCACTTTTCTTGAGCGCCATTGGAATCCTTTGGCGGTTCTTTTACGGAGTCGCCCAACAGGCATTTGATCTGAGGATGTTATTGCCAAAAGCGGGGCAAGTCAATTGAATTCAGGCTGGATAACGAAAAAAGTTCAGTTGTCCTATTATCGGACGAGCGCGGCGGGGTTTGCGGAAAGCGTGCGACAAACCGAAAACCGCCGCAAACCAGAAAACACTGATAAAACGTGGAGAATCGGCTGTTCGATTGGCTTGTTGAACTGTTGTGATTCCGTATGCGCCAAAAATTATTGACACCACTCGCTCGATTTCACCTGAAATTCCCATTCGGCTTGTGACACTGCGCCTTCAATGGTTTCATGCCATGTATCTGTTATCTCATCACCGTTTTCATCGCAATATAATAAGAGGTAACCATCTCCATCATTATCAACAATTTTTAGCTCAACAGGTCTGGACATAGGTTTGCCATAGACAGTATGTACCGTTCGCCCTGTCTCTTTATCATCTGGGTTCAAGTATACCTTTTTCATAAGCTTAAAATCTGTCATGATTAACCTCCGGGCTTGCCAGATGCGTCCGGAATAATTTCGGCTGTGGAAGTTTCAACTATCTTTCCACCCGCTCTGGCTGGCTGATCATACGCCTCAAAATGGATATGATGTTTTTTGCTTGATACCTCGTGTTTACCATATCGAACTTGCCTTAACCCATCTTCTGAGAGATGTCTTCCCGGACCTATCTCTTGCGAGCCCGGTCCTAACCATGCTTTAGCAGTATCTAAAGCCTCAGATTCCTTTAATGTTCCCCTTGGAAATTCGGGAGCTTTCCCTCTCATTGGGACCTTTCAGCAAGGTTATCTCCTTTTGGTTCAGCAACTGCTACATTGAACTCACTTGAGCCACAGTAAGCAGCGACAAAGCAACGTTATCAAAGGACTCACCTGCTCAACCATCACTTATGGTTTGTGCATGACGCATCATGAACCATGTCTCATTTATCTTTGCCATCGTCATCATCATTCTGATTCCGGTGGAACAACTCGCCTAATTTATCAAAAAAACCAGCGTGTTCCTCTCCAACGTGCTCCCCACGCGCTCGCGCAAATGCCGCCAATATTTCCTTTTCGCGATCCGTCAAGCTCGTCGGCGTCTCGATCGTAATTGCAACCATGAGGTCACCGGCACCGGAGTGGTTGTAGTATGGAACGCCCTTTCCGCGAACCCGCAATCTCTCGCCGTACTGAGCCCCCGGCGGCACCGATAGCTGGGCAGCCCCATCGATTGTCGGCACCTCGATTTCAGACCCCAGGGCGGCTTGCGTGAAGGAGATTTTTGCCCTCGTCAGGAGGTCGTTTCCTTCACGAACGAAAAGCTCATGGGGAGTAACGTGAATAACGATAAAAAGATCGCCGGGGGGACCCCCGTTAAGCCCGGCTTCCCCTTCGCCACGCATCTGGATCTTGAACCCTGTATCAACGCCCTTGGGGATGTTCACCCGAATCTTGCGCGTCACCCGAACGACACCTTGACCCCGACACCCATCACACGGGTGCGTGATGATGCGACCTTCGCCCTGACAACGCGGACAGGTGCGCGACATACTGAAAAACCCCTGTGAACGAGTGATTTGCCCACGTCCGTAGCACTCTGGACAGGTTTCGAGTTTAGAGCCGGGCTCAGCGCCCGTTCCACTGCATTTCTGACAGGTCTCAAGGCGTGGGACATCGATAGTGACAGTCTTTCCAAGGATGACATCTTCTAAGGAGATTTTCAGGTCATATTGTAAACTCCGCCCGCGCTTTGGGCCGCTTTGTCGGCGGGAGCCTCGGAATCCAAAGACATCGCCAAAGTCACCGAAGAGGTCTCCAACGATATCCTCAAAGTTACTGAAGTCAAACCCGAAACCACCTGAACCGGCGGTTCCCTCTACACCTGCATGGCCGAATCGGTCATAGCGGCTCCGTTTATCGGAATCCCGCAAAACTTCATACGCCTCAGTCGCCTCTTTGAATTTTTCTTCGGCTTCCTTATTGTCCGGATTCTTATCGGGATGGTATTGAATTGCTAACTTACGGTAGGCTTTCTTAATCTCATCTGCATTCGCATTTCGGCTCACATTGAGCACTTCATAGTAATCGCGTTTTGCCATCGGAATCCCCCTTGTTGATAGGCTTATGGGATTATAAGTTCATTGGTTCATGAAGCAAGGATACCAAGAGACAAGATGCAAGATGCAAGATGCAAGAAACATAAATCCCTGAATCCTGAATCCTGAATCCTGTATCCTTGACACGTTTCACTTATCACGCATCATTTTTCGTCTGTCTCTTCCTCCGTCACATTCTCTGCGCTCTCTGCGTTAGCCGCTGTTGCCTGGGCATACATGGCTTCTGCCAATTTATGAGAGGCTTGCATGAGTGCATCGGTATCGGCTCGAATTGCGTCGATCTGGTTCCCGTTTAGTGTCTCCTTCAATTTTTGAACGGCACTTTCAACTGTACTTCGATCTTCCGCGGTGATCTTGTCCCCATACTCTGTGAGGGATTTTTCTGTGCTATAAATGAGGGAATCCGCACGGTTACGAACTTCGACCTCCTCTTTCTTCTCCTTGTCCTCTTCCGCATGGAGTTGAGCATCCTTGAGCATCTGTTCAATTTCAGCGTCTGACAAACCACTGGAGGATTCGATGCGAATTTTTTGCTCCTTGCTTGTGCCGAGGTCTTTTGCTGAGACATGAACGATACCATTGGCATCAATATCGAAAGCCACTTCAATCTGCGGCACCCCTCGCGGGGCTGGAGGGATACCAATCAAATCGAACCGCCCGAGTGTCCGATTATAAACAGCGACATCCCGTTCTCCCTGCAAAACGTGTATGCTGACCGCATGCTGGTTGTCAGATGCTGTTGAAAAGACCTGACTTTTCTTTGTCGGAATGGTTGTATTCCTCTCAATGAGGCGAGTGAAAACACCACCCAGCGTCTCAATGCCGAGTGAAAGCGGCGTTACATCAAGCAACAGCACGTCTTTGACACTCTCATCACCGGATAAAACCCCGCCTTGAATTGCGGCACCAATCGCAACAACCTCATCAGGATTGACGCCTTTGTGGGGTTCCTTTTCAAAAAATTGCTTAACGACTTCCTGAACTTTCGGCATACGGGTTTGACCGCCGACGAGCACCACTTCGTCGATGTCTACTGGCTTTAACTCCGCATCCGCAAGTGCCTGGCGGCAGGGGCCGACAGTCCGATCAATGAGCTCTGCTGTGAGTTGTTCGAGTTTCGCCCGGGTCAGCGTGATATTCAGATGTTTAGGACCGCTGGCGTCTGCTGTGATAAAGGGGAGATTAATCTCCGATTGCAACGTTGTCGATAATTCGCACTTCGCTTTTTCAGCCGATTCTTTCAGGCGCTGGAGCGCCATCGGGTCTTTTCGGAGATCGATCCCGTTGTCTTGGCGAAAGGTTTCAGCTAACCAATCGACAATCTTTTGATCAAAGTCATCACCGCCCAGATGGGTATCTCCGTTGGTGCTTTTGACTTCAAAAACGCCCTCCCCGATCTCAAGGATCGAGATGTCAAAGGTCCCACCTCCCAAATCGTAAACCGCAATCTTTTCGTCCTTCTTGCGCTCCAGCCCGTAAGCTAACGAAGCCGCGGTGGGTTCGTTAATGATTCGCAACACTTCCAGCCCGGCAATCCGGCCGGCGTCTTTGGTGGCTTGACGTTGGGCATCATTAAAGTAAGCGGGAGCCGTAATGACCGCTTGCGTCACCGTTTCGCCAAGATATGATTCCGCCGTTTCCTTCATTTTCCGTAAAATCATCGCTGAAATTTCGGGCGGGGTATATTCGCGCTCCGCGATTTGGATTCTGGCTTCTTTATTTTGCCCTTCGACGACTTTATAAGGCACTCTTTGAATTTCGCTCGTCACTTCCCCATAATGCCTTCCCATGAAACGCTTGATAGAGAACACGGTGTTCTGCGGATTGGTGACCGCTTGCCTTTTGGCAACCTGACCGATAATCCTCTCCCCATCCTTGGTAAAAGCGACGACAGAAGGGGTAGTACGGCTGCCTTCAGCATTTGTGAGGACTTTCGGCTCCCCACCCTCTAAAATTGCCACACAAGAGTTCGTCGTCCCGAGATCGATCCCGATTACTTTACTCATTTGATACTTCCTCCTTTTCGCCTCCACCCTTAGAAACTGAAACCATCGCGGGACGAACCACGCGATCATGCAGGAGATACCCGCGTTGAAATTCCTGAATCACCCTGTTTTCCGGAAACTCTTCTGATTCCATAAGCATAATTGCCTCATGTTGCGTCGGATCGAACGGCTGACCAACGGCTTCAATCGGTGTCACACCACGCCTTTCAAGTAAATTGAGAAACTGCTTGTGAATCATCTGAATCCCTTCGGCGAGCGCATCGAAATCTTTCGATTGTTTGGTAGATTCGATGGCACGCTCTATATTATCCACCGTTGGAATCAAATCCTTGACAATGCCCTCAAGGGCATACTTTAAGAATTCCTCTTTCTCCCGCTCTGCCCGTTTTTTTGTATTTTCAAATTCCGCAACGGTGCGAAGCATCTGATCGTATCGCGCCTCATATTCGGCTTTCATACGGGCAAGCTCCGCCTCGGGAGAGAGCGGGTCTAGTTCTGGTTTTTCGCTGGTTATTTCATTCACACTGTTATCAGTCTCAGAGGCATCGGGTACTGATTCAACACGCTCCGCAGCCTCCGGTTCTGATGGTGTCTTTTCATTTTCTGACATCTTGGTCACCTCTCTAATGCGTTTTCAAAAAGTTGGCTAATCACTCGGGCAGTAAATTTGACAATTGAGACCACACGGGAATACTCCATTCGAGTCGGTCCAATAACGCCTATCGTCCCAAATTGATTGCCCTGAATATGATAGCTTGACCTCACAACACTGCACAGCTCCATGCCTTCACATCTGCTTTCGCTGCCGATCAGGATCTGAATTCCACCATCCTTCCCTTGAGGAGACAGGATATTTGCAATCTGATCTTTCCGTTCCAGAGCACGGAACAGCGGTTCGATTTTCTGAACTTCCAGGAATTCAGGTTGGCTGAAAAAATTAGAAGTCCCGTCTAAATACACATGAATTTCCTGATCGAGTGAAAAGGTTCGGCGTGTCACGGCCGCAGCAGGCGCTGACAGGTGGTGATCGAAGATGGCTTTGAGTTGTACAGGGTCTTGGGAAATCTGCCGTATTTTTTTGAGGGGCAATCCTACCAATTTCTCGTTTAAGATTCGGCTGATTTGGTGTATATTTTCATTGGATAAGTCTTTGGAGATAGGAACGACTTGATTTTTAACAACCCCTGAAGCCATTAATAAAACGGCGAGCACTTTTTCGCTGTCAATCGGGATGAATTCAAGACGGTGTAAAATGTTTTCATGGAGCTCTGGGCTCAAAACAACACCGATATAATGAGAAATTTCAGACAAAATCTTGGAAGTTTGTTCCATGATTTCTTCAAAGTCACGGCTTGCTGAAGCAGATCTTTCCCGGATGAATTGCTTCTCTTTTGGGGTCAGCTCTTGTGCTGTCATCATACGATCGACATACACTCGATAGCCGAGCCGTGTTGGAATGCGGCCGGCGGATGTATGCGGTTGCGCCACATAACCGAGCTCTTCCAGGTCTGCCATTGTATTGCGGATGGTTGCTGCGCTCAAACCCATGCCATAATGCCGTGCAATCGCCCGAGAGCTAACGGGTTCAGCCGTGCGATGATAGCAATCAACAATCGCCTCCAGGACCTTACATTTCCGAGTATCTAACACAGGAGTTGTCAATAGTATCGCCTCAATTCATACCAATTTTTAGCACTCTAGCCCTGAGAGTGCTAACCGGGTTAAAATACCATTTTCGACTTGATTTTGTCAAGTAAAAAAAGGCGTAATCAAAGGCAAAGAAACAATCACGTTATCAGTCGTCCGCAAATACGCTCAATCGGGATTGGCACTTCCGGATTCGGGATGGTTCATTTTTTTGTTGAGAATAATCGGATAAATTGGTATAATAAGTAGTTGCATTTCAAAAACTAAAATTAGACCTAGAATTTTAGTGCTAGAGAGTTTGTTAGAGGTGCTTTCAGGTAATGATTAAATCTAAATTGTTCAACCAGAGCTGTATAGAAACAGTGGAAACCTGTTGGACCGGGTTCCGTCTGCCAACTTCTCAGCCGGTAGGTATATCGTTAATCGCTACAACTCTTTCGCTCCTAGATACTAAAGCACTAGGCCCCGAAGGGGGTGTAGGTTCGATATAATGATTCACGTTAAAGTTGGCCCAGATGAAACACTTGACAGAGCCCTTGCTCGATTTAAGAAAATATGTGGCAAGGAAGGAATCGTCACGGAAATCAAGAAGCGTAGTTTCTATGAAAAGCCAAGCGAAAAACGGCGACGGTTAGAATTGAAAAGGCAACGGCGAGGCAAAATCCGTCCTTTTAATGACAATCGGTGAGATCTCATGAATCGCCGGATTCGCATAGTGGCAATGACTGACATGATTTTGGCAGACGGTTTTCTGATTTAGCAGCTCTGGAGGGGGCATGCAGAACAGCCACGATGATGGCTTGTTAGGCTCTCATGAGATAGAGAGAAAACAGGCTATCAATGAGCAAAACTGTATGTCCCTTTTTTATTTTTCGCTGGCAATATGAAACGCAGAGATTGGCACGGTGAAAATCCAACTAATTTTCAGCATTAACTAACTTTCAAGATTAAAGTTTACATTTTCAGACTTCCGAAGTCTTGGAGACTTCGGAAGTCTGCGAAGCCTAAATGTATAGTTTATTATTAAAAATTACTTAAACTTACATTTGTAGTAACGACTTTTTGTTTAAGGCACAGAAAGAGGGACTCGGAGGGGTTTGAATGTCAGAGATAATAACCAGCACAACGGAAAATTACAAAAGTTTACTCCAACAATACTGCCAGGTTCGACATCTATCGAATCCAAGTTATGAAACCACTCAACACGGACCACCCAACGAACCCAGTTGGACAGTGACAGTTAAATATGGGCAGTCTACCTATACAACGCCAGAACCCATTCGCGGTTCTAAAAAATTAGCGGAGCAGATCGCCGCCCAACAGATTCTTGAAACCATAGAATCACGCCAGGAGGCATTTTTAGCTGGTGAGCCAGATGATGAAGTCGGTTTAGCGGAGGGGGGTGATTCGGATTCAGAAATCGCATTGCCAGAAGAGCAGACCTCTTCAGCGCGGGATGGCTATGTGCCGATCGAACTTGTTACCAGCGCACTGGGAATTGCGAACCATCGGTTATCTGAATTGCGGCGTGGGACACGATACCGCGAATCGATAGAATCTAAGCAAGCAAGCCAAACGTTTGCAAAAAACTTGGCAGAGCTGACAATAATGATTGTGTGTGCGGTTGTCAATGCCGCAGAGGAGGCCAACATCAAATTGGGTAATCCAAAAGAGACAGGGCCACCAGAGGCCCCCCCTCTACCAACCACACAATCGAAGCAGACATCATGAGGGCATGTTGTGCTATCACTTAATTCGTGAGAACCCGCATGATGACTGGATCCTTTCGTAAAACGTGAAACGTAAAACGTAAAAATTCATACGTTACGTTTTACGTTTTACGCTTTACGGGCGATGTCGTGTGGAGAGAGGCACCTTATCGGCGCATCTTCTCACGGGGTTAGTGATAGCACAGCCTAAATCGGTATTATATGTTGTCCGAATGCCGGATGACATCCCCTTCAACAAGATAGTAAACTTCCTCACCGATATTGGCAGCCAGGTCGCCAATCCGTTCCAGGTGTCGGAAGAGCAATAAAATGCTGATGCCAGGGCGGATGAGTTTCGGTTGGTCGGTCAGGATGATTAGCAGCTCTTGGAGCGTCTGATCGTAGATGGCATCCACCTCATCATCCCGGTTACGCACCTCCTGGGCCAGGGCGGCATTACGGTTCACGAAAGCGTCCAGCGCGTCTTTGACCATGTTCTGGACGATATCAGCAACACGCGGTAGGTCGACATACGGCTTCACAGGCGGGTATTGCATCAACTCAAGGCCCCGCTGCGCGATATCGACCCCTTTATCCGCGATGCGTTCCAGATTATAATTCATCCGCATGACCATCGTCAGAAAACGCAGATCCGAAGCGGCTGGCTGATGACGGGCGATCAGTTGAATGCAATATTCCTCGATTTCATTTTCGAGGGCGTCTGCTGCGTCATCATTGGCAATGATGGTACGAGCCAGTTTCTCATCACGATTCAGCACCGACGTCACCGCTTGGCGTATCATACTCTCCGCGATTCCCCCGAGTCGAAGCAGTTTCTGCTGAAGTTCTTTCAATTCGAGTTCAAAGCGGCGTTGCATATTCCCACCTCCCTCGACTTTGGTAAATAGAAATCACAATCTCCCAGTAGCGCACGTCTCCTGACTTGCCTCACCACCGATCACAAGTCAGGAGACTTATGCTACTATGCTCTCATCCGTAATTTACCAAAGTCAAATTACCAAAGTCAAGTTATCATCAATCGAATAAATAATTCTATAATCCCTTCTCGTATGATAATGATAGCACACCTCTACGGATTCATCAATGCCTTTCTTTTTCAGGAAGTCGATTAACCAAATTTCCCCGTGATGTATGCTTCCGTCCGCCGATTTTTGGGGACGGTGAAGATTTTGTCTGTTGCGCCGAATTCCACCAACTCGCCGAGATAGAGAAAAGCGGTAAAATCGGAAACCCGCGCTGCCTGCTGCATATTGTGGGTCACAATCAGGACTGTATAATTGTCTTTCAATTCCAGAATGAGCTCTTCGATCTTTGCTGTCGCAATCGGATCCAGCGCTGAACACGGTTCATCAAGCAGAAGGACTTCAGGCTCCACTGCCAGCGCTCTGGCAATACAAAGCCGTTGCTGTTGCCCGCCAGACAAGGTGTAGGCGTTGGCTTTGAGCTTGTCCTTGACCTCCTCCCAGAGGGCAGCTTTCTTGAGACTCTCTTCGACAGTAGCATCCAGTTGGTCTCGGCGGCGTATCCCTGAAATTTTGGGCCCATAAGCCACATTCTCATAGATCGATTTCGGAAACGGGTTCTGTTTCTGGAAAACCATACCGACCCGCAGGCGGACCTCCACCGCATCCATTGTCGGGTCATAGAGATCTTGTCCTTCCAAAAGGATTTGACCCGTGAGTCTGAAAGTGGAGATAAAGTCATTCATCCGGTTGAAGCAGCGGATGAGCGTGCTTTTACCGCAGCCAGAGGGCCCAATGAGCGCGGTGACTCTGTTTCGTTGAATATCAAACGAGATCTCTTTGAGTACCTGCGTCGTGCCGTAACAGGCATTCAGGTCCTGTACACTCAGAATAAAATCGGATTCACTGTCTTTTGGCTTTTTCATAGCGACCTCATGTCTGTCAGGTTTGGGGGTTAGGGGTTATGCTAAATAAGTGAGGGATGGCCATAATTCGCTGGTGGTTGAGTTGTAGCCCAAGATTCTATCTTGGCCCCTTGCGCAAGGGCCAAGTTAGAAACTTGGGCTACGATTGCCTCCCCTGGGAATTATGACCAAACCTCACTTAATTTTTCTGGTAACGGTTTCGTAAAAAGATAGCCAGTGCGTTCAGGAGCAGGGTAACCACCAGAAGGATAACGATTCCCGCCGCCGCGTTTGTGTGAAATCCCTTCTGAGGTCGCGAGACCCAGTTAAAAATCTGGATGGGTAGCGCCGTAAAGGGCGAAAGCAATCCGTCGGGCAGAAACGCGACATAAGTCAATGCGCCGATCGTAATCAGCGGGGCCGTCTCACCGATCGCGCGTGAAACCGAAAGAATCACGCCGGTGAGGATGCCCGGAAACGCCATCGGCAGGACATGGTCTTTTATCGTCTGCCAGCGACTGGCTCCGAGCGCATAAGCCGCTTCGCGGATGGTGTTAGGCACCGCGCGGATGGCTTCGCGGGCAGAGATGATGATGATCGGCAGGACCAGCAGCGCCAGCGTCAGTGCCCCCGCGAGAAGACTCCGTTCTAACCGCATCGCCCGGACAAACACCTCCAACCCCAAAAGCCCGTATATGATTGAGGGAACACCGGCTAAATTGGCGACATTTATTTCGATGATGCGATTGAGGCGACTTGCCTGATTGGTATATTCCTCAAGGTAAATCGCCGCCCCAATGCCCACCGGCACGGCGACCCCGGCGGTTAGTGTGATGAGGTAGAGACTCCCGACGAGGGCGGATAAAATGCCTGCCTCCTCCGGTTTACGGGAGGGGAAGCTGGTCAGGAACTTCCAATTGAGCCGGGGAAGCCCGTCACGAAGCGCATCAATGAGGAGCGTCCCTAACGTGATGAGGGCTATCAATACACCCATCACCGCAATAATCAGAAAAACGCGATTACTCCATTTTTGTCGGAGCAGTAACTTTTGGATGTGTGTTTTTGAATTCACTCGTACTTCTCCCTGAAACGTTGGCGTAGCTGGTCGCCAAGCAGATTGAGCGCAAACGTTGATAGAAATAAGACCATGCCCACAGCAAAGATGGTTCGATATTCCAGCGTCCCGGTCGGCGTATCGCCCAGGCTAATTTGGACGATATAGGTGGTCATCGTCTCAATGGGAACCAGCGGATTCAGCGTCAACGTGGGCATCTGTCCGGCAGCAATCGCGACCAGCATCGTCTCCCCAATGGCACGAGAGATGGCGATGATGAAGGAGGCGGTAATGCCGGAAAACGCCGCGGGGATGACCACTCGCCAGGCCACTTGAAGACGGGAGGAACCTAAGGCATAAGCTGCATCTCTCAACCCCCTGGGTACAGCGTACATCGCGTCCTCACTCAACGAGGAGACGAGCGGCAAAATCATAATTCCCATGACAATGCCGGGCGAAAGCGCATTGAACCCCGAAAGCGAGGGGATAAATCGCTGCAATAGCGGTGTGACGAAAAGCAGGGCGAAATACCCATAGACGATCGTCGGAACACCTGCCAGAACCTCTAAGATCGGTTTGAGCGTCCGACGCATACGTTCCGGAGCATATTCGCTTAAAAAGATCGCCGTCAACAGCCCCAATGGCGCTGCCACCGCCATCGCAATCGTTGAGGTCAGGAGCGTCCCCGAAAAGAGAGGAAGCACCCCGAAATGTTTGTTGACGAACAGGGGAGTCCATTGGGTATCGGTGAGAAAATCGAAGATTGAAACGCTTTTGAAAAAAGCGATCGTTTCAAACAGCAGCACCCCGATAATGCCAATGGTTGTGAAAATGGAGAGCAACCCACAAGCCATTAAAATTGCTTTAATAACATGCTCTTGAGTTTTTAATTTCTTTCGACGATTTGTCATAAAATAGGACAAGGAAGGAAGGGAAGGATGGAAGGACTAGAATGGAAGGATGGAAGGATGGAAGGATGGAAGGATGGGAGACCGCCCACTCTTCCACTCTTCCAACCCCCCACTCTTCCACTCTTCCATTCTCTTTCACGTTTATTTCATCTCCCGGCGGAGGATGTCGTCAATCGACACACCGGTAGTTGAACCTTTCCCACCGAAAACGGAGCCAGTGAGGCGCTTCTGAAAACGCCCTAAAACCAGTTGATAGACTTCATCTGGCAATGGGATGTAGCCGACCTCTTGGACCAACGTTTTGGCGTGTTTCAGATAGAACGCAATAAACTTTTCGATTTCTGGACGTTGGGCCGCTTTTTGGCTGACATAGATGAAGATGGGGCGGGAAAGCGGTTGATAGGTGCCGTTCTTGACCGTTTCAAAGGTCGGAAGAATCGGTCCATCGCCATTTCCCTTTTTTTCATCATCAATGGGAACCAATTTCAATTTGTCTTTGTTCTCTTGGTAATAAGCCAGTCCGAAGAATCCAATGGCAAAGCGATTATTGGCAATCGCCTGCACCAAGACGTTATCATCCTCACTGGCGACGAAATCGCCGCGGCTTGCGCCCTCCTTGCCGACGATAGCGTCAGTAAAGTAGTCGTAGGTGCCGGAATCGACTCCTGCGCCAACGAGCGCAATTTTCTCCTTCGGCCACTCCGGTCGGATCTGATTCCAGTGCGTAATCTTCCCTTGCGCTTCCGGTTCCCAGAGTTTTTTCAGTTCGGCGACAGTCATGTGGTCTACCCAGTTATTCCCAGGATTGACCATGACCGCTAAACCGTCGAAAGCGACCGGTAACTCGATATACTCAATCCCATTCTCCTTACAGAGATCGACTTCTGACGGTTTGATGGGGCGGGAGGCATCTGAGATGTCCGTTTCCCCACGCCCGAATTTCTTAAACCCACCGCCGGTGCCGGAAATGCCGACTGTTACCTTCACGTTCGGATTGCTTTTCTGAAATTCTTCGGCGACCGCTTCGGTGATGGGATAGACGGTACTGGAACCGTCTATCTTGATTAAAGTTCTCTCAGCAGCAAATAAGGTGTTGCTGATGAAAAGCAAGCTAACTGCCAAAGCAAGAATCCCGATTTTTCTGAATAAGCGAAACATATTAGAATCTCCTTAGTTTTTGGGCATGTTTCAAATTCCCTCCAAAATGAGTTGACAGTTTGTTTGATGCAAGATGCAAGATACAAGATGCAGGGTACAAGGTTTCAGCCCGGCGGATGTAAGTGAATCCTGAATCCTGAATCCTGAATCCGGTATCCATGAAGTGTCAACTTATGTTTGAAACATACCAGTTTTTATCTTATACCAACTGATTTAAGTAAGTTCCAAAAAATATTCTCCACTTTTCAGACTTCCGAAGTCTTGGAGACTTCGGAAGTCTGCGAAGCCCAAAAGTTTAAACAATTAATTGGAACTTACTTAAGTAATTATAAATTAATAATTATGAATTCTGAATGGACAGAAGCCGCATACCAAGCGGGTTTCTTCAATTCATCATTGAGCATTCAGCATTCATAATTACTTAGTAAAGATAATAGAGCGTCACGCGCGGCATGACCTCCGTATTCGGTTTGTCACCTTTGTCGGGTTTATCATAGAAAACAAAGAACAGATTCGGGATAACGTGGACATCCTTGATTGGCGTCCAATCCACCCCGAAAATCACCGTGTTCGATTTCGCCGTCGCTGCATAAGGTGTGTAGGCGATCCGCTCGCCGTCGGGGTTCGGGTCAAACATTCGGTCGAACCGGGCGAGCGCCCACACCTTCTGCTCAATCAACTGCGCCGCGCCAAATGCCGATACCCCTAACAGGTTTAAGTTATCTTTACCTTCCCCCTGTTTGCGTGTTTGATTGGCGACCTGTGCACCGACGCGGAAGGTATCCACCTGATAGGCTAAAAAGCCTTGCACCGTGTACCGGTCTTTGCTCTCCTCACGTTTGTCAAAGTCTGCATAAGCTTCAGCGATGACGCCTTTGACGGGTCTGGCAGTCAGCGAAAGATAGACCGTCTTATCCTTGTCAATCTCTCCGTTGATTCCAGTACCATTTCCGACCATCGCGTGGTAACTGAATTTCTTCGCAGCATCAAGGCTACCTTGAACCGCCACGCCAAAGTCTGTTGCATTGCCAAGTTTTTGCAGGTCGAGCAGTGTCTTCTCAACCGAACGATAGCCCCACACCTCCTCAATGACGTTCCAGGTCGGCGAGCTGGACAACCCAAAGTAGGTATTCGTGCGCCACTCTTTTCGCGTCCATTTGAGATAACCGTGTTTGACAAACGGTTCTAATTTTGGATTATTCCCTTTGGAGTCCGGGGGAAAAGACGGGCTATTCATTTCTAATCGAAATCGGATCGAAAATTCCTCCGAAAGTCCCCTGTCATAAGTGAAGTAGATGCGACGGAACTGAAATCCGTTCCGATTTTCAAGGGCTTCGTTGTGAGATTTCGCGACATAGTAGTAATCACCAAAGAAATAGCCGCTAATCTTTCCTTCATCCGCCCACGACACAGCGTAACAACTGAACAACAGTAGCAGAATGAGGCTTGCGCCTCGCTCAAAATGTGTTTTCATATTCTCCTTTCGAGTTTTGAGTTGCATCATGTACAACTTCATTCATCGAATGGCACTCACTTAACGCTCCCGTCGGATTCCCACATCCCTGACTCGTTCATCAATAGAATACTCCCAGGATGTTACAAAATTATGACATTTTTGTGTCTTTGTTGTGGCAAATCAGCGCGTTTAGTCGGAGATGAACTGAAATGCAATGGGAAGTTCCAGGTGCAAGAATTCTCCGTTCTGTTTTGGCGGAAACGGAGGAAAGGGGGCTGCTTCACGGAGGGCCGCCAAAGCGGCATCGTCAAGTGATTTAGAACCGGAGGAAGCCACAACTTCGACCTCAATCAGCGAGCCGTCGCGCCGAATCGTGAAGCGCACCTTCGTTGTCCCTTCAGCGACATTCCCACGTACAGATCTCGGATACCGTTGCGCCCGTTGTATTCTGTCACGGATAGCGCCCAGAAAATCTGACAGCGATTGCGGCACATCGCTGAGATCTACGGTGCGGAGCGCTACTGAATCGAGGTTGAGATTGGCCTGGGGAACGTATGTCGATTCAATCTTCCCGATGATTGACGGGCTGAAGGATTTTGGCGGCTCAATCCGGGCTGGCACCACAGCGATATGTGCCTGATGCCCTTCTGTCAGTAATTTCCTCTCAAGTCCAGCGTCACCAAGGAAAGGAGGGGCTGTCACAGAGGTATCACCTGGGGGGAGAGTAAACCTCGCATCCCTTGTTGGGATTTCCACAGCCGTTGTGATCGCCTGCCGTAATCGTGGAGTTTGAACCCGTAATTGAGGCGTTTCCATTTTTTTTACGACATGAGGTGCCATACGGTGCTTGGGTTTAGGCACAGTTGGCGCTTGCACGATGTTGACTTGCACGGGTTCATCATCAATAACGGTTTTTTGGACAACATAAGCAGTGACAAGCATCGCGGCAATCAGGTGAAGACCGAGCGAGAACAGCAACGAAAAACGTTTATGGGTCATGATTCGTTTGCCTTGTTTTCGATGAGATGTCGTTTGAACCGCAGAAACTGAATATGAAAAATAGTTGCTTTTGGTTTTCATGATAGAATTTGACATGCTGTTTAGTCCTTGTAACTCATAAGTTTATAGCGAGCCCCTTTCTCGACAACCGAGCCAAGGAGGCGCAACTCTACTTTTTTACCATCGGTAGTTTGTACCGTCAGAACTGTTCCACGCAATAGTCTAAACCCGCGATATTTTTCAGTGGGGTGCTCAAAGCGAATGTCAACCAATGTCAGGTTCATATTGCCGTAACGTCGAATCCACTTTTCTACGCCGATGGCGCACTGCTTATTCAAGTTTGACCATGCAAAATCTGGGGGGAAATTATACGGCGGACGACTTGAGGGGAATGTGGGCCAAAGCCATGAGAGATAATCGTCCCGGCCAACCCGCAACCGATGCAACCCGGCGGCATCTCCACGGTTCAACGCCTCAATGACCGCCTGCCCAATTGCTTCGGGTGAGTCAAGGCTGTGTTCCCATACGTCGTTGTTGCAACCGATTGTTATCCCCACGAGAACCAGCAGGACGGTACTGACTAGAAACCGATATATCATGGAAATACCTGGTATGTGATAGGTGATGCGTGAAACGTGAAGTGAAAAATTTTCACGTTTCAGGTTTCACGTTTCATCCTAATTTTGAGCGGTTGTCGTCCAGCCAGCTATCCAACTGTCGTTAGGCCCTATCCCGCCGATGTAGTTCACGGGGGTGAAGAAGCCGTCCGCAGGTGGCGTTGCCACTGGAACCTTTCCGTTCACTGTTGGAGAATCTGCTGCCGGACGGAAGTCCGGGGCAGTCAGGTTGTATGGGTCGCGCAGCTTCGGGTCCATCTCGACGTTATTGAATTTTGCCTGCGCTGCCCATGGGCGTTCATCAAAACCCTCTTTCGGGGCGGCGAAGTTGTCCGGTTTGTTGCTAAAGAAGATGCAATTCTGGACAGAAAGTTCGCCGCTGTTGGCGAGCGTATGGGTCGAGGCGTTATTGATGTCAAGACCCGACTTGTTAAATCCCATCACGATGATGTTACGAAAGATTCCCGCCGTCCCTTCGCGGAGCAACATTCCATTGGCACTTTCGGGTCCTTTGGGGTCACCAACAAGCGTCACGTTGTAGACAGTGGCATTGGAGCGTGGCTTTGCCTCGTTATCCTTTTTGCTATTATCCACCTCAAGCCCGTTGTCTGCATCATCGCCGCGCTGTTGGCCAATCCAGAACTGCCCTTTGCCACTCCAGCCATCCGTCCAGTCAAACGAGTCGTCGCGGGCACCTGTGACCAGGGCGTATTTGAGGTTCACCGTCCCACCGAACATTTCGATTCCGTCATCCTGATTGAAGTGGACCTGAACATACTCGACCGTCGTCCCGGCACCGACGCCTTGAAATGCGATTCCGTTTAACTCATTGTCGGGGCTGAACTCAATGCCTGCAAATTCGACACGGACATACCGGAGGACGCCGCTGTTATCGTTCGGGTTATTTCCGCCATAAGCGCCTGTATCTCCTTCTCCGAATGCCTCTGCGCCCTGATTGATGGGGGCGCGACCGTTAATAATAAGACCGCCCCACTTGCCACGTCCCCGTGCGCCGGGGGGTTGGTCGCTTGTGAAGACGATTGGTTTAGCGGAAGTTCCTTCTGCGATGATTTTTCCGCCTCGAGCAATCACGAGGGTGCCGGTCGTTGCGCCTTCTCCAAAGATAGTGGTTCCCGGCTCAATGGTCAGTGTCGCGCCATCTTCAACGAATACGCCCCCACGCAAAAGGTGTTGACGGTCAGCCTTGAGAGTGAGATTTGAAGTGATTTTCCCTTGAAGGATGTTGACCTGACCTGTCTGGTCAGTCCCTCCATTCACAACACCATCCTTCTCTTCATCCTCACCACAACCCGCAAGCAAGAGGGTGAGTACAATTCCAAATACTGCTAAGAGTCGGTGAAACAAACAATTTTTCATGTTAAACTCCTTTTAATTTAGAGGTTGTTGTAACACTACAATGTCACACCCAATTGTAGCCCAAGATTCTATCTTGGTTTTCTACGGATATGGTTCGTCTTTGGCCAACTTAGAAAGTTGGGCTACAAGCATATTCTTCTCCTAACGTGACATTGTAGTGGTAAGTGATGCGTCAGAAATCATAACTGACGTTGAATGAAAATGACCTTCCCGTGCGATAGCGCAGGTAGGTCTTGTCACCTTGCTCAAATGTGACATCGGGGTCGAGCAAGTTTTTCGCCGCGATACTCACACGGAGGTATGAGTAAAGTTGCCTTCCGAGCGTCGCGTCCAATTGCGAACGTGGAAGCTCGTATACATCAGGGATGCCGTGATTTCCCACTTCGGCAATCCGACGCCCGAAAACGTGATAAGAAAGGGTCGCGGCGGTGCCCCAGTCGGGATTGTCGTAACCCAAGGTCGCGTTTACGACGAAGGGCGACTGCCCTTGCAGGGAGCGCTCGGAGGACGTTTGTACGCCGACCTCCGGCAACACCACTTTTGAAGAGACAAATGCGAGGTTCGTGTTGATAGAGAAATATCGGAGATGGCGATGGAGAACATCAAGCCGCTGCTGCAATTCCATCTCAACGCCAAAATTGTTTGCCGCTTTCGCATTTTCGTAGGTGATTCGGACTTCAGCCGCCGGTTGCACAACCTGTTCGATTGGCTTGTGGAATTTCTTATAGAACCCGCTAATCGCCATCAACTCTCCCAATCGGGGGAAGACCTCCAAACGGAGGTCATAGTTATCGATCCATGTCCGCTCCAGCTCCGGGTTGCCAAGCTCTGTTCTGCCGCCGATGAAGTCCGTGAACTCGAACGGTGCCATCTCCCGCAAATCCGGCCGCGCCAATGTGCGTGACGCCGCAAGACGAAGATTGGCCCCCTTCGTCAAGCGATAGGTCAAATTGAGGCTTGGGAGGATGTCCGTCACCTTCAATTCAGCGACAATAGGAACCGCTCCTGGGGAGAATGGGTCGAAGGTGGTAACGTTTTGCTTGGACGCTTCCAGGCGTGCTCCTGTGACAACGCTCCAGCGTTTTGCAAGCGGCATGTCGAGCATCGCATAGCCCGCCCACATATCATGCGAAGCGCGGTAGTTGTCCGTTGCTCGGGTGGACTCGCGAAGTTCAAAACGGCGGGGCGCGATATTTTCAGGTGCGAAAATCACTTCAGGCGGCTGAGAAAGGTCCACAAATGGATCGATGTTGTCCGCGGGCTGAAATCGAAATCGGCGGGCATCGAACTGTCTCTCTTTGTTGCGCCATAAGCCGCCTGTTTTGAACGTAGCGTCTGAGCCAAATGGAATCGTCCAGTCAATGAGCCCGCTGAACTCATCATCCGCCAGATCGAAGAAAAATCGGCTTCCGCTCTGGGTCATGTCGCGGAAGACCCATTTGCCGTTCCGCTCTTCATAGACCACCTCGCGGGTATCGGGCTCGTCCCGTGTCGCGCGAGAAAATACAGCCCGCCAGGTCAGGTTTGAAGAGCGACCCTCCGGCCTGCCCATCATAAAATCGTGTTCACCCGAAAGTTGCCCTGAAAACAATCCGCGTTGGATGTAGAGGAGCCGGGAACTTCGCATATCTGTATTGCGGTCAGAATTAAAGCCTTCCCACGTTCGCGCCTCATCCTCGGCGCTATGGCTATAGATTGTCTTCAGGCTCACCTTGTGCGCGGGTGAAAGCCGGATGCTTGTGTTCAGGAGGCCTCCCCAGCCGATCTCATTGGTGCTCCTCTCCACCGTATAAGCAGTAAAAGGGGAGAGCGCCTGCTTACCATCTGCTCCCAAACCCAGTCGAAATGTGTTCCGTTCCTCCACCCGGTGACTATGCCCATTGTCATAAGAGAGGACGCCAAGGTACCCGAACTCCCTTCCCGCGAGCCGTGCCGTGTTACCGATGCTAAACTTATAGCCCTGATTGACCGGCACCGTTTCAGTTTGCGGAGACCAGACATTGCGAAAAGACCTGCCAAACCTTTGAATCTCTTCGGCGGTAAAGCCGCTTTGAGTGAACAGCCCCCGCTCGCGGATAGGTGTGTCTTTCGCGTGCGATTGGATGAGCTGTGGAATCGCACGGCTACCGTCATCGAACCCCAGGAAGTCCCTTGAACCGCCAGGAGAACCCAGAGCTTCCTTGCGTGTCGTCTCCGTGTTGGTACTCATAGACGCCGATAGGGACATCATCAAGGCTTCAGGAAACTCTTTGGTTACTATTCGTACCGAACCGCCAGAGAAACTGCCCGGCTGGTCAGGAGAGAAGGTCTTTACGGTTTCGATGCTTTCCAAGAGGTTGGCGGAAAAAATATCCATCGGCACGACTCGCCGGTTCGGTTCAGGGCTTGGAATCTCGACATTGTTCAGCAATGTATTGCTATAACGCTCTCCAAGCCCGCGCACATAAACGTATCGTCCCCCCACAATGGTGATGCCCGTCACACGCTTGAGCGCATCTCCGGCATCAGATGCGGAAATTTTGCTCATCCACTGCTCGCTCATACTATCTGTAATCAAGCGACTCCTTCGGCGTTTATCCCACATCCCAACCTCACTGGATTGGAGGAAACGGATCGGAACGCGGATTTCTGCTAACGGAATAATCTGAGGGACGAGAGATACACGGATGATTTGTGTCGGTTGCGCTTCTGTGACTTGAATCCCTGTTAGGGTCTTCGAGGTATAGAACGGTGATGTCACTTCGATGTCGTGCCTGCCGAAGGGAACCCTCAAAGAGAATTCGCCCTTCTGATTCGTCAGTACACTTTCATCTGAATTTTTCAATCTGACTGTTGCTCCTGCTAACCGTTGGTCTGTCTCACTATCCACGACAATGCCTTCAAATTTTCCTATCTGACCTTCTGAGGACACAATCGGTGCCAGGAGCAACATCCATAGCGTCCACAAGATAAACCGTTTCATTGAATTAATCTTTCGCTTTCTCATCAATCGAAAATCTTTCATTGCCATTCTTTACTGCACCATCCTGTTTGATTAGCCAATAGTATAACCTGGGGATGTTACAAATTTATGGCATTCCTATCGCTTTTTTGTAGCAAATGGATTTTTTGCATCCGTGGAAAACCTCATACCTCTGCCCCGGCAACCTGGCAGAATACCCCCACAAACAGCCCCCCCATACTGCCAAGAATAACAGTTAAGGCAACAATCATCCAGCCACTAAAGACAAAGCTCGCAAGAACACCCGACGTGATTGCTCCAGAAATGCTTAATGTTGCAAGACTTAACGCGCGTCGTGTCGTCTTGCGGGATGGGTAGTCATCAATCAGTCGCTGAAGTGAAGACCCCAAGATAGACATGAGATTTCGCCTCCTTGTGGTCATCGATTTCATTGAACTACCTCCTTGAAAATTGTAAGCTTGAGTAACTTTTAATAAATTCCAGGCATTTTGGGATGCCCGATCTTTAGTTGGGACCTCGCTAAATCAAGGCCTCCATAGTGTAAAAGATTTTCTAATAGTTACTTGAACCAATGAAGTTTCAGAATTTATTTCAACAATTTCTTATCAGTCGAATCTGTCGTTAGCCGATCCGACGATCTGGCCGGGTAAGTTCCGCGTTGCGTTGATTGGCAGGTTTGAATGCGGTCGCAAGCGATTGCCAGGGGCCCGTAATGGCAAGGGTCATGCCCGGCCGCTGAATGTTGACGAATAAGGTGCTGCCATCCGGCGAAAAGGTGGCACCGGCAAGTTCTGAGGTGTTCAACACGTTCTTGGCGAATTTGTAGAGTTTTCCATCCGGTGTTACACCAACTAAGAACTGGCTTTGAGAGCCATCTTCACACAAAATGAGGTCTCCACACGGAGATATCGTCACGTTATCACCATTTTCCAGAAGGTTGCCGTTGTTGGGCTCGATAAAAAGCTCAAGCTGACCGGGGCGCTTATCCTCTGCGGATGTCCCTTCAAACGGGCTGGGCCTGTATCGCCAGACCTGTCCCACCCGATGAAGTCCACCGTTCGTGCAAACAAAGTAGATGGCGTCTCCGCCATACCACATCCCTTCGCCACGGGCGAATCTTGCGGCACCCTTTTCCTCACGTCCTTGATAGCGGAGGTCATCTTGAGGAGATTCGACATTCTCAATATCCACCCATTCCACATCCATGGGTTGGCCGACCGGAATGGGGTCATACGTCCAGCGGAAAATCGTGTCTATCCAGCTTTTCCAATTCCGAGTCTCTGCGCTTTTCATATCCCGAATCCTCAGTGCCTGAAGCCGCCCACCGGCCGTGAGTTCGCCGGGATGGTTGGGAATGAAACGATAAATGAGTCCATCGTTTCGATCCTCCGTCTGGTAGACAATTCCGGTCCTGGCATCCACTGCAACAGCTTCATGGTTGAATCGCCCCATCGCGACCAGCGGCACGGGCGTCACCAGACCACCTGCGGAAGCGGGGACCTCAAAATTGTAACCGTGGTCTTTTTCAAATGTCTCTTCCGCTCTTTGGACAGTTTCTTCGCAGGAGAGCCAACTGTTCCATGGTGTCGGCCCACCGGCGCAATTCCGTAAGGTGCCCGCCAGACTCATATAGTGCTTTTCCAGCGCGCCGGTTCGAGTGTCATAGATAAGCGTGGTCGTGCCGCCGAGGGGAGGTTTAGTTCCTTTTCCCGGGTCGTAGAGTTTTCCCCGGCCGATCTTTCCAATCTCCTTAGCCCCCGAATTCAATGGGCCCGTGCCCACCGGATCAATCTCCATCTCGTGATTTCGGACGAGGATGGTCTTTCCGTTGGGCCCCGGAAATGCCGCCATGCCATCGTGGCACCCAGGAACCAGCAGGCCGTCGTCCATGCGCTCTCCGGTTTGGGACAGGATGCGATAGGTAAATCCGGAAGGGAGGTCAAGCAACCCGTTGGGGTCAGGAACGAGATCGCTGTATCGGTTGAAGGTGAGAGCATCCGGGGATATTTCAAATGTAGCGCTGGTCAAGGAGCGGCACCCCAAGAATCCGAGCGCAACGGTTCCAGAGCCAACGATAACCGCTCCAGAACGCAAGAATTGACGACGAGATATTTTTTTTCCCTTCATTTTTTTCCTCCTGGATAGGCCAATTGTTTAACTTACGTTCGGCGTTTTCCCTAACCGCAATTATCAGTGTCGTGATGACACTGCTTGAAGTCATGCGAATCTGATTCTTGAACGAGCGCTGCTCTCCGAAAACAAAGTGAGTATTGCAGCGCTGTTTCTAAAAAGAGTCAGGGTATTAAAAACCTATCCGATAAATCAGATGCCTGAATGGAAAGCCCCATGTATGAAGCAAATTACCCCCTGCTAACCGTCTTGACACCCGAGATTTTTCGGATAGGCTGTCAATAAACTGCAAAGTTTTGCACTTTTATAATACCTTTTGAATGTGACAATTAAGTAATTATGAATGATAAATTCTCAATTATCAATGGAAGAAACCTGCGCCGCGTGCGACTTTCTTCCATTCAAAATTTATAATTATTAACTTATAATTACTTATTTGAAGATACCGTGGCAATTTGATGGATATTTTATGACAAGATTGTGACAAAATATCATAGCGTATCAACCCTGTTGTTGACAGATTGACTTTCTCTGGAAACTGCAAATAGAGGATTTGAGTGGACATCGTTCCATAATCAGTAGATTACTTCAGCACTTCATGGAGAACCCTACCATCGTTCAGCCCGGGTGCTGCCATCCCTAAAATATGCGAGAGGGTTGGGGCGATATTGACGATGTCCACCAACGTGGCATAACGTCCCGGCGTGAATGCTTTGCCCATCAGGATGAGGGGAACGTGCGTATCGTAAGCATAAGGTGAACCGTGCATGGCGGCATATTTGGCGGGTTCTTCTTTAGCAAGGTACCAGAACGGTTTCTGAACCACCACAATATCACCGCTCCGCTCGTGATGGAAGGCTTTAACCACGCGCATAGCAAGGGGGGTGGGTGACACCTGTCCCTTGCGGAGCAGCGTTCGAGTGAAACATGCCGCAATTCCCGGATAAGTCTGCAGAAAATCCCTGGCTGCCATTTCCACCGTGCCAGCATCCAGGCTGCGCTGAGTGATCGCTTGCTGATTCAGGTAAATGGTCGGTGGCCACCATGCCTCAACCCAGTTGTCCGTTCCAAACCGGACGGACAGGGCGTCGTTCAGTGCTCGCTTCATCTGCGTCGGATCAATCCGCCCGGCATCCAACCCCAATTCCGCGCTCCACTCCGGGGTCGGCATAAACCCGTGGTCTGCCGTTAGGGCAATGACAACTGGGTCTAACCCCACTTCGTCATCAAGGAAACGGAGGAAATCCGCCAGCCTCCGATCGAGGCGCAGGGCTGTATCTTGAGCCTCCTGGCTTTCCGGACCGAAGAGGTGGTTCACATAGTCGTTCGCTGAGAGGCTGACGGCGAGGAAGTCCGGAACACCCCGCTTGCCGAGTTGCTCATTCAGGACGGCTGTTCGGGCGAATTCCAGGGTCATCTCATCGGCGAAGGGCGTCCACATCAGCGCATCGTAGAAATCACTCCCTGGCTTATCCAGTCCTCCCGTGATTTTGTGGGGAAAGGTTCTGCCGTTTCCCTTCATGTCAATTTCGTATGGACGGTCATCACGGGCAGAGCCAGCATAGGCGGATTCTGGCAAAAGCCGTGTCCATTCCCGTCCGAAATAGTTATCCGCTGGTCTTCCCTCATTGAATTGCTTGACCCAATCCGGGTAATCTGCCATGTATTTCGTCGATGTGATGAAACGCCCTGTGGCGGTCGACCACCAGTAAGCCGTTCCTAATTTCCCGGCAAGCAGAATCGCCCCGCGGTCTTTCACGGAGATGGCGATGGACCTGGACTGGCGGTTATTGGACATCAGCAGTTCATCGCCGATCGTCGTGCCCAGCAGGTTTTGGGGAGAAGTTCCTTTGTGCGCTTCCGTCAGTTCGCCAAGGAACTGCGCTTGGGCATCCTCGCAGCAGTACAGTCGGGTCCTTGTAATTGGATTCTGCCAGTCGTTGCCGACCATTCCATGCTGGTAGGCGTAGGCACCTGTGGAGATTGTCGCGTGACCAACAGCAGTATATGTGGTGAGGTGTCCGTAGTGAGCGTTTGTAAAATAGGCACCCTGCGTCATCAAGCGTTTGAAGCCGCCTTCACCGAAGAGGTCTTCAAACTTTGTGAGGCTGTCCGCCCTGAAGCCATCAATGACGAGCAGAAGGACCAATTTCGGCTTGGCGACCGCTTCTTGCGACGCATGGAGCGTCGCCCCGCTTATTATGTGAATCATGCCGACGACCAAAATCCCGCTCAATGCCCATGGTCGAATCGATTTTATCGTAAGTCTTCCAGTATGTGAGTGGTTCTCCATTTTTAATTCCTCCCTGTTTTCGGTACGAAAGGCTGTGTCCATGCGACCTCCATTTCCCCTTCGGCATACGGATTGGCTTTGAGTTTGGAGGAGATCACCTTCGCCCGCACATAGCTCTCATCGCCGGTCAGGGTATAGGTTGGCGATGTGCCTTTGACCTCTGCGAGAATCTCACCGACGTCATCGCTGTAGCGGCGAGTCACAGCGTGAGGTTGGTCCTCAGTGGCAATCAGCACCGCCTCACTGTGACGGTCATATCCCCGACGGGTGCCGATGAACCGAGTGATGTACGAAACACTGTCTTCCCCCCGAATTTTTAGACCCATCTGAGCACCGTTCCATCGGATTTCTTCTAAATCCACACCGGTTGAGGCGTAGAAATCGCCCCCCTCCATCGCGGCAATCATCGCTTCCGGCGTGAGATGCGCCGCGCGGACCATCACCCAGCCCCGGCCGGGATTACTCTTGTCTGACCCGTCGATATGATAATTGTGCGCGTCGTCGACAGCGATGCCGTAGATTACTTCGCCGCCAGGTTCCGCCAATCGGTGTGTCAGGATGATGTCCCACATTCGTTCAGTGCTGGTATGTTGAGCGTCGCCGTAATTCCGCACGGCGGGATGCCCGTTGTAAACTTCAAAGAAGCGCTCCCCCTTGAGTGTGGCGATATCTTCGGCGGTCACCGCCCACCCGAAGTTGGGGTGGTTGACATGGGGAAACATCGGCTGCCCGGTTTCCCCCCGTTGGGCAAGCACAGCGTTGACATTGTTCTGCATCACCTCGAATACGCTCGAGCCGCCCTGCGGTGGAATCCATACCATCAGGTTCGTCGCGTTAAGGTGTACCGGGAGCTTCTCGAAACGATCGGTAATCTCCTCACCTTGGATGAGGAGAAAGCGATCGGGTTCCTCAAACCGGTGGCGAAATTCGTTCAACGGTTTGAGCCGCGCCCAGAGTTTGTTATCCACTTCACGTTGCTCCACCCAGCGAGGACCAAAACGGTCCAGGTATTTCTGATAGGCTTCCAATCCGCCCCGGCTTTCGGCCACATCAATCCACTTTTCCCCCTGTGACAGGGTGTTGTGGTCTGATAAAGCGAGGAAATGGTAACCGTGCCCTTTGTACCAATCGACAATCATTTCGGGATAATCGTCGCCATCGCTCCAGAGGGAGTGCGTGTGCAAGTTTCCCTTCCACCACTGAATTGTGCTGTGTTTGGCATTGGATTCATTGAGCGCGGCATCGGTCGGTGCCCATTGTGTGAATATCATAAAAACTGTGATGAACGTTGTGAAACTGAAACACAGAAGCAAAAATCGTTTAAACACCGGAAATCACACAAGGCGGTCTCGAAAGTGAGTAAAATTCATGCTCTGGGTAATTCCTTTCTTCATCTTCATTTTTTTTATCCTCCAGAACTATGAAGCGTCCAGCGCACGAGGACGAATCTTTGTGCGCTGAACGGTCTTATCTATCGGCTATAGCGAGATTTCAAGTCCGCCCACTTTGCGGCTAACTTGCCTGCGGATTGTACCGCTGTGGGGCCCCCTGCCTGTTGGGTGTAGGTTTGGAGGATATTTCTCATGAGCAATCCCGCCATCTGTTTTGTAAGGTCATCGTTGCCGGCGATATGGTACTTGTCCGGCGCAAGACACATCATGACAAATTTTCCACTGCCAAACTCAGCTTCCATGATGGCAGGTCTTCCCTGACTTTCAGCGAGGGTGTCGAATCCTTTCTGTGAACCGATAACTTCCCAGACGGTGGGCCACCCTTGATGTCCCCACCCTTGAAACATATCGTTTCTCATTGGGTTAGGGGTGTTGAACAGCGGATGGTCAGGTTTGTTAATTGTAAACTGGGGACTGTCTGCATCCGTGCGAACGCAAACAAGGCCATCAGGGAGCCAATCGACATTCGATTCATTCTGATCGGCTTGCGTCGTCTCAATGACAACCCCTCCACCTGCCACGAAATCCTGGATTGCTTTCGCGTTCGCATCCAGATTTTGATGAAGCGTGGGGTTATTCGTCACCATACTTCCGATGAAAAGTAGCTTTTGGGTTGTGAGCGGCAGGTTGGCATTCTCGACCGCTGTCGTCAGGTCATCATACGCGATGCCGAATTCATTTAATGTTTGTCGCAGGGCATCGACTTTCGTCCATTGGTCGGCGAAATCGACAACTGCGATGTCCGCTGCATTCGCCATTGTGAAACTCAAGGCAATCAAGCCAAGAATGGCAATTGAAAGAACGGAGTGTGAAAACCGAAAAGTGAACATAAAAGTGACCTCCTGAGTAGAATTAAGAATTGAGAATTGTAGACAGTAGACAGTGGACAGTGGACGGTAGACCGTCTACTGCTGACCGTCTACCGTCTACGACTTGGATGTCGGGGCTTTTGATGCCGGTCAACTCTCGGTTTCGTAGAGAGTTGTCAGTCAACCAGGTGGTTGACCCCTATCAAGATTTCAGATTTCCCCAGATAGCTGCTAACTTACCTGCCGGTTGTACAGCCTTTGGCAAGTAGGTTTCGAGAATATTTTTCATGAATAGCCCCGCCATATCCTGCGTGTTGCCGTCATTGCCGGCGATATGATACTTGTCCGGCGCGAGGCTCATCATGACGAACTTTCCGCTGCCAAAGTCAGCCTCCATGATGGCAGGTTTACCCATACTTTCAACAAGCACGTCAAATCCTTTTTGTGTCGCAATGACCTCCCAGACAGTTGGCCAGCCTTGATGTCCCCACCCCTTAAACTCTTTTTCCCCCATTTTGCTGGGCGCGTTGAAGAGCGGATGGTCAGGCTGTTGAATTTGGAAATCGGCACTGTCAGGGTCGCTACGGACACAAATCAGCCCATCGGGGAGCCAATCCACATTGGCTTCATTCTGATCCGCCTGGGTTGGTTCGATGACAACGCCACCGCGCCTGACAAAATCTTGAATGACCTTTGCATTCTTGTCCAGATTTTGGTGCAATGTCGCGTTATTCGTCGTCATGCTCCCGATAAAAAACAGTTTCTGGTTGCTTAAGGGCAAGCTGCCCTTTTCAAGTTCCTTCGTTAAGTCATCATACTTGATGCCAAATTCGTTCAAGGTTTGGCGTAAGGCATCGACTTTCGTCCATTGGTCGGCGAAATCGACAACCGCGATGTCCGCTGCGTGCGCCATTGTGAAACTCAAGGCCATCAAGAGAACCAGAATCGTAAGCGAAAACCTCATGATAAACATGAATGTAACCTCCTTATCTTTTCAAGGGTTTTAAGCCTATCCGAGAAATCGATAGATGCCTGAGTGGAAAGTCCGCATGTATGAAGCAAATTCCCCCTGCTAACCCTCTTGACACCCGAGATTTTTCGGATAGGCTGTCAATAAACTGCAAAGTTTTGCGCCTCTATAATACCTTTTGAATGTGACAATGATTTGAAGATACCGTGGCAAATTGATGGATATTTTGTCACACTCTTGTGACAAAAATCGCAGAGCGTCAACCGTTGGACCATCAAATCACCGTGCCTGATGGAATCACAGCGTTTTTCGGCACGATGATGATATAGTCGCGGATGGAATAATTCTCGGCATCGGCGTGTTTGACGGCATTTTTGTTGACCAGAATCACCTCATCGCCGATGCGAGCGTTCTTGTCGATGATCGCCTGGCGAATTAAACACCCGGATCCAATGCCGATGGGTGGAATTCCATCTCGGGCGTTTTGGGAGATCTGCTTCTCGCTTTCATAGAAGTCCGCTCCCATCATAATGGAGAATTCAATCTTCGTGTCGGCGCGAATCATGCTCCGCAGTCCGATAATCGAATGTTTCAATTCGGAACGATTGATGAGCGCTCCTTCTGCCAGCAGACAGGCGAAAATGTCACTTCGATTGACCTTTGCGGCAGGAAGTTGGTATCGATAGGTGTAGATGGGGTGAGATTCATCGTAAAAATTGAATCGGGGTACAATCTCTAAAAGCCCTAGATTGGCGAGATAAAACGATTGAATCGTCCCGATATCCTCCCAATATCCATCGAAGCGGTAGGCGTAAACCTCGTTCTCATAAATGCTCTTGGGCAGAATGTCCGTCCCGAAATCGACGTTGGTTCGCTCCCCCAGTTTTTCGATTAACACATCCGTTTTGAAAACATAGATGCCCATTGAGGCGAGGAAGGGTTTTACGTCAGCGTCCGGCGAGGTCTGTGCATCGATCGCGAGTGATGCGATTTCTGCCTCTGTTTTGGGTTTCTCGACAAAGCAGGTCACCTGTCCTTTGGCATCCACTTTGAGAATGCCGAATTCGCTGGCCTGTGTGCGATAGACAGGAATTGCACCAACTGTAATATCGGCCCCGGTCATCAGGTGATGTTCGATTAACCGTCGGTAATCCATACGGTAGAGGTGATCGCCCGCTAAAATCAGTATCAGCTCCGGCTTTTTAGCGCCCCCGATTAGATAAGACAGATTCTGGCGAACCGCGTCCGCCGCTCCTTGATACCAATTATTATTCGTAAGCGTCTGCTGGGCAGCCAATAGTCTCACTGATCTGCTGGAGAAACCATCAAACTGGTAAGTTTGCGCAATATGCCGATTCAACGAAACGGAATTAAACTGCGTTAAGATGTAGATATCTTCTAATCCCGAATGAATGCAGTTACTCATCGGAATATCAATCAGGCGAAATTTCCCCGCGATTGGCACGCTGGGTTTGGCGCGTTCTTTGGTCAGGGGGTAAAGGCGCGTCCCTCGACCGCCCCCTAAGATAATTGCTGTCACGTTCATCGTTTGACTCCAATTCTGTTTATTCCTATTTCGCCAATGTCACATTAGAAATGAGATCCAGTCGTAGCCCAACTTTCTAAGTTGGCCAACCGAGGACATCAGCCGCGGGGGCCAAGATAGAATCTTGGGCTACAGAGCCTGCCCCGATCTATCGGGGGAAATGTGACATTGGCGAGCTATTCTTTCGTCGGATAAGTATAGCCCCGGAATGTTACAAAAATTTGACATTCTTCTGTCTTTTTCGTAGCTTGTGAATTTGGGTAGCATTGATAAACAAAATGTGGTAGGATGAACAGACCGCCGGAAAAATGGGAGGATTGGCATGAGTATCCGCACGCGATGGGTCCTCAATTATAGTGGGATGGTGCTGGTTATTTTGCTGGCGATATCTGTCTACCTGAATTATTCCCTCAAGCAGATGCTCGACAGACGCATCACGGACGAATTGAGGGTGCAGGCGAATCTGGCACGGGAGTTTCTGAGCGTAACACTTCCAGAAAGGTTCGATTACGACACCGTGGACGCACTCATTGATGACCTCGGTACAGCGAGTGATTCCCGTCTCACCTTTATTGGAACGGACGGAACGGTATGGGGAGACACGGAGCGGGATGGGAAAAATTTGCGACAGATGGACAATCATCGAAATCGTCCAGAGGTAGATGCTGCCATCTCGAGCGGAAGTGGCATCGCGGACCGATACAGCAACACCATCAAAACGCCTCTGCGTTATTTTGCGCTGCCAGTCTTTCGTCAAGGACAGATGATTGGCATCTGTCGTGTGGCGCTGCCCATGCAGGAAGTGAGCGCGGCAATCGCCCGTATCAGGCGAGCCATAATGTTGGGATGTGGAGTTGGACTCGTTGGGGCGATTCTTCTGGGCATGGTGACAGCCGGTCGGATTGCCCGGCCAATTCGAGAGTTGACCCGGACAACGCAGGCGATCGCAGCGGGTGATGTCGCCTCACGGGTCACGGTTTCCACATCGGATGAGCTGGGGCAACTGTCCCGCCATTTTAACCAGATGGCGGAGCGGGTTGAGGCACAGATTGATGAGATCGCTCAAGGGCGGGATGGGATGGACATCATCCTGTCGAAAATGATCGAAGGGGTGTTGCGCATCGGGGAGGCGTTTGACATCACGTATGCGAACCCCGCGGCGATTACGATGTTGAAGCTTCCCACGCATTACCGGGGACGCCCGTTGATCGAGCTCAATCGCCATCCAGATTTACAAGCCCTGCTGGAGCGGGCGAGAGATACCGGAACCATTGGGAGAGTGGAGATTCGGCTCCCGGCGGGGGGCATGGAACGGGAAGTTGAGATTACGGTTGTCCCCGTCGCGGATGACACAGCGACCTGCTGCTATGTGGTGGTCCTTCACGACGTAAGTCAGTTGAAGAAATTGGAACAGATTCGGACGGATTTCGTCGCCAATGTCTCCCACGAGTTGCGCACGCCCTTGACTTCAATTCAGGGATACGCGGAAACGCTTCTCAATGGGGCGTTGACGGATACCACGGCAAGCCAGCGTTTTGTGGGGAAGATTCTACAGCAGGCATCGCAGCTCTCACAATTGATCTCAGACCTCCTGGAGCTCTCTCGGCTCGAATCCGGGACGGTTCAACTCCAATTGGTACCTTGCGAGATTCAAGATTTTCAGCAGACCATCCGGGATGTCTTTGAGCCTGCATTCGATGAATCAGAGCTGACCTTTGAATGGAGAGTGCCTGAAGGTCTGCCTCCTGTGCTTGCGGATAAGCATCTCCTGGGACAGGTTTTCGTCAATCTGATCGACAACGCCATCAAGTACACCCCATCGGGGGGACGTATCACGCTGTCCGCCGAGGTGAGCGAGTCGGAGGTTATGTTGCATGTCAGTGATACGGGGATAGGCATTCCCTCGGAGGCACTGCCACGAATCTTTGAACGGTTCTACCGTGTGGACAAGGCGCGCTCCCGCTCAATGGGGGGCACGGGCCTGGGGCTTTCGATTGTCAAACACATTTTGTTGCAACATGGGGGGCGAGTCTGGGCAGAAAGCGTTCTGGGAAGGGGGTCGATATTTCATTTCGCTCTACCATTAGTAGAGCGTGTGGCTCGCTCGTTTTAGGCAATCTTTATGTGAAAGGTAAGTGTTACCGTTCGGGTAGGAGATAGCACCGGTTGAGTAGCAGAGCGTCGGTGGTTGAGTCGGCACGTAGTGCCGTCGGTGGTTGAGCCTGTCGAAACCAAGAAACCAAGAGACCCAAGCGTACCACCGTTCACTCGATTTCGATACAGCTACGCCTACTCAATCAGCGTTCACGCCGGCAAATCCTGAACGGTTACGTCAATGAGATATGTGGAGAAATGACATGGCTGCAAAAATCCTGATTGTGGAAGATGACCCTGATATTGTCGAACTGTTAGCGTACAACTTAAAGCAGGCAGGTTTTGAAACGGAGGCGGTTTTCAACGGTGCAGATGCGCTTCAGCAAGCGACAGAGAAGCTACCGGATCTGGTCATTCTGGACCTTTTGCTTCCAGAGGTCGATGGGCTTGAGGTCTGCCGATTGCTGAAGTGCCATCCGAAAACCCAAGCAGTCCCGGTGATTATGTTGACGGCAAAAGGGGAAGAAATTGATCGGATCGTTGGGTTGGAATTGGGGGCGGACGACTACATCACCAAGCCGTTCAGTCCGCGTGAGGTTGTGTTGCGAGTTCGGGCGGTCCTGCGTCGTAGGGATGCCAATCAGCCATCTCTATCTGCGAATCGCATTGCATTTGATGGCTTGACAATCGATCTGGACAAACATCAGGTATTCACTGAGGAAGGGGTGATTGATCTGACCGCCACCGAGTTCAAAATGCTTTCCCTGTTCGCAGGTTCTCCGGGGCGGGTTTTCACGCGAAACATTTTGATGGACGCGGTCTGGGGCCAGGACTATTACGGCGTGGATCGCACCATCGACACGCACATCAGCCGCCTGCGACGCAAATTGGGCAGTTTCGGAGATCGGATTGAGACGGTGCATGGAGTCGGCTATCGTTTCGCGGAGTAGGGAATTTGCGACCTCCTCCTTTCGCCGTTGACAGAAAATTGTCGGGCGTGGTAAAATATCTGGCAAAATCCAAGCCAGGCTTGGGCAGTTCTCAGTGACGTCGGTAGAAGGGCAAAAAGAAAAAACGTTAGCGACTTAATTTGATTGGCATCGTTTGCACACACCTTTCAATTCCATTCGGAGGGAGATATGAAAAAACCGTTGCCTGTTGGAATACAAACCTTCCGGGACATCATTGAGGGCGGGTTCTTATATGTGGATAAAACGCGGTGGTTCTATGAACTCGTTCGATATCCAAAAGGCGTTTATTTCCTCGCCCGTCCCAGGCGATTTGGCAAGAGCCTGCTCATCTCAACCCTGAAAGAAGTTTTTGAGGGGAACAGAGAACTCTTTCAGGGGCTCTGGCTCTATGATAGCCCTTATCGCTGGGAGACATATCCGATCATCCGGCTCGATTTCAGCCTGTGTCGGGTTGAAAATGCTGATGAATTGAAAGTCGAGCTAGCGAATTATATTCAAGAAATCGCCCGGGATTATGGAATCACATTGCAAGCAGGCGGATACCAGAAGCAGTTGCGGGATTTAATTCGACAACTCGCCGCTAAGAACAAAGTTGTCATCCTGATAGACGAATACGACAAGCCGATTATCGACAATATCGAAAACGTGAAAGAGGCGCAACGGATTCGGGATGTGTTAAAGGGATTCTACGCGGTCATCAAAGGGATGGATGCATATCTCCGGTTTGTGTTGCTCACCGGTATCAGTAAATTCAGCAAGGTGGGTGTCTTCTCCGGGTTGAATAACCTTGAGGATGTGACGATGAGCCCAGCGTTTGCATCTGCCCTTGGAATCACGGAGGCGGAAGTCACGGCTGACTTCAACGATTACATCGTGGATTTTGCGCAAAAAGAGGGGGTCTCAACAGAAACGCTTTTGGAGCAGATGCGACAGTGGTATAATGGGTTCTGTTTCGCCGCAGGCGGTCAGAATGTCTACAATCCGTTTTCGCTTCTGCTTTTCTTTAAGCAGCAACGTTTCGCCAACTTCTGGTTTGAAACCGGCACGCCCACCTTTTTGATTAAGCTCATCCGGAAGAGAGCCTACGATATCAAGCAGATCGATACCCTGGCAATGAGTGAGCTTTCCTTCAGCAGTTATGAGATCGAGGATTTAAGGGTGGTGCCGCTGTTGTTCCAGACGGGGTATCTGACCATAAAGGGGTACGACCCAGAAACGAGATTGTATCGGTTATACTATCCCAACTATGAAGTCGAACATGCCTTTTTAGAGTATTTGCTCAGTTCCTTTAGTCATACCGAGAATGGATTGGCCGAAGGGTATCTGTGGAAGTTGGTGTGGGCATTGCAGGATGCGGCGTTTGAGCGGTTCTTTGAAATCTTGGACGTGTTCTTTGCCGAGATTCCTTATGACATTCAGGTCAAGAAGGAGCGTTACTATCAGACGATTTTCTATCTGATTTTCAAACTCATCGGGCTCAAGGTTGATGCGGAGGTGAGGACGAGCCGGGGCCGAATTGATGCGGTGGTGGAGCTTGAGGAGGGGGTATTCATTTTCGAGTTCAAACTGGATGCGAGCGAGGCGGAAGCCCTCGAACAGATCAAAGCGTCCGCATATTTTGAGAGATATAAACTGAAGGGGAAAGCGATTCATCTCGTCGGTGTCCGGTTTGATACAGAAAAGCGCGGGATTGCCGGTTGGCAGGTCGAGCGTAACGAAGATTCCACGGTTTTCCATTGACTTTTCCCTGTCTCAAAATTATCATATCTCAATTACGTTAAGGAGGTGGGCATGTTTCAGAAAACAAGCGTAACTCAGTCTTTTGATTCAGAGGAAATCGAAGATGGTACCAGAAACCACAAGGGAGATCGAAGTTATCTTCTATCGGGAAGCCGATGGAACAGTACCCGCCCGTGACTGGTTCAGCCGCCTGCCGGAGAAAATTCAAGATAAGTTTAGAGCTCGAATTGAACGGCTTTCGGAAGTTGGACTTGATATGGAGCGTCCGTATTCAGGTTATTTACGAGATGGAATTCGAGAGTTGCGCGTGAGGTGGCAAAACGTCAACTATCGAATGCTTTACTTTGTCCATCAGCATACGATAGCCGTTCTCTCACACGGATTGACAAAGAAAAAACGAGTGCCACCCCAAGAAATTGACCGAGCGATTCAAAATCGAGAAAGATACCTTCAAAACCCCCAACAACACTCACAGGAGATGGACTGATGAGCAACAACACGAAGCGAACAACAAGGGACGCGGTAAAGATTCTCCACCGCCTCTATTACGAAGAGCGTCCTGACCGAGTCGCTTCTCTGGAAGCCGAACGGTTGAAAGTCGAAATGGGGCAAAGAATTTACGATCTCCGAACCGATGCACGACTGACTCAAAATCAACTCGCTGAGAAGGTCGGCATAACTAGAAAGGTTATCGACACTCTTGAAGAAACCGACTACGAAGACCATGAACTGGGTGATGCCGTTCTCATGTTTCAGCGAATCGCCAAAGCGTTAGGCAAGCGAGTTGAATTTCAGGTGGTTCCAGATTCAAAAATTGCACATGAGCAAATGGAAAATGTAACCGTTCAGGTGGGGGAATGAGGCACCCGTGCTCGTCCGAGAATCGAACCGAACTTGGCGCGGCGGGAGCCTTGCCCTCCCAGCCGCAGGAGCGTCGCCTTCCCATCGCGCGGAAAGAAATCAAGCGTCTTGAACTTTTTCCATTACCGGATGCGATGCAGATAAATATCCCCGAGGGCGTTTCGTGCATCGCTCCACACGATTGTCACCTCCCCGGACTCGGATGATACAACAAATGGCGGTTGTTCTTCATTGTCCGCCGTACAGATGGGGATGCCGTCTTTCTCCCAGAGTGCCTTTCCATCTAAGTTTATCTTCTGTCCGTAAATGGCGTCGTGACTCTTCTCGCCGTAGTCCTCTCGATAATCCAGCCAGGCGACGAAAAATTCGTCCTTCCCACTCCTGACGATAAATGGTGCCTCTTGATGCCCGCCGGCAACGCAGAGCGGGATGCCGTTGATGTCCCACTGCGGTTTTCCACCCTCCCCAATCCTTTGCGTATAGAGATCAGAATAGACATCACGCTCATCTCGCCAGACGGCGACTATACCGCCGTGTCCGTCGCTTACGATGGAAGCGCTTTTCTGTATCCCCGGCGCATTGCAAATCGTTACACCGTTTTCATCCCAGCGTTTTTTCCCGGTTCGATCGATCCGTTGAGCATACAGGTCATCGTTGATAAAGTTATCGTAGAGTTGCCAGACGATGATAATGCCTCCCCTCCCGTCGCCCACAAGGCGCGGTTCGCCCTGCATCCCCTCCAGCGGTGAAATGACGATCGGGGCTTTCCAAAGGGGGTTCCCGCTCTTTATATCGAGTCGATGCGCCATGATATGCCACTGATCGACGCCCACGACATCCCACCAGACAACGTAAAAGCCTCCTCCATCGTCAGAAATGAGGATGGGATTGCTCTGGAGCGAATCGGAAGGGAAAACTGGCACCCCGTCCATCGCCCACACGGGATTGCCGTTGGCGTCGATCCGCTGGATGTACAGGTCTTGATGCTCTGAACTGGTACGCTCATCCTCCCAAACAACAAGCACGCCGCCTTCGCCATCGCTCAAAATCGCTTGCGTCGATTGTTCCGCGGCGTTTGTACATACGGGGACGCCCCCTTCACCCCACAACATCTTCCCGGAGCGGTCTATCGCCTGGGCATAGATGTCCCAATTCGTCCGCGCCCGTTGGTCCGTCCATACGACCATCGCTCGATCGCCGCTACGCACCATCCGCAAACGTCGCTGATTATTCGGCCTACGACAGACCACCGTGCCGTCTGCATCCCACAGCAGATTACCAGCGGCATCGATCCGCTGGGCATAGACATCCCAATCCGTTCCAGTGCGATAGTCTTCCCAAACGACGACGGTTCCACCTGCGCCGTCGCTCACCGCCCACGGCAAAAATTGACCATCAGGGGAAGTACAAACAGGTATGTTCTTGGGTGCATCGGCGTGGGTGACGCCAAACAGGGGTAAAATACACAGTGTGATGAACGAGATCAAGCAAAGGTATGTCAGTCTCATGAAGGGTTTTCTAATTCCTTTCTGATGAATTTTGACGCGTAAAATAACACATTTCCACGGGGATGTCAAGTGATACGAATTTGCATTAGAAATTTAGGCATGTTTCAAATTTTGCACGAAGTTAAGTTGACACTTTGCCGTCATGCGTAAAACGTAAAACGTAATCGCAAGCCAACCTTTACGTTTTACGTTTTACGTTTTATGTTATCAATGAAAGGTGTTAACTCATTGTGAACAACATGCCAAAATTTCTGAACGTCTGAACCTTTACGCCGATGTGTTTGGATTCGTCTTAAAGCCCCCAGCAATAATGTTGTTGTACGCTTCATTCGGCGCTTTCCCGACCGGACGCATACCCGCCTTGTGGTAGCCAAAACGGACAGACCTTCGCCAGTCATTGGTCCGGTTGACGTTGGACCAGTGGATGAGACAATAGCTGAAGAAGATAAAATCGCCCGCCTTCGCAGGGATGGGAATTGAATCGATAAAGGTCGGATGATATTTGTCGGTGGGCAGGTGTGGTGCCGTATCTGGCCCGGTAATGTGTTCAAGCGGACCGTTCTTGTGGCTGCCCGGCACCACACGGAGCGCACCACTCTCAAGGGGCGTGTCGTCAAGGTGAGCCAGACAATCGACAAAATCCAGCCCGTCATGCGGATAGAAGGGATAGTCCTGGTGCATTGGGAAGGGAGTTCCTTTTTCTGGTGGCTTGCCGTGTAAGACGGTATGATGCCATTGGACGGCATCGCCAATGAGGTCTTGCACGGCACCGACCAGACGCGGGTGGAAAATCACACGTCCCCAAGCCGATGAGTAAAAATGAGGATTGTGCATGAACACGGCTTTGGTCGTTTGGCGTTCCTCTTCGTCCAAGTACCGATCACGCCATGGCCCACGCCAGCCGATGGTCTCCTGCCCCCATTCGCGGATAATCCGAACCATCTCTGAGTTAAGTTCCCGAACCTCTTCCGGTGTAAAGAGGGATTCAACTTTGAGGTAGCCATCTCGATGATAGGCCTCAACTTGTTCCTTGGTTAGCATTTCAAACCTCCTGGTGGTCGTAAATTAGAGAGATAAGTATTGGTTCAAACGGGTATAAGAAACCGAGTTTTTCGGAAAAACTCGGTTTCTCGCTTGCCGAGCGAAAATGCGAATAAACACAAACTAATGTGCTTAGTATATTATACCATGAGATTCTTTTTTTTGTTGACTTTTGATGCATCCATGATAAAATATGAGTCTCACCAGATTTGAACCGTTGCCCTTTGAGAGTTATTGAACCGAGACCACTATCACCGGGCGGGTACAGCCGTTCCTAAGCGTCGTGAACGTTCACGACGCTTAGGAACGTCAGCCCGGTTTTCAAAGAGGAGTTATATCAATGAATTTCGTTTCAACATCCGCCGGATTGAGCCTGTCGAAATCTTCAATCGACATATCACAGGATGGGGCATTGACACCCCACCGAATTGCGGCATTGCGTCGCGATTTTGAAGGTGCATCCGTCTATCGAATGGCGCAGAACGCGGTCTGCAAAATCTCCGTTGACGACATCGCCCTCAACAGGGAGGTCGTCACCAGAAGCGACTTCACGTTCAGTCATGTTCTGGACGATTGGAGCGTGACTAACCAGAAGAGTAGCGGACGATGCTGGATGTTCGCCGGGCTGAACCTGTTTCGCGTCGGCGCGATGAAGCAGATGAGCCTGAAAGACTTCCAATTCAGCCAGAACTACACGTTCTTCTGGGACAAACTTGAGCGGGCGAATTACTTTTTGGAGCGCATCATCGAAAGGGTCGATCAACCCGTAGATGATCGGCATGTTGCGTGGATGCTTTCCCAGCCGTTGGATGATGGCGGACAGTGGAACATGTTTGTCAACATCGTCAAGAAGCACGGTCTTGTCCCACAGGCGGTCATGCCCGAGACGGAGAGCTCCTCTAACTCGTCTCGGATGAACGGCATCCTGCTGCACAAGTTACGTGAGGGCGCTAAGACGTTGCGCGATATGGCAGCCAAAGACGCCAGTCTGGATGAGCTTCGAGATGCCAAGAACGAGATTATCAATGTCATCTATCGTATCCTGTCCATCCACCTCGGTACACCGCCAACCCATTTCGACTGGCAATGGAACGACGCCGACAAGAAGTTTCATCGCGACGGGGAGATGACGCCACAGCAGTTCGCGGAGAAATATGTCACCGTTCCGATTGATGATTACGTCTGCCTGGTCCACGACCCGCGCCCGACAAGCCCCTTGGGTCGAACCTTCACAGTTGAATGCCTCGGCAACGTCGATGGCGGTAGCCAGGTCAAATACCTGAATGTCGATATCGACCTGATGAAACAGATCGCGATGCAGGCGATCATCGACGGTGAGCCGGTTTGGATGGGGTGCGATGTCGGGAAGATGATGCAGCGCAACCTCGGCCTGTGGGACACGAAACTCTATGACTACGAAGGCATTTACGACACCGCGTTCACGCTCGACAAGTCAGGGCGACTTCAGTACCATCAAACCGTGATGACCCATGCGATGCTATTCACGGGCGTCGATGTGGTGGAGGTGGATGGCAAATCGGTGCCCCGGCGGTGGCGCGTCGAGAACAGTTGGGGAGATGAGAACGGGCGCAAGGGGTTTTACCTCATGAATGATAACTGGTTCGACCAGTACCTGTTCGAGATTGCCGCCCGGAAGGAGTATTTACCCGCTGAGTTACGTGATGCCCTGGAGCAGGTGCCGATTGTCCTGCCGCCGTGGGACCCAATGGGTGCCCTGGCGAGCGAAACCGGCGTTGTGGGCTAACCCGGCCTGGAATGAGCAATCAAGCAAATATGGACATTCAATTTTTTGTACAGCCAATACAAAATCTCTTGAACGTTTGACTGGGGTTATACCCCAGTCAAACATCGCTGGGGTACACCCCCGGCTCAACGGAAAGTGGTGTTTATTTTCTAGGGCGTGTTGACGAACTCACCCGCCGATTGAGACGTAGTCTAGCCCCTTGTGGGCGTTTGGAGAACCGTGACGCCCACGAGGGGCTAGACTACAACTGCACTTTCCCGAGTTCGTCAACACAGCCTAATAGGTACTCAGAACGTGAGGCATCATTCCAATGAACGTCAAAAAATATACCTGCTTGCAATTGACGACCACCTCTGTCCGCGTCGTGACCCTCCGATTTCATCACGGAAGTTGGGGCGCGTCCCTTTCGGGTGAAAAACAGCTACCCGAAACTTTGGAGGGAGCGGATGTGTTTCACCACCCCGCCCTCGCTCAAACCATCCGGGGTCTCTGCACGGATGTATCGTTGCGTTCCAAAAAGGTGCTGCTGTCGATTCCCGGTGACGGCGTCCTCCTCAAACGGATTCAGACCCCCGGCTGGAGCGGAGCAACTTCAGAACAGCGAAATGCAGCGATTGAGGCGGATATCGGGAACCATATCTCTGTTCCGCTTGACCAGGCGGCTTATGATTGGGCGATGACGGGCCAAACCGAGAACACCACGCATTGGCTCATTGCCTGGATGCGCAAGCCTCCATTGGAGCTACTTTTGTCAGGATTGAAAGAGATTGGCATTGAGCCTGTATATGTGATGCCCTCATCGTTAGTGCTGGCAAATCAACTGGTGTTCAATGCAGATTGTTCCCAACGAATTTGTGGTCTCCACATCGACGGCAATCTGATTGATCTGGTCGTTATGGAAGAAGGTGGAGTGATGGGCGGACGCACCTTCTCAATCGGCGACCCTCCCAATCCAACCGCGCTCTGGCGCGCGATGAAACAAAGCCTTGCCGGAACCTCAAACCCAAATCAAACTGACCTCAAACAGGTGGTCGTGTTCCAAACTGCCGAATCCCTTCTCACTCCAGAGGACATCAAACGGGAGTTATCCGTCTCTCGTTGTGAAGTCAGAGAATCTGGGACCGACTGGGCGCAAGCTTTACTCAGGGGCTATCTGCGCAACGAAGGAATCTTTCTCAATCTGCTCACGCCAATTCTCCACCAGAAAGCGGACGCACGTAAACAGATGCGGAAGCAACAAGTCAATCGTTTGATTCCCCTGGCTACAATCATCTGCTTAGTCGTTGCCAATCTGGGAATTTGGAACACGATTGAAGCCACTCGCTCGAGGATGGAAGGCTTATATAACGCCAATGCCAGCGCAAAACTGCAAGAGAGAGGAATGAAATCTTTGCAGAAAAGCCGGGAAACCCTTGAAAGCCAGATTGCCGAGGTCGCTTGGGGAGAGCGGCGTTTCCCCTCTTTTGTCGACCGCTTTAGGGCAATCGCCGAGTCGATTCCCAAGCAGGTCAGGCTGACGGAGATTAAGACGCTTGAACCGCCGAGGACGCGAGAGGTGCGCGTGAACTACGATGCTCGTAAAACCTTGCTGCTGGTCGGGCTTGCACCCTCACAACAGGAGATCGATGCGTTTCGAGCTGCGCTGTCAACACGGAAAGAATTTGACGCCGTTAGACAGGTGAAAACAGAGCAGACCACAATCCAAGGGGAAAAATGGCTCAATTTTACTTTATCCGTGGTGAGTCGAGTAGAAACGAACGGAGAGGGAGGTTGAAATGGTACGAGGACATTTTTTGTGGGGTGTGGTTTTCGTCTTGTTCATCGCCTGTGCGGTGCAACTGGTAATATGGCGGAATCTCCGCGAGGATGAAACCACCTTATCTTCTCAGAGTTTTACTGCGATTGCCCAAAAGCATCAACAATTGAGGACGCACATCAACCGTGCAAAGGAAAGGTTGGGGCGGCTAGAAAGTACCACGCTATGGAAACAGCCCCATCAGATTCTGCCGCTGCTCGGAAAAGTCGCAACCGAGTTGTCCGTCAAATTGGTGGGGGTCGAGGAACTTCCCCCCCATCGCGTCGCAGGCTATCAATCCTTTCCGCTGCATCTCACTTTCTCAGGGGATTACGAAGGCTTTTCTACATTCATGTCGATTGTGGGAAAAATTTCCCCTCCCATCCGGATGGATGGATTGCGGATATATCAGCGAGAGCAGTATCCGGGGACGTTATGGATGTCCCTGATTATTACCCCCATGTATGGGGAAGAAGACCAAGGAACTCCGCCTGATATTGAGGTTCCAGCGACCCCTTATGTTGCTTTTGGACGAGATGCGTTTACGTTTGGAATTGATGAGGCGTCGATTGGCCCGCCACCCACTAAAGGCGCGGAAGACACCGCTTCATTAAAGATGCCTTTACCGACACTGACAGGGATTCTGTGGAGCGAAAACCAGCCCATCGCGATCTTTACCGACCATCAGCAGCGTCCACTGCTGGCACACAGGGGTGAAGTCATTGCGGGTGCCACGGTGATTGACATTCAGCCGCAATATGTGGTGTTGAGGCGTGGAGCAGAAAAGCATGAACTCCGGCTGTGGGAAGAACTTAAAATGAGCAAATGAGCAAATGGATTTGGGAAGCGGATAGAAATTTGCAAATTTCTATTTTTTCGCTTTCAATTCATAGATTTCTTCTCGGCGGAAATCCATAGATGTATCTATGGGGAGTCAGCTACGCCTCCAGTGTTAGGATTGAAAAAGAGTTACCAATATTGTATAATAAACACGTTGGTTACATCGACCACACGTTTGCCAACAAGGGTGTCAGTCAATGCACCTCATGTCGTCCGTGTTACACGACGTCTGTGGTACGAAACTTGGAATGACAAGGGTCGTTGACTCTGATGGGGATGGTGTACTATCACTAAATATGTGGAAAGATTTGTCTCATGAGAGAGACTCACCTCACGACGGCGTATCTGAAGCATAAAACGTGAAACGCGAGTTTTTTACGTTTTACGCATGGATTCAGTCACGCAGTTTCTCACAAACCAAGTGATAGTACAACCTAATGAACCATCCCGAGTTATTCTGTGTCAAATCCATTCGGTTTAGAACCTGACCGTAGAAGAATAGGAGGACGAAAAATGCAAGGAAATAAGGGAAAAGGGGGTAAATCGGTAAGTAGCACAGATAAAAGTGCTGCTAAAAAAACCTCCACGAAACAAGGACGCAAAGAGAAAAAACTCGCCAAAAAAGCGAAACAAGAGAAGAAGCACACGCAATAAACTGTGGGGCGACAGAACATAAAATAATGAGTGAGGGGTGAATCGTAGAGCGGTAAATCATACGCGCCACTAACCGTTCACTGATTCTTCGTGTCCTGTCGCCCCAATTGTTTTGTGCTAAGTACCCGGACAAATTCGGTATTTTAGACTTCCGAAGTCTTTGAGACTTCGGAAGTCTGGATGGCTGTTCACGAACGTGTTGCAATTGCTTGCAAAGGGAGATGACGCTTCAAAATGAAACGCGAAAATCAGACACCAAAGGATAACCCAACCGCAAACACTCCCGTCGATGACCAGCGGAGTCCCCCTACCTCACAACTGATGGTCCGCCCACCGGAGGCTCTGGATGCAATCGAAGGGCAAAATGAACAAAATCCGCAAAGTTTAGAGGCGGGCTTCGATGCGCTTGAGCACCGGATGTGGGAAATGGAAGCGAATCTCTCCCATCAGTTTGCCACAATGCAATCAGAACTAGACAGCGGGTTTTCAAGATTGCGCGATGACATCTCAGACGTAGGTGATAGACTGGAGGAATCAATGGATAGACTTGAAAATACGGTCGATCGTTTCGCCTCGACGGTAAAATGGTATATCGCACTCGGGGCGCTGACGACTCTGGTTGGGATTGCGTTTTTGATCTGGCAGATTGTGAGTGGCTAATCAAATAGACTTAATAAGCAAATCTGCCGAAAGCAGGAGTTTTTAATGAAACAAACGATATTTTTCATCAGTTGGCTGCTTCTCATGTCGATGCAGTCCGTTATCGGGCAAACCGTGAAAATTGATTCAGCGGAGTTAGAGAAGATGATGCAGTTACCTCAAGAGGATTGGTTGAACCTGACACTGATGGGGACGAAGATTGGGTACGCCCATATCTACATGGAAAAGTCGCAATATGAAGGTGAGGGAGCCATTCGCATTCGTGTTGAGACGCTCATGGAACTCAAGCGCACCGGCACAGGGCTACAGTTGGAAACGACGAGAGTCTCTTATGTCGGAATGGATCTCGTCCCCCGCTACTTTATTTCGACATCGAACGAAACAGGACAGGAGAAGCGCGTTGAAGGGACGATCGAAAACGGCATCGCTTCCTTGAAGACGACCCTTGCGGGAAAAACAACTCAAACGCAGAAGCAGATTCCAGCCAATACCGTTTTTGAGCAGATGATTGGTTATCTGGTCCTTCAGCGTGGCGTGCGCGTTGGGGATGCGTATACGCTGCATGTATTCAATATGGATGTCATGCAGCCGGTGGAAACGCAAGTCAAGGTCATTCGAGAAGATCAAGTCGCATACGATGGGGAAGTTAAACCCGTCCATGTGATCGATTATATGATGGACCTCATGGGGGGGCTGAAGACAACGGAGTGGTTGGGGCATGATGGGACGACGTATCGAATGGAAATTGGCTTGATGGGGCTGAAGATGGTCTTGGCGAAAACCGATATGCAGACGGCGCTCGGTGAGGCGGGGGAAGTGGATGTGATTATCAATACGAAGATCTTTGCCCAAGGCCCCCCCCCGATTGGCAACGCACCCCATTTCAAAGCACATCTGCGACTGACCGAAGGAGAACTGAAAAAGGCGATTATTGTGGATGACCGCCAGAAACTCACGGTTGATAGCGATCCGCGCAGGGGAACGCTGGAAATCAAAATCCCCATCGTTGATGCGACGAAGGCACCGAACTTGCCGATTCAATCCTGGGATGGGCATGAACCGCTGGACCAATTTCTGAAATCGACTGTCTACATCCAAGCAGACCACCCGGCGTTCCGGGCAAAAGCCACAGAAATCATCAATGGGGAAACCAATGCGTGGAAAGCCGCGGAGAAACTGTGTCGCTGGGTGCACGAAAATATCCACGACAAAAATCTCAAGATTGGGTTTGGCTCCGCAACTCAGACCCTGGCATCTCTGGAGGGGGACTGTACGGAGCATACCGTGCTTCTCATCGCGCTGGCACGCTCGGTTGGAATTCCCGCGCGGGTGTGCGCAGGTCTTGTGTTTCAACGGGACGCCTTCTACTACCATTTCTGGCCGGAGGTGTATGTCGGCGAGTGGGTGGCGATGGAGCCAACACTCGGACAGCTCCAAGCCGACGCAACTCACATTCAACTGGCCGGTAGTCAGTTGGAATCCGATACCATGCTCGAATTTGGCGAGGGGGTTATGCGCACACTTAATCAACTTGAGATTGAGGTGATTGAGTGAAACGTGAAACGTAAAACGTGAAGCGTGAAATTTCCGTAACGCTGGAATCAATTAAGCATCGCTACATTGCATCTATTATTAAAGGGATAAGGATTGACCATCATCATGTTCCAATCGATTGAAGCAGTACAAAACGCATTTGCGAAACAGAATTATATTGCGGACCGGGCTTTGGCGACGACGATTTACTTAGCCCATCACCTGAAAAAACCGATCTTCCTTGAAGGGGAATCCGGCGTCGGTAAAACGGAGGTGGCGAAGGTTTTGGCGGGCGCAACAGGGGGGAAACTCATCCGTTTGCAGTGCTACGAAGGGCTCGATGCGAACAGCGCGCTGTACGAATGGAACTATACCAAACAGATGTTACAACTGCGAATCGACGAAGCGCGAGGCGTCGATAAGGAGCAGATCGGCGCGGAGCTCTTCAGTGAGGCATTCTTGTTAAGACGTCCGCTCCTCGAAGCCATTCAAAGCGATGGGAATGTCCCCTCCGTGCTCCTCATCGACGAAGTGGATCGGAGTGACAGCGAGTTTGAAGCGTTCCTCCTTGAAATTCTGTCCGATTTTCAGATTACCATCCCAGAGATCGGCACCATCCGAGCGAAACATATCCCTTATGTGGTGCTGACCTCAAACCGCACGCGGGAAATTCACGAAGCCCTGAAACGTCGATGCCTCTATCAGTGGATTGACTATCCCTCTGTCGAGAAGGAACTGTTGATCGTTAAAACCAGGCTCCCCCATATTAACGGGACCCTTGCCCAGCAATTGTGCAACATGATGCAGATGTTACGCGAGGGGGATTACTACAAAAAGCCGGGTGTCGCAGAGACGTTGGATTGGAGTTTAGCCCTCATCACGCTGGGTAGGGATGGGCTTGACTCCGACATCGTTGATGAAACGCTCGGGTGTATTTTCAAATATCAGGATGACATTCAGCGTGCGCGAGAGGCAAATCTGCGTGAACTGGTGAGCCGGGCAAAACAGAGCCCGGAGGCATTCAGCGAAGAAAAGCCGGAAGTGGTAAGTCGGGCGCATCCGCGGTAGAAATTTGCAAATGAGCATGTGCCGAAAAATCTGGAGGGAAAACCTGCAATAGCCGTATTCGATTGAAGAAAATTTAAAGGAGGAGAAAAGATGCGCCGGCGATATTCAGAGGAATTGTTGAAGGATATTCATATTCGATTGGATAAGCATGGCTTGGAGGGCATAACAGAGCAGGAAATGATGGTGTTGCGATCGGAGGATGCAGCGGAATCGACAGATTACCTCGCGGAGAAAATCGATCAAAGTACCGCTCAAATTACTGACAAAATCGATCAAAGTACCGCTCAGATTATCGCCAAAATCGATCAAAGTACTGCTCAGATTATGGAGACAATTGATCGAAACGTCGGACCTATTCACTTTTGGGCGAAAGTGATTGGAAGCGGGCTCTGGGCGGTAGCGGCCAGCTTGATAGCAAGCATCATTTTTAGGGCGTGTGGGGGATAAACATCATGGAGGTGAGCCCATTGCCCTACCCTACGAAAATTCATGTCCGGTGCCTCCTGACATTGTGGCCTTGAGCGCATCGTGCATGATATTTTGGTCCTTCTAGCGAAGCAGGAACGCCACGGCAAACCAACAAAGCGAAATAACCATGACCTATCAACAAACCCTTCTTCAAGAGATTATCGCCTTCTGCCGCTTCCTCAAGCGGATGGGCGTAAACGTCACAACGACGAACCAGATCCACTTCTGTCGAAGTTTGGAGTGGATCGACATGGGGCGACGTGAGGATTTTTACCACGTTGCCAGAATGAACCTGATCGCCAATGAATCCGATCGAGCGATATTTGATACCGCTTTCAACTTATTCTGGAGGTATCCGCGTCCAGACCTGCGGGAGTTGGTACCTGAGATGGACGAAGATGAGTCGGTGTCCGTTCAGGAGATTCTCAGCGCTGAAGAGCAAGCCTTCGACCTCGAAAAATGGGGGAAAATGGATGAGGATAAAGATGAGGATTCGGGGGACACCATCGCTTATAGCCCTGACGATGTGTTGACCCAAAAAGATTTTAGCCGCTTTACGGCGGAGGATATGGAGGCGGCGCGGAAGATTATTGCTAAAATTGCCCCGTTTCTGGCGACGAAGTTGAGCCGCCGGAAAAAGGTCAGTGTCAAAGGAAAAACGATTGATTTCAGGCAGAGCTGGCGGAAAAATATCGCCTACGGTGGCGAACCGTTGAAGCTCATCCGTAAAAACCGAAAAGTCAAAAAGAACAAAATCCTGTTGCTTTGCGATGTCAGCGGATCGATGGATTGCTACTCGAGATTCCTCATCCAGTTTATCTACGGGATGCAACAGGAGATCAAAGAGATAGAAATAGCGGTCTTCAGTACACGCCTCACGAACATTACCGGCCTCCTGCGTCGCAGGGGGATAGAGGAGGGGCTACGAACGGTTGCCCAGGTCGTGCCGGATTGGTCCGGTGGGACCAAAATTGGCGAGAGCATCATCGCCTTTAACCGTGAGTTTGGGCGTTCTTTTTCCGCGTATCGATCCGTTGTGATTCTCATCAGCGATGGCTGGGAGCGAGGCAACCCCGAATTGCTACAGGGTGCAATGGAGGTGTTGCATCGCCACGCATACCGAGTCATTTGGCTGAATCCGCTGCTCGGAAGCGATGGGTATCAGCCAATCTGCCGGGGCATACGCACCGCTCTGCCGTATGTTGACTACTTTTTACCGGCGCATAATCTGGAGAGCCTGCTGAAACTGACAAAGGTCTTGACGCCGATCTGGTCTGGTTAGCTGGCTCAATATGAGGTCATCAGGAAGTAAGAGAGTGGGAAGGGAAGGGTGGAAGGAATGGAAGGAAAGGAAGGATGGAAGTAAGGGAAGAATGGAAGGAAAGGAAGGATGGGAAGGAAGGTTACTTCTCACGTTTCACGCAATACGCAATACGCATTACGCTGTTATGTCCTGTTTGCTCTGTTGTCATGCGGGTCGCCTCCGCTTGTCGTTCCTGAACCTGGAACAATGGCAACCGATTTCACCCTCACAGACCAATATGATATCAAATTCCGCTTGAGTCAATTTCGCGGAGAAGATGTGTTGCTGTTGGGGTGTGATAAGGATAGCATTGAGCAAGGAGGGGCCTGGCAGAACTTGTTCCGGGAACAGTATGCCGAACGTCTGCGAATTCTCCCCATCGTCAACGTTTCTGGTCTTCCACTCTTTGCACGATTGTTCCTGAAAGGCAGGATGAAAGCGGCGCTACGCGGAGAGGCAGGTGACTCCAAGCCGCCAAGTATACTATTGGATTGGGATGGCAACGTCTCCAAACGGTATGGGATGCGCCCACAAACCTGTACGGTTATCCTCATTGATCGAGCGGGGCAGGTGCGGTTCGTTCAACCCCTCGGGCAGATTGATGAGGCGGTGGTGGAAGCGACGTTGGATATGATTAATCAGCAAATGAGGCACGAGCCCTAATTCGGAAGATTGTAAAAATTTTGGTTGCCAAAGACGAATAAAATTAATAAGATCATTTAACTTTGGTAAAAGCATTGAGAAACCACCCTTGAAAAGGGTTTTCGGGCCATGGCAATCGCCAATTTAGCTGTTTTGGAATCGTTGATGATGTTCCATCTGCTATCGAACCTTTTCAAGGTTTCGGCACTACCAAAGTCAAGATAATTTGAAGACTGAAAGGAGTTTCCCAAAATGCAAGTCTATGCTGCGGTGATGCCCCAGCCGGGGCAAATTGAAATCCGCGAATTTGAAAGGCCAGCAATAGCGAATGACGCCCTATTACTCAAAATAGATCAGGTCGGAATCTGCGGTAGCGACAAACACATGTATCTTGGCCATACCAAACTGAAGTTTCCAGTCATTCCCGGGCACGAAGTGGTCGGGACCGTTGCTGAAATTGGTCAGGCGGCAAATCAAACGATGAACGTGATTGGGGGGCCAATCAAGGAAGGGGACCGGGTCACTGTCGTTCCGGGGTCGAAAAACTGTGGGAAGTGTTACTATTGCCTGCATGTTCCCCACCGTCCGACATTGTGTACGAGCCGAACCATTTACGGATTCAGCAACTGCGAAAGTCCACCGCATCTGACCGGTGAATTTTCCGAATACACTTACATTCACGGCAACTCCTGGGTGTATAAGATTCCCGATACCATTCCGGAAGAAATCCGTGTTTTGACCGAACCTGTCGCCGTTGCCACCCGCGCCGTAGACCGTGCGTGCGCGCCGGGGATTCCACAAATTGGCGCAGGCTACGGAATTGGAAATCGCGTGGCGGTCCTTGGGGCTGGGCCAATTGGACTTTTAGTCATTGCCGTGCTACGCCACACCGGGGCCGGGACAATTATCGCCACAGATGCCGTGGATAGCCGTTTAGATATGGCGAAAAAAATGGGGGCAGATGTTATCATCAACGTGACTAAAACCTCAGCCGAGGAGCGCCTCACGCAGATTCGCGATCTGACAAACGGCGTGGGCGTTGACATCGCTCTCGAATGCGCGGGCATCCCGGGCGTTTTCACGGAAGCGCTGGATGTCGTTCGGCGCGGTGGAAAGGTGATCGAGGTCGGTCACTATACCGATTCCGGCGCGGTTCAGGTACGTCCCCATCAGATCTGCAATAAGGACCTTGATGTGTGTGGGGTGTGGGCATATCCACAAATTCAGTTCCAAACGGCTTTGGAGTTTTTGGAAAGAACCCGCGCCCCACTGACGGAGTTGATTACCCATCATCTCCCCTTAAATCACCTTGAAAAGGGCATTCAGATGCTAGGGGACGAAGGGGTATATAAAGTTGTCATCGAACCGAATCGTTAACTCTAAGGACTGAAAATGAAAATCCTATGTTCTATCCACAGATTATATCTGTTTCTACTGCTTGTTTCGTTCGTTTTTTATGCAACAGCGGGAATGGCGGCAGAATCACCTTATGAAACCATTGAGCGTACCGCTTCATATCTCCTGAAACACCAGAATCCTGATGGCGGTTGGCCCCTTGTCGCGGGGGAAGGGAGCGATGCTGAAGTCACTGCGATGGTGTTACTGGGGCTGATGCTGAAGGGATTGGACACAAACTCAGATGCGCTCTATAAAGGGATTATTTATTTAACGACGCATCAGAAGGCAGATGGAAGCTGGAACGGAAACACGGCCCACACCATTTTTGCCTTGATGGCGCTCACCCGAGCAGAGACGGGTTCAGAGGCTCGGTTGAAAGGTCTCAAATGGATCAAAGAGGCTCAAAACGAGGATGGGAGTTGGGGACGTGAAAAGAACCAAGCCGGCAATCCACTCTATACAGGTGCTGTTTTAGCGGGGCTTGGGCAATTGGGTTTCAATCGTAGCTTCTCACCCGTCCCGAAAGCCGCCGATTGGCTCGCCAACCACATTAATGAAGATGGCGGTTGGTCCATGATGCGCGGAGCGAGTTCTGATGTCCTCGTCACATCATGGGTATTACAGGGATTAGCCCTGGCTTACGATATCGACCCGCAGATTGCGTGGTTAAAACAGATGCAAAATCCGGATTGGGGATTCGGCAGGCAGAAAGGGCAGCCAAGCGATCCCGAGGTGACAGCATCTGCGATTCTGGCGTTGGCCGCAGGAGAAGATCCCTTAAACACGGACAAGGTTGCAGCCGGATACTTGAGAAGCGTACAACAGAAGGATGGCAGTTTTGTCAGTGCAACCCCTATCGAGTTGAAAGAACCCAAGGCGAATTTGCAAACCACCGCTTTTGCGCTTTGGGCGATGTATGCAAGGGACATGAAAAAACGTAAATAATGAATGGAGATAAATGAATGACACCAACAATGAATGTGATCGGGATTATCATGGTCGTTGGGATGATTGCCCTGATGACCGCCGTGCGTATCCTCAAAGAGTATGAGCGCGCGGTTGTGTTTCGGCTTGGGCGTTTAAGCGGGGTGAGGGGCCCTGGGGTTGTCCTGCTGATTCCATTCTGGATTGAGCGGATGCAGCGGATGAGTCTACGCACCGTTGTGCAGGATGTGACGCCTCAAGACGTCATCACGAAGGACAATGTATCCGTGAGCGTGAACGCCGTCCTATATTTTCGCGTCGTAGAAGCGGATAAAGCGGTGATCGAAGTGGAGGACTTTGGATTCGCCATCGGCCAGCTCTCCCAGACAACACTCCGAAGTGTTCTCGGACGTGCCGAGCTGGATGAACTCTTGTCAGAGCGCGATAAACTGAATCAGGACCTTCAAACCATTATCGGAAAAAATAGCGAAGCGTGGGGAATTCAAGTCATCGCCATGGAGATCAAACATGTAGACCTCCCTGTGGAAATGAAGCGTGCGATGGCAAAACAAGCGGAGGCAGAACGGGAACGCCGCGCCAAATTGACGCACGCCGCAGGAGAATTGGAATCTGCTGAAGCCCTAACTGAAGCTGGGTCGATTTTAAGTAAGAATCCAACCGCGATTCAACTGCGCTTCTTACAAGCCCTCATTGAAGTATCTGCCGAGAAGAACTCGACGCTGATCTTCCCGGTTCCAATCGATTTATTGACCCCGTTTCTGAAACGTGAAACGTAAGCTACTTCTCTCATTCTAGACTTCCGAAGTCTCTGAGACTTCGGAAGTCTGATTATGTTTGAAAAAATTGACCCCTAATTTCTCGATCTATTTCATGGCGTTCATCGGGTTCTTTCTCACTGGCCCTGCCGACCTCTCAGCAGGGTTTCCGTTTGAGGAGGCGCGTCCCCTTTATGTCGGAGCGAGGGCTTTGGGGATGGGCAACGCATTTACAGCCGTCGCAGACGACGCAACGGCAGGCTTTTGGAATCCCGCGGGGCTGATTCAGTGGCAGGGGGTTAAACTCTTTGGCGTCAACAAATTTCACAACCGAAAAGATTACGCCTTTGATCCAAAAGGGATCGGCTACGCTTATCGGGGATATGGGCTATTCTGGGGGAACAAAATCGCGCTGGGAGTCGAATCGGGAACGCCGGATTTCAATTATTACTCGTTTGCACGCCAATTGGGTTCCTATATCGCTGTGGGTGCCAGCCTCAAATTCAAGCGAAAACACCCCAGTGATGTTTATCAATTTTTCGGAGAGGCTCCATCCTACGACCTTGCCCTCCTTGTCAAACCGAATGCCCATCTTAAATTGGGGCTTCTCGCCCAACATTTGCCGCATCAGGGCGGCATCCGTTGGGTAACGCTTGGGGCGGCATATCGCTGGGGGCACCTTTTGTTCGCTACAGATGTGGCGGTCCCCAGAACCCGTCTCGCCGATGCCGACCTCTACGTTGGGGCTGAATGGGAGGTCGTCTCCACCCTTCGCGTCCGCGGGGGGAGATCGGATGGAGATTGGACCGTGGGGCTTGGATTCGATTGGGGATGGGGGCAGATTGATTATGGGTGGATTCGTGAAAGCGATTTCGCATCCCATTTTATTTCAGCGGAATTGCGGTTTTGATTCAACGTGAAGGAGATAGGTTGATGGGTTCAGGCGTGTAGGGGGTAGAGATATAGAGATTCAGGATTCAAGATTCAGGGATGCTCTTTGTATCTCTGTATCCTGTGTTCTGTATCCCTGTTAAAGGAGGTCATCATGGAAAGATTGAAATTAGCGGTCATTGGGACGGGGGCTCGGGCCGGGGCGCATCTGAGCACAATCCCCAAGCTGGAGCCGATTTACCAACTGGTCGGAATTTGCGATATTGATGAAAACCGAGCCGCAGAGGCGGCGGGGCGTCTGAAGGTTTCTGGCTATACAGATGTTGAAAAGCTGATTGAATCGGAGTCGCCTGATGTGATTTTGATTACCATTCCGCCGGATGGACATCATGTGATTACGGAGATTGCGGCTTCGCAGGGCGTTCATGTCATCACCGAGACGCCGATTGCGACGACACTCCCGTGCATAGACCGAATGATTGACGCTGCAAGGCGATATAACGTCAAGCTGGAAGTTGCCGAAAATGTCTGGCGATGGCCCCGCGAACGCCTCAAACGCCGGATCGTTGATGCGGGATTGATTGGCGAGATAACCCATGTCCATCTCTGGTACACCTCAGGCTCCTATCACGGCATGAACGGGATTCGCACCCTCGTCCAGAGCGAAGCCAGGCGCGTGATCGGGCACGCCAAAGAGATTGGTGGGCGGTCATGGGAGGTCGGCGTGGTCGAATTTGAAAACGGCGTCTCCGCCCTTTACGAATTTCCGACGCGACGGCGCGGCAACTATTGGGAGATCGACGGCACAAAAGGGGTGCTTGTCGGTGACGAGTTGCAGATTTATGAGGGAAGCGAAACCCGGAAGTATCCGCTCCAAACCGTTACGGCTGAAGTCAACGGCGTAAAAGTCATTGACCATGCGCGTGTTGACACCGACCCGCCCGTTATATGGGAAAATCCACTGAAAGCGTTTGGGCTGCAAGATGCGGACGATGTGGCGCGGGGCGCAGAGTTGCACAGCATCTATCGTGCCGTTGTTGAAGGGATAGCCCCTGAATACGGAGCGATCAACGGACGTAAAGACCAGGAGATTCTCATCGCTATCCGAGAATCCGCGAGGCGCGGTGGGGAACCGATCGACCTTCCACTGACTGAAGTTACTGCGCACGAGGAACGGCATCACAGGGAATACCGTGAAAAATATGGTGTCGCTCCCTTCGCTCCTATCAAGCAACAGAAACAGATCTTGTTTCCACGGAGTGGCGTCGCTTGGGAGGCAAGGTAAGTAGTTAGACAGAATTATTTTGGTGGCTGAACTCGCCAGCCTGTCCCGCAACGCGGGGAGTTCAGGCTGAACCGAATTCTGGCGAATTCGGCTACCACCTCCACAGGAAAGGGACAACCCATTCTATCGTTCGGTGGTTCTGCGCTCAATCACTTGTTGGAAGTTTTTGAGCTCCATCGTCTCATCCCCCATCGCCATCGCATAGATTTGGTTTCTGGTGAGGTAAGTCACCACATCCGCGCCGATATGCAGGGAGGCGAAGATGGGAATGATCGTCTTGCCCGTGTACTCTGGGAAGTAATCCTCGATTTGGGGTAAAATCTCAATAAACTCGTTGATGTAATCAATTCGCGGTTTTGATTTGGTTTCGTTGATAATGACCTGAGTTTCCCCAACCGCGATGACATCAAACTCTCGCCGCTTCGATCGATCTTTTTTATTTCTCACCTTAATCCGAACTGCGAAAAACTCAATGTCACTGAAACCGAAATTCTCTCTGGCAATACGGGGGATATTGGGAGCAACAATGTCCTCAACAAGGGTTCCCCATTTATTGACTAACTCTCCCCACTGCTCATTCATCCGTTTTCGATCCGCTCTCATCTCATCCTTGAAGTCTGTCATTTCGTCCTTGAAATCCGTCATCTCATCCTTGAAATCTTTCATCTCGTCCTTGAAATCTTTCATCTCATCCTTGAAGTCTTTCATCTCATCCGAAAGGGTTTTCAAGGCAACCTGCGTTCTCATTTGTGTTTCGGCGAGTTCCATCATGACAGTTTCGAGCCGATCGACTCTTTCTTCTGTTGTCAGCATCTCAAAGCCCCCTTTTTTGCTTTTATTATACTTTATTTCATTTACCTTCATCAAGTCATAATATTTCGATTAAACTTCATGCCTGCGAAAATGCCCCACAAACCTGACGAAGACTTCATCCCCACCCGGGTCATCCTGTTCGTGCTGTTCCTTGCGATGCTCTGGGGAGGCAATGCCGTTTCCCTCAAAATCGGACTCCAAAAATTTGCGCCGCTGGCTTCGGCAGGACTCCGGTTTTTGATTGGGCTTTTTCTGATTGCGGGATGGGGCCTGTCACACGGCATCTCGCTCAAGCCGCAGCCCCGTGAGTACCTACCGCTCTTCTTGATCGGGCTGCTGTTTACGATTCAGATTGCCTGCTTCAATTGGGGAACTAACCTGACACGCGCAAGCAGAGCAGTGGTCATGATTAACACCTACCCGCTGTTCGTTGCTGTCATCGCACATTTTCTTGTGCCGGGGGATCGACTGACAGGGCGGAAGACGGTTGGGTTGATTGTCGCATTCGGCGGCATCCTGTTCGTGTTCCGGGACAATCTCGTTGGCGGGGATGCGGGATTAATGACAGGGGATATTCTCACGCTCTTGAGCGGCTTTCAGCTCGGGCTGCTGATTGTGCTGACCAATCGCCTCATCCAGCACATTGATTCATATCGGCTGCTGACATCACAAATGCTGATTGGCGTACCGGTCTTTTTTCTCCTCAGTGGGATTTTCGAGGGAAAAGCGGGCTACGGTTTTTCCTATCCGGCGTTGTTGGCGATTTTATATCAAGGCGTTGTGGTGGCGGGATTCTGCTTTGTGGCGTGGACGTTGGTCTTGAAGCATTACCGTCCCAGTCGGCTGTCGGTCCTCTTTTTTACGACGCCGATTTGGGGACTTACCCTCAGCCACTTTTTTCTTGGGGACCCGATCACCGTTGGGCTCGGTATCGGGGCGGGTCTGGTTGCACTCGGTATCTACATCGTCAATCGATCTCCGAGGAGGCAGTCAAACCTTCGGAAGGTTCAGAACCTTCCGAAGGATTTTCACCTCACCCCAAAATCAAAGGAGTAGAGTTGAGCCCTCCGTGATGCCTCATCTCCGCGTCAGAGCAGCATTCGTTTGGCGACGCCTGCGACGGATTGCGGCACCGGCAAGGGCAAGAAGACCAACACTGAGCAGAAGCAAGCTCCCTGGTTCAGGGATAGGCTGAGGCCCGGGGGGAGGCGGTTGAGCTTGGGTAATCTCTCCGGCTACCGTTAAGCCAAACAGAGTCCCTCCCCCCCCACCTGTATATTTGGAAGCCAGTGGCGTACCACCCGTAGCGATATCGAACTTGTAGAAGGTGTCAGTGTTGAAATCTCCACTCCAGAAGGAGGTTCCATCCGGGTCCAGATTCAAGGCAAACCAGTTATCCACTCCGGCCACATCGTAGGTCTGGACAACGACCCCGCTGCTGTTCAGTCTTTTAATGTTGACAGCGTCAGCAACGAGGAGTCCCCCATCCCCAAGTAGACGCAGGGCATAAGCGGTTCCAGAACCGGGGAGAGTGACAAAATCGGGAAGCTGTGTACCGGTGCCGCTGACATCATACCGCATAATCCGGCGACCTTCAGAGGTATAGAACATTGTCTTCTGATCCACTGCCAGATCTATCCAGTCTGAACCACGGTCCTCCGTCGCCACGTCAAACTGATTCAGCGGGGCTCCCGCCGCATTGAATTTGCGGATGTCTTGATCAGCGGGGCTGCCGTTTTTCACGTTGCCAATGTAGGCATTCCCGGAAGCGGCAAATAAAATGGATTCGGGATAATGGCTATAGCCACTTCCGAAGGTACCCAAAAGAGCCCCGTTCAACGCTGAGAATTTAACGATCGTACCAGTGTCAGAACCACCAAAATTTTCACCAAAAAAACCTGCTGCAGCGTACAGATTTAATGAAGCGTCAAACGCCATACCCGCAACATACCCCAAAACATTGGTCTCCAGGGTTTCTAGCAAGGTGAGATTTTTATCATAATGTCGGATCTGTCCTTTATCTGTAGTTGGAGAAATGGTGGTGGCAAAGACATCGCCTATATTGATAGGCAAGGCTGAGGCCGTCGTCGCAAGGCCAAAGCAGATGGCCACCCCTACAAAGACCAGCGCGAACCGCTTTGGGAATTTTCGACTATACATTTATGTCCCCTTTTTTGAACGTTATTGAAATTGCACTATTGTTGTGGACGCAAAAATCGTGCCACCCACGAAATCCAGATTTGACGCGGGTTCTCAGGAAATGTGCAAATCCGAAATGTAAAGTATTCCGACACCTCTGAAATGCCATTGAATGCCTCAAATCTGCATCATGACTGATTCGGTGGGAAATTTGGGGTGTGTAAATCATTTCGACATCCCCTCAAACGTCCTCCAATGCTTCACGGTCATCCTGTCCATATTCTCACTGATTGGGTGAGGGATTTGAAAGATGTAAATAATTCCGACACCCTTCAACGAAACTCAAATATGCCAAGGGGATGCCTTTCAGGATACCGATTCTATTTTCAAACGGCGTATGGATGGGGTCTGATGCAAGATATAATCAGAATTCCTGTTGACATGCGATGCTCTGGCAAGTATAATTCAAACGTAATGCGTAATGCGTAATGCGTAATTTGCCCTTTACGCATTACGCGAAATATAAACGATTTTCTGAAACATGCCCAACATAGGCGACAAAGATGAAAATTGCTATCATGGGAGGCACTTTCAACCCCATCCACTACGCGCACCTGTTGAGTGCTGAACAGGTACGTGATGGGTTAGGTTACGATAAGATCCTCTTTATTCCTTCCGCTCGTCCGCCACATAAAGAACCGCGGGATATTATCGCTCCAGAACACCGCTATCAGATGACGTTGCTGGCGACAGCAGATAATTCCCATTTCGAGGTATCGCGCATTGAGTTGGAGCGCGTGGGGCCTTCCTACGCCATTCAAACCGTCAAGGAATTACAAGCCGTTTATGGGAAGGAATGCACACTCGCATGGATTATCGGGGCGGATTCCTTGATTGACTTCCACATCTGGAAGGATTTCGATGAGCTGTTGGATATCTGCCATTTCATCGCAACGACGCGACCGAACTACTGCCTTGACAAAGTTCCTCCTGAACTTCGCAATCGTGTTCAGCTCTTTTCAATCACCGGCGTTGATATTTCCGCGACTGAGATTCGTGAACGCATCCGAAAGGGGCGCTCTATTCGCTACCTCGTGCCGAAAGCTGTCATGGAATACATCGAACGCCACCAACTGTATAGGTAAGGAAATGAGGGAGGGGAAGGCTGAGAATTATGTCTCACGTTTCACTTTTTACGCAATACACATTACGTTTGACGCAACACAAATAGGGGAGGTGAGCACCCATTGAAACATAGATGTAGCATCTGTGGAAAAACCTTTGAATTTCACTATGAAAAAGGGGGGAAACTTCCACCCAATTTTCCGTTCTGTAGTTCCCGTTGCAAGACGATTGATTTAGGAAAATGGCTAAAAGAGGAATACAGAATTAGTACCCCATTGCCCAACGCCCACATGATGACGGATAAGGAGAAAGAAGCGCTCGCGCAATTCCTCCTGGCTGAAGGAGAAGTTGACGAAATTATAGATGATGAAGAAGAAAAACGACCCCGCAGAAAAAAAAGAGGTGTTTGAACACCCCCAAGCAATTGAGATAGAAAAATATATCAAAAAAAGGCTCGAGCGCAAGCGTTACAAGCATGTTTTATCCGTCAGGGAGATGGCACTTGACCTGGCGAAAAGATATGACGCAGATCGGCAGCGAGTGAATCTGGCCGCGCTCTTGCACGATTGCGCCAAGTGGATGAGCCCACCGGAATTATATGAAGCAGGGGCAGAATATGGGGTTCAACTGGATGAAGTTGAACGCGAAAATGCGTCGCTTTTGCATGCAATCGTTGGTGCGGAGCTCGCGGTTGCGCTTTTTTCCGTGAGTGACCCTGAAATCCTCAGTGCCATTCGGGCCCACACGACCGGGAATGGCTCTATGACGCTCATTGATAAGATTTTGTACGTCGCGGATTTCGCTGAACCGAAACGGACTCACGAAGGCGCGAGCCTGGTGCGTAAATGCGCATATCAGGAGCTGGATCGGGCGGTGTTTGAAGTCACCCGTTACAAAATTGAAGAGCTGCTCACCAGAGGTACCCCCATCCATCCGAAGACAATCGATGCCTACAACAGCGCACTTCGGGCAATCACCGAATCGGCGAATCAACCAACCCAAGCGTAATGCGCGTGGGCATGTTTCAAATCTTCTGGAGAACTGACTTTATATTTTGGAAGGATGGAAGGATGGAAGAATGGGGGACGAACTCCTACCACCCATTCTTCCATCCTTCCAATCTTCCATCCTTTCCGGCCTCTGAAATGCAAACCATTTTCTGAAACATGCCGGCTTGTTTCAAAACTATGACATTCTTACCCGCTCTCATTCAATGGCTACATCTCGCGTCCGTCGTTCTGATGATTGGTGGCTTCTTCTACCTTGGCGTCATCCTGCTACCCACCTCCAAAGCGCTCCCCGATACCCAACGCTCTCAGTTCGTAGAATCAGCATTCCGCCGATTCAGGGTGGTTGTCTGGATTTCATTGGTGACAATCTTAATATCGGGCATTTACAATTTTGTTTCTTTCATGAGGTCGGCTAGAACTGCCCCCAATTCAGGAACGCCACAAGATTACTCCATATATATCCTGGTCTTAGGGGTCAAACTCCTGATTGTCTTTCTTATATTTACCCTCGCCGTCCTTCTGACGTTCCCGTATCCTGTTTTCGCTCCCATCCAAAAACACCCTGCTCCATGGATCTACTTGACGTTGTTGTTGGGGGGGCTCGTCATCTTTTTATCGGCGTTCCTGCGTCGGCTATACTCATGAAATCGAGAAGTGCTAACCTCTCCCCCGGCCCGCCTCGGGATGCGGAGGGGGAATTAAGTGAGGCTTGATTAGACGATTGCGGCGTTTGATACTATCGTCGGGCGGATTGAGGCGAAGGACTTCGAGATTATCAAGCGTCCTGAGAAGTTGTGTAAAAACTGTGATCTGAAGGCGTATTGTGATGCGTAGTAGAGATGTTATAAAAACTGATGTTAGGAGCAGTTAACCATGATTTGGTCAAAACTCCTCAACGATAGACGACTTGGTGATGATCCCCAAAAGCCTCCATCTGATCGAAGTGAATTTCAGAGAGATTACGATCGAATTATCTTTTGGAGTGCCTTTCGACGACTACAAGGAAAAACGCAGGTCTTTCCGCTCCCTGAAATCGATCCAATACATAATCGATTAACGCATTCTCTTGAAGTTGCTTCTGTAGGCAGATCGCTCGGACAGATGACCGGCAGAAAGCTCAACAGCGAATCCGAATGCAACCTCTCCGAGTCATTTGCGGAAATCGTGGGAGCCGCGTGTTTGGCACACGATATTGGCAATCCACCTTTTGGACACTCCGGCGAGAAAGCAATCTCTAATTTTTTCAGCGATCAAGGGAAGCAATATATCAAATGTTTATCCTTTCAACAGCAGAAAGACTTCCTTCACTTTGAAGGAAACGCTCTTGGATTCCGAATTCTGACACACTCTAAACCGAGTCAAGTGGGCGGAAAGGGAGGATTGCGGCTCACTTATGCGACATTAGGAGCATTCACCAAATACCCGCGTGGGTCAACAGATCACTCCAATAAGAATAAAGCGAGTGAAAAGAAATTCCTCTTTCAGTCTGACTTGGAGACTTTCGCAGAAGTCGCGTCCAAACTTAATCTGAAAAAGAAGGGATCTGGCGAAAAGTGGTATCGTCATCCTTTGGCGTTCTTGGTGGAAGCGGCTGACGACATTTGTTATGAGATTATCGATTTGGAAGACGGCTATAGACTAAAACTCATTTCTTTTGAGGAAACGTCAGATTTGCTGAAAAAGATTGCAACACAGGGAGCTTTTCGGCAGGAGCGTTATGATGAGATAAAACATCAAGATCGGCAAATTGAGTATCTCCGGGCGGTTAGCATTGACGCTTTGATTCAACAAGCCGCGGATGTCTTTGTTAAAAATGTCGAGAGCATCTTGTCGGGCAAGTTCGATCACCCCCTCTTAGATGAAGTTGAAGCAAAGCTACACTTAGAAAAGATTCGGGAGAACGCAAAGCAAAAACTCTACGCTTATCGCCCCGTGGTCGAAATTGAGGCAGCAGGTTTTGAGGTTTTAGCTGGATTACTTGATGCTTTTCTCAATAGTGTAAAGGGAACGAATTCGCGTCAACGGAAATACAGAGATCTCCTTCCTGACGAATATCTTGATGTTAACCGGGAACCGTTCAAGGATGGGTATGAACAGGTAATGAGTATTACGGAATTTGTTGCAGGGATGACGGATACTTTCGCTATTGATACTTATCGTGTAATCAAGGGCATATCGTTGAGGAATTACTAGGCTCTGTTGACGAACTCGGGGAAATGCGCTTGTAGCCTAAGTTTCTAACTTGGCCCCAAGCACTAAACCAAGATAGAATCTTGGGCTACGACGGGATCGAAAAATAGTTCGTCAACACGCCCTAGTACACGACGGCAGAAATATGTGGTTAGTAACCTTGAAAAGGTTGTGCGCTCTAACAAGGTTTACGCCCCGCATAGGATTTAACGGATTTCCAACAGAATTGGGTTAAGCGGGTCTAGCTCTAGGACACCGTCGCTCACGTCTTGATCGATTAGCAGATTTCTGATGTGATAATAACCAGGGGCCCGGATAGTGACATTTTTCGCCCAACGAGTGTAGTTGACCAGGTTCACGATGAACCGATTCTCGTGAAGCGCGGTGAGATACTCAACCCCCCAAACCGGCTGACCTCGATTATCCGTAACATTCACGGGACGATGGATGCCCCCGTTTCTGAGCTGCGCTTCAAACGCTTCCCAGAGTTCACGGGAGGAGAGCGCTGCTGGAAAAGAGGCACTGATAGGGATGAGGTCTTTCGCCTTGTAGGGCATGTCGTACTCATCTCGGCGAAGGCATTCCGTCCCAACAGCGACAATCCTTCCGCCGCTTGCGACATAGCGCTCCAACCCCTGATAGGCAAGGTTAGCGATATGTGTCGCCTGGGGAACGACAATCAGTTTATAATCAGAGGCTTTGTCCTTTGAGAGCATTCGCTCCGTGACGAACCCAATTTTGAGCCCTGTAAAATTCAGCGCCTCATAGGTGCGTTTGAGGACCTCCAGATATTCTTCCGAATAGATGACGGAGACGGTCGAGTAAAGAATGCCGATCGCTGCCTTGATATTCTGGATGGCAGCCACTTCTAGGCTGAGTCGCATCAGATCTAAATGCGTAATCCCCACCATTGCGGCGCAATTTGGACGGTGCATGATGCTCCCTGAAAAGTCGCTTTTCGGGTCAAAGGTGCGATTCCAAACCCAGATGGTGGTCGCGCTTTGCCCGTGAATCGCCCCCTGCCAGAGAACATTCCGAATATGAACGGGCGGTATGTCCTCGACATCTCGGTCGCGGATGAGGTGATTCTCTGAATTGAAGAGCGGCTTATCTGTGACTGATCGCTGAAGGTCATATCCCATATTTTCAATCTGCCATTCATTCTCCCACTCCCCTTTGGCATGATGCGGATACCATTTCCAGCAATCATTTCCGTTGATGTCGCTCAACTCGCCGAATAATTCTGCATCGACACCCCACATCACCTGCCGGCGATCAAACGGCATCCAGAGCATAATCTTCGCATGCACCGGCAGGTTGGGTGCATGCGCATGGATGTGATTTGTCATCCAACGATGCCACTCCGCAAACCGCTCCTGGTTGAAAGTTGCCCAATCATAATAGAGCGGTACCGGTTGGATGGGTTCATCCGGAATCGGTACATCAGAAAAGCTCGCATATTGCGCGTTGTAGCGACGATTGAGGTTTTCCAGGTTCCCGTGTTTCTGTTCAAGCCAGTCGCGCCAGAGTGCTTGCGTGTAGAGGCATTGCGCACTCTTGCGATAGATGGGCTCGTTTGTCAGACAGATGCTGTGCAACGCCGGGTGAGCGGCGATCTGTGGGGTGACATAATCGATAAAACGCTTGATAATATCGCGGCTTTCGGGCGCATCGACGCAAAACTTGAGAAAGCCGCCTTCACAGCTTTTTAGGTGCGGATATTTCTCCAATGCCCACTCCGGGAAATAGTGAGGACTGATGAGCAGATTGACAGCGACATGACTCGGTTGCGCTCGGTCCATCACCCGCAGGAACGCTTCGACTTCTGTATTGGAAACGGTTGTCTCCGTGGGGAAAACGCTTCGCGGGCCAAATTCGACCTGAATGAGGTTGACACCGTAGCGCGGGAACTTTTCAATATCGTCCCGAACTTGTGCGAAATGTCCATAGCCTGTGAAGAACACCGGACGGTTTTCCATCTTTCCACTCTCTGCATGCTTCGTCAGGGCGTGGAAAGATGCGCCTTCGATACGGATTGCACTCGTTTGGTAGCGTGGAACGCTGATCGGCTTCGATCCGCCCGCTAAGAGCTCGTTGATTTCCCCGACCGCCGTTTTACTGAGCTCAAACAAGGCGTAGCTGCCTTCCAACGCTCGCTCATATTCTCCTCCCTCCAGGTCTTCATAGACGTAGGGAATAAAATTCTCCAGAATTGCCATCGAGATGTCTATGTAGTCAATCGGTAAACCTTTCCGTTTGGCTTCATCCGCAAGTTGATGCAGTCTGTCGAGGAGATTTTGGGATTCAGCGAGTTGCTCACGCACGGCACTGATAATGTTGGAACGGGTTACTTGTGTATCGTTGTTATTCACAATTGCCTCCTTCTGATTCCAGCTTGAGAGACGGGATGATGCGATTATTATACCATTTCTGCATCAGATAAAGCATTATCCAAAGAACATCACTTTGGCAAGTTCAGTACAAGTGGGCAATGCGCTCTGTTAGGGTCTATCGTTCATGAAGGCATTGGGGCATTCGTCAAATTTTATTCAAATTTTGCTTGACTCAGGAAGTGACAGTGTGTTAAAATCTATAGCATTGAAAACCGTTCAATGTTGAGAAAAAAAGGTGGTTCTGTTTTTTTAATCTCTGATTTTTCGGGGGAGGCATCTATGGGTTCATCGGTTGCGATTTTATCTCACGCTAAAAATCCTCTCGGAACCGCGCCGGGAGCGGGTTCTGTTTACCCCCCCCCCCGTTAGCAAAAATCGTGCCAAACCTTGTTGGGTTTGCCCCGACAAGGTTTATTTTTTACCAGGCGTCTTCAAAGGGGCGAGTATGCCGCTTTGGGGACGCCTTTTTTGTTTGGGTTTGAAAAACGATTGAGGTTAGATTGTAAACCTATTTTTGAAACATGCAAACTGGTAAGTCCTAAAGGTGTTTCTGATCATGATGGTGTTAGCTGACTCCCGTAGGCTATTGAAAGCCTATCAAAAGACATCATTTATCAGGAATACTACCTTGCCTAAAACTGAAAGGAGCAAACAAAATGTCTACACAGAAGTCCCTGTTTCGACACCTCGTAGCACTTGCTTTGACTGGAGTGGTTCTGTTCATTACCGGAGTTGCATGGGCATGGGTCACCTATGAAGCCTATGCACAGGCGTCTGTCAAGTTCTCAGAGATAAAGGGTACATTTAATCAACAAAGTCAAGCTTGGGATCTCTACGCCAGTTCCTCTCACTGGGGCAACATCCTGAATGAGACGCTCGCGGGAGCACCTGACGATGACGCCATCACAGGCAAGCTCTATTACGGCCTGGCGTGGTTCCGTGATGACGGCGGTAACATTGAACCTGAGGAGTATACTTATGGCTCCGATGTTGATTGGACCGCCGTCGCGAATGAAAACTGGGGGAATAGCGGATCTCAGACATACTCCAATCCAGGGGTAAATCTCCTAAATAACGGGAACTCTTATGAGTGGTCGGGACTCACACGCTATAGTTCTTTGTCCGGGGTGGACAACCGAACGAACTACTGGGCAGGAGCCTATACGACGGTTGGTTACAGAAAAGGAGCCAACAACAGCGGATTCAACCCCGATTATCAGATGAAAGCGATGACGTACATGTGGGCTCCGAACGGTACACTGTATAACGTCGGCTACAATTACATGGCTCAAACGATTGGAGAGTAATTCCGGCTTCCGTTTGAAAATCACGCATTGACCGTAGGGGCGTAGGGTGCTGCGCCCTATTGGCATCAGGATAAGTAGGGGCGGGTTCCGAACCCGCCCCTACCGACCGTTTCAACACCGAATTATATAACCTTTGGTGCTAGTTTTGAAGTATGGACTCAATAAACACGCGCATGAGCTCGTAACCTATAGAAAATCGTTCGTAGTCTAGCCCCTTGTGGGCGTTGAGTTTTTACGAACTAGCACCATTGGTTATATAGAGACGCGAAAGGAGTTTTTCAATGTTTCAACGTCTGTGTCCTTTGCATTTCTGGTGCGTGTGTGTCCAACTTTTCTTTGTGTCTCATGTCTATTCTGCTGAGATACCTCCCTCTCCCGCGGGCGGTGGTTGGTTGGAACTCACACAACCCGGAGGATACGTCTATGTAGAAGATCACCCCGATTTTGATGCAAACTTAGCGTCTGAATTTACCATTCAAATGTGGATTTACTTGAAAAGATATCCGAGATTCGGTGAAGCCTGGCCCTTGATGAGCAAATCTGGGAATTACAGCCTCACATTCTGGGGGCATGCGCTCACCCTGGAAGGTCCTAAGAGGTTCCCCGAAGATCGCGTGGTAGAGATATTTTACGATTTCGGAGGTGGTACAGGTAAGTCCCTTACATCAGAACGCATCCCACTTAATACATGGCATCATCTCATGTGCATCAAGAAGAAGGAGGCATCTGCTCTCTATCTGAATGGTCAGCATCTCCTTGACAGCTCACCCAGTAAGGACCTCAATGATACCGAGTCTCCTCTCTATCTCTCGGGTAGCCCGGTGCCGATAAATAACTTTCAGGACTTTCCCCAGAAGCCGTTCACGGGCGGGCTGATCGACGAGATGGAGGTTGCGAACACGGCGCGGCATTCGCCTTGGAACCAAGAAGTTCCTATCCCTGCAGGTCGACTTTCGCCGGACGAACATACGGTCGCGCTTTGGCATTTCGATGGGCCTCGAAAATCAGCCTTTGTGGATTCGTCGCTCGAAGGAAATCACAATCTGATCCCGTTTGATGTCAACACCGGTCCCTTTGCCGTGTCGGCAGCCGGCAAACTGGCGGTGACCTGGGGACACCTTAAAGCGAGATGACCTGTCTCTCTTTGGCATGTGGCTATTACTCCGATGCTTCCAAGATTAAAAAGCGGTCAAATTGAACGGCGAGTTTTAGGCGTCATCCTTTGTGCAATTGCTTTATCGACTTATTTGCGCCTTCTTCCTCTGCGTTTCCTCGACGGAAGTGTGTTGGAGTTAGACGCCATTCGATTTCTTCGCCAAGCGGAGCTCATCTCAAAAGGGCGTCTACCCGAAGTCGATCTGATGCGCTCGTTTCCTGAAGGACACCCAACGGACTCAGAACTGACCCTGTTTCCCCACCTGCTGAGTCTTTCGCATCAAGTGCTTCGGATGATTCGTCCCAATATTCGTCTGTATGACATAGCGATCGTCTATCCCGTTGTCGCCTTTGCGGTCTCCATTATTGTCCTCTATTGCTTGGCCGCATCCCTGACAAACCGCGACGTCGCTTTAATAACTGTTGCATTTGCCGTCATAAATCCAGCTCTTGTTGGGCGTTCACTTGCGGGTTTCTCGGATCACGACGCATTATCGCTGTTACTCGGCTTAATCGCGCTTCTTTTGTATGTGCGTTCGATTCGAGTCAAGGCTCTAACAAGTCGGCGTCTGTATCTTTTGGCATCCGGTGTCGCTACAGGAATGCTTGGGGTGACGTGGCGTGGCGTCGGCTTCGTTGTGCTCATCATTATCGGCACGGAATGGCTTATGTTGTTATGGGGAGGATATACGATCGAGCGTGTCGTCAATATAGGGTTATGGCTCTTACCGGTCACGCTTCTCCTGGTTCTTCCCAAGACGGCCTATCGAGATTTGAGTGCCCCTTTTACAACCGCAGCCCTACTTATACCGCTCAGTTTCTTGCTCGGCGCCGCTTCTTACGTACTTGTCGGGCGCCTTAACTCACAAGCCTTGCGAATTCTGCCGATGATCGTTGGTCTCGGTGTGATGGCTCTTGCTCTGATGGGAGCAATCCTTAGGACAGAGAACAGTATAGATATTTGGCTTCAACATCCACTAGGCAAGAACCGCGTGCTTCAAACTATCGATGAACTTGAGCCGGGCACTTTTCTACAGTGGGTGGGTTGGTTAGGTATCTTAATCCCAGCGATTCTATCCGGCTTGGCTCTATTAGGTTATCGACTCGCCCAATGGATCGGTTTCATTCCGTGGCTTGGTGCAATACTTGTCTTTGCGCCGTTCTCTGCCATTCTGATTGGGACAGTTTTTCACGAGTTCACCATTGCGCCAGGATTGAGAGCGTCGGATGGGCTCTATATGGCAACAATAGTAACGATTGTGTTGACTGCGCTCTCGGCTGCCATCGTGAGACGAAAGCGCGGCACGATCCATCAGCCGGTTGACCAGAGAGTGATTTTCTTAGTGGTTTACATTTTCTTGGCATTGGCTCTTGCTCGTACGGCCAGGCGCTTTGAGTTTTTCGCAACCCCACCGCTTCTCATTGTCGGCTGTATCGGGTTCTCAGAGATATTTCGCCATTTTTTAGGCGACCGTGGTTTGTCTCGCACGCTCTTTGTTTGTGTGGCATTAGTGGAAATCTGGTCATTGGAAGAGTTGACGTTTTATGAGTTCGCAGGCTTGGAAGATCGGCGGTGGACGATTATCGGTGCGGTTCTGTTATCTGTCGCACTTTTTTTCTGGTGGGGAACTCACGCAAAGATAAGCGGTGTTTCGTCATTCGGCGTCCGACACATGATTGCGAGCGTAATTGTGGGAATTCTTGGCATTACGGCGGCAGTACCACCTGTCGGGTTTACTGCGACCAGCTACCGGCTGGCTACCTCAGTACGACCACTTGTCAACAAGGAGATGCGCACCGCTTTTTCTTTGGTAAAGACACACACACCGAAAGGTTCGGCGATTGCTGCGTCTTGGGAGTGGGGTAGCGCGATAAACTACTACGCCAACCGGCCAAGTCTTATAGATGACGCGCAAGTTGTCGAGGCGGTTCACCGCTTGGCGCGCCACGTTATCGTCGCCCAATCGGAGAAAGAAGCACTTCAGTATCTCAGGGCCTACAAGACAGATTATGTGCTGTTGTGTTCTAGAGACATCGCCTTCTTGCCCGCCCATTCCTTCGTCGGCTCTGATGAATCGGCTGATCGTCGTTTTGTACTTCCGGTGTATGGCGAGTTGGCACAGGAGGTTATTTCGGATAAAGGGACCAAAGCCTATCGTTACAGTGTCTTTCGTCCGTATCGAACCCCAGAAGTTAGGGAATTGTTTCCGGATGAACCTCCTACACCGTGGATACTTGTCGGCATATATCTCATAGTGCGTCATGTCGGGACTCCAGAGGTAACCGGGGCGGTTGTTGAGTATCAGTACAGAGATCGCGTTATTCGTGTGCCACCCCAGGAGGTGTATTTTCGCAATTTAAAGACGCACACAACGAACGGAGAGGCTGCTCCCTGCACCCTTGTCATTCATGCTCCGTCGAATGATCCGCTTGATTGGCGAGTGTTATATCTCAACCCGACCGCTCGTCGAAGTTTGGCGATCCGCTTATTCCTGCTTGGAGAGCGTGTCCCCCATTTCAATCTCGTTTTTACATCTGGTTCTTCCTTTGGAAACATCGTCCAATTGTGGAAGGTCGTTTCCACTTTTTGAAATGTCCACGGAATCCGGTAATATACAGTCAATAAGGCGTATTCCATCTAAGCGACTCGTGGCGTGGGTGCTTGTATATAGTATTGTTGGCATCTGTACCCTTACCCTTGGCGCGATGATTGGAACACATGTCTTCTCAGAACGTCGATCTGACGAAGAAATCCTTCAGAAAACTTTCAAAATGTCCTCTGCTATCGAGCGCCGAGCGTTCGCTTTCGATGCGGATATGTTACGAGGCTTTTTTGGCCAAAGTGTTGTGCAAGTTCAAAATCAGGAAATTTCAGATCGCATACATTCAGTTCTGACCCAGACTTCTTCACCGCCGAAGTACAGATACCGGTTAACCTTGAGACGAAGGGTTGCAATTAAGGGTGCGCCGCAAGAGATTATGAGTTTGTATAGCGACCTTTTGATTGAGCATGATACCCAAATCCATCAGAAAGCAAAAGAACAAATCAGAAATAAGATGGAACAACTTACCAAGGGATTTATCGTCAACGAGTCTGTTAGTATCGACTTCTATACAATCAGAGTTCGTTAGGTGTGCGATACATGAAAAATTCCACAGTTGAAGTTTCAGTAGTAATGCCTTGCCTGAATGAACAGGCTACGATCTCCGCCTGCATCCAGAAAGCCCGCGCTGCCCTCAAACAGATGGGCGTCACAGGCGAAATCATTGTCGCCGACAACGGCTCGACCGACAACTCCGTTGCCATCGCCCAGGCCCTGGGCGCGCGGGTCGTCCGTCAACCGATTCGCGGCTACGGGGCGGCGTATCTGGCAGGAATTGCCCAAGCGCAGGGAAAGTGCATCGTCATCGGCGATTCGGACGACACCTACGATTTTTCGGAGATGGATGGCTTCCTCCAGTCGTTGAGGAAGGGTGCCGATCTGGTGATGGGATCGCGGTTCAAGGGAGAAATCTTCCCGGGCGCGATGCCATGGCTGCATCGGTACATCGGAAATCCCGTCTTGACAGGCATCCTGAACCTGCTATTCCACACGAAAATTTCCGATGCCCACTGTGGGATGCGCGCATTTACCCGCGACGCCTACGAGCGGATGGGACTGCAAACGACGGGGATGGAGTTTGCCTCGGAGATGGTCATCAAGGCGGCAAAGGCAGGGCTGAGAGTCACCGAGGTGCCAATCACTTACTCCCCCCGCCAAGGGGAATCGAAGCTCCATTCCTTTCGCGATGGCTGGCGTCATCTGCGATTCATGCTCATGCTTTCTCCAACCTATCTGTTTCTCATGCCCGGTCTCCTGCTTTTCTGGAGCGGTTTTGGAGGGACAGTCGCCCTGCTTCCTGGCCCTTTGAAGGTCGGTGGGCGTCCTTACGATGTCCATGTGATGACCCTCGCTGTTCTCCTGTGCCTGCTCGGTTATCAACTGCTCCTGTTAGGGGTCTCCGCACGAACTTATAGCCTCACCGGTGGTTTTGAAGTTCGTGACCCGCTCCTCCAGTTCCTGTATCGTCACTTCAACCTCGAAAAGGGGTTACTTCTTGGATTCGTGACCTTTGCGATCGGTTTCCTTGTCGATGGGTGGATTGCGTATCGATGGGCCAAAAGTGGCTTCGGGGACTTGCATCAAGTCAGAACTGCCCTCTTCGCCTTGCTTTTAATGGCCCTGGGAGCGCAGACAGTCTTTTCCTCTTTCTTCCTCAGTATGATCGGGATTCCCACGGAGAAAAAGCGTGAAACGTGAAACGTGAAACGTGATGCGTGAGACATGATATGAACCGGTTTCGCCAATATGTCCCATGGGTCGGTCCCATTCTTTTTGTCATCGTCCTCTCTCGGCTGGATTGGGGTGAGGTGCAGCGCATCTGCCAGACCCTCCAGCTCTTTCCTATCTTTGTCGGCATCTGTACCATCCCGCTGGAAATCGTGTTCCGCGCTGGCATGTTCAAAGCTCTTAGCATCCTCAAGATTCCCATCCCGTTTCGGAAATGCCTCAAAATCCATCTCATCGACCTCGCGTTTTCCACCCTCACACCGGCTGGCATCGGTGGCTTCGTCAAACTATCGAGCGTCAAAGGGGCAACGGGACAAGGATGGACGGAATGCTTGGCACTGGTGCTTTTCGATAAGCTGGTGTGCTTCATCACCTTGTCCTTGCTGGCATGCGTGGGGGTCTGTGTTTTTCTGTCGAAGCTGGAAGTGATTTGGGAGGTGGTGGCTCTGTTGTTGCTCTCTTCGTCTCTCTTTGGAATCTTTCTGGTTTTTGGGAACGCGATTTCTTTCATCCGTTCGCGGAAGCCATATTTTCATTTATTGCAGGCTTTAAAAGGGATTGGCGATCTGTTTCTTCATCGCCCCCGTATTTCCAGCCTTGTTTTCGGATTATCCATCCTGAGTTGGTTGTGTCTGTTTTCCAGAAACTTTGCCTACGCACGGGGGCTGGGAATGGCGGTTGCGTTTTCCTACTTTTTGCTGATCTGGCCCCTCGTTGTCATCGTTGGGTTGTTGCCCATCTCCATCAGCGGCATCGGGATTCGGGAACTGGTGTTGATCGCCTGCTTGACGCGGTTAGGTATCACCAAGGAGCAGGCGGTTTCGTTGTCGCTCCTTGAGATTCTCCTCTTTCTCCTGCTTCCTGTGACGGTGGGGTTATGGGTCTACTATCAACGTGAAAACGTGAAACGTGATGCGTGTTGCGTATTGCGTATCGTGTGAAAGGTGAACTGTGAAAGTATCATGAAAATCCTTCAAGTCCACAGCTTTTTCTACCCGCATGTGGGCGGCTCTGAAACTTACGTGTTGGAACTCTCCAAACACCTCGTTCAACGCGGACATCAGGTGTTGGTTGTCACCTCCAAACTGCCTGGCACCCGTGACCGTGAGAACATCGAAGGGCTTGAAGTCATCAGACTTCCCGGAATCTATCTGCCAAGGGTGCCTTACTTCCTGTTTTCACCGCGTCTCTTGGGCGTGTTGATGCAGTTTTCGCCACAGTTTGATCTCATCCATTCCCACGTTCGCTTCTTTCTCTCCACCAACTGTGTCGCTCTCCTCCGAAGGCTTCGGAAAGTCCCTCCCTTTGTCCTGACCTTGCACGCCACTCACCCCAAACCCCAGATCGCCTGGTTGCGCCATCTGGAGCAGATCTATGAGCGAACCGTTGGGCGTTTTACCGTTGGGAGCGCGGATGCCCTCATCGCCCTAGATGTCAACGTCAAAAACCATGCGATGCGCTATGGGGCGGATGGGTCAAAGATAACGCTCATCCCCAATGGGGTCGATGTCACCCGGTTCAGCAATCACAGAGCGGTTCGACATGACACGGTTTCGCCTGTATTTCAGATCGGCTATATTGGGAATCTCGTCTATCGAAAAGGGGTTCAGGATTTAATCCAAGCCGTTTCCCTGCTTCCCTCAACAGCCGCTTTTCAGTTGAAGCTGGTCGGGGATGGACCGGATCGAAACCGCCTGGTGACCCTTTGCCAACAGCAGCGGATCGAGCCTTATGTCTCCTTTTTGGGGGCTTTGGATAAAAACCGCATCCCTGAGTTTTTGCACAGTCTTGATGCCCTGGTGCTGCCATCGTTGGCGGAAGGGATGCCAACCGTCGTGCTGGAAGCAATGGCAGGAGGGGTGCCTGTTGTTGCAACGGCTGTGGGAGCAACGCCGACCCTGATTGATTCAGAAGCGGTCGGTTTACTCGTCCCACCGCAAGCCCCAGCCGCGATCGCGCAAGCCTTAGAACGCCTTCGCGCCAATCCCGATATGCGCCGAGAGATCGCCACAAACGCCCGAGTGCGCGTCGAACGCCTTTATTCGTGGGAGGTCATCGCCTCCCAAATCGAAGATGTGTATCGGAGGGCCACGGATGGCTGAACGAACCGAGCCCACAAATCCGGCGAGTCATCCCTTTTATTGCCAATATCGCGCCGTCTATGAATATGCTTTGGGATTCGTGCGAGATAAGAGGGTGCTGGATGCCGGTTGCGGAGAAGGCTATGGAGCCAATCTGCTGGCAAAAGTAGCAAGGCAGGTGATCGCCATCGACTATGACAAAAAGGCGATTCGTCGGGCGGCGCGTCGATACCAGAAATCTAACCTGATTTTTCACGCCCGGGACCTCAACCAATTGAGGGCGTATGAAGCAGATTCATTTGATGTCGTGTGTTGCTTTCAAGTGATCGAGCACCTGAAAGACCCGGTGGGTTTCCTCCGAGATGCGGCGGACCTGTTGAAGGCGGACGGGGTGTTTTTGATCTCCACGCCGAATCGCCTTCAGACGTTCGTCGATTGGCCCTACCATGAACGGGAGTATGCCGCCGATGAGTTCCGTGAACTATTGGAGGCAGTCTTTCCAGAGGTGACGCTTTATGCCCTGCACGCCAGCTTTCGGATGCACCAGTTTCGTGAAATTCAAGCGCGGAACGTGCAGCGCATTTTCAGGTGGGATATCTTTCAACTGCGAAAATGGTTGCCGAGGCGGATGCTTCAACTCGGTTTTGACATCGGTGGAAAAGTATTGGGGGCCTGTCTTCGCTCGGCTCACACCGCTCTCATGTCTCGTATCACAGTTCAAGATTTTTATGTCCGGTACGATGGGCTTGATGAAGGGTTAGATTTGATTGGGGTTTGTCGAAAAAATTGGATTCAGTTCAGCATAAGCGGACAATACACTCCGAACACCCGATAGGGGAAAAATCTCTCCGTTCCGTGAGTTTTCAACTTGAAAAACTCATTTCAATTCAGTATTATTTTAACGTTGCGGTCACACTTACAGATACAGACTTAATAATACGACTTTTTCGGTTATCAGCAAAAGTGAGACCTGGACTTCCGAAGTTTTAACGGACGCTGTGAGTCAAGACCATGCGACCCCTTGAAGGAACAGTCCTGCACTGGTTTTGTGTCAAACTTCGGAAGTCTAAGAGAAAAACTCGTATAATAACAGGAGAAAGATTTCCATGATTATTTTTTTGAGAGAAAAATTTATCGCCCAGATCTTCATGGCGATTGTCGCAGTCATCTTTGTCGTTGGCACCATTTTCCTTTACTCGTCGACAAAGGATTGGTTCAATAAAGGCACAAATGATCCGGTTGTCCTCAAGGTGAGTGGAGCGGAGATACGGCAGAGCGAATTTGAAGGGCTCGTTTCCAACGAACTTGAAAGGCAAAAAGAGCAAAACCAGGGACGTTTGGAGGTTAATCGGAAACAGGTTGAGCAACAGGTGATTGATCAAATTGTACAACGGCAGCTCTTGCTCAATAGCGTCCCGATCAGTGATGCAGAGATTGAGTACCATATCCGCAGTGATTCCAATTTGCTGGCGAGCTACAATTTGTATCAGCAACGAGGATACGGCGATCTCTTCCGTCAAGACGTCCGGTTACAAATGAGTTTTGAGAGCGTGAGCAATCAGATTCAAGGGCTTGCACTGGTCACGGATACGGAAGTTGAGAACGAGTATCGTCGCCAAAATGATAAGGCAAAACTCAAATATATTCAATTCCAAAATTACGAATATAACAATGCCATCAAGGTCGAAGAGAGTGAAGCGCAAACCTATTTTGAATTGCACAAAGAGAAGTATAAAACAGAGGAGCGGATTAATCTCAGGTTTGTCAAGCTTGACCCAAAGGGTTTTGTGTCAGACAGGGATGTTCAAGCCTACTATAACGAACACAGCCGGGAGTTTGCAACCCCCGAAGTTGTGAAAGCGCGTCATATCCTGAAGAAATTCCCCGATAACGCGACGGACGCCCAGAAGGCTGAAACTAAGAAACAAGCAGAAGCGTTGCTGAAAACAGTGAGGGAGGCAGTTGCTGGGGGAACAGACTTTGCCGAACTCGCGAAAAGGTACTCTGACGACACCGGCTCCGCTGCTCAAGGCGGTGCATTAAGAGGTAACAATCCTAAGTTGCCGCCGGGGGATTATTTTGCGCGAGGCGAGATGGTTCCGCCATTTGAGAAGACCTGCTTTGACCAACTCACACCTGGTGAGATCGGTGACCTTGTCGAGACAGATTATGGTTATCACATCATCAAATTGGAGGAAAAGAGACCCTCGGAGATTCAACCCTTTGATCAAGCGAGGTGGGAAATCAGGAACAAGCTGATTCAGATTACTGGCGCGGATAAAGCGAAAATGCTCGCTAGCGATCTCCTATTTGATGTTGAAATTCAGGATTATGAAGCGGCTGTTCAGCTCGACAGATACAAAGATTACCACCTCACGGTTCAAGATACAGGGCTTTTTACGCAAGATGAAAGCAACATTCCGAAAATTGGATCGAAGTGGACATATCGCGGTTTAACCGATAAAGCGTTCAACATAGAGGTGAACGTGAGCGACATCATCGAAACGAAGACGTCGAACGGCGATATTGAAGCGTATTTTGTTGCGAAAGTGCTTGAGAAGCAGCCGGCGGCAAGTCCCGAATTTGAAACGGTCAAAGCGAAAGTAATCGACGACCTCAAGCTGGAAAAAGCGAAGCAGATGGCATTGAACGATGCCAAAAGGCTGTTCAGCCTCCGCAGCGCCGGTGAATCGCTGGAAGACCTCGTGAAAAAGTACAGCGCGCCGGAAGGGGTGACAAAGAAAGAGCGAGAGGTGAAGGAAAGCAATCCGTTCGCCATCTCTCCGGGCAGCGATTATGTTCCGGGGATGGGCACCTGTCGAGAAGCCATGTTTGCTTCCTTTGAGATGAAACTGAACGAGGTCAGGGGCCCCTTCCAAGGCGATAGTGCTTCCTACATCATCCAGCTTGTTGAGCGGGAAGAGCCTGATATGGCAAAATTCAAGAATGACCTCGCAGAGCAACTCAACATCCGCAAGAGCGTGTTGCAATCCAAGCGAAATGTTGCCTACACGAATTGGTTCAACGCCTTGAAAAAGGGTGCCAAAATTGTGGATAATCGTCGCCAATCCGGTTGATAACGCTGCTCGCACGGGAAAAATTCCGTATTGTGCAACCCAAGATCGCCCCCTTGAAATCGGAGTGGTTGATCTGGATGATAAAAACATTGTGGAGAAGATTGCATAAAAATGTTTGGTGCTCATACTTTGACATTTCAGGAGTTTGTGATGCGTGAACCGTTGCCGCTGGCTACCATTCAAAATGCGGTGCTGGAATTTCTGCGCGGGCGTGATGATGTGGTTGTGTTTGGTGCTCAGGCAGTTAACGCCTATGTGAGCGAACCACGCATGACGCAAGACATAGACCTCCTTTCGCCACATGCCGTAGCGTTCGTACAAGAATTGCGAGACTACTTGAGTAAGCAGTTTCACATTGCCGTGCGAGTCCAAAAAATCGCCCCCCCCCGTCCACGGGGGGGACCAAAGACGTTGCCCCTTGGCCCCCCCGCGGGCGGGGGGGCGGGCGAGGGTATCGGTTGTATCAGGTTCAGAGGTCCGGCAACCGCCACCTCGTTGACGTGAGATCGGTCGAGACCTTGCCAGCCACGCGACGCATTGACGAGGTGCTGGTCATGGCACCGGCGGATTTGATTGCCAGCAAGGTCATCGCTTACGCTCAACGGCGTGGCAATCCTAAGTCTGGCACCGACTGGCGAGACGTGGCGATGCTGTTGCTGACTTTTCCTGAGCTCAAGCGCGACCCAGGTCCCGTGACGGACCGGCTGCAAGTTACCGGTGCGACTCCAGACGTGCTGGCTGTTTGGCAAGAATTAGTGGCCCAAGAGATACAACCAGCAGATGAGGACGATGAATTTTGAATGACCTCGAAGTGTGAATGTTGGGGGGATGATAAAGAGTAAGTACCTGAACATAAGTTTCTGTAGGGTGGGCACCGCTTTCGTGTCGGATTTCTGGTGGGCAGTGCCCACCCTACAAAATGTGCAATAATTTTTGGTCAGGTACTTATAAGTAAAAAGGGGCGGAAGCAGTGATCAACAACCAACTCCAAAGGTTGGCAAATCGAATCCAGCCATCAAGCAATTTTATTATTGATGCAATCAATATGTCAAGTGGGCTTTCAGTCATATCTGACCGACTCACATGGGTATGCTCAGTTGCGTAAGTCCTGGTGATCAGTCTTTTGGGCGACAACTCCGATACAATCACATAGATAAGTACCGAGTCTACTGTTTTCTAGCCTCTGTATAAACAAAGGTTTGGCATCCCTATTTTGCTGTAATCGCTCCTTTACGCTCTGGCAAGTCTGTCGCCTCATCAATATGCCACATTGGGAGAGCTATGTGATGATCCGCTTTGCCAAATTCAGCGTGATTCGACCTCCATATAAATGCGCGAACCCGCGACCATAAGAAGTAACGATTTGAAATCCCTCTTTTCTGATGAGTGCTTCAAGTTCCGAAATGGTATATTCCGTTTCCCAACCCGCAAACCATCGATCCAATTTCATCAGGACCTGTTTCTTTATCGTATAAAGCGTATATCTTTGGGGAACATCTACCAGAAGATAACCCTTCGGTTTTAAGATTCTCCTCTGTTCCCGGAGCAATTCCGCCGGCGCGACAAAGTGTTCCAACAATCCGACATGGAACACCATATCAAAACTCTCATTAGCAAACGGGAGGGCTTTTGCATCGGCTTTCACCCGTTGGGGATAGGTATTCAGATTTTTAGCCAATATTCCTGTGATGTGTAGAGCCTCATCTGAGTAATCAAGGACATAAGTACATGCCCCCCACATCGCCAGGCAGATACTATCCATTCCACTTCCTGCACCAACTTCTAATACTTTCTTGCCTCTTATATCACCCCGCGCGGTCAAAACATCAACACTCTTTCTGAAGTCGTCAGGGACAAAACCTTTCTCAAATTTTTCTCCTTCCTGCTGCCAGTGTTTATCCCAATGCCCCTTCGTCGAACGCTTCACACTGAACCTCACTTCCTCACATTTTCCCTTTCGCATACTCGCCGCAAGCTTCTGCTATAACCCGTCCTCGTAAAATTTTTCAAGCTTTTCTACAATTCGGTTCCAACTATACTTTTCCTCCACCAATTTTCTGCCATTCTTTGCAAGCGTTTGCCTCCTTTTTTCATGGGTCAGCAGATCAATGAGTGCACTTGAAAGTTCAGTCGGATTATGTGGGTTGACAACCACTCCACATTGATACCGTTCGAGCTCCTGGGCAACGCCGACAAGTGGAGTCGAAATCACAGGGGTCCCACAGGCAAGCGCCTCAAGCAGGACCATCCCAAACCCCTCTTGATGTGTCGTCGAAGGAAGCGCGAAGACAGAGGCACTTTGATAGTATCTGTTGAGGTCTTCATCGGGAATGAATCCAATAAATTCAACATTGGTTTGAATCCCCAGCTCTGAAGTCAGAGACTGGTAGAAATTTTTCAGTTTCCCCTCGCCTCCGACAATTAGCTGAATAGCCGGTATTTTTTGCTTCACCTGTGCTACGGCATGCAAGAGGTCCGTGAGACCTTTGTATTTGTGAAATTCATCAAGAATGCTCAGAAAAAAGATGGTTAGCAGAAACGTCTGATTATAGATTTGAGCCAACCCGTCGTTGAATCCATCCCCAACAATATCGTTATAATACGAGAGAAAGAGCGGCTTGTTGCGGAGCAGGGCGTGAAAAGCGCTCCAATCGGCACTCCAGGGCGTGGGAATATGCGTGTGAATCACATCAAACTTCTCCATGAACAAGGCGATCGGTAAAGACAAACTGATGTTTGTATTTGCTATCTTACATAAGTAGGGCAACCGTTCAATTTCTATTCCGTCCATTTGCGTGAGATGACTTCCTGGCTCGTTGGCACACACGACCTTCACACGGTGTCCACGTTTGACCAGAGCTCTGGAGATGTTTAGGACGTAATTTTCGACACCGCCGATGTATGGGTAGAAGCGGACAGGCACCTGAAGAATCTTCATGTTTTTCTCAAAACGGAATCGCAAAAGTTCTCATACTGTCGGATAATTTCTGCCCATTGGAAACGGCTTGCCGCCTGAATCGAACATTGGCTCATTTCACGCCGGAGGTCATCGTCGGTTAAAAGCTGACGTATCTTTGCTGAAATCTCCGTTCCATCCTGGCAGACAAAACCATTCTTGCCAATAATCAATTCCGTCGCGGCGTTGTTCGGGTGGTTGAGCACCAGAACCGGGGTTCCGCAAGCATTGGCTTCGATTACGACGATGCCAAACCCTTCTCGGCTGGATGGCAGGACAAAAACCGTGGATGATTTCATGAAACTGTAGACGTTCTCCACAAAACCCAGGAACTTGACCCTTTCCGTCAGATGTAATTGTTGGGTCAAGATTTCCAGATTTTCTCGCTCTGGCCCATCACCGATGATTCCGCATCTCAGCTCTGGAAGATTTGCCATTGAGAGGCTTTCGATGAGCAGGTCGACATTCTTTTCCTTGATCAACCTGCCGACATAGAGGACATCATACGGTTCAGATGAAGGTTTGGCTTCATCGATGATTCTACGATCAATTCCAATTGGGGGAATCACAGGTGGATGGACTTTGCTGCTGACTTTTATGAAATCCCTTTGCGTTTTATTTGACACAGCAATGTGGTGTCCGGTCAAGCGCGAGGTGATTCGCTCAATCAGCACCCCGAAATACCCTTTCCAGCCGATGTATTCATACCAATAACTGCCCCAGACCTCATACCAGATGATAATTAACGGCTTTTTTCGGAGGAGGCAGTAAAAGAAACACGGAAAACAGGGAAAATAGGGGATGTTTTGACACTCAATCAAATCCAGATCCGCTTTGATTAACGCAAAAAAGAGGAAGAAGCTAAAGCGGATTGCCTGAAAAATGCTCCGCTTCCCATTTTTGTTATACAGTCTCTTTGCTCGGCAAACGCCGTGATAACAGATATCGTCCTCTCTCCTGACGGGGTTTCCCTGCCAGTATTTCATCGAGAATAAGTGGACCTCGTGCTTTTTCGCCAGCCGCCTGGCAAACTCATTAATCCGCTTTTCCACCCCGCCTTTACTGTATGGATAGAGGCAGTCATACACGATGCCTATTTTCATCTATTCCTCACCCTCTTCCAACTTGAGCCTTCTCAGACCGATGTATTCTCTGGAGGTGATGATAAAACCTGCTGGTGCCTCAAAGACCAGTAGCAAAACCAGGCACATCATCGACAACGAAACCGCGTGTTCCTGGTCTATCCCAACCAATGAGAATAGAAATATCAAAGTGAGATCTCTGGTGCCGACTCCCATGATGGAGAGTGGCATCGCCTCAATGAGCATGGCCATTGGGAAGATGAAAAGGAAATAAAAGAATGAAACCTGAATTCCCAAAGCACTCGCATGAAAAAATATCCTGATGAAGAACAGGAGCCAGGCAATCAACGATAAGCACACGATGACAAGACTTTTCCCCCGTTTCTCTATAAAAAGAGAGCAGATCAGCCCCGCATCTTGGAGGGACTCCATAACAGAGGCTCGATATTTTTCAGGAACCATCCGGCTGATCAGGCGCTTTAAAAAGGAGTGAACGGCCCCTCGAAAAAAGAAGAGTGTGAAAAAGACGAGAAATAAAGAGAGGACCAATAGAAACGAAGTGAAAAAAATGATCTCCGTTAGGTGCTTCAATGCGATCAACAGTCCAATAGCACCGATAAGAAGCAGGGTGAAAAGACTGAACAATTTATCGACAGCCACCAAAGCGAGGGAGGAAACACCATCCAGCGAAGCCGCCTTTTTTATCATCTCCAATTTGGCAAAGCTGCCCCATCCGCCCGGCGTCACTGTGCCGAAAGAGACGCCGATGAAGTGCGCTTTCACGGCATCAAAAAAGGGGAGTGACGCCTTCAGTGAAACAACCCTTCGCAACTGATAAGCCCGTATCAAAACTTCGATCGGTAAAAGCAGCAACCCCGCTATGATTGGCAATGGGTGCGCATTGACAAAGAGCTGGTATACCCTTTTCTCATCAATAGCATGGAGGATTGCGAAGAACAAAAGGGGGCCGATTAGGTATAGCCATTTGAATCGCTGGTATCTCTTTTCTCTGTCTGATAGGAAGCGCATTGGATATCCTAAATCATTTTTCTCTGATACATAATAAATTGGTATACCTTTCATTTTCAGGAGTATAGATTTCTAACAATTCAGCAATATTAGCTGGTTCTATTTTCTTTTCCCGTTCATTGATGTCATATAATTTGAAACCATGTTTTAGTATTAACTTTAGATACTCCCCAGGTTCAATACCAAACCTTTTAATTCCATTGGGCCAGAATTCCGTAATCATCTTGAGATTTCTCGTGCTTTGTAAAAGCAAAGGCATCCCTTGAACCGTGACCCAATCACGAAATCGTAGCCTTCCCTCAATGGCTGGATGAACCGATCCATCTCGGAAAAATCGTAGGTGTCGTCTGAATCGCCGATGACGATGTACTTCCCGCGTGCAGCAGCAATCCCCGCCAGATACGCCGCCCCGTAGCCGCGTATCGGTTGGTGGACAACCCGTGCGCCGAGGGATTGGGCAATGGCGACGGAGTTATCGGTTGAGCCGTTGTCGGCGACGATGATTTCGCCTGTGATGCCTATACGCTTGAGGGCAACGCGAGTTTTCTGGATGCAAGCGGAGATCGTGGCTTCTTCGTTGAGGCAGGGCATAACAACCGAAACTTCGATCTCACCGGTACAGTTGTCTAGTTCTCGGTTTTGGCCCTTTTCGTCTAAATCAGATTGATGTTTCACTGTGTCCTCCTGCCAATTTTGATAAAGTCCACGAAGATACATGACACAGAACTTACTTCGGTTCAGGAGAAGGAAAATCTAACTGTAGGGATGTGGAATCAACAATGATATCAGGTGGGTATTTTATTTCCCATACCTTGACAAGCTGACCCTTTAGCGACGCGAAAGTGAAGACAGGTGCAAAGAACTCAGAAGGCTCGTCTAACAAATAAAGCCTGACGGCCAAACTGTTTCGAGCAGTTGGGGATAAATACAAGACATCCCATTCAAATGGATTACCTGACTTCGCATGAATCATAATCGTGCATGGAACGACTGTTCCTCCATGATGAATCAGATGTTTCCGAAAATAGATCTCCTGGGGTGGAAATCGAAGAACTCGCTCACCATATTGAAATTCCAATACGACAGACTGCAACTGAGAATGACTGGATTCATCAACTGCCAGATAGATTCCACTGAGTATCCAAGATTCGGGTTCATTCGCTGGGAGTAACAATCTGACCTCTGGTGCAGTTACCGGATAGAGCGTTCCATATCTGAAGGCAATGGTTCCAGTATCTGATTCGACACGTTGTACGAAAGAGCCATAAACGGAGAGAGAAATTTGGCGATCGCCTGATGGATGGGAGCCGACATAAGAGACTTCAGGCAGAATATAGATATCCCGAGCGGTTAACATGAGATGAGTCGCGTGATGCGCCTTCAGAAATTCCAGCGCCTCACGTTCAGTTTGCCCCATCATGACATGCCGGGACATCAAATAAACCCAGTAAGGAATCTGTGCCTCATCAACAATCGTTGCTCTTTCGGCGACGAAGTTGATTGCACTCCCCCACTCCCAGGAGGCTGCAATAACAGCGTCTTCGGGAGTATGTTTCTGGAGTTGGCTAAGGGCACCTTGCATTTCCGAATCGACGAGGGGGGTTGCACGACGGACCAGTGTGTGGCTCACTCTCGCATAGCCATAAGGCGTTGGCGCAGATAGCAAGATTAAAACGATTGTTATGACCAGTACAGCCGCTCTCGCAAGAGCGCGATAGATGCGGTTAGGCTGTGGTTCCACTTGACGTAAACTTGCCCAGCAAAGCCAACAAGAGAAAAGAAGCATCACAATCAGGAGTGCGCCTCTATACCAGCGAGATGAGATGGCGAACTCTAAAGATATCAGGGTGTATAATTCCCAAATCCCTATCAGAGCGACGATGCAAACAATCACTCGATTGAATGCCCGATCGCCAGCGAGCCAACGGAGAAAGTCACTTACTCCATAACAACCCATGATGAGGAGAATCGGTGCCAAAAAGAATTCAAACCGATTTGCCGCGCGAGCAAAAATGAGCGTCGTGACCAGATAAATCACCGGAAATATCACTTTTCGGTCCAGGCTAAGGATCTGTTTTCTCTTTTGCCAGTGAAGATAGATAGCAGTTCCAATTGTTGCTGTCAAAAGAAGGGCGAGAGAACAGATGTAGACTGCATTCGTTGCAAAAGTATCCCTGCCTGTATAAGCCCCAGATAGCACACGACTCAGAACAATCATGGCGATAACGAGTTGCAGCACTATCGCGGTTAGCCACCTATTTATCCCTAATCCCGAGGCCAAGCGGAGGGCGAATAGAAAAACTCCGCCTAAAACGGCTAAGAAAAAGCAGCCAGGCCATACGAACCAATTGACGAATCCCTGCGGTTGCATCTCCTCAATCACCCTGAAAAGGCGACCTGTCCCCAATGGGTATTGGATGCCTTGCCATATTCGCACAACTAATGATACGAAAATTGGATGGAAAACAATCAAGACGGAGATAACAATCGTGGAAATCCCGAACGCCAGGAATGATACAAACCGCCTTGGGAGATGGGATTGTACAGTCCGGTATAGAAGATAAATGGCTCCGAACACCAGAAAGGCTCCAGGGACAACGACCGCAACAAGTGCAAAGGGTTCTGACAGGTTCCGATAGACATGCTTGGGCAGAATCAGCATCAGCAACATCGGTATCACCCAGACAGCGTACATATAAACATCCTGCCTGGAATAGCTCCTGAAGAGAAGCATGATTCCTTCCGTACCGACAATCACCAAACTAAAAAGTGCTACCCCTTCCCATGTCAACCCTAACAGCCCCATGAAAATGCCAGAAACGCTGATGGTGATTAAGCGTTTGGGCAGCGAATCTAACTGGTATGCTCTCATGTAGAAATAGTATGAGGTGATTCCGAGCACCAGAGAAAGGACATCCCTATCCGCAAATCCAGCCAGCGATCTTTTAACAAAGGGGGGTAAAACGATTGCGAAACTGACAACCAGCAGGGCGACATTTCGATCCATAAGCGCTTTTGTCAGCGCATAAAGGATCAGGCAAGCAATAACGAAACATACAACCGGATACAGGGTGGCGACCTGCTTCAGGGAGAGTTGATGAAAAAACAGGGACAGCAGCCGATGGGTGTGGGCAATGAGGTAAGGAAAGAGCGTCAGATCGGTATTGCTCGGTCGACCAACGGGAAAGGCGCGCATGACATCATTGGGAGGCATCCGCCCATGTTCAGCAATCAGTTGGGCCTGGCGCAGGTATCTTATGGGATCAACTTCCAGCAACATCCCGTCTAAACAACGCATGTTTAATGTTCGCAGCCATGCTGAGACGCCTATCATGAAGATGATTAATAGGGACGTTACAACACGCTTCTGATTCATCCAAAGCGGTTTCATTTACCAAGTCTCTTGTAAGATTTCCCTAGAAAGAGAAAGAAGGGCAGGTCTGAAACCTGCCCTTAGAAAAACATAGAAGTTCCAGTCATTATTGGCCTATATATATGAATGTCCACCCTCTGGTATCATAGTTCACATTATAAAGCGTACCAGTCGGTGCCCATCGCTGGATGGGTACTTTTAACTGGCCAGATTCAATTCCAGGTGGGATTCCCGGATTAACATTTCCCTTATTAAAGCCTAAAGTGCTATAAGCACCAGCCCAGTAATCAGCCGGGTTTACATTTTGTTTCCCATGCTGTCTTTGTGCAAAAAATAGGTGCTGATTCCATGGATCCGGAAGGTAGTAATGAACTGAATTGTTTGAGCCCCCTGCCGCATCAACGGTAGCCCAATCTATATCAGTAGCAGGAGGAAAAGGCCAGGAATTCTTGTTATACCAGGCGACTCCATGGGGAAAGATACCTGTGATGTCGTCGGGCTTGCCAGGATCTGCCTCAACTCTGTTGACAATATTACCCCAATGAGAAGACTTCACAAAAAGATTACCTGGACTAGTGAAGCCCTGTCCAGGGATATATCGGTCACTAATCATATTGAATTCGGCGGCTACCCATGCATTTGCTCGCCAAAGGGTCGGAAGTGCCCATGCCAATCCGGCTATAAATAAAACTAATGAAACGCTGAGACTGATGAAGATTTGTTTTGAAAGATTAAAGTCTTTCTTGAACATCGTAATTCTCCCTTTTTATTCACGAGTTTACACTCGCGGTAGAAATATTTCTCAACAAACATACTACTTGGGACGGTTTGGGCTCTATGGAGATGGAAGATAAAATTCGCCTTCACCATGAACTCGTCAATCCCAACCACATAAGTAAATGTCTACAACAACTCGAGATCGGTTCAACGAACCGATCCATCCTCTTTGAGGAAAGGCATAGATCCGATGCCAAAATTGAATTAGCACCACATCCTCAAAGATATCTTCTCCCTGAGGTGTCCACTACTCTATCGGACACCCAAGAATACCTATCGCTCAGAGATTTGAATAGAGAATCCATTGTTTGCGAAACGGATAAATAGAGCATCAAGGACATATGGTTGCACCTTGATTTTGAGTGAACCAAACTATGCTAACGTTATAGTCCCCTTCAGCATCTCCCAGAATTTCTCCCATCTTCTGTGTGATGGTTCTTTTCTGCTCATGTGAAATTGCCAGTTCACGCTCAATAAAGAGTTTTCGGTAAGCTTGAATCTGTTCTGGGGTTCCATCCTCAATACTGACGTCCCGTTTCAATAGAAGATAAAACTTCTGCTTTGGTATGGCTTCATCATATTGAGAGAGTAGAGACTGAAGGTTTAGCTCAATGGATTCCTTGCAAATCGCTGCCTTAGCAGGGCCAATAGTCCCTATAGCAATATCATAATCGAAAGCAAATGGCCGGGCTGAAAGGGCATCAGAAGCTACTCCTATCATTGATTGGGGAGGTGAACGGAAAGCAACAACCGATTTCATAAGTTGTGTGGCTGTCCATTTCCCTACCGCCAATGCACAAACTCCTATAACGACATTGAAGATAATGATAGCATATTTATGATTTATCTTTTTCATGTTAGAAATCAACACATACATACTGCTAGTAGACACAGCCTAGCTGCCACGACACTGTTTCACTGTCTTTTAATCTGCCCCCAGAGGGTCGGTAATTTTCCAAAGTTCTCGACACCAAAGTATTCCAAATCGAAATCATTCAGCGTATGCCCCTTTCCTGAAGCGTCTTTCAGCCATTCAGCTCTCATCCCATCAAAATGCCAAAGCGCGCGCGTGTTTTCATCAGGTTCAAATCTGATCCGTGGAATCCCAATTTCTCCGAATTCTCTGATTGGATAGCGCACTTTGTTTGAGATCCTTACTTCATCTATGAGCCCACTTGTAAATGCTACCCAACGATCAACTTTCCAAAATATAAGGGGGATACCGGTCCCTACAATGTATAGAGGAAAATCTTTATTATCCAAGGGTTCATCACTGTGACTTATATCCCAAGCTTTCCCGTTGACATTAAGTTGATACCCCTCTTTACCACGAACCCAAGCCAGATGATGCCATCGGTTCAATGGTAATTCAGCCTCAGTATAGCTGCGTGAGGAACCGCCGCCACCCTTTGGATGGCTATAATAGTAACTCATATTACATATCTGGTCTTTGCCCAACGGGAAGATGCCATCAGGACCATAGCCATGGCCGCTCAATGTCAATAGATAACTCCCTTCTTTGTGGAATAAAATCCAGACTTCACGAAACTTTGGCGCTCTTTTGACATAAATCCACAACTCGATCGTGAATTCCTCGGCCAAATTGGCATCAAAATCATCGTGGTCTTCGACGAAGGCATATCCCCCCGGCCTGAACACTTCGAGATAGCCGCCGCCTGCCGGGGAGGGCTCAACGGCAGAAGCCAAGCAAATGGGCCATAACAGCAAGAGAACAGCTATGGATATGCTGCTTTTATAAAGTTCGGGCCTGTTCATCTAAGATTCCTCCTCAATCGCTTCATCCGCTTTTCATCCGCCCCCAGAGGGTCGGTAATTTTCCAGCACTCTCAACACCATAATAAGCCAAATCGAAACCCGTCAGCGTGTGCCCTTTCCCTGAAGCGTCAGAAAGCCATTCCGCCCGACTTCCATCAAAATGCCACAGCGCAAGAGTGTGTTCATCGGGTTCCAGTCGATGGCGCGGGATATCGACTTCAAACTGGGCGACTGGATAGCGCGCGATATTGGAGATTCTCACCTCATCAATGAGTCCACCGGTAAAGGGAACCCACTTGACCTCCCCACGACCATCAGGGGGTAAAATCCCGCCCGTTCCCCCAAGATAGAAAGGAAAGTTCGCATTACCGAGAGGTCCACGAACAGGAGAAGGAAAGCCATGCTGCCTCCCATTGATAAAAAGCACATGCTCACTCGGATTTTTGACAAAAGCGAGATGGTGCCATTGGTTCAATGGAATCACCTCCTGAGTGTAGTTTCTCGAACTGGATTGTATACCATCGCCTGGACGGAGATAATAATAGGAAGTCATATTAAAGATCTGATCTTTGCCCAACGGTTTCATGCTGCCATCAACAAGATTATAGCCGCTCAATATCAAGAGATAACTTCCTTCCTTGTGTAATAGAATCCACGATTCACGAAACTTTGGCGGTCTGTTGAGATAAATCCACAGTTCAATCGTGAATTCCTCGGTCAAATTGGCATCAAAATCATCGTGGTCTTCGACGAAGGCATATCCACCCGGCTTTGCCACTTCGAGCCAGCCGCCGCCCGCCGGAGAAGGCTCAACGGCGGAAACTGGGCAAATAGGCAATAACAGCAAGAGAACAGCTATGGATATGCTGCTTTTATAAAGTTCGGGCCTGTTCATCTGATATTCCTCCTCAAAATAAAAATTGAGTCATTGGGAAATGGTCTTGCAAGCCAAAACGAAAATATATGCTCCAAAAGAAGCCGCTGGAAGGTCATAGTAGATGCTCTGTAAAAAATCAGGAATCCCCTTCGCGGGTATACCCATCGGTTTGGTTTTAATCTTCACGATGTGAAAACCAGCGATTGTCAATAGTTGGCGAATTGATGCAGGAGAAAACCAGTGTAGATGCGTCGGATCATAACAAAATTGGGTAAAAAACAGCCGCGCTGTAAACTTTGATAAATATGCCCATTTGTTTGGACATGACAAAATCAATAAACCATTTCCTTTCAATAGATTCCTGATGGCAAGTAACGCTTCCTTTGGGTTTTCAAGGTGTTCAATGACGTGCTGCATGTAGACCGCGTCATAACTGGCAGATTCTTTGAGGTTCATTACATCTACAGCTTGAAAGTCTATCTCGGCATATTTTTGGTGTGCTATGGAGATAGCCTCCCGATTGATATCAATCCCTTTGACATAACAATCCGCTGTCGAATTTAATAAATGACAGAATTCGCCTGTATTGCAACCGATCTCCAGAACTCGACTGTGGGATTTTGGTTCGCACAAGGAGAGAATCTCACTAAATTCCCAAAAGTTGAGCGGATCTTTCTTCTCATGGTCGAGTGCGTATCGCTTATTAAAGCAATTCCATTGCGCTTCCGTTTTATTCTTCAAAAACATACTCTTCTACGAAAGATAGAAATCCCCATTCCTTCCCAAAAACAAAAAAGGCGTCCCCAAAGCGGCAAATTTGCCCCTTTGAAGACGCCTGGTAAAAAATAATACTTGCCAGAACAAATCCAGCAAAATCTGGCACGATTTTTGCTAATCGGGGGGGGGTAAACGGAACCCTCTCCTGGTGCGGGTTTGCGGAGATTTTGATGTGAGATAAAATCGTCGATGAATCCATTTTGCCCTCCCCCGAAAGATGAGATCTCAAAAACGAAACCGTCTTTTTTCTTCCAAAATCATGGAGTATGATTAAATCATATTTATTTTACCACCCTTTTAGATACGGTTTCAAGAACTTTCTAAAAGAAATTTCGCCTTTCTCCTTTGTTTATTGAAATGAAAATTAAATTTCTAATGGCGCGACATTTGTCTTGACATGATTATCGTCCAATGCTACAATCTAACCCGTCCCGAGCCGTTAAGAAATGCTCCCTGCCATAGATGGGCATGACGAGCGGTGCATCGTTCCGGGGTTTGAGCGTGAAAAGCGTTTACCGTGCTTTTGGGAGATTGTCGAACAGGTCGGACGACCATGAGGTTCATCACTTGAATCACTGGCAGCCACAAGGAGTGAAATAGAAGCTAAAAGATATGGAGATTTCCCACCGTTCATCTCGAGGCGATCAAGGCTCCCCTTCCGCCTTTCTGCCCTTACTCTCCCCGGCAATTTTTTGGCTCGTGGGATTTATCCTGATACCGTTGAGTTTGGTGTTCGTGTATAGCTTTTGCCAACGAGGTGCTTATGGCGAGCTCGTCTGGGCTTTTACCCTCCGCAATTATGTCCAAGCACTTGATGTGACCTATTTACTCCCCATTCTCCGTTCATTTCGGCTCGCAGCTCTCAATACCGTTCTCTGTTTGCTCATCGGCTATCCCCTCGCCTACTACATCTCCCAGCGTAAATCAAGCGTCAAAACCTTCTTGCTTCTGTTAGTTATCATCTCATTTTGGACGAACTTTTTGGTTCGTACCTACGCGTGGATGGTGCTTTTGCGCGAGGGGGGCGTGATAAATACGGTTTTGCTCTGGCTAGGGGTGATTAAAGAGCCGTTGAAGTTGCTATTCACCGAAAAGGCAGTGTTCATTGGGTTAGTCTACGGATACTTGCCTTTTATGGTCTTGCCTGTTTATGCTTCTATCGAAAAGCTCGATACCTCGCTGGTCGAAGCCGCTTATGATTTAGGCGCAAACAGCTTTCAAGCCTTTTTCCGGGTCATCCTTCCGCTAACCACACCGGGCATCGCCGCGGGGGCAATCCTCGTGTTTGTGCCATCGCTGGGGGCTTTCGTCACGCCGGACCTTTTGGGTGGGGCGAAAAGCATGATGCTTGGGAATTTAATCAACCATCAATACCTGAAAGTCCGCAATTGGCCCTTCGGCTCCGCGCTGTCGTTCCTCCTGATCTGTATTGTCATGGCATTCCTGTGGGTTTACGCTTGAATGGTATAAACGCATCCTGACCGATGGGGTGCTCTTCAACGCTTTCTATTTTGAATGACCCTGGCATCTACCCGCCTCCGGAAGTGCTGGAGCGGTGTGAATTTCTCCGGGATTTAGGCCAGGCAATTCACCTTTATGAAAAACTCTACAACGAAGTGAAGGGATGACAGCCGTGAAATTTATCACTCAAGAGACACCCAAGGGGAAGGGCGTTTTTACGTCGGCACCGATTCGCGCCCGGGAATTTCTCTTTTCTTTTCGAGGGAGTGGCCCCTTGTTGACATATCAAGAGATGAAAAAACTAAGTCGTGAGACCCCCTGCTTGCAAATCGGTCATGATAAATACATCTGGACCACGCAATCCCCACAACGCTATGTCAACCATTCCTGTGAGCCGAACACAGGATTACGCAACCTCACCGAGCTCTACGCTTTGCGCGATATCAAAGCGGGCGAAGAGGTGACATGCGATTATTCCGCAACGATGGACGAAGACGATTGGGAGATGGATTGTCTCTGCGACGCTCCGACCTGTCGTGGACGGATTCGGGATTTTAAGTATCTGGCACGCGAACTCCAGCAGCGATACATCCAATTGGGAATTGTGGCGGCATTTTGCCTCAAGCCTCGGTTGAGCCGTTCGCTCCCTCTCTTGATTACGGAATGCGGAATGCGGAATGCGGATTGCAGAAAAGTCTTTTCAATCCGAAATCCGTAATCCGTAATCGAGAGGGGGGTGAGGCACCCACCATTTGCACCAATTGTAACGGGGCGTGCTGCTGCCAGAACGGCGTACAAGGTTTGATTTCCACGCCGTTTCTCACGCCAGAGGATGTGGAAAGGATTAAAGAGGCGACCGGTATGGATGAATCGGAATTCGCCATTGAAAGCGTTCGGGGGGGGTCTATCGGAACGCCTTCACGCCTCGACACCCAACCGCTGGGACACATTAAACAGATGCGCACTAAACCGAGCGGACACGGCTGTATGTTTTTCAATGAGGAGACACGGCTGTGCAACATTTATTCTGCGCGGCCACTGGATTGCCGTCTTTTTCCGCTGGACATTATTCGGGAGGAGGGCAAAATCTACCTCATCTTGCATACCGAACTGTGCTCGATCAATCACGCCGTGCTTGACGCTTACGTGCAATATGCCCAAGCCCACCTCATTCCCTTGATAAAACCCCACATCCGCGAATATACCACTATCAACATGGAACTGATTACCCATCGCAAGTGGCAAAAGCTCGCGGAAATTGACATGGCTAGGGAAGTTATTATACCGATTTAGGTTTGAAGTCTGGGCTAGAAACCGAGTGTTTCGGAAAAAACTCGGTTTCTTCCCCCTTGGATCAAAGTGGAGGGATTACCATGAAAGAACTCGTGCCCAACATTTACCAGGCAACAACAATGCTCAAAGCCGGTCCTGTGAAAGTATCAAGTGCCATGCACGTTATCAAAGCGGGCTTGGAAGTGATTCTGATAGATCCCTTCACGCTACCCGGTGCGGAAACTGAAGCACTGGAGGGGCTTGGCAAACCCACGCTTATCCTCATCACAACGACATGGCACACCAGAGATGCTGAATCTTACCGCAAACGCTACGGTGCGAAAATCCTTGCAAATCGTGCAGCGGTGCCCAAACTCGGAATCGCTGTTGATGATGCCTTTGGCGATGGTGAAACATTTCCGGGGGGACTGATAACCATCGGGATGCTCGGTACGGCGACGGGAGAAACCATCTTCCGTGGAGAGCAGGGAGGGGGTGCACTGATTGCCGGCGATGCCCTCATGAATTTCCCGCCAGGCGAACGTGGGCTGATAATGCGGTTAATCGGGTTCCACGAAAACCTGGACACTATGCCCAAATTGTTCATGAAGGATAAAAAACTGGCTGCCGAATCCTATCAGAAATTGCTTGATTATGATTTTGACCACATCCTCGTTTCGCACGGTTCGCCAATTCTATCAGGGGCAAAAGAGAAGCTACGAGTTGCACTCGAAAAGTAGTAAAATGCTTCCAGAAAAATAATCACCCTGCACGCTCTCGTCGGATTGCCAAATCCGACGCTATGGATTTGGCAATCCAGAGCGAGCGGTTTTTGGAATAGCCTAAAATGCTTATCAACTATACTTGATTCGATTGGGAGAAACGTGCTATAATCAGTCGTTGAAAGGATTAACGATGTATGAGGCGAAGGAGGTGAACACCATGATGACTGTGACCGTAGACCCGATGGGGAAAGTGGGCCTTCCTGATGACATTTTGCAAACCAGTCACATCCTGCCAGGGACAGAGCTCGTCGTCATAGCAGAGGCTGGCAAAATCACGCTCATTGACCGGCAAGGCCTCGCCAAGCGCGACCTGCGAGAGCGGATGCAGGCGGTGGATGGCGAGATGCGCGCTCGCCTGCGCCAGGTGTTGGAGGAAGGAGGAGAAGAGTCATTCTTTGCCGGGCTGAGTTTGAAGGAATACCTTGCGCTCTCAGAAGAAGAAGAAAAAGCCCTTTGGACTCGCCTCTTAAAGGAGGCTGAACGGGAGGTGAAAATTGTTGAACATGACATTCCGCCCCACTTCCGTTCTGCTGGACAAAGGCACGGTGCGCGAGGCACTGCGCGGCGTCGTTCGCACTGAAGTGGGGTTGCCGCTGCCTCCTCGCCAGCAGAGCGCTTACGCAGCAATTCAAGCCTTGCGAGCAGAAGATGTTCGATTGTATGTGACGCCACAACTGCTCCACATTCTTCATCGTCCCTCGAATCTCCCAATCGCCAGCCCCCTCTTACCCGATCTTCATCCGCTGACAGCGGGCAGATACCTCCGCCGTTGGGCGCGGCGGCTGCGCGAAGAAGGAGTCTCCCGCGAAGATGCCTTCATCGTCAGCTACGCTTCCTTTGGCCTCGACGAGCGGACCGAGTCGTTTGGGACAGACGTTGTGCTCACGACCGATGTTGCCCTCAAAGTTCACTACGAGACTCGCTTTGACCGACTCATGGAACGGTTTCACCGGATGACGAGTCAACTGAAAGCACCCTATCAGAATGCTGGCTTGCCGACGCTCATCACTCCAGAGGAGCTCCTCGACTGGCTTTTTGCCTGAATGTTTCTGATGTCTTGTAGCAACATTTTTCAAAGTCTTTACCCGTAATGTTCAACTACACCGAATTAATCGATATATCGATTCCGCTCGGGGAATCGACGCCGGTTTTCCCAGGAGACCCACCTCTGTCACTTTCGTTGGACACCCAGATTGCGCAAGGTGCCGCATATAATTTTTCGACAGTGACGATGGGGGTGCATACAGGCACTCATGTCGATGCGCCCTGGCACTTTCTGGACGATGGCTGCAAAATAAATCAAGTCCCACTTAACGCGCTCGTCGGGGAGGCGGAAGTCTATGACCTCACAGGCTTAGATCGAATCACGGCATCAACGCTTGCAGCGCTGGATATTCGCCGCGGCGCGCGGGTTCTATTCAAGACCGACAATTCAGAACGCTGGGGTCAAACCGGTGAAGTGACATCTAATTATGTCGCACTGACAGAGGACGCAGCCCACCTCCTCATTCACCGAGGCGTTCAGACGGTTGGTATCGATTACCTCTCCGTGGATGCGCCAGACCGATCTGACTTTCCCGTGCATCGTGCGCTCCTTGAAAACCAGATCTTGATTATTGAGGGGCTGAATTTCCGCCATGTCTGCGCGGGTGAATATTTTCTGGTCTGTTTGCCACTCAAGTTCGCAGATGCTGAAGCGGCACCGGCGCGAGCGATTTTGTTGCGATAATCAATTCCCCGTGATGATGAAAGTTAAAAAATTAAACGGGTCACACAATTGTATGTCGATTTTCCAAAATCCTTGGATTGAGTAGCGAAGCGTACCGAAATCAACAGTCGAGATCGGAATCTCGACCTACGGGGTGCCCTAATTATTTTCTTAATCCCCATAATCACGGGGCTATTGTCACCCCGTCCCGGTTGGACGGTTGCGGTGTGCCGTGGGTGCTCATGCCCCTTCGGTACATCTGATGGTAGCCCAACGATTCATCATTGGGAGCTGGATTCAAGAAATATCAAGGGTGATTATTCAATGAAAGCGATAGAGACTGATATCTATTTAGGGGATTGCCTGGATGTCCTCGCCAATTTCGAGCCGGACACTTTCGACTTAATCATCACATCCCCTCCTTACGCAGACAGTAGAGCAAAGACCTATGGCGGCATCCATCCGGATGCATACGTGGATTGGTTTCTGCCAAGAGCCAAAGAACTGTTAAGGGTTTTACAGCCTGATGGAACCTTCATTCTGAATATTAAAGAAAAGGTCGTGGCAGGCGAGCGACACACGTATGTGATTGAGCTCATCCTCGAAATGAGAAAGCAGGGATGGTTGTGGACAGAAGAATTTATTTGGCATAAGAAGAATTGCTATCCCGGAAAATGGCCGAACCGATTCAGGGATGCCTGGGAGAGATGTTTGCAGTTTAATAAAACTAGGAAGTTTAAGATGTATCAAGAGGCGGTTATGGTGCCGATGGGGGATTGGGCAGAAAGAAGGTTGCGGAATCTCAGTGAGACAGATAAAATCCGGGATACCTCCAGAGTTGGCAGTGGTTTCGGTAAAAATGTTTCCAACTGGTTAAAACGGGAGATGGCTTATCCGACGAATGTGTTGCACCTGGCGACGGAAACTGGCAATCGAAAGCATAGCGCCGTTTTTCCGAAATCGCTGCCGGAGTGGTTTATTAAACTATTTACGCAAGAATACGATTGGGTACTCGATCCATTTGTCGGTTCCGGTACGACGTGTCAAGTGGCTCAAGATATGGCGAGAAACTCAGTCGGAATTGAAATCACCCCTGAGAACTATGCGCTTGCGAAAAAGAATATCAAACCTGTTCGGGGATTGTTATTTGAAGAGGCAGAATATGAAACCCATTACACAATCGGATGGAGCAATGGACAACCGTGTTCAAGCGAATTTTGATGCGAATGCGCGAGAAAGTGCGCAGTACCATGAGACGAGGAGGGAAAAAGATGGTGTGTGACATCTGTGGACGCGAGGGGGCACGAATTCGCAGAATTACTGAGACTTATGGCAAAGGCAAAAATTTGCTGGTGATAGAGAATATCCCTATGATTCGCTGCTCTCATTGTGGGGAGAGCTACTTTACAGCAGAAACACTCCATGAGATTGAGCGAATCAAACTCCACCGCAAGAGTTTTGCTATTGAACGCCCTGTGGAAGTTGCCAAATTTGCCTGATGAAAAGTAAACCTGACCCCCACGTTATTTACGAAGCAAACCACTTGCCTAATTCTACAATGTCATCCTCAATTGTAGCCTAAGATTCTATCTTGGTTTTCTGCGAAAACGGTTCGTCTCTGGCCAACTTAGAAAGTTGGGCTACAAGTGCCTCCTCATCCGAATGTGACATTGTAGTGCTAATCTAACGCTTATGCCAGATAAAATTGTTGGTCGAAATTCAGTTTTGGAACTCTTACGCAGCGGCAACCGCGAGATTGAACAGATTCTGATCGCGCAAGGGAGGGTCGATCCACGTATCCAGCAAGTCCTCTCCATCGCGAAGAAAAAGGGCATTCGTTATGATTTCGCACAGCGTAGCGAGTTGGATCGCATTGAAGCGGATGTCCCTCACCAGGGGATTATTGCCTTCGTGGGCCCTAAGCACTATATGGATATCAAAACCCTCATCCAGGGGGCCCAGAATCGCGATCGCCCCGCGCTTCTGATGATGCTGGATGGGATTCAAGACCCGCGGAATCTCGGTGCGATTATCCGAACGGCTGACGCTGTCAATGCCGATGGGATTATCATTCCAAAGCACAAGGCGGCTGGCGTCACCACAGCGGCGGACAAAACCGCGGCTGGGAGTTCGGAATATGTTCCCATCGCGCAAGTGACAAACCTTGCCCAGACCATTGATGCCCTCAAAATGGCTGGAATCTGGGTGATTGGGGCTGACCAGGAATCGCCAATGCCCTATACGCAGGCAGATTTTAACGTCCCGATTTGTCTCGTCCTTGGAAATGAAGGGGAAGGTCTCCGTCGCCTGGTGAAGGAAAAATGCGACCTGCTGGTTCACCTGCCGATGTACGGGCACGTCCCGTCGCTCAACGTTTCAGTGGCTGCGGGGGTGTTGTTGTACGAAGTGATACGGCAAAGGACTGAACAAACGCCTCCGAAAACCTAGCGGTCAACCAAATTTAATCTGAGGAATAGACTTCCGAAGTTTCCGAAACTTCGGAAGTCTGCGCCGAAGGTTTGAAACCTTCGGAAGGATCTCTTTCTCCACGAACTTCTGACATCAAACCGGTTTATCATAAATCCGTGTATTCCCTTCGTAGGGGTCAAGAATCATGACCCCATCCGCCCCAAACTTTGCCGTCACCGGTGTTCCCATGCCCCGCTGGAGGTAGGCGTAATTGCGCTCCCTGACGATTCGCGCGCCATGGAGAATCGCAACGGACAGGCGGCCCTCATCGGCATCGGGGTAGGTTCCGGCAATCTCTTCCAACGATGCGCCGGCGAACTTCATCCGCACGACGCCCTGAATGCAGGCGATGAGGCTATCCTTTCCGTAACCGATGTAGGCTTTTGAACCATCGGGACGCCTGACATCGCGGGTAAAATGCGTGTTCGATGTCCGGCTGCCCACCCCTTCAATGGTGTATCGCAGCCCTCGGTATTGCGAATCGGATTCAATCTTCCCGCGTGTCCCCAAAATCTCGCTCTCCTGGTTCACCGGTCCCTCAAAGTTAGGAGGTGTAATCCAGTTGTTGGCAAAGTGGATGTGCATGCCGTTGTCGAAAATCACGTCCACCTGCACGGCGTCGTAGGCATCAATGTTGTATTCGTTGATCAGCTTTGATTTTTGCCCAACAGCAAACAGGGACACCGGCTTGACTTTCAGGTAACTGATGAACAGGTCCGTCCAATGGACACCAACGTAGCTGAACGGATCGCTTTGGGTCGCCCACTTAAAGGTTTTCGTTGAAACTTCTAACGGCTCCTCCAGCACAGCTCGGCCGTATAGCGGCGTCCCCATATCTTCCAGCAGTTCGTGGAAGATTTTCAAGTGGTCTGGGTCATAACGCTTGTGCATGTCTAACCCGACGAGCCGGTGCCGTTGCCGCCCCAGTGCGATAATCTCATCCGCCTCAACGAGGTCGAGGGTCATCGGTTTTTCGGCGATGACGTGAACCCCGTTCTTGAGGGCGTGGGTCATCGGGGCGGTGTGCAGATGGTCTGGCGTTGCAACGGCGAGGATATCGAGCTCGGGCCATGCGTTGATGAGATCGACCCACGGGGTTTCCCCGTGAAAGGGGACAACCTCCGTGCCGGTCAGAGCGGCGTACATTGTCTGTGCCCGTTTTGCTGATGCCTCTGTGCGCGTCCCAACGCCGACCAATTCAAAATGCACATCCGCAAATTCACGCGCAAAGTCGTCCAGGCCGAGGCGTCCAAGCCAGGGCGCGAGCCCACTCCGTTGCAGGTCGGCATACGTTCGCAGGTGGACATCGCCGCCGAACATCCCCGCGCCAATCAGTCCGATTTTGATTTTTCTGTTTTGCATGATATTTCACGTTTTATTCTTTTCTATCTCAGAATGACCTGTACTATCAGTGTCGGGTTTTGATGTGATAATGTGTGCACGTTCAATACCCATCCCATTGAAGATATAATCCATGAGCTTGACATTGCCGTGCTCAACACGGACTTCCTCGTTCATCTCTTTAACAAACTCCTGGGAGGGGTCTAAGACTAGCACAGCCGACATCATTAACTGTTCTTGCAGCTCAAGCTTCGATTGGATTCTTTTAATCATAAAATCCAGTGATTCTATACTACTTTCGTCCAGCCAGGGGGCTGAGACCACAACATCCCACTTATTCGGAGAACCTTCACGTAAGAAAAGACCAAAGAGAACAAAGTCACCTTTCTCATCGGTCAGTTCCTTTTCTATGAAAATAAATTTGTCAAGAAAGGTTTTCAATTTTTTCATAAGACTTTCACCAGCACTTTCGCCGCTTCAATCATGTTGAAGGCATCATTTCGTTTAGCAGTTCCTATCGGATTATACCTCATTTCGGGAGACCACTTACTTACAATTGACCATTCCTTGAAGTATTGGGTTGTGATTGTGGTTTCTATTCCCGACAACGTGAGCAACACAACAAGGTCATGGGTTCTAAAGCTTGGGTAGGATTGAAATTCACTTCGGGTAGACGGAAAACCCGCCCATTTTAACGTTCGACATATTCGAGCCTTTAAAACGATTTCGATTGTGTATCCACAAAGGTAGACGGCACCATCGTATCTTCGGTTTTTATACAGAACTTCAGCATCTTTGAGCTTTGCTCGTGCAATTTTTCTGAGATTATTCTTTGAGAACATGAGAAACTCTTTTCAATCAAGTTAAAATTCACTGGAAATTATGGTGATTATGGTCAGTTGAATTCCCATCAGACATGTACCAGACTTATTTCAGCTATTTGTGTTGAGCCAGCAAATTACCCAAGTATTCAAGCGAGTGATTACGTCTGAGTGTTTCATGATTGATGACAATGTGTTTAGCAACATCGGGCGATGAAGCCTCACGATACCTTTCACGACTCACGTTCTTTTGTGGCAAGCTTGGATTAAGGGCTAATAAAATTTCTTCGGAAAACTTAATCAGATATTCTTTGACTCCCTTTCCTCCCATTTCCGCTTCAACAATGAGTTCAGTATTCCCACGTTGATACTTGCGAATCAAACTTGAAAAAGGTCGATTCGCAGTGACTTTCTCTCGGCAGTTATCTTTGGGCGGTTTGCGCTTATTGGCAAAGTAGCAAAAGATACCCAGGCAATCAATTAACAACCACGCTTCTAATTCCGTTACCGCCCATGCAAGATAAACTTTCCCAGCAAAGTTGCTGTCTGCTACGACTCGTTCAACTTGATTGATGAGTGAATTTGGTTCTTGTCGTCGTTGGTGGGATGCCATTGGTCCATCGGTATCAAGAACAAAAATCACACAGTCATCTTGCTCTGGCTTCAGATAATTTTGAACGGCTCTCAGAAGAACATTGGCAGCGCTCCCTTTAGGTCGCTTGGGAATTGCACGCTTTCCGACTGCTCTGATGAACACATTGCCAAGTTGCAGATGCGTTACTAATTTATTCGCCAAACATTCAACAGTTTTTGCATCATAGTCGGACTTCAGAGCCCAAATCCTTACACTTGACATGCCGAACCCTCCATCATATCTTGTAGAAGCCCGCTATCAAAAATAGCACTGCCAAGGCCGAAGTCCTCTATCCAACCATCTAAAGCTGCTCTATTCGGGCGTGTATCCTCAAGATTGATTACCTCGGTGCCTGTTCCGGGTATGTTTCGTAAGAGCAAAACCCCCAGATAACCAGATAAACTTTCAGGGTTAAATGCGTCAAGAAGTTGGGAGCTATGGGTTGTGATAATGACCTGGGTCTGTTTGGCGAGTTGTTCAAGCACGTTGACGATGTACGTTAGGGCGGCGGGGTGCAGATTTCGCTCCGGTTCTTCGATGGCAATGAGAGAAGGAATTTTCGACAGACTCAACAGGATGTGGTATGCAATCAATCGCAATGTACCATCCGATGCCTTCCTTAAAGGAATCGGTTTTTTATACCCTTCCAACAGGCATAATCGATCGTCTCCATCAATAGAACACTGGTCCATCTTGAGATTCGTGCACGTCTCAAGTGCTTCATTAACAGCTTGGAAACGCTCATGGTCATTTTTATACCAATGGGAAAGCAAAGCCGCTAATGTTATTCCTCCACCATCAAGAATCGGATGTTCGCGTAAACCAGCAGGTTTCCGTAACATGGCTTCCGTAATTTGGAAAATGAAATCGGCGCGCATTTGACTGGGTTGAAAATCGTAAAATTCCCAACCCTTAATGAACTCGGTCAAGGCGCTTGTAACAGGCTTGTTACCATAATCACCAGCCGATTTCAGGGCCAGTTTATTTGAACGATATTTTGTTGGATTTATACTGTCTTCATCTTTTACCTCGCCTTCCCCATTTTGGACCGATATAACTTTTACCTCCTTAACCATTAGTTCCTCAAAAACGATTGGATTTTCAGGATTCGCTTCAAGTTCCAATTTGTAAATTGCTGGTGTTTCGTTTACCTTAACCTCTAATTGGAAAGTGATGCGACTGGCTTCACCCGCCCAAAGTGATTCTTGGATATAGTCAACAACATCCGAATCCGACAATTTCTCACTTACCATTATCGTTTTCAAAAGACGGAAAGCACTTAAAGCATTCGATTTGCCACTCGCATTCGGTCCGACTAAAACTGTCAAAGGCTTTAGTGGAAGCACAACATCACGCAAACTCAGAAAATTTTGAATATGAATTTTCTCCAAAAACGATTTTCCTTCAGGCACCGTTTTTACCTCCATTATTATAGACTGGCTTCAACCTGCAATCATATTCGATCTCACATTTCCCGTTTCACACTTCCAGCCAAAACCGAAATCATCTCCGCAAGCGATGGAAACGCCTCCTGTTCTTCGGGGGTCAATTCTGCAAGGGGCGTCTCTCCGACGAATCGATACATATCCGCGACACCCTCGAAAATCTTTGATGTCAAACCGATGTGCGCAAATGTCGCCGCGATCTCCTCCATCTCACCTATCCACCGGTGGGATTTCGGCGGCATCGTCGGCAGGCTCCGCGCCATGCGTGTATACAGGGCGGATTGGCTCAATTGGAACTCTTCTTTGAGGGCTTGAGATACGCCCATGACTTCAGCGGCGGTCAGGAGTTCCGTGCAAAGCGCCGTCAGCCCTTTCGTCAACGCGGCATAGCACATCTTGATCGCTGAAGCCAGCCCAATCTCACCCCCAAGCAGACGGACATCCAGCCCAAATTGACTCAACACTTCAAAATCGCTGACATGGGAGCCTGAGGCGTAGAAGCGCGTCGAACCGGGGTTTCGCGGTGGGGGACCGATGATCGAGGCATCGACAAAACGTCCACCGGCATCGGTGATGATTTTCCCAATCTCGCGGACGGTCTGTGGTGCAATCGCGTTGCAATCGGCGTATACAATCTTTGCCCGGGTTTCAGCAAGTGCTCGCGCGACGGTTTGAGCCGCCTGCGTCGCTTGAGCCGGCACGAGAATCGATAGGAGGATGTCTGCCTTACTCACAAGTTCCTGATATGTCGGCACATCGGCGATATTCGCCCGTTTTGCCAGCGATCGGGTGCGTTCACTTCTCTCCTGCAAACAGGTAATCACGCGCAAGCCGTGTTCGACAAGGACGCGCCCAACGGTGTGCCCCATATCGCCAGGGCTCAAAATCCCTACGGTTTTCAATGACATGGTCTACCTCTCCTTTTCATCAGGTTAGGAGAAACCGAGTTTTTTACCCCCTCGTCCACGGGGGGGACCTCAAGGCTCACCTTTGGCCCCCCGCAGGCGGGGGGGGGAAACTCGGTTTCTGCCGAACCGGATGATACGTCGGTTGGAATGCTACGTCAACATAAAAGTTCATTCTTTCGTTGCCTTTTTCGTCAAAATATGGGATAATGGATAGAAAGTCTTAGAAAAGCAAGGAGAAAGTCTTATGTACTTAGAAAACTGGGTTTTATCCCTAACGGCATGCAAAAGGATTGGCCTCAAAATTGCTGACAGCTTGCTGGCTCGTGTGAATCTGGAACCGATTGAAGATGAAACGGGAGTCATTGGCGCCAAAGCGGTATGGGTTGGCAACCGTGGCCAAAGCGTTGTTGAAGTCAATTCACCCTCTTTGAAAGGAAATATCAAAACAGAGGGGGATCAACCTCCAACTGTTGAGTATTGGCATACAGGAGATAAACGCGGCTTCGCGTTGCGACACCCGAAAAACATTGCTTGTGAGTTCGATGAAAAAACGTTGCGAAAAATCACATCGGCGAAAGCGGCGGGAATTGCGATGGGAGCCGGTGCCTTGGCTGGATTGCTCGGCTGGTTAGCAGTATCCATCGTCAACAGAGCGGCGCTTGTCAAGCAGGAAGCGGAAGCGCCTTCGCCTCCGCTGCTCGAATCCAAAAATACCAGTAAGTAGCTGGACAGAATTAATTGAATCTGCCATCATCTGAAATTTGAACCGGAGGTGATTATCATGTCTGGAGTTACTTTAGATACACTCCCTGATACGCCGTACAATCGCAAGTGGAAAGAAGAAATTGCCGCTTACGATGCCATGTGGCCGGAGCTCCTTAAAACCCACAAAGGAAAATGGGTTGCTGTTCACGGGGGCAAAATTGTGGACATAGATCGGAGCAGAGAAAAACTGATAACGCGGGTTTACGCACAATTTAGCCGACGAACGCCCATCTACATTGAGCAAGTTGTGGAAACCCGTTACCGAATTGTCAACATTCCGGGTATTGATTCTGAATAGGAAAATTATGCTACGTTTTCGCTACAATAAAAGTGAGCGTCCGTCTGCACCTTACATTGTCCTTGAAATCGCGCCCACCGGGCGAAGGCGGAAACCTATCCGACGGCGAGCGAAATTAGATTCCGGAGCGTCGTTGACTGTCATCCCGGAAGGTTTAATCAGACAGTGGGGCATGTTTCAAATTTTCCCGAAAATGACTTGACCCTTTGGAAGGATGGAAGGTTTCGACAGGTCGAAGCGAAGCGAAGACTCTCGAAACGGAGCTCAACCCGGCGGAATGGAAGGATGGAAGCAAGCGACCTTCCAATCTTCCATCCTTCCATCCTTCCAATCACAAAAAATGTAAAGTAGTTTCATAAACATGCCACTACGGAGGTTGTGAATGCACCGAATCATTCAAGTCGGCGTCGGCGGCTACGGAAATAGTTGGCTGGCAACCGTCTCTGCCCCGCTGGGCGGGATTTCGCTTCGCTCAACTTGCCACCGCGCCGAATATGCCGCGCTTGTAGACATCAACGCCGTTCACCTCGCCGCCGCGCGAGAAAAAACGAGCGTCCCCGAATCCGCCTGCTTCAGCCGTGTTGAGGACGCGCTTGCGGCGGTGGAAGCGGACGCCCTTCTCTGTATCGTCCCACCTGCCCATCATGAAGCCGTGATTCAGGCAGGGCTGGCGGCGAACTTACATGTTCTCTCGGAAAAACCGATCGCGCACACCATCGAGTCCGCCCACCGCATCCTGAACACCGCGAGAGATACAGATCGCGTGTTTATGGTCTCCCAGAAAGCCCGATTTCATCCGTGGGTTCGGAAATTTCGTGAGATGATCAACAGCGGTGAGTTGGGACGCATGAGCCATCTGACGCACTATTTCCGAGCGCCATACTATTCATGGGGAGAATTTCGCCATAAAATGGCGCATCCGCTGTTTATCGAGATGAGTATTCACCATTTTGACCTCCTCCGCGCCCTGCTTGGCAGCGACCCCGTGAAAGTGTGGGCGGATAGCTGGAACCCACCTTACAGCACCTTTGTCGGCGACATCACCGGGATTGCGCACTTTACGATGGAAAACGGTCTTCCCGTCACCTACCACGCCGATGCCATCTCTTCCGGGGACATGACCGACTGGTACGGTGAGATTCGTGCTGTCGGTGAGACAGGGACGCTGACAATGCTCTATCCCGATTTGTACATCGCACGAAAGGGCGCAAACCACAGCGATCGCACCGCCCCTCATGAGGCGGTCATGACCGTCAGTAGCCCGCAGGAGGGGCAATTGGCAGCGTTCGAGGAGTTCTTAAGCGCAATCGAAGAGAAGCGTTCCCCCGAAAGCGCGGGGCTCGAAAATCTCAAAAGCCTGGCGATGGTGTTTGCTGCCATTGATTCGAGCCGGGATGGGACCGTTAAACAGATCTCCGATTATTTAATCTGAGAACGAGACATAACTTCGTAATTTTTCTTGACAAAGGAAACGAAACTATATATAATTAAACTGTTTTAATATTAAACGATTTAACTTGGAGTCAATCATGGGTACTCATTACAAAGGTACAGAGGAGGAGATCAGAGCGTTAAACGCCTACATCAAGTTGCTGCGCGCTGCTGAATCTGTGACTTCACGGCTCAATCCGCGCCTGGCTGTTGATCGATTGACCACAAGCCAATTCGGAGTGCTGGAGGCACTTTTTCACCTCGGCCCCCTGTACCAGTGTGACCTCACCCAGAAGCTCCTCAAAAGCAGCGGGAATATCACGATGGTCATTGACAACCTTGAGAAGCGGGGGGTTGTCGAGCGTCGGCGCGAAGCAGAGGACCGACGGCTCGTGACGGTCTACCTCACTGAGAAAGGACATCAGTTGATCAGTGAAGTCTTCCCGAATCATGTGGCAGCCATCATGGAGGAAATGAGCATCCTCGCCGCAGATGAGCAGGAAGCGCTCGGTCGCCTGTGCCGTATCCTTGGGCGACAGGAAAGAGCGTGACAGCCAGTGCTTTTTTTTAGTGTATATCGTTTAATATTGAAATTTATCATGTAAAAATTTTTACATAGAAACGGATATCAACATCGTCTACTTAGCGGGTGTGTGAAACGGGTAAAATTTGTCGAGACTTCGGAAGTTTCACAGTCGATGATTGGCATCTCTAAAGGGTTCATCAAAACTTCCGAAGTCTTGGAGTGGACTTCTCACACACCCTCTAACAAAGATTTATCAACCCTTAGACACAAAGAAAGGAATGTTCTTACCATGAGAAACCCAAGCATCTTTCCCACGAAACTATTTCTTTTCGCCTTCAGCCTGTTACTGGTGTTTTCGTTCCAGGCAGTCGCGGCGGAAACTTACAAGGTAGACCCCGTACACTCAATGACGGTGTTCCGGATAAAACACCTAGTCAGCTACTCCTACGGTCGCTTTAACGACCTATCGGGCACCTTTAACATTGACACTGAGACCCCTGCCAAAAGTTCGGTCGAGCTCGAAGTGAAGATCGAAAGCGTCGATACTTTCAACGAGAAGCGCGACCAGCACCTCAAGAGCCCGGACTTCTTCAACGCCAAGCAGTTCCCCGTTATCACCTTCAAGAGCAAGGCAGTCAAGAAGATCAATGAGGATACCTACGAGGTCACAGGCGATCTGAGCCTTCATGGAGTCACTCGCCCGCTGACGCTGAAGGTGCAGCAGACCGGTGCCGGTAAAGACCCCTGGGGCGGCTACCGGATCGGGTTCGAGACCACCTTCACCCTCAAGCGTAGCGAATTTGGCATCACGTTCATGCCCGATGTCGTGGGCGACGAGGTCCGAATGACTGTCAGCATTGAGGGAATCCGCCAATAGGTTATTTAACCCAAGTTGCCAGTTATTCCGATTTCGTTTTGCCACTCTGAGAGCAGGAAACCTGCACGGAGAGGAAGATTTCGACAAGCTCAATCCGGCGGAAAAGGAAGAAAGGGAAGGAAAACCCGCGTTCAGTCGCCTTCTTCCCTTCCTTCCATTCTTCCTTTTCTTCCAGAGGTCATGGTTGATTAATTGGTATAACCTGACCATGCGAATTGGAGTGAAAGTCATCATGATTCTGCTCAAACTATTCCTGTTCGGAGTCATCCTACCTGCTCTCGTTTCCGGTGTCATACTCCTCTTGTTACAGCGACCGTGGCGACGCGACGCACAGAACACTGGTGGGGCGTGGGCGGGAGGGTTTGCTCTCGGAACGGGGTACATCGTTGGACATGCAGGAGTCATCGGCTGGCCCCCCTTCCCGCCTGTGGAGGCGACGCAGTGGCTCGTCTACCTTGCCATCGCGGCGAGTGCGGTTGGGCTTCTTGAGGCACTCTGGCGTAGTCCGATCTGGGTACGCTGGGGGGTGCGTTTGCTACTTTTGGGGATGACCCTGTGGCTACTTTTGCGTCCAATGCTCACGCACAACTGGGGCCCTGGCGAAACTGTTGCGTGGATGGCGGGGCTTGGGATAGCCCTCCTCCTCTTCTGGGGAGGACTTGACGCCCTCGCCGGGCGTCTGTCTGGCGTGTCTCTCCCGCTGACGCTTCTCATCGTCGCTGCGGGGGGCAGCGTGGTGCTCGGTCTGTCTGGAAGTTTGCTGCTCGGCCAGCTTGGAGGGGCGCTGGCGGCTGCACTCGGCGTGAGCCTGGTAGTAGCGTGGTGGCGGCCGGCGATGTCTCTGGCCCGGTCTGCCCTTCCCGTCGTGACGGTGCTTCTCGCGGGGCTATGGATGGCCGGCTACTTCTACGCCCAGGTGCCGGCGGCGAGCGCATTGCTCCTGGCAGCCGCACCGATGGCAGCCTGGGTCGGACAGATACCGTCCATGCAGCGGGCCGCGCCCTGGCAGGTAAACCTCGCGCGGGCGGTGGGCGTCCTCATTCCTGTGCTCCTCGCTGTCCTCCTCGCCATCAGTGCGTCTTCATCGGATGGCTACGGCTACTGATGATGCGCAACAGGGTCTCTTTGAGGTTCTTCTGTCTCGTCTTCAAATCCGCCAGCATTTTCTGTCCGGACTCAAATTCGGCTTTGAGTTGGTTGAGGCGGTGTTCCAAGTGTTCTCTCATCTGCGGGTTGACTCATCCCCTTTTTTGTGTTTGCCCCTCTATCACTCTACCTTGAAGGTAATACCATCTAAAGAAACAGAGACATTACTCCCGCCTACCAGCCGGACTTCCCCATTTGTCAGGATATCAATCCTACCTATCGTATGACCGTTGACAGTATAAATTGACAAGATAGACGATGTAGGATACAATATTAAACACAATCTGAAGGGAGGATTCATCACAAATCGTCGGGATGAGCCCTCCAACGTTCCCCATTTTATCACATATCCCATCATCTTAAAAACATTATGAAATCATCTCAAATTTTTCGCTGCCTGAAGTCCGATACGTTGGACATTTCGCTTCGATCATTCCGATTCTCGGAATCTTCGTGTCACATCCATTGGACATCTCGTCGTGCGAGAGACTTTCGTTCGATCTGCTTCCTTTTCCTCCTCCTTTTTCTCGTCCCTCTGAGTTACGCTCAAACACCGCCCGAAACCACTATCATCAGCGGCCCAAGCGGAATCATAGGGTACGAAGACACCACCTTCTGGTGGGTTGGCTCAACAACGACGACCTCAAGCCGAATTGTCGGCTATTACTACGAACTCGACAATCAGGGGCGTGTTTTCACTGAAGCCAACCGTGTGACCTTTTTCGGGATGGCGGAAGGGGCCCATACTTTCCGCATCCGTGCAGTGGACACAAACGATCTTGAGGACGAAACGCCCGATGAGCGTAGTTTCCAGGTGAGCCCTGGCCGGCAAGTTGAGATAGAACCCAACTATGTGAGTTCGCTGGCTAACGTTCTACAGCCGAATCTTCAAGTAGGAGGTTCAAGCGCTGATGCTCAAGATATTGACTGGTACAAGTTTCAGATTCCGTCGAATATCCGTCAGGTCGCGATCTGCTTCAAGCGCACTGGCGGCATTGGTGAAACGACAGCGAAGGTTTATCGTGGGGATCCGTCGGACGCCAGCAAAATTGCGGAATTTACTATCAACCCAGCAAATACGCAACGTCAATGCGTGACACTTGGCGTCGGGGCGGGGGATTACTTCATTAACATTCAAGCGAAAACGGTCGATACGAATTTCGTTTCGTATGCCTTGACAGTTGTTCACGTCTCACTCATTGATGAGGTCAATTGGGACACGGAACGTAACGATACTTTTGAATCCGCGAATGCCTTGCACCTACCGCCGACCTCTCCCCCGGCCCCTCCCCTGGAGGGGAGGGGAGATAGGGGAGAGGTCGGGGCTGTCCAAACCCTGACGCTCATCGGTGATCGGCATTTTACGGGTGACATCGATTGGTTTAAGTTGCATGTCTCTGCGCGTCAGCAATTGCGGTTGATTCTTGACCGCCCTGGCGCTGCCGGTGATACGGTCATTGACCTCTACCGCTCTCCCCTCTTTTCGGGGGATATAACAGGTCGTCAGATTGGGCGGCTAAAGGCGAGTGCGTTGACAGGACAACATGCCGAATTCCAAGCGACTGTGACGCTGGGAGATTATTTCCTCAAGGTTGATAACGGGTCTGAATCGAATAATCAGCCTTATATCGTCTCCCTCACTTTGGCCGGCCTTCCCGAAGAAGCACTGACCGAAATTGAGCCAAACAGCATTTCACCGTTCATCGATCCAACCGCCGGGTCGCTTCTGCCATTCAGTCGAACGATGACCGGAACAAGCTGGGATAGTAACGCAGATATTGACTGGTTTCGCGTGGCTGTGCCTCCCAGTACGCCAACCGACCAGAGTTTTCTGTCCCTTTCATTTTCGCGGCCGCTCGGCATCGGCTCGACAGGGCTGGAGGTGTTCAATCCGAACAGCGTCAAGATCGGCGAACTGACTGTCTCAACGACAAACACGCAACAGGGACAGATTGCGTTGCCTGTTAAAGGCGGTCCCGTTGCACGGGATTTCGCTTCGCTCAATGTGCACACAATCAAGTTGACGCCTCAGAACGAATCGAGTTCCGCCGAATATCGTCTAATAGCGGCCTTTGTCCAATCGTTGACGCACGATGCAAAAGAGCCGCTGGTGCTTGGTGAACCGTTGACGGTGAACTTGCTCATGCCGCAAGGGATTGCGGCAGGGACCCCATCCTTCGAGCTCGTCGGCAACTTTGCGTCTGAGACTGCGATTGAACGAACCAGGCGGATTCCGCTCCCTTTCCTAGGTGTGGATGCAGCCACAGGAGGGAGACGAAACGTTGGGCGTTATGTCCCTGTTTCCGGCGATGATGTGACCGATGCCAGGGTCGTTGTCCATTTTTTCGACCTGACGGGGGGAGATGTCGTGATTTCGCTTCCGCAACCCATCACCATCGACACCATCGCGCCGAAGATTGAATCCATCGCGCACAATGGAGTTTCTGGTGTCCGGGTCGCCGGGGAGCGCTTGACCATCACACTGACCGGTGACATGGATGCCCAGGCGCAGTTTGAAATTATTGACCCAATCACCCAAACAGCCAAAATTCGGATTTCGCCATCCGCCATCCGCAAAACGGGTTCTGCATTCGAGGTGTCATACACCATCACAGCGACAGATGAGGTTGTCGATGGCATTGTCGTTGGGCGGTTGGTCGATGCTGCTGGTAATGCCACGACCATTCAGGCGGGGGATCGCGTCACTATTCGCGCCGCTGCCCCCAAGATTACTGCTGCCAGCCATGATGGGCGAGTGCTACTTGGGCGCGGCGCGAAATTGACGGTCACGATGACAGCAAGCCCCGGCGGTTCAGCGACGTTTTCAATCGGGATAGATACCGCATCCGCCCCAATCTTAAACCGCGCTATGTTCGACGATGGGAAACATAACGATGGCGGTGCCAGCGACGGGGTTTATGCCGGAACTTACACCGTCGCCGCGGGGGACGATTTCACCCATGCGCAAATTACGGTTCGTTTCACGGATGCGCGGGGAGTTTCCGCTGAACTGAATCTACCGGACCCTGTCACGTTGGATGGTACAGCGCCTGCCCCCGTTCTCGTCACCCGCGCGATCGATGTCCCGGACGATGAGGGCTTCGCTCTGCTGATTGAATGGGAGGCGTCAATCGCCCCAGATTTTTCGTACTACAACGTTTATCTTGATGGACGCCCGATTCGTAGTCTCGTCGGGTTGTCCCCCGCTCTGACGGAGTTGGTCACAACCCGGGCGAACCTGCCGGTGAACGAGAACAACGTCCCCTTCTTCCTTGCCGTGACCGCCGTTGATCGGGTTGGCAATGAATCGGCGAACCCCTCCGAATCAGGGGCGGGTCCCGTGCGTGCGTTAGACAATCTGCCTCCAGAGCCGGTCCTCGTCGTCACCGCGGCAGATACCCCTGACGATTTCGGTGGTAGCGTGACGGTGTCGTGGACGCAACCCCGATCTATCGGGGACTTTGACCACTACAACCTATACACCACTGTATTCCCGAATCTACCCATTGTTCAATTCCCTGGTTTCCCAATCTCTCGTTTTTTCACCCGCACACCCACGGTTGTTGATGTCCCCACCCCTGCCGACAACGTGGAGCTGTTCTTCGTCGTGACGGCGGTGGATGGGTCGGGAAACGAGTCGACCATCCGGCCTGAATCTATCGCAGGCCCTGTGCGGTCAGTTGCGAATGTCGAGATACAACCGGCTGGCGTGCTACATTTCGATTCTGGCCCCGTTGGTTTGATTCGATATAACGATGTCATCTTCCGCTGGAACCGGCTTGAGACGGGAAATTACCTGTACCAGCTTGATGAGCACCCACCCCAGCCGATCACGTCAACAGACACGCGCCTCATCTTGCGGGATTTGGAGCGGGGGGCACATCGTTTCATCATCCAGACAGCGACAGATTCAGTCCCTCCGTCCACGGGGGGACCACAGGGGGGCGAGAAAGTTGAGCGCCAGTTTACCGTTGCGGAATCAACGCTGACGGAAAATGAGCCGAATGATTCCCCTGCTCCAGCGCAAATGAACCTTGCCCCGGTCGGCTGGACCGTGACCGGTCGATTGAGTCAGAGTGACCGGGATTATTACCGACTCGCCATCAAAAAGTCTCTAGCGAAGCGAGAGCCCGATTTATCGGGGCGAGGCGTTGTCGACCTCCACTACACACAGCGGGAGGGTGAGGCTCCCGCTGAACCTCTTGATGGTGAAACGAATCTCCGAATTTATCGTGAAAGCGTGACCCCATCGAATCAGGTCGCAGAAGCGAAGGTTGACGCCGCAAACCGTTCTAGGTCGATTAGTTTCGGCGCTGCTCCGGGAAACTATATCATTTTTATTGACAATCAAAGTTCGGCAACCGAGGTTCGACAATCGACTTATGAACTCAGCGCGGCGTTTTCGCCAGGCGATTTGTGGGAAATTGAACCCAATAACGATGGCATCACCGCAACGCCCCTCCCCTCAACGGGCGAGCCGCCCGCTCTACCGCCAGGGGAGAGGTTGGTTCGGGGGACCTCATGGAGTGAGAGCGATACGGATTGGTATCGGATTGATGTGAGCCAAACAGGTCTACTGATTATCAACTTCCTGCGCGAGTCGCTCGGCGGAGAAACAACGATTGCGCTCCATGATGCGGGCGGGCGGATTATCACGACACGCACACAATCCAGCGGAATCGGGACTTCCCTTTCAGCCCCTGTGAGCCGTGGGAACTACTTCGTCGAGGTCACTCCCAAAAACGTCGATGCCTTCTCGGAGTATCACCTAATGGCAACACAGATCGATGGGGCGGAATTCCGCATTGACGATGGAACCAGCTCGCCACCGTTAGGGGTAGGTTTGAAACCTATCCCTATAACACTCGGTGATCGCCTCAACATTAGCTTACAGTGGATGGAAGGGGGCACAGCGAGCTTCTCACTCGGAGGTATCCAATCCGGCATCCCGCTGCTCCGGTTGGGGGATGAGGGCGTTTACAAGGCCACCTTCCCGATTCCTGACGGTTTGCAACTTTCCGATGTTCCCGTTGTGATTCGGCTCATCGGCAATCAACATAACGCATTCGATTTCGAGTTGACCCCTCGCTTGGCGATCGATACCGTCACTTCACCAATCGCCTCAATCGAACATGACGCCACCGCACCGCTGGTCGAAGGGAAAACGCTTACGGTGACGCTCACAGGCAGCCCGGATGCATCCGTCACTTATGAGATTATCAACGCCGAAACCGGAGCGGTGCTCATACCGACATCAAGATTTCAACCTAACCCCCCGGCCCCCTTCCCTGAAGGGAAGGGGGGGCTTCTCCCCTCTCCTCCAGGAGAGGGGCCGGGGGAGAGGTCCCAGCAGTACACCGCCACCTACACCATCCGAGATAGTGATTTCGTAGCGAATGGGCGTGTGCGAGGCGCATTGACCAAACTGAACGGCAGGACCGTGAGCGCAACCGCAACTCGGCGCGTTCAAATCGACGCCCTTCCACCTGAACCCGTTGCAGGGGTTCAGTCCGTGGATCGCCCGGGTGATGAAGGCCGGACGTTGCAAGTCACCTGGTCCCCCGCATCCGCGCCAGACATTGCCGAATACGAGATTTATCTCCAGCGTCAGGCGTTCAGTAAAGGGAAAATTGTGGGTGCCGCCCCCGTCCTTCGCGTATCCCCCTCTACCTCTGGGAGAGGGGCCGGGGGTGAGGTTGCCATGCCGGTGGAATCGAATGGCGTGGACTACTTTGTCGCCATCATTGCTGTGGATGGCGCAGGCAACCGCTCCGTCATAGGGGAAAGTTCAAGCGCGGGGCCGGTTCGTGCAATCGATAATCTGCCGCCGGATGCCGTAACAATGCTCACCGCGTTCGACACCCCCGATGACGCGGGCGGAAAGGTCACGTTGCAATGGACGCACCCGAGCGGGGCGCTTGACTTTGATCATTATAACATCTACCGCTCTGAACAGCCTTTTACAGGATTCAGGATTCAGGATTCACGTTTCACGTTTCACGTTTCACGTTTTCTGACCACGATCGATGTGCCAACCCCCTTTGATGACGTCGATTTTTATTTCGCAATCACCGCGGTCGATCAATCGGGCAACGAATCCGCAATTACCGAGGGGTCATCCTTTGGACCGGTACGTTCACTAAACAATCTGATCGCGGCGGGCGAATCCAGTGTGCGCATCACTGCTGGGCCAAGTGGTTTGATTCGCCACAACGATGTAATTTTCCACTGGAGCAGACGGGGGTTCGGTGGGAACCTCACCATCCCGGGCACCATGACGCGCTATATCTATCGTCTGGATGAGCAGCCGCCTCAATCCACAACGGATACCGCGATCGCCTTTTTTAATCTTCCCAACGGCGCACACCGCTTCTATCTCAGGGCAACAGATGAATCAATAGAGATTGAGCGGCCGTTCACTGTGAGCGTCACCACGTTGGCAGAGTCAGAGCCGAACAACACACCTGTTGATGCCAACCCAATCGAAGTCGGGGTGACTCATATCGGCACACTCGCGGATGTAGACTTGTATCGACTTGATGTGAATGGCGCAAGCCACGTCGATTTAATCTACACGCAGAGAGAGGGTGAAACAGCAATCAAGGTATTCCAGAATTTTATTTCTGATGAGGCGCAGATTGGTCAAACACTTGTAAATCCTGCGACGCGGGAGCGCGGCGTCTTAAGTTTCGCTGTCTCTCCGGCGACATATCTCATCGCGTTGCTTCCCCCTGCCCGCGGGGGGATTGAGGGGGGGGCAGGAACGATGGGAAACGGAATTCCCTACGAATTCAGCGTTTCGATCTCCCCGGTCACCGAACCAGATTTGGTTGAGCTTGAGCCGAATGCGACGCCGAGCACAGCAACTCCCATTCCTCTGAATCGCTCGATCACCGGCACAAGCTGGGATGGGAGCAAAGACATCGATTATTATCGGGTTGAGGTTACAGAACCGGGAATCCTCTGGCTTGGTTTGACGCGGCCGAATGGGGTTGGTTCAACAAAACTGATGCTACGCGACGGTTCAGGAGGAGAGATTGGCTCAACCCAGATCTCCTCGAATAGCCTGCAAACCGGTCATTTACAAGTAGGGGCGATTCATGAATCCCCCCTACAGCGTGGGAGTTACACCGTCCAGATTTCGCCTGAAAACGAGCGTTCAGGGAGCGCCTATCAATTGGTGGCATTTTTCGCGCGTTCCGCGAAGCACGAGCTCGTCGGTTCGCCGGGCGTTGCTCGTCCATTGAGATTAGGGGAAAAGTTGCGCGTTACTGTTGATGCTGCCCCTGATTTGAGGGCGGAATTTGAGATTATTGATGCGAGGACACAAGCGGTCATCGTACCTTCATCCAGATTTGTCGTGACAACTTTAGTCGTTCCACCCTATAACGGAGAATATACAGTTGCCGCAGGAGACAATTTTGAGGGCGCAACGGTCATTGTCCGGTTGACAAACGCGAACGGTGTAATGGCTGCCTTATCAGTCGAATCGCCGATTACTGTTGATACCGTGCCTCCGGTCATCCAGTCCGTCAGCCATAACGCAACGAATCCCGACCTGTCGGCGCGTCCGCTGCGACTCGGAGACGAGCTGACCGTGACGTTAATCGGTGAGGCGGGTGGAAAGGCGTTCTTCATTATTGAGACTTCCGAAGTCTCAAAGACTTCGGAAGTCTTTATTCTGGGTGTGAGTGTCTCACTAATTGAATCAAAGGAGGCACAGGGACGCTATGTGGGCACATACAAGATTCGAGAGGCAGATAATGCAACGATCGCTCAAGTCAAGGTGACGCTCATTGACGCGGCTGGAAACGCAACATCACAGACAATTTCTCCCCCGCTGTCAATTGACACCATCCCACCCGCAATTACGTCAGTTCGCCACAATGCGACAAAGATATTGAGCGATTCGGCTGAACTGATTGTGACGCTTGTTGGCGAAGCAGGTGGACGGGCGAGTTTCGATATCGTCGGCGTGATTGATGGTAGCACAGGCGAGCCGCCTGTGCCACTCGTGATTGAGGGCGTCAGACTGTTCGATGACGGGGGACACAATGACGGCGCGGCAAATGATGGCGTCTATGTTGGGACCTACCGTGTCCGTCCCGGCGACCACGCCCTCAACGCAACCGTCGTCGGCCACTTGGCTGATGCTGTCGGAAATGCTTCGACCCTCTCTGCGTCGGAGACGGTCACGATCGACACGCTCCCGCCGCAGATCGAGGCGATTGAACACGATGCGACTGCGCCGCTTGCGCTTGGTGAAGTGCTTACCGTAAAGTTAGTCGGTGAAGCAAATGCCGACATCCGGTTTGAGATAATCAATGCCGACACCGGCGTTGTGCTTCTCCCTCCATCGAAATTTCAGGTGGTCACTCAACGCGTTGAGGGGAAGGTACTGGTACAATATATCGCCACCTACACGGTCCGAGAGGGTGACGACATCACCAGCGGCAAAGTGCGGGCAACACTGACGAAGCGCAACGGTAAGAGCGCAACGCGAACCGCCCTCCTTCCGATCACGATCGACACGGTGCCGCCTCCGCCGACTCAGGGAGTGACTGCTGTAGACCGCCCCGATGACGAAGGAGGGTTCATTCACCTCTCATGGCGTTCGAGCGATGCCGCGGATTTCGATCACTACAATATCTATCAGCAAGATACACCGATTTCCCAACCGGTAGTAACGACTTTAGTCGCCCCTGGAACGACTAAAGTCGTTACTACTCGTTATGAAATTAAAGTTGATCGCAATGGCGTTGACTTCTATTTTGCGGTGACGGCAGTTGATAAGGCGGGCAACGAGTCCCTTCTGGCGCGTGGGGCGGATGGCTCCATCGCTATGGGGCGCGCGATTGACAACCTCCCGCCCCCACCCGTGCTTGGCGTGACAGCGATTGACAGCCCCAACGATTTTGGCGGACGGGTGACGTTAGCGTGGCTCTCCCCCAATCCTGCGCTCGATTTTGCGCAATACCGCATCTACCTGTCACCGCTTCCCATCACGACGACTACTGGCTTGCGCCCCATCGTGACAATTCCCGATCGCAACCTGATCAACGTCGATGTGCCGACACCGAGTGACGATTTCGACTACTACTTTGCCGTGACTGCCGTTGATATAAGTGGAAACGAATCCATTTTTGGAACCGGTTCAGCGATAGGGCCCGTCCAATCACACAATAACATTGGAATTCGCATAGAGACCCCCGTTCAGATTGTCAGCGGTCCTATCGGGCTTGTTCGCCAAAAGTCCGTCACGTTTCACTGGTCTACATTCAATCTCCAATCTCTCCCCCGGCCCCTCCCCTACGAGGGGACGGGTGGAGAGGGTTCACCGCGCTACGCATTCCGACTTGATGACGCCCCGTTTCAGTTCACCACATCGAATCAGATGACCTTTTATAACCTGCGTGAAGGCGTTCACACATTTTCGGTTAAGTTGGCAGAGGGCGATGGTGGCACGGCAACACGAACCTTCAGCGTGTTACCCACCTTTACGACAGAGGTTGAGCCAAACGACGTGCCAAGCTTTGCAAATCCGTTGACAGCGAGTGCGATTGTGCGGGGGGCTAATGCTGCGGATAGCGATGAAGACTGGTATCTCCTCAATCTTCAAACCTCAATCTTCAATCCTCAATCTTCAATCCTCAATCAAATTGACCTCCACATTGAACGCCCGGCTGGGATTGGCCAGACGATTGTGAGCGTGTTCGATGTGGATTCACCACAGGATAGCGCCGTCATCAGCGAGGTTCGGGCGAACGCCGCCACGCGCCAACGCGCCCAACTGAGTCTCGGCGTCAATGGACAGACAAACGGCCTTCTCGTCCGCGTGCGATCAGAGGGGGAGAACCCAGGCGCAGGTTACGAGCTATCCCTTGCGATAATGCAGCGAGATAACCGCTCTGTCCTGGAAGTTGAACGTAACGATACGCCAAACTTTGCGACGGTCCTACCTAACCCCCTAACCCCCTTCCCTACAAGGGAAGGGGTAGGGGGAGAGGTCGGGGATGGGTTTGAAATTGTCGGACGCGCCGACCGATCTCACGATATGGACTGGTATCGACTGGATGTGACTCCGCCTCCCCTCGCCCGCGGGGGGACAGAGGGGGGGGCAGGAGCCTCACCCTCCCTGGTGTCAATCACTTTATCAACAGCCAGCCCCTTGACAACGAAACTGAAGGCTTACGCCGGAACACGTATCTCTCCTGATAACCAGATCGGTGAGATCGAGCTAACCCCGTCGAAGCCGGGACAAAACTATTTTACAATAGCCGTGACGGCTGGTACGTACCTGTTGAGTGTCGAGAACGGCGATATCGCTACTCTGCAATCTGCACTTACCTACCGTATTTTCGTTCAGTTCCACGATATACCCACCAATCGTGTGTGGGAGATTGAACCAAATGGTAGCAGAGCCAACGCGATGCCCATTGTTATCGATTCGCAAATTTATGGGACAAGCTGGCACCCCAACGACGATCTGGATTGGTTTCGTCTCCCCATCCAGCAACGCGGCATCCTCGGCGTCGGCTTGCATCGCCCTAACGGAATTGGGGTGACGGAAATGCGTCTGACCGATGCCGGCGGAAATGAACTGGCTGCTACGACGACTGAACCTATCACGAACAGTGCGTTCATTTCTCTTGATGTCTTACCAGGGAGCTATTATATCCAACTGAATCCAGAATCGGAGGACACCACCAATGCGTATGTGCTCACGCCTGTCCTCATCCGTAACGCCTCCCACAACGCGGTCGATAAGATCTTGGGGCGCGATAGTGAACTGATTGTGACACTGGATTGGGTGCCGGGGCGGACAGCAACGTTCCATATCAAGTCGAATAGTGAGACACAAAAGGGTGAGGCAAGTCGTCCCACTCCAGAAATCCGTGTCCCGATGATCGCCCAGGGGAATGGCACCTACGTTGGGAAATACAAGGTTCCCCCCGATGTGCAGATTGTGAAGGGCGAGGTCATCATCGAACTCGGGGGGATAGCTCAAGTTGACAACGTGCCCGACACGGTTCAGATTCGATTGAAAGGCCTGGTGACAATCGATACCTTACCGCCTCAGATTACACAGGTGCGCCACGATGCAGTAAAACCAAATGGTGAGGTTCGGCCACTTGGGCTGGGAAAAACCATCCATATTCGCCTGGTGAGTGAACCGGGGGGATTCGGGAAATTCAAAATCGAACGTTCCTTAGATTCCCCCCCCTCAATCCCCCCGCGGGCGGGGGGAAGCGGGCAAGGGGAGGGGTTCCAGGTAAACGGCGACCTGTTTGACGATGGGACGCATGAAGACGATGCCGCCAACGATGGCATCTACGGCGGCTCTTACATCATCCGCCTGGGTGACAACGTGACGGACGCTAAGTTGACAGGAATATTGGAAGACCTCGCCGGGAACGTCGCCGAATTGGAGAGCGTAAAAACGGTGATGTTTGACACGCAGCCTCCGCCGATCACCGCCCTCACGTTTACCGTCACACGCCCGGAAGTTGGATTGGTTCAAAGGACAAATCTACTTGCGGGGGATTTACTGACGGTCACACTCGTGGGAGAAATCGGCAGCGAGGCGGAGTTTGATCTGGGGACGTTACTATCGTCCGTCCGCCTCTTCGATGACGGAACGCACGGTGATCAGCGGAGCAACGATGGCGTCTACACGAACACTTATGTTGTGCGAGCCAGCGACACGCTCTCCAACGGGGTGATTACCGGACGATTGCGCGATAGGGCAGGTAATGAGAATGAGAACACCTCACCGATTTTGATCAACATTGATACGACGCCTCCATCGATCCAAACGATAGAGCACAACGCAATCAATCGTCCGTTAATCGCAGGGGCGCGACTCATCGTGCTACTCCGCGGAGATCCGAGCGGGACGGCGACATTCGACATCGGCAGCTTTCAGACAGGGCTGATTATGGTGGATGACGGTTCTGGTGTGGACGAAAAGGCAGGCGATGGTGTATACACAGGGCTTTACGAGATTAAACCGGGGGATAATGCCCACGATGCAGTGATCAGCGGACGTCTCGTCGATGAGAGCGGCAACCAGACCATCGCCCGGGCAGCGGTGCGCGTCACCATTGATGCCACCCCTCCCCCCGCAATCACAGGCGTTACAGCGGCGGATGGGCCCAACGACCAGGGCAATGTGCTGATTGTGACATGGAACGCCCCCCCCCTGTCCCCCCCCGTGGAAGGGGGGGGTAGGGAGGGGTCAGACTTTGCACGCTACCACATTTACCGCGAAGCCTCGCCCATCCGCTCGACATTTGGGCTTATTCCTCTCTCCCTCAATCTCGTAGTACATGAGCAAACGATAGCACAGATTACTGTGCCGCGCAATAATTTCGACTACTACATCGCAGTCACTGCGGTCGATTCGGCTGGCAACGAGTCGATTCTTGCCAACGATTCGACGTTCGGACCGGTTCGCGCGCTTGACAACATTCCACCACCCCCTATCCTCGGTGTCAAGGCAGAGAACAAAACCAACGATAACGGCAAAACGATTATCGTCAGATGGGCACCACTTCAAATTGACAATCGACCATCGCAAACAACAGACAATCGTCAATTCAATGATTTTGCTCGTTATCAAATCTATGTGGACACTCAGCCCATTGCGAGCGTTGAGCATCTCACCACGCCACAGCGGGCACAAGGCACCGCTGCTACGCTGGCTGATCAGAATACAATCGAAGCGGAGGTCCCCGTCCCCGCGGATAAAACCGATTTTTATGTCGCCGTCACGGCTGTCGATGAGAATGGGAATGAGTCCACCTTAGATCTTGGCCCCGACGGTTCGACCTTTGGCCCCGTGCAGTCGCGTGACGAGACCCCGCCTGACCCCGTTCTCAATGTCGTGGCAATTGACACCCCGGGCGATCAGGGCAAAAGCCTGACGGTTGCGTGGACAGCGCAGATTGGCGTTGGCGTGAGCCACTATCTGCTCTATCTCTCAGCGTCCCCCATCCGCAGCGCCGAAGACCTGAAGGACATTCATAGTACGAGCGAGCCGCTGGCTCGTTTAACGGGCGAGCCGCCCGCTCTACAACCGATGCGCGCTGACGGAGAGCGTACAGATCTCAGCACGCTACCGACCTCCGTTGATAACTTCAATTTCTATATCGCTGTCGCGGCGGTGGATTTTGGGGATAATGTGTCAGTTCTCCAGCCCGATGGTGGCTCTGTCGCTGGACCGGTCCAATCCGTTTCCAACACCATCCGCTTGACCACGCCAACGACAATCTCCGCTGGCTTTGATCCAAGGACAAAAATTACCGTACCGCCCCGTGCGGCCCAGAGCGGGCAGACCATCGACATCTTTATTCCAAGCGACGAAACGCTGCTCGCGCAGATCGACGAGGCAAACCACTTCGTCGCAGAGGCACACATTGATGAGGGAATTGATGCTGAATTTCAAGGCACCGTGCGCGAGTTTGTTTTGACTTCAAGAACTTTGTCCGCTCCCGACGAAAAATTCTCAATTCCGGCAGAGCTGACCTTATCCTATCCAGTTCAAACCCAAACCCCCATCTCGCCAGAGATTGAAGCAGACCTGCGGATTTTTCGGTTGAACACAAAGGGGCGGGTCGCCCTCTGGGAACTGGTTCCGGGGGTGCAGCGCGTCAATCGAGAGAAAACTGTCACCGTCCCCGTTGACTCGTTGACAACTTCAATCTTTCGAGTGGCCCGTCTCAAATTGCCGAATAATCTCAAGAATGTTGTTGTTTACCCCAACCCCTTCATCCCTGGACAGTCGGGGAGCCAACGGGTGATATTCCTTAACTTGACAGAGAACGCAACGATCGAAATTTACACGCTCAATGGGGAGCGGGTCTGGTCGAAAACAGTAGAAACATCGGCAGGCACGGCAACATGGGATGGAAGAAACGGCAGCGGTATGGAGGTGGCGAGCGGACTCTATATCTACCTCATCCGTAGCGATGTCGATAAGGCAGTGGGACGGATTATGGTGATGCGGTAGTTAACCTTCCGAAGGTTCCAAACCTTCCGAAGGTTTGTCAGATCCAAATTCTGGAGTTTTCTCAATGTCATCAAGAAGTTTTCGTAATCGGCGAATCTCCTCGAGGGCTTCCTCGGTGGGGTTGAGTGATGCCAACAGTCGCTCATGTTGCCAGTCGGCTAGATGCTTCAGTTGCACCCCCTCCTGATAGTCCATGGAACGCTCCTGGCGGCTAATCGTGAGCGCCAGCGTAAGGGCAACGTTCAAACGACCATCGATGACCTTCTCCTGAAAACCGCTCTGAATTTGTCTCTTGGACGTAGGAACGACCCCTTGCGTCTCCAAAAACAAGATTGCGAAATTCACCACCGCGCGTGCGAGGTTGTCACTGATGTAACAGGTACACTCTGTACCACAGCGTTCACGATGCCACGCTTCTGCGCGACGCATATCTTGCATGCCATACTCATAAAATCGCAACCAGTGTACGAACCACCCGCCCATCCACTCGTGAGTCGGCAGACCCAGCGGTTCTTTGAAGAAAGGCTGAAGGAATCCCTCCTTCTCGTAAAGCACCATTCCTCTGGCGACTGAATGTGCCATAGTCGTGCGTTGAACAAAATGTTCCTTGAATCGAGCCACATCAAAGAAGATGAGTTGGACTTTCTTGTCCAGTTGCGCTTGTATCTCCCCCTGCTCCTTGAAACGAACGGAGGTTTCTTTCACGCAGAGCACATCCACATCGCTTTCCGGCACAAAATCCCCCGTAGCGACACTCCCAATGAGCACGATCGCCTGGGTATCGGTGTAGTGTGCCAATAGATGACGGCAGGCATCCGTGACCATTTCTCGATACGCGGTGGGAATATTCTGGGTGTGAAGTGCTTCCGTCTCTTTCAGTGTGTAATCAACATTCGGATGAATCTCCAGTTGTTCCATGTCCATTGAAGCCACCTCCGTAAACGCTTCACGCTTCACGTTTCATTCCCAGTACCTCTCTCAACGAACGCACAAACCGCGCATTCTCCTCCGGCGTGCCGATGGTCACGCGGATGGAATTGGGGAAACCGTATCCCGCCACCGGGCGAACAATCACGCCTTTCCGCATGAGGGCATCCGCAATTTCCTGGCCGGATTGAGCGAGATGAACTAGGATAAAATTTCCCTCCGATTCGACATACTCAAGCCCCATCCGATCTAACGCATCGTAGAGATAGACTTTGCCCGCGGCATTGACGTGTCGGCTGCGACGGACGTGCTCCACATCCTTCAACGCGGCGCGGGCTGCGGCTTGGGCAACCGAGTTGCAGTTGAACGGTTGACGGACGCGGTTCATCATTGCGATGAGCTCCGGTTTGGCAACCCCGTATCCGATTCTTAACCCCGCGAGTCCATAAATCTTGGAAAAGGTCCGCGTGATAATGACGTTGCGCCCTTCGTGGATGTACGGCAGCGTCTGAGGATAGTCGGGGCGCTCAACGTATTCGTAGTAGGCTTCGTCAAAAACAACGAGGACCCCCTCCGGCAGACGCGCCATGAATCTCTCTGTCTGGTCTTTCGTGACCATCGTCCCGGTCGGATTGTTGGGATTGGCGATGAAGATGACCTTCGTCTTCTCGGTGATTGCGTCTGCCATCGCTTCGAGGTCTTGTATGTAACCACGCATCAGCGTTATAATCGATTTCGCGCCGCAGGTTTTCGCAACGAGCATATAAACGACGAACGCGCTTTCGGAATAGATGACTTCGTCGTTGGGTGAGATGTAAGTCTCCCCGATGATTTGCAGGACTTCGTTAGAGCCGTTCCCTAAGATTAGATTCTCAGGCGCAACGCCCAGGTGCGTTGCGAGGTCGCCCTTGAGATAGTACGCATTCCCGTCAGGGTATAAATGCACTTGCGCCGCTGCCCACTGTATGGCTTCCTTTGCTAAGGGCGACGGCCCAAGGGGGTTTTCATTCGACGCCAGTTTGATAATATCTGTAATTCCCAACTCGCGTTGGACCTCTTCAATCGGTTTTCCACCCTGATAGGGGGAGATAGTTTCGATTCCCGGTTTTGGTTTCATAGATTACCTCATTGTTTTTTGTATATCATAGGACTTACGCAGTTGATATGCCGCGAGCAGTAATACTGCGTAGTGCGTATTGCGTAGACAGTCTTGATACGCAATACGCAACACGCACTACGACGCGGTTTTTGTAAACGAAGTGCGTAAGCCCTATATCAGTCGCTGAAACGTGGCACGTAATGCGTGAAACGTGACTTGCCCCATCGCTCACTTCCCTGCTTCCGCGCTCCCTCGCCATTCAATCCCGTCGGATTCAAAGATGCAGGTGCCGTCCACATCTGTGCGAAAGACTTGCGTTGAGGTCGCTTCGTTCACGAGGGAAAGCACCCACTCATCTGGATGACCGTAGTTATTTGGGCCAACAGAGATGACCGTATATTTCGGATGAATGGCGGCCAGCACATCTTTGTAGGTGCCGAAGCTACTGCCGTGATGACTCAACTTGAGCAGATCCGCTTCCAGATTCGATCGGTGTTCTAAAACGATCGACGCCCAACTGTCAAATTGTGCATCAGCCCCCAGGATGGCACTGGTTGAAGTGTGTTGTTCAAGATTCGCGATAGTGACTTTCAAAACGACGGAAGCATTATTGATATCTGAGTGGGTGTTGCGAAGTAGATGAGGCGGTGGAGCCAAGATTTGAATCAGATCTTTTCCCTCTGAGATGTGTGTGCCAGAGCGGGGAATAATAACACGAATCTCCGGCTTCTGCATTAGAAGCGATAGCAATCGACGATAAGTACGGCTTTTGTAAGAGCAACCTGCAAGCCAAATCTGTCTGACGGGAATCTGCTCAATAATTTTATCGAGCCCATCAATGTGATCCTCATGTGGGTGTGTCGCAACTATTGTCTCAATTTGAGTAACATTCAAGATTGACGTCAGATATTCAATCGGTGCCGTTTTCTCAGCAACTTCGTGACCATCGACAACATAGATTCGTCCATTTTCAAACTGAAGAATGATGCAATCGCCGTGTCCCACATCCAAAAAGTGTATTTTAAACATAATCTATTTTCTATACAGCAACCAGTTGAGAAGACTCTCAACCTCTTGCCGCATTCGCTCCATCTCTTCGGGCAACTTGTGAGCCGCAATGACCTCCTTTTCAGGAGAAAGGGTGATTTCGAGAATATCCTCTTCCCGAACCGGTTCACCAAGGCACCGGTTCAGGACCTCGACTTTGACATCCCGACGCTCCTCTTCTTTTTCACCGATGAGTAGACGGGCATAACCGTTGTTGATTGGGCCAACGAAAGCTCTCGTTTTCATTCAGACGCACCTCCTCACCAATTCGCTTTACCAATTCATCGCATACAATGGTAAAAAATATCATGAACTCCAGCATAAGTCAAGTGAAACGTGAAACGTGAAACGTGAGAAGAAAGAACGCCATTCTTACTCTTCTTACGCATTACGCATTACGCATTAGGGATTGATCTGATTGAGGGTTGTATGTTAGAATATCGGGAGCCATCGACTGCCACTTTGGAAACTGAAACCTATCCCCAAGTGATTCCGTTCTTTTCTCAAGCGCCAGGATTAAATCCGGCGGGCGCTACCTTATGAAAAACTCGCATCGTCCCCCAAAAATATAAAGGAGGTAATTCGGTGGATTCGGCAGCAAGCCCTTGAAAACTCAGGCGCAAAACAATTGATTGAGTCAGTGAGGGAAACTTCCCAACTTCTTATCATTGGATCTTGTTTCTGCCCCCATCGAGTTGAAATTATGATTAAGAAAATTCTATTTGCCCTATCTCTTCTATTGTATCTCTTCGCCAACTTCTATATCACCGCAAAGGCGAGTGCGAATTCCGCTTTCACAGAGGCATTAGTGCTCGTCGAGGGTAGAAACTATGTTCAGGCAGCACAACGTTTGGAATCTTTATTACAAAAGCCTGCTGATCTGTCAGGCCTGGAAAAGGAAGCGATTTATCACGTTCTCGCCTACTGCTACGAGTCTCAGAATCAATGGGCAAAGGCCGCTGAATCTTATCAGAAAGCAATTTCACCGACCTACAATTTGGCGGATTACGCTGTCTACCATCTTGCCGGATTGTATCAGAAGATGGATGACCCGCAGAACGCCATCATCTGGTATCAACGTTTAATCGACCAGCACCCACAGAGTTTTCATTTCGCAGAGGCAAAGTATGAAATCGCCCAGGCGTATCAGAGTCAAGGCAATTATACCCGGGCTTTGGATTACCTGTCAGGTTTGATCGCTGATAAGAAAAGTGGTTATGTCAGGCAAGCGACTTTTGAGAGCGCAAGGGCTTATGAGGGGTTGCAAAACTGGAAGGAAGCCCAACTCACCTACCAGCGCCTGATTGATGCAGACGCTTCTGACGATATCGCCCGAAGCGCGCTCGCGCGGCTGCAAAGCCTGACGCAAGCGCACCGAGAGCTCACGATAACTCGCGACCAACGCATGTCACACGGAATGGTCCTTTACCATCAAGGGAAGATGGAAGATGCGCGCGCAAAATTTCAAGCAGTCGCCAAAGGTTACAAAGACGCGCTGGCGGGGCAAGCAACCTACCATATCGGTCTGGCTTACTATCGTCAACGCCAGTACGACCTGGCACTCAAGGAATTTAACCAGGTTGTCTCGCTATCTCCCCAAAGTGGTTATCTGATGCGAGCGCTCTACCAGATAACACTTTGCTACCGTCGCAAGGACGAGCCGGATATGGCTCAGAAGCGCCTGAAGGATTTCATTGACACTTATGAATCGAGCGGGGATGGGTTGGTGGAGGATGCGATGTATGACCTCGGTTGGGTGCAAGAGAACCAGAAGCAGTATGATGAGGCACTCGCCTCCTATCGTCGCCTGGCGAACAAGTACCCCCGTAACAAATTGCTGCCTCAGACGTACTGGCGGATGGGGTGGATGCAGTTTAAGCAGAAACGGTATAACGAAAGTATTGAAACGTTCACCACCTTGATGAAGCTTTTTCCAACCGATAGTTATGCGTTGGCAGCGCACTTCTGGATAGCGAAAAGTTACGAACGACAGGGGCAGTGGGAGGCGGCGGAAAAAAAATATCAAGAACTGGCGGAAAGCAATCAGTGGTACTACAGCTTTCGGGCGCGAGAACAGCTCAAAAACCAACTTGCACGAAATCAATCCGGCACAGCATCAGTGAATCGAAGTCAATCACAAACAAGGGTTATCTCTAACAGTTCGTTACTGAAAAACATTGGGGCTGAGAAAACCCCGCGTGTGGAAAAATTGATGACCCTCAGATTCTACGAGGATGCGATTACAGAGCTCAGAGGGAACATCCAACTCAATTTATCAAAACTCAAAGATAATTACTATAACCTCTTCCTCTGCTATCAAAAACTCGAAAGATTCCAGGAAGCGCAACTCTACGCGGAAAAGGTGGGGCAATTAGAATCCGCCAGTCGCGCAAACCCAACCCTTCCACAGGAGCTCTACCAACTTCTTTACCGGGTCTACTACACAGATATTATTGGAAAACATGCCAACCAATATCAGATGGACCCGCTGTTTGTCGCCGCGATGATTCGTGAAGAGAGTCGCTACAATGCAAAAATCCTTTCCAGCGCAGGCGCGGTAGGCTTAATGCAGATTATGCCAGAGACGGGGAGTGAACTTGCACAACGCCTTCGGCTCGGTCCGTTTCGTTCCGACATGCTTTATGATGCAGACATCAATATCCAGATGGGAACATCGTACATGAAACAGTTGATGGAGCAATTTGAGAATAACATCGCCCTTGTCGCAGGGGCATACAACGGCGGGCCAAATCGCATGGAGCGATGGGTGCGTGAAATGAACATCCCTGACATGGATGAGTTCATTGAGGATATTCCGATCGTCGAAACACGCCGTCACATCAAAAAAGTCCTGGATAGCTACTACATGTATCAGGAGCTTTACTCGAACCTGAATTTATTGGGTGCTGAGAAGTTATAGGAGGAGATAAGTTGGCATCGTGGTGTTTCCTTTGCTTGTTGATTTCATTGAAGCCAGTCAGCAACTGAAATAACCGAGTATCGAAATTAGCAGAATCATTCTCCAATGAAGCAGATAGGTCAGGCTGTGCCTCACTCTATGGTGTCAGGTACAGCCTGACCTACTTAGATCCTAATCAGCCGTTGAAGTTGACGGTCCGATAGATCGGATGAGCACGGGGAGCTGCGGTTTTTAATGTTTTCGGGGTTGTTGTGGATTTTGGTTTGTCGGGCGTTTTTCGGCAAACCCCCGCCGTGCTCGTCCCGATCGAAGATCGGGACAATTGAACTTGGGTCGTCAGGTGGATGGCACTATCAACAACTTGATGGAGGAGAAAAAATGAGCCTGGAACCAATCACAATTTCTGTCAATACCGATGTGGCTAACGCCTATCGGATCGCTTCCGAAGAAGAACGACGTAAACTCGATTTGCTTGTAAGTCTCCGTTTGCGTGATGCCACCCGTACCCAGTCATCGTTAAAACAAATCATGACCGAGATTAGCCAAAACGCCCAAGAACGAGGACTCACGCCAGACATTCTACAGTCAATCCTCAATGAATCATAAAACGCGATACGTCTTTGACACCAATGTCATCATCAGTGCGCTACTCTTTAACAATTCGATTCCAGGGCAAGCCTTTTCCCGCGTATTGGACGACGGGATTATTTTGGTATCACAAAGTCTTGCAGAAGAATTGGGCGATGTGCTAGCCAGAGAGAAATTCAATCGCTACATCACACTCGAAGCGCGTGAACGATTTCTTGATGGTTTGATTCGCCAATCCGAATTGGTGGAAATCACAGACACAGTGCGTGCCTGTCGGGATGCAAAAAATGATCGAATTTTAGAACTAGCGGTTAATGGGGATGCAGCGTTCATTGTCACGGGGGATGACGATTTGCTGGTCCTCAACCTGTTCCGTGGCATTCACATCGTTACACCATCGCAACTGTTGGAATTGATAGACAAATAAGAAGCCCAGAGCAATACTTAACAAATCGTTGCAGTTGACGGTCCGATAGATCGGACGAGCACGGGGAGTTGTGGTTTTATACATCCACCGCGCACACGCGGACGGTCACGCACCTGTCGCCGCACAGGGCGGGGAACAACTTTACGTGCCATCCGCTCCACTCTCCCAGCCGATTTCCTGCATGATGACGCGCACGGGTTTTCCCCATCGCCGGACTAACTCCGCCAATGCCTCCACCCGCGTCACATTGAGTTGCTCTGCCTGTTGCGCGAGCGAGCGATACCCCTCTAATTCCTTCGGCGTCAGCGTGCCACGTTCGCTTTTAGCTATCAGCCGCTTGAGGCGTCGTTCGTCCGCCGCTGGCAAACGCGCCTGGGTTGCTCGTATTAACGCCGCCTCTTCTTTCATCTGCATACTGTTCTGTTCTTGCCACTCCACAAACCGCTGCGTGAATTCGCCCAATTCAGCGGGCGGCAACTGCTTGACCATCTGAAACAGGCACTCGACGGTTGATTGGGCGGACACTTGCATGGTAGACATCGTTATTCCTCCCTTCTGTTTGTCCATTCTCCGCTCACATTTATCTATCTAATTTTCATTTGGACCTTGGTGCCTTATAATACCACTTTGCGTTCCAAAAAGTAAGATAGTAATCAAACTTCCGAAGTCTCAAAGACTTCGGAAGTTTATCATGACCCCCTGCTTTTCATAGATGGTTCGGAGCTGGCCACAGGCGGCGGCGATGTCCCTTCCCTTGCTGAAGCGGATGGGGGCGATGTGGTGGCCGTCTGCTACGATTCGGCGAAACTGCTCAATGCGCTCCGGTTCAGGGCGACGAAATTCGGAATCTTCGATCTCGTTGAACGGGATGAGGTTCAGCTTGCATGGCAAACGTCCCATCAGCTTGCAGAGCCGTTTGGCATCTTCAATGCTATCGTTCACATCGCGGATGAGAACGTATTCCAGCGTGACGGGCATGCCGGTTGCGGATGCCCACTCCCGCGCGACGTCGAGCACCTCATCAATGGGGTATCTGGCGTTGATCGGCATGAGGCGAGTGCGCACCTCGTCCGTTGTGGCGTTGAGCGATAGGGCGAGCTTGCACTTGAGCCCTTCGCGGGAAAATTGTCGCATGCGCGGAACTAACCCGGAGGTCGAAACCGTGATTCTTCTCTCAGACAACATGAACCCCTCCGGGGCACGCATCAGGCGTATCGCCTCCAGGGTGTGCTCATAGTTCGCCAGCGGTTCTCCCATCCCCATAAACACAACGTTTGTGACTGCCATTTTCTTCTCCCCCAATTCTCTTTCAATTGCCAGCAACTGCTCCAAGATTTCAGCCGCTGTCAAATTGCGGAAGAAACCCATCTTTCCGGTCGCGCAAAAATCACACGCCATCGCACAGCCCATCTGCGACGAAACGCAGACCGTGACGCGCTCCCCCTCAACCATCAAAACGCTTTCGACGCGGCTCCCATCCGCGAGTTCAAACAAATATTTGACAGCTACATCGGTATCAGAGACCGTGCGAGCAAGTACCTGTGCACCGCTGATGTCAGTCTGCGCCGCTAATTTCTGTCTGAGGGTTTTGGGCAGGTTCGTCATCGCCTCGAACGAAGTGACGCGTTTCTGGTATATCCATGACACCAGTTGTCTGGCACGATATTTCGGCTCACCCCACTGCTCGAACAGCGTCTCCAGTTCAAGCAGTGTCAGCCCTTTTAAGTTGATTTTGCCCGTCTGTGGGTGTTGTTCTATCATATTATCGATTCCCTCTTTGTCATACGTGATGCGTGAAACGTGAAACGTAATCAGAAAATTCAACCTATGACCAGAGACCGTTGCAAATCGGATGTCGTGAAACTCTTAATGCTGACACACTGATGTCAGTATTAACTTGCTAAAACGGGAAAAATGCCATAAACTCTCAACTTGACAACAAATAAAAGGAGATAGTTTATGGCGCACGAAATTATCCGTCATGATAACCGATTTCGAGTGTTTGGGCAAGGAATTTCTTTCGAGGGGATTTCGCTTCGCTCAACTTGACACGCTTTGGGAGTGGAAGATTGGAAGATTGGGTGGTAGTCGCTCATAGTGCAGGTTTCCTGCTCTCATTCTTCCAGCCTTCCAGCCTTTCACTCGTGCAGAGCCCCGCTACGCAAGGGCAGGCTCTGCTCACGCGAAGCGGAGTTTCCCGCTCTCAAGTGTAAAGTCATTTTCTGGGAAATTTGAAACATGCCCACTTTAGGCGCTTTACTTAGGGTCTACAACCTATCTTCCGCTGAATATTCCCTCCATCTGATAAGACTTGATGTATGTGATTATATACATGTCAGTGTAGAATTCTATACAGTGCCACTGAACAGATCGAAAAGGCAACAGCTATCTGAAGGGCCAATGCCATCATGACCTGTTTTTGAAGGTCAGAACATCAACAAATTGTCTGATAAAGTTGACTTTTTGACACGATGATGGCGATTGGCTGTTTGGTATTTGGGCTCAGGGGCCCTAGGCAAAATAGGCTTTTAGCCCTATATCGTCTTAGGGCCTATACCCTAGGCATAGGTTTTGCTTATATTCGATTCGTCTGTTTTCAGACAATTTAATAGATACTTCAATTTGAGCTTTTCTTTTGAACAACGCTCTCCTGTTCCTCCCCCCCCGGATACTCCGCTTAAAATCCCTTGATAAATACCTAATCTTCGTACAATGGGTGGTGCTTCTTCTGAACGAAGCACCACGCTTTCTCCTCCCCTCCTCATATACTCCGCCTAATACCCCTTCTTATTGATGATACGACTTTTTCAGTTTTGACTGACGGTTGAAGTAGAACATGCTGCCAGCTTGTTTCTACTTCAACCGGGGATGGTTCATTTTTCCTGTGATAGCACACCCTCCCCCCATTTTTCCAAAGCAAATGACTTGAACTTAACGAAAGGAAACTAACAACATGTCTCAGAAAATCCACACTGCATTGCGATTCGCAACAATTGGCTGTCTACTGCTCGTCTTGGCCTTCACTGACGCCGGGGCAGCCCAAACCTATCATGCGAGCAAAGTTATCAAAAAAGGCGGGGGCGGCACAATCTACGTTGCCCCGAATCTTCTTAATTTGCTTGGCGTTCTTGACAAGGTCACAGCCACGATTCAGTCACGTTCGCTCGACGCCTACATGCAGGAAAAGGGCATCAATAGCGTTGAAATCACGGTTGATATGACTGAAGAGCTCGTGCAACGAGCCGATGGCAGCAGCTACTACCGGCTCGAATTCCATTTTGGCCCCAGCGGCGCTTACTTTAATCCCCCATTAGAACTGAAACTGATGGGGAAATATGTTGATCAGGGCAGCGAGGTTTGGCTGTATGACGAAAATGGAGAAAGGCTGGAAGGCACACGCTACAATCTCTTAGATCGGATCGTCTTTGAAATTCCTCATTTTTCCCGGTATGGCTACGACGATTATTCCTACTAAACACCAGCGGCTCATGTTAAGAAATCCCGCAAAGAAACCGAGTTTTTCCAAAAAACTCGGTTTCTCTCGACAAACTTACAACATCATTTAACTAACAAAAGGAGAACCACAAAAATGTTTCAGAAAGTTTCTTCCCGGATTCTATTGACAGCGATGACCTGTTTCGTTCTTGTCTTTGCGTCGAGTGCACCCACCTGGGCGCTCACGATACTCCAACAAAACGTCTATTCTGGTAGCAAGGTTGTCAACAAAGGCGGAGGGGCTGGGCTCAAGATTGTTCAAATTAAGGATGATGGTGTGAACCAGGTCCAATGCTCGATTGAGTCAGGCGCACTGGACGCCTACATGACTGAGAAAGGAATCACGCAGGTGACAATCGCCTGTGAGCTGACCGAAGAGTTGGTGCTGCGAGACGATGGCGTCCTCTACTATCGACTCAGTTTCCATTTTAGTCCACACGGTGCCTACTTTACGCCCAATCCCTTACTCCTGAAGATTAAAGGGACGAAATATGTCTCTCCAAACACCGATGTGTGGTTGTATGACGAAGCTGGGGAAGCCGTTGAAGGCACGCGCTACAATAGTGCTGACATGATCAAGTTTGAAATTCCGCACTTTTCCCATTATTACTACGACGGATATTATTAACCCCGGCTTGCGGGCTGCTCTGCTTGTCGTTCAACGCTTTAGCACACATCAGCGGCGGGTGCCAAAGCGTTAAACGACAAAGGAGAAGCCTTTGGGTCCACAACGCAAAAAGGGGACACTTCGATGACAACATACGATCGCCGTTTTAGTTCTCGTTATAGCTACGATGAGTATTGCGATTATACGACATCTCCTGGCAAACGGGATATTAAATCAACTTCACTTGCCCCTCCGAGTTCAGGGACGAAGTAAAAAGGAGTTTCTCAAAATGTTTCAGAAAGTTTCCAAAGTGATTCGATTGACAACGATAGCTAGTTTTGTTCTTATCCTGGGGTTAAGTGTCGCCTGGGCTTCGACCTATTACAAAAGCAAAGTTATCACTGCTGATGGTGGTGAGATTAAAATTAACGACAATGCGAGAATCAACATCCCAAACGGTGCGCTCACCGCATATCTCAATAAACAAGGGACTGACTCTGTTAAGATTACCGTTGAGATGATCGAGGTAGGTCTTAGTAATAAGATCGGTGATAATGTCCAGGGGTTGATATTCATCTTTGGTCCCTCTGGATGAACGTCTCTGCGACATCTTGAATCCTGAATCCTGAATCCGATTCAAAATGAATGGAGTAAACAACGAATGCTCAACCCAATGCAAACTCAGCAATTGACTCTCCTGCTTGGGATGGTCAATGAAATCACCGCGGATTCAATCTCCCAATGGCACCAGGCTCTGGTGGAGGAGGTCCGGGCAGCGATGTCCCAAATTGAACGGCTGACGGTGGCCGCCAATCAAGCCGCCCTCGTTCAACAGATGGCCCAGGTCTTTGAGCGACAGGAACATGACATCGTAAAACCACTGGAGTTGCCCTTAAAAGCCCTGCGAAACCTCGTTGAGAACGGCAATCTCACGGAAGCCCAGAAAATGCGTCTTCTGATTGAGTTGGGGAAAACCCATAATCTGCTCACCCAATGGGATATAGCCTTGAATCAATTCTATCAGGCGTTGGACTACTGCCAGGACAGTCTCCCGGAAAAAGCGGAGATTCTCAAGTTTATCGCCCATATCAGATCCAAGCAACGCAACTATCATGAGGCGAAAAGCCATTATCGCGCCAGTATGGCTATCTATTCAGAACTCAGGAACCTCCATCAGGTCGCCTATATGTTCATCTGCCTCGGTTGGAATGATTTCCAATCGGAAAACTATTCAGGTGCGGAAGCAAATTACCAGAAGGCGCTGGAGATTATCCAAGACTTATCAGACGCTGAACGCCTGATTGGGGATGTCCACATGAATATGGCGATTCTTGCGACCGTTCGGGGAGACTTCCAAACTGCTATCGCCTATTACGAGAAGGGCGTACAAAGCTACGAATCCATCGGCGATGAGCGTGGGCTGGCTCAAGTGTACTATAATATGGCCATGTTGTCTGTGGACATGAAAGCGTGGACGCGCGCTGGTGCGTATTACCAGCAGAGTCTCGAATATACCCGCAGACACAGCGACTTGTACCTCATCGGGCATATTCATCTGGGCCGGACCGAACTGGCGTTGCAATTAATGGATTTGGCACTTGCTCAGGCCTCTTGCATTCAAGCCATTAGAGTCTTTGGTCGGCTGAAGAGCCAATCGCACCTCGCCGAAACTTATAAATATGCCGGGCGAATCCGGTCTTACAAGAAAGCCTGGGACAAAGCTGAACACTTCTTCCAGAAGAGCATTCAGCTTGCAGCGGCATGTCAATCCCATCTGAATCAAGCCGAAGCGCATTATGAATACGGTCTGATGTTGATGGACAAACCTGACCGGGAGAAAGCGAAACTTCAACTTCATGAAGCCCTGAAGCTGTTTACGCAGTTAGGGGCTGAAGCGGATATTCAGAAAACGCAAGCGATTCTGGCACGGCTTGCTGTATTGAATGCTGAAACCACTTCCAGACCCCGCTTCAAACGAATCGGGCACGCTTAACTTTAATCTGAACCTCTCCCCCGGTCCCGCTCCGACGAGGAGAGGGGAGGAACAACTCCCCCTTCCCTCGAGGGAAGGGGGTCGGGGGGTTAGGTTCAGAGAAGTGTCAACCATCCTGTTGACTAGGGCGTGTTGACGAACTCGGGCAAATGCGCTCGTAGCCCAAGTTTCTAACTTGGCACCTCGTCCCCAACCAAGATAGAATCTTGGGCTACAGTTAGATTGCGAAACAGTTCGTCAACACGCCCTAATACATAAAAAAAAAGATTGACACAAGCGAGAAAACTTGATAGACTCATTTTCGTTTCACTCAAGGGTAAACTCCGCGACAGAACGTTTCACTTAACCTTGAAAGATTCATTTCCAATTCTGACCGTCAAAATCTATGATCTCACATAAATCCACACTGTTCACCGAATCCGTCATCCGAGGGATGACGCAACTTTGCAATCGCTACAATGCGATCAACCTTTCACAGGGCAGCCCCGGTTTTGAACCGCCGGATGAAGTCAAGCAAGCCGCAATCGACGCCATTCGCGGTGGATACAATCAATATAGCATCACATGGGGAACGCCAAGATTTCGTCAGGCAATCGCCCGCAAGGTGACGGCGTTTAATGGTATCCCAACAGATGCGGAGCGCAATGTGACGGTCACCTGCGGTTCAACAGAAGGCATGATGTCCACGATGCTGGCAATCATCAACCCCGGCGATGAAATCGTCATCTTCGAGCCGTTTTATGAGAACTACGGCCCTGACGCAATTATCTCAGGGGCAAAGCCGGTCTATGTGCCGTTGCGAGAGACGCGCGGCCCCGATGGCGTCGATATTTTTACCTACCACCCCGATGAGTTGCGAAGTGCTTTCAGCAAAAACACGAAAGCAATTATTTTGAATACGCCGAACAACCCATTGGGAAAAGTCTTCCGCCGCGAGGAGTTAGCGCAGATTGCGGCACTGTGCTGCGAGTACGACTGCCTTGCCGTGACGGATGAAATCTACGAGCACATGCTTTACGATGGGCGGACCCACATCAGCATCGGTTCTTTTCCGGAAATGCGCGATCGGACCATCACCGTTTCAGGGTTGAGCAAGACCTATTCGATCACCGGCTGGCGGTTGGGCTACGTGATCGCCCCGGAACACCTGACGAATGCCATCCGCAAGATGCACGACTTTCTGACGGTTGGTGCCCCTCATCCCTTGCAAGAGGCAGGGGTGGTTGCGCTGCAATTGGGTGAAGAATACTACCGGCAACTGGTTGAGCGGTATGACCATAACCGCAAACTACTTTTGGGGCTGTTGACTGAAGCAGGATTTCGTTGCTTTGCACCGGAAGGGGCATACTATATCATGACCGACATCAGCGATTTCGGTTTCCCCAGCGATACCGAATTTGCCCACTGGCTCGTGAAGGAGATCGGTGTTGGCGGGGTGCCGGGGTCGAGTTTCTATAGCCGTCCCGAGCTGGGTCGGACGAAGCTGCGGTTCATGTTCAGCAAAGATGAAAGGACGCTACGCGAAGCGGGTGAGCGGTTGATTCGGATGCGCGGAAAGATTTAAACGCTTCATTCACGATACAAGATGCAGGATGCAGGATACAAGATTCACGATGCAAGATGCAGGATTCACGATGCAAGATGCAGGATTCATACGAGACGGTGTGTGGCTTCTCACAAGTTTAGTGATAGTACAGCATGCCAAAAGTTAGAGGGGATGTGGCTAAAGTTGAACTGCCGAAGGGGTGCCAACCTCAATCCTCACTGCTTTCGTATACTCTCCATACCGGTCCTGTACACGGGCAGCAATCGCATTCCCAGCATGGACAAAAAGCCGGTAGTTCAATACCAGTTTTTTGTCGGGTGTAATGGTTTCGCCATTCTCAAGGAACAGACAGGGAGACATTCAGCCGTCACTTCTCACATGCCAGTGGGACGGGTGATTCAGATTGTCTGGGTGATCAAAGATTGCAATGCCGTTCCACTCATTTTCGGTAATCGGCCCGGAATAGTCACACCATTTTGCTCGCTTCCAGAAAATCGCCTTTTCATTCATCGCGCCTTCAGAATTTTGTATGCGACCACTGCCATCAAAAACGCCCATCGACTTCGCAACTCTGACGCCCAGAAATCCAAATTGGGTTTTCTCCAGTTGCACCGCTTCCCCAACTGAGGCGAAAGTGAGGTTCATATCTATCAAGAGGGCGTCACCCGATAGGGGGTAAACGGATACCTGTTTGGTCTCCTCCATCAGCGTTTTCCCTTCGGGATTTCGCCAATGCACCATCGCACGGAATCCGGCGAAAACCGGACCGTCTGACAGGCTGAGAAATTTTTGATGAATCTGCCTGCCGCTACTCTCTCGATCATCCCAGAAATTAACGTCGTTGACCTGGTGATAGGCAAGCCAAATCGAATAGTGATGCCGGTGTCCGACCGGGTCATGCGGGTGCCCGATTCGGGTCACACACCGCCCCGATGGTCCGATGAGTGGGAAGAAATAAGGTCGGACGGCATGTTCTCCATAAGTTCCGTAGTTATACCCAAGCACTTCCACGCCATCTCTCTGAATGGAGACTTTGCTGCCGGGGGTGGGGACTTACGCATTTGGATCATAGACGCCCGAAGCTAAACCTTCGGGCTCATGCGGATTCAGCCCCGTAAACGGGGCTGTGATAGGGTCATTTATGACCCTTGAAGCCATTAGCACGGAGATTGAGCTCCGTGCATCAAGTGCGTAAGTCCTAACTCAAAATGGTAAGTCTTCATTATAACAGGTTTAGCGATTGTGAGCAAGATTTGAATCCCACATTTGCTGTTGAGCGGAAGATTAATTTTTGCTATAATCTATGAAACGAGAATTTAAGTACCCAACTTCCAGTATTAAAGTTTATCTTTTGAAGCGACCCGATGGGGAAGATTGGAAGAATGGAAGAAAGGGAAGGAAGGGAAGGAATCCGTTTCTTCCATCCTTCCTTTCCTTCCATTCCTTATCTTATCGCTTGACTGAGACTTCTAAGAGGAGTGAATACCATGCGAACCAAAGCTGCTGTTGTATACGAACACAATAAACCCGTTGTTGTTGAGGAACTCGAATTGGGTGAACCCAAAGCGAATGAAGTCCTCGTCCGCATCGTGGCAAGTGGCGTGTGCCATTCGGATCTCTCTGTCGTCACCGGCACCATCCCTTATCAGCCACCCGTTGCACTGGGGCATGAGGGGGCCGGCATCATTGAGCGCGTCGGTGAGGGGGTGAGTTATGTCCGCCCCGGCGACCCCGTCATCCTTTCATTCGTGACCTACTGCGGAAGTTGCCGGATGTGTCTTAAGAATCGCGTGAGCCTATGCGAAGGCTTCTCCACCCGTCGGGGGTATCTCCTGGATGACACCTGCCGCCGCCGCAACAAAGCGGGACAACCCATCCCTCAAATGTCACGCATCGGCACGATGTCTGAATATTCCGTCGTGCCAGAGCAGAGCCTGATCAAGATCGCCCCGCACTATCCACTTGAAAAGGCGGTCCTGGTGGGCTGCGGTGTGACGACAGGGGTTTGCGCCGTGCTGAACACCGCGCAGGTTGAGCCGGGGAGTTGGGTCGCGGTGATTGGCGCGGGGGGCGTTGGGCTAAATGTCATTCAAGGTGCCGTCCTGGCTTCGGCGGAGCGGATTATCGCCGTGGATCGCTTCGCAACGAAGTTGGACTTCGCCAGGCATTTCGGCGCGACCGACGTTGTGAATGCGTCCGAGTGCGACCCCGTCGAAGCGGTTCGTGAGTTGACGGACGGAAAGGGGGTCGATTATGCCTTTGAGGTCATCGGCAATCCCAAGACAATCGAGCAGGCGTATGCGATGATTCGTCCTGCGGGGGCGGCGGTCATCGTTGGGATTGCCCGCCCTGATGCGCGGGTCAGCCTGCCCGCGCAGGATTTGGCAATCAAGGAAAAGCGCATCATGGGCTCTTTCTACGGCTCTGCTGTCCCCCGAGTCGATATGCCCAAAATTCTCCAGCTCTACGATGAAGGGAAACTCAAGATCGACGAACTGATCACGCAACACTATCGCCTCGAACAGATCAACGAAGCCTTTGCGGATATGGAGGCGGGGAAGAATGCGCGTGGCGTGATTTTGTTTGATTGATAAGATTGAAGGAGTCAAAAATGAAAAATGTATTGGCGAACATAGGCGGAGGGGCTGAACTCTTAGGATATGGCATCCAATACGTTCAGGTGTCTGCCCCACACCCGGACAAGGTTGAGGAACTTCAGGCAGATTTGAAAGCGAAAGGGCTTCAGGCGATTGGGCTGACGGCGATGTATCTGGAAGAGGATACCGTTGCCACGCCGGAAGCAACGCAGGCATGGATAAACGCTTTTGATGCAGCGGTCAAGATGGGAGTGAATCTCACACTCAGCAGCATCAAAGCCGGGGAGGAATTGCGAACGAAGGTCTGTGACTGGCTGAAAAATATGGGAGATGAAGCGGCGAAACGAGGCAACACCGTCGCGCTCGAAACTCACCCATCCCTCCTTCATCACGGTGATGCTGCGTTGAAGACCATGGAAGCGATCAACCATCCGAATATCCGAATCAACTTTGACACCGGGAACATCAGTTTCTACACAAAAGGTGCCGATGCCGTCGCAGAGCTGAAGAAGGTCGCAAAGTATGTCGCCAGCACCCATTTGAAGGACCACAGCGGAAACTTTCAAGCGTGGGAATTTGGCACACTCGGCACAGGGAGCGTGGATTTCGCGGGCATCCGACTGGTGCTTGAAGCCGTGGATTTTCAGGGACCGTGGATCCTTCAAGCCGGCGGCGATCTGAAGGAATCTGTTGCTCATCTACGTCGTCTGGGATACGGGGGTTGATATACCGCGATAGGTCATCACTGACACCACGATGGCTTTGCATTTTGCATCTTGAATCCTGTATTCATGTCAGATGCAAGATTCAGGATTCATCAATGAAAGCGTCATTTATACCCTTTCTCAAGTGTTTAAAGTTAGACGAGACGCGGATGCGGGATTAAATCCGTACCGGGGCTCCCTGGAGGCCGAGGCTTTAGCCAGTAGCCGCACACCTCCTGAGCCTGCGAAGGAGCAAGCCTCGACCTCCAATCCGAGTCGGACTTAACGTGAATGGAGTCATACAGTGAAACACACCGAACAATACATCTGGAAGTGGCGAATTGCTTTGCTCATATTGGCAATTTGGAGCGGCATTGACGGATTCTCGGCGTTCACAACAGCACAAGTTCGGCCGCCCCAACCCCGAAGGGGAATCACCATCCGTCCGAAAGACGACGAGAAAAAGGACACAAAAAAAGTTGATATCGGGGAAAGCCTTGTTGACATTGCCCGTCGCGCCAGTCGTCAGAGCAAGAACCCAATGATTGACCTTGCCTTTGTCATCGACGGAGGCGCACAGATGGAAACACCAATCGCAACGGTTGAAAAACGACTGGTCGATATGGTCAGCGCCTTTGAGGAGGCGGGCCTCCGCTATCAGTTTGCATTGATTGGGTTCCAAAACGTCAACAACACGCCACAAACCATCGTCAATCCGCTACAAAGCGATTTTGGGGCGCTTCAGGAAAGCTTTCGCGATTTGCGGATAAAGCTTGGAGGGGCAGGCACCGGATACGGGCTTGATGCAATTATGCAAGGACTCAGAGAGTTGGAGTTTCGGTCAGACGCAACCAAGCACATTGTCGTTGTCACAAACGATAGACTTCAAACATCCTGGGAAGTGGAGGATGCCAAAAATCAACTGGTCCGAGAGATTATCGACCAGTGCAACCGAGACGGAATTCACATCAACGTCATTGGAATCGGCGAAGGGGCGCAGGTGCAATTAGCGGATGAAACGGATGGCAAGTGGTACGCTATTGATGAGAATCAGAAACGGATGGAACCCTCTCTTTTGATAGACAAGTCGATACTCAAGATTGAGGGGATTTTCAAGCACATCGCCCAACACATCGCGGCGACAGTGAGGTCGGCAGCCGATATTGTGTTTGTCATTGATTCCAGCTTGAGCATGGAGAACAAAGTGGATGAAATCTGTGCCGGCGTCGATAGAATGGTTCGCATCTTGGATGACGAAGGGATGGACTATCGATTTGGAGTCATTCGATTCTGGGCAGCGGCAGGCGGCGGAGAAAGCACCGTTTTGGTGACAAAACCGCCGTTAGCTGCCAATCAAGTTAAAGCGATGTTTCGCCTCCCCAAACACGGCAATGAACATCTGTTAGACGCCATCATGGAGGGTGTGCCCAAACTCAAAACCCCTGATGAGCGCCAGCTTGTCCTCGTGCTCGTGACGGATGAGTCGACCAGTCGTCGCCGGGAGAAGGGGTATACGGCTGAAGGAGCAATTGCCGTTTGCCGGGGTGCAAGGGCGCAGGTCAACGTCATCGGCGGCGTCACCCCGATGAGGAGTGGCTTATTCTTCGACACTTTCCAGCAACGTGTCGCGGAAGTGACAAATGGAGAACACTTCATTATGCCCGGGTCTGTGATTTCGGATGAACGGCGGTGATTAGAGTTGTTCCTTTTTAGTGAGTGTGGTAGACTCGGGAGGATAAGAAACCGAGTTTTTGGCAAAAACTCGGTTTCTACTGCCTTCTCATTATGACCGCCTCCCCATGATTTAGGAACAACTCTATTATTTGGAGGATGCAATGAACTACGAAGATATGACGAAGGCAGAGTTGATTGCTGCTCTGAAGTTGCTTCAATCTACTGGTACAGCGGAAGGCCATATTATCGGTTACATCGGTATTGCGCAGGACATCACCACTCGCGGACAAGCTGAAAAAGCACTTGAGGAAGGGGGCGAGCAAAGTGAAAGATGTGGTTCTTGGCTTTCAGGTAGGGGGAGTCGATTATATCACGAAACCCTTTCAGATTGAGGAGGTGCTTTGTCGCGTCAAAACTCACCTGGAGAACGCCCTGCTGAAAAGAGCGCTTCAACAGCGAACCGAGGCCCTCACTCGTGCCAATGAACAGCTTCAACGGGAAATGGCGGAACGTCAACAGGCCGAAAACGCACGCAATCAGGCGGTTGATGCCAAAGAAAAGGTCGCTGAACGCCTCGACTTTCTCTCCCAGATGGAGGCGGCTCACTGGGGTATTGAGGGTTTTATCGGCAGGAGTCCAACCATTACGCGCATCCTGACCGAAACTAGCCGGCTTCAGCATGCCAACACGACAACGGTTTTAATCTCAGGCGAAAGTGGGACGGGCAAGGAATTGATTGCTCGCGCCATCCACTTTGGTGGCACCCGAAAAGGGGGCCCCTTCATTCCCGTCAACTGCTCGGCGATTCCGCGTGAATTGGCGGAGTCCAGTTTCTTCGGACATGTTCGCGGTGCCTTTACCGGTGCCGACACGTCCCGCAAGGGTTACTTTGAGCTGGCTGATGGGGGCACCCTGTTTCTCGACGAGGTCGGTGAGATGTCCATCGAACTCCAGGTCAAGCTACTGCGTGTGCTGGAAGATGGCCGTATCACGCCGGTCGGTGGCACCGATGAAAAGCAGGTTGATGTCCGTATCTTAGCGGCAACCAACGCAGACCTTCAGGCGAATTATTTACTGACCAAGATGCAAAGGTACGGCTTGCTCGTGCGTGAAGGGACCGGCCGGTGGTCCCGCTATCGTCTCCCTTGATGCACGCTCTCCTTGAATGACTCTCAAACTATTTACATGATATTAACGTGTTATTAACGTGTTATTTCCACGCAGTTTGGGTGTAAATCAACGGCGTCGCGTGAAACGTAGAACGAATCCTGTCCCCTCCTGTCTTCCCTCCATTGACTTGATTGCCCATCATACTTTCTCGCGCTCTCATTTTCCTCGTGTTTTCCTTACCTGTGTTGTCCATCTCGTGTTGACCTTGTGGTTTGCCCAAAGCGATGCGCTCCCACTGGCACCCGTTTTGCGCTACCTTGCAGCATGTCTTCAATTGTGAAATTTATCTAAACGATAAATGGGTCGTCATAACAGTGAACGGCATTGGAACCACGCTATTTTGAAAGAATTTTGATATAATCAGTGAAGCCCTTGTTGTCTTGAAGAACCGCCTGAATACCTATTTAAATTCAGGCTCGAATCCCGATGAATCTCATGAAGATCCAGTGGTCTTCCTAGATGGGCAGAATATGGATGCCCTAACGTTTAAGTTAGGAGCCGTTTCTGTCTTGTTGATCAACATAGAAGAAGAAAATGCGCTCCGTGCTCCGGATCGGTATATGCGGATGTCTCCTGATGGTACGCGCCAAAAGGTACATCCTGAAATCAGATTAAACCTCTATGTGCTGTTTGTGGCTCGTTTTACAGATTACAAGCAATCTTTACGTCATCTTTCACTCATCATTCGGTACTTTCAAAACCATTACGGATTAACTTAAGCCCCGATCTGAAGATTAGGGCTAAAGTCATTGGTCACAAGTTAAGGTGATTGAGCGGTTGTCAAGGAAAAA
>CAZOAL010000003.1:238795-260099 GCA_964577695.1 uncultured bacterium | reverse complement strand
TTCTCTGGGATTTTGATAATAACTGGCAGACGGTTGAGTTAGAACAGCCCGGAAACGCCCTGGCAACGTATACCTGGAACAGCCCCAATCTGAGCGGCAGAATCCGCACGAAAGCCGTCACCAACTATGGCGTCGAAAGCAATGAAAAGTTCTTTGACCTGAAAATTTATGATACCGTGCAAGCCAACCCCGGCGGCCCTACAACGGCAGCCCCAACCAGTCCGTGACCATCAAAGGCTCAATCAATACCAACAGGAGCTTATTCAGAAATTTGGGCACCTTGTCCCATCTGGGTTAAAAACAGACGATTTGCGACATTCAATCCCATGCTGACCCACCCGGGGCAACTTTCAGAAATTCCTCACCCCCCCCAACGGCGAAACCCATTCCCCCTTCGGTCGTCCATGCCAGAGCTGTGGAGGGCACCCCCAGGCTGGCGAGAATCGCCTCGTCCACTCGTCCACTCGTCCACAGAGCCCCTTCGACCTAAAAGACCGGTTCATCCCCCTGTTCATCCGTTTCCAACACCCACTTTCACTCTCGGCCATCCCCCCGTCCGCACCCCGGCGGTTTTCAGCTTTTTTTAATGAATACCCTCCTCCTATAAAAATTAGTTAAAGTGGCTAAAGTTAGAAAAGGGGCCTACCGGGAGGTTTCAAAAAGTGGTTCATGACTTGCACAGAGCATCTTAGCAGAAAGTTCATCTTTTTGTCAATATCAAAAACGTTGAGATTCTTCTCTTGCTTTTTTAATCTCAATCGTTGTATAATCCCTCATGGCCATTTCCTCTATAGAAAGTCTTTCAGTAAAAGCGATTGGAAGGAGATTTATGATACCCTCCACTGAACAGGGATTACGAAGACTGAATGGTACGCACTCAAACGTTTGGTGTGAGTTTTTCGGAAACCGTAGGGGCGGGGTTTTCCCGCCCGTCCGCTATGGTTTTGCGCCGTTGGACGAGGGCTTGGAAACCAAGCCCCTACAGGATCTTCAGATTTTAATTCACACCAAGCGTTCAAATATCTGGGACTTCACTCTACAACTACGCCTTAGAAATTCAGGAGGATAAGCAGTTCGTCGAGCATAAGAACAAATTTGGCAAACCGTACAAGGGGAAATACCAGTGATGTCGCTGACGATTCGGAAGAAAGTTTTCCTGGGGACGGTCACCGTTTCCTTGAGTTTTATCCTCATTTCAATCCTGGTCATGGTTCGGTTCCTGGGGCAGATTGCGGATGCGGAAATCACCCACAATCTCCAGACGGGGAAAGTGGCTTACGAGCGATTTACCCTCCTTCGCTACGACCTGATGACCGCTCAGGCAAGGTCGATGGCGCAGACGCCGTACCTGCAGGCGGTCATGAACATTTCAGACGTGGATGCCCGGACGGTCTTTTCGACTGCCGAAGACCTTCATAGGGTGGGCGGAACGAATTTGATGCTCGTGGTGGATGCTCAAGGGAAACTCCTCGCCGACCTCGACGATTCCTTGCTTTTCGGTCAGGAGCTGCTCCCATTCCCCGGGGTTGAGACCGGATTGAAGGGGGGAGATTATAACGGAATCTGGCAGTGCCGGGATAATCTTTACCGGGTCGCGCTGACTCCGATCATCACGGGAAATCAGGTGGTTGGGCTTTTGCTCCTGGGGGGTCTCCTGGATGCCGTCGCTGCCACGGATCTGCGAGATAACGACGCTGTTCAGGGGTTCGTGTGTGTCGCGCAGGATATTACGGAGCTCAAGCACGCCGAGGAACAACTGCGACACAGTGCCTTTCATGATGCGCTGACAGGCTTGCCGAACCGGGTGATGTTCATGGAGCAACTGGAGCGTTCGATGATACGTGCCAAACGGCACCGGGATTACTGGTTCGCTGTGCTCTTCCTGGACTTTGATGACTTCAAGGTTGTCAACGACAGCCTCGGGCATATCGTTGGGGATAAACTTTTGATTGCAATCGCACGAAAGCTGGAGGCCTGCCTCCGCGCTGGAGACACCCTTGCGCGTTTTGGGAAAGAACATTTAGTCGTCGGTACAGGCTATTCATCCTTGAGTTATCTGCATCGTCTGCCGGTTGATACCTTGAAGATTGACCGCTCTTTCATTAGCAGGATGGGTGTTGATAACGATGACTCAGAAATCATCCGAACCATCGTGACGCTCGCCCATAATCTGGGCATGGGTGTGATTGCAGAAGGGGTTGAAACGCCGGAGCAGCTCGCACGACTTGTGGCGATGGGCTGCGAATATGGACAGGGATATTTCTTCTCTCGGCCAGTGGACAGCACCGCCGCGAAGGCGTTAATCGCGGCATCGTCTGAGCTGGAGTCGTAGTAAATACAGAATAGGATCTACACATTACATCGAATTCTTGAATCCTGCATCCGCCGGGTTGAGCGTGTCGAAACCTTGAATCTGGTATCAGGATTCAGGATTCAGGATTCAAGATTCAAGTCCGTTGCGTAAATCCTAAAGAAGGAAGAGAACTCAGGAGGCACAACATTGAAAATCACTGACATTGAAACCATCGCTGTTCGCAACATTCCGTTTCCAGCGCCGATGCAACCGGCGTGGGACCCAGGAGGCACCTGGCAAACCTACGGCACGAATATCGTCAAGATTCACACCGACGAAGGCATCACGGGAATTGGGGCTGGCTATGGGGGCGTCAGCGAGTTTGTCAAAGCGCAACTGATTGGGAAAGACCCTTTCGCGACAGAACAGCACATCCAGGTCCTCCGCCACGCGGGAGGGGCTTGGATTATCGATCTAGCGCTCTGGGACCTCATTGGGAAGGCAGCCAATCAGCCGTTGTATAAACTCTGGGGCGGCTATCAGGAGCGGGTGAAAGCGTATACAAGCCTCGTCGAAATGGGGTCGCCCGAGAAACGTGCGGACGACGCCCATCGAATCTTCGACGAAGGGTATCGCGCGATTAAGTTGCGTTTGCGCAATCATACGGTCAAGGAAGACATTGCATTGGTGCGTGCGGTCCGCGATGCCCTCGGCGATGAGATGGATATTATGGTGGACGCAAATCAGACGAACACGTATGCGTGGCCAAGGGGCGGCCCCGTTTGGACTTACGAGCGGGCGTTGACCACGGCAAGGGAGCTTGAGCAACTGAACGTGGTCTGGCTGGAAGAGCCGTTGTTCCGTTACGATTTCGATACGTTGGCGAAACTCTGTGAACAGGTCAATATCTACATCGCCGGTGGCGAAAACAATCGGGGCTTGCACGAGTTCCGCTGGATGATTGAGAAAGGGAGTTACGATGTCCTTCAACCTGACGCCCTGGTGTCGGAAGGCATTTCACAACTGCGGAAGATTGCGGCGATGGCGGAGATGTATCACAAATGGTTTATCCCACATCACGGCGGCACGGGCGTCGGACTTGCGGGGCATCTGCACCTCTGCTGTGCGGTGCCGAATTGCCCTTACATCGAATACTTTTATGACCCGCCGGGGCTGACGGTTGAGGCGTTCCAGATTCTGTTGGAAGAACCCCTGCGAATTGATGCAGAAGGCTACCTCGCGCCTCCCCAGAAACCGGGGTTGGGGGTTGCCCTCAACGAAGAGGTCATCGCGAAGTATTCAGCGTGAGACGTGAATGGGGTTTCTACAGCATTGACAAATTCAGGCAGGTATTGTAAACTGTAAATATGGAATGGAAGTAGAAAAAATCTATAATGGGGTTCAAACGACAGTGAAAGTCCTTGATCTTTTTTGCGGGGCCGGTGGTCTGGCTTCCGGGTTTGCCAGGGCAGGTTTTGAGGTGGAAGGTGTGGATATATGTCCACATGCGAAGAAGATATTCTCATTGAACAAAATTGGCAATGCTCAGGTTGCTGACCTTGCTGACGATAAATTCGTTGAGGGGGAATTCGATCTAATCATTGGGGGGCCCCCGTGCAAACCGTGGTCTGCCGTGAATCTTAAAAGACGCAAAGAAAAGCACCGGGATTATAATTTACTGGCTTGTTTTTTCCATTATATCGCGCATCATGAACCGTCTTTCTTCCTAATGGAAAATGTCCCACCTGCGAAGAAAGAAATCGATTCCCAATTGGAAAGAATAAAAAAGAAGGGTTATTCTGTGGGTTTGCAGTATGTCAGATACAGTGACTATGGTGCCGCGATAACTCGCCGTCGAATTATTGCTGTTGGAATCAGGGAAGGAAAGGCAGTGGATTTTTTCCGGAAACTGTTACCTCACCAAGAATCTGCCATGACGGTCAAAGACGCGATTTGGCATCTTAAGGATAAGCAAAACGGGGATACCCACGATCACGTCTATCCAAATTTTCAGACGATTCACAAATATCAGAAATATTACGAAACCGGAAAGTATGGATGGTATAAACTTAAATGGGATGAACCGGCACCATCATTTGGAAACGTGACTAAGACTTATATCCTCCATCCATCTTCTTGGAATGGAACTCCCCCAAGAGTAATTTCTATAAAAGAAGCGCTTCTTCTTATGGGATTTGATGAAAGGTTTGTTTTTCCTGAAGGGATGGGAATGGGAATCAGATATCAGATGGTGGCCGATGCGGTCAGTCCGGTTTTTTCATATGCCGCTGCCTGCGTTGTGAAAGAGATTCTCAGGAGGTAGGCAATATGAGCGGAATGATTCCAGATGATTTTCCGGTGAAAGTTTTCCGCAAAAAGTTGATTCAATGGTGGAAACGTAACGGAAGGAGTTTTCCCTGGCGAAACAGCAAAAATCCGTATGACATCCTGATTGCTGTGTAATTATGCCAGACAGACGCAAACTAAAGGAGCTGAAAATTAGATGGCCGAATCAATTTCTGGTACTTCGGGTACTAATGTTCTTCGTCCCAGGGCACGTATTCTGCGCATCTTTGGTGATGAGTTAATCAGCAACGAGACAGTTGCCATTATCGAGCTCGTCAAGAATGCTTATGACGCGGATGCCACGCGGGTGCTGGTTCGGTTCCAGGAGCCTCTGGAAGTCGGGCAGGGAATGATTGAGGTTATTGATAACGGTCACGGGATGTCTCTGGAAACGATTCAGACGGCCTGGATGGAGCCAGCCACCCTGTTCAGAAAGCGTCAGCGTCGGAGTGAGGGGCGTGATCGTCGCGTGCTGGGTGAGAAAGGTATCGGCCGCTTTGCGGCATCCCGGCTGGCAAATTCCCTTGAAGTGGTGACACGCCGTGCTGGGACGGAGCGTGAGGTAAGGGCCTTCTTCGACTGGAGCCAGTTCGATGATGCGCAAAAGTATCTGGATGAGATCGAAGTCCTGTGGGAGGAAATATCACCTAAGGAGATCTGTGCCGGCGGAACCGTTCGGTCCCTGTGGGGTGAGGATGATAAACCTGAAGCCAGTGAACTGACCCACGGCACCATCCTGCGCATGGAAGGGTTGCGTACAATCTGGGGTAAAGACCAGTTTGAAAACCTGCGTACCAGTCTATCCCGGTTCATCTCGCCCTTCACCGGCCAGGAGGAGGTGTATTTAAATGACGAGTTCCAGATTTGTTTGCAATTACCTGCTCTGTTCGAGTATCTATCCGGTAGTGTCGAAACACCGGAAGGACTGAAGCACCCACACTATAGGCTCAAGGGGAACGTGGACGAAACAGGTCATTACGATCTGACGCTCAAGTTGCGCGAGCAGGACAACGAGGAACACATAACAGATCAGTTTGTTTTCAAAGATGGTCATACACCACAGTGCGGTCCATTTCATATCGAATTGCGCGTATGGGAGCGAGAACCCAAGGATTTGGCTGAACTGGTTGAACTGTACGATTCCACTCTGAAGAATGTACGCGAAGATTTAAACAGGGCAGCCGGTATTAACATCTATCGGGATGGGTTCAGGGTATTGCCTTATGGAGAACCACGCAATGATTGGCTGCGACTGGACTTACGTCGAGTTCAAAATCCTACCATGCGCTTGTCCAACAACCAAATTATGGGGTATGTGCTGATTTCTGCCGATGACAATCCGCTGCTGCGAGATCAGAGCAATAGGGAAGGGCTGATCGAAGGGCCTGCCCTAGATGACCTGCGTGAATTGGTAGAAATGGCCCTGTCGAAACTTGAGACGCGGCGGTATGATGTTCGTCACGACCCGGAAAAACCAAAGATAAAACGAAGGGGGTTGTTCGCTGACTTTGACTTGTCAGTGGTTCGAGAGGTAGTCAAGCGGCGTTACCCTGATGATGCGGAACTGCTAGTGCTGGTCGGAGAGAAAGAAAAAGACCTGCAACGCCGGGTTGAGGGTGTGCAGGAAGTCCTGGCACGCTACCGACGACTGGCAACGCTGGGGCAGTTGATTGACACCGTGCTTCACGATGGCAGAATACCACTGAACCAAATTGGCTTCGATGCTCATCTAGGAAGCCGGGACATTGAAGGTGCCTGTAATGGCAACGACGGACTTATTCAACGATTGCGTCAACGTTTTGAATCCATCAAAACACAAGCAAACGTGCTATCGACAGTGTTTCGCAAAATTGAGCCTTTTGGTGGTCGTAAGCGAGGTAAACCGGGCCAGGTCCGTCTGGAACAGGCAATCGCCGATGCGTTTTCCGTTTTAGATCAAGAGATAGCCCAGGTCGGTGCACAGGTAAAACTGCCGGATACGAATACGCAGACGACCGTTGATTCAGCAGAAATCCAGGAAGTGGTCATCAACTTATTGCAAAATAGCCTCTACTGGCTTCGCCGAGTGCCGAAGGCTCGTCGGCAGATTGCCGTTCAGGTGCATCGAAAAGGCATGGATGAGGTTGAAATTCTGTTCTCCGATGGCGGCCCCGGCGTGGAGTCTGAATTCCAAGAACGTATTTTCGAGCCCTACTTTTCAACGAAACCGGATGGCGTCGGGTTAGGACTGACAATCGCCGGTGAGATTGTCAGTGAGTATTACGATGGCCAACTGGCGTTACTGGAAAGTGGACCATTGTCAGGTGCGACATTTCGCATCACGTTGCGTAAGAGGGTACAATGATGAACAACACAACGATCTGGCAACTGTTGTTTGTGGACGATGATGCTGGGGTATGCGAGAGGGTAAAGGAGTATCTGGAAGGCGAAAGCATCGCTACACCTGATGAACGTCCACAGGTCCAAACGCTCACTGACTTTACCGAAGCCCTGGAAGCGTTGGAAAAACAGCACTTTGACCTGCTGATTCTGGATGTCAGAGTGGGCTCGCCTGATGAGGAGCGTGAAGAGGAAGTCGGAATCAGGACCCTGGAAGCGATCAAGCAAAGACGTTTTGTGCCTGTCGTATTTTATACCGCGTTGCCGCATCTGGTGCAGAACTTGGAGACCCCCTTCATCCGGGTGGTGGAGAAAGAAGCAGATCCGACACGTTTGTTGGAAACAATGAGAAGTATTTTTGCCACCCAACTGCCTACCGTCAATCGAGCACTCATCCGGCACCTGGAAACGGTTCAACGTGACTATATGTGGGACTTTGTGGCGACACATTGGGAGCAGTTTGGCTACACGCCTGACCGGGCATCGCTCGCCTATTTGCTAGCACGCCGGTTGGCAATATCTCTGTCCGGGCCAGGGATTCGGCAACTGGCTCAAGAGTTGGGAGATGTGACTGGAACTGCGACAGTTGAAGATCAGATACACCCGATGCAGTACTACGTGATGCCGCCTATAGAAAAATCACTACCATTAGCTGGTGATTTGTATAAAGGGCAAATTGAGGCTCAAGATGGATACTGGGTATTGCTCACACCCTCCTGTGATTTTGTCGTCCGGAAGGGAAAACCAAAGGTTGAATGGGCACTAATGGCATATTGTGTTCCATTGAACGAATTGGAAGAATATCGTAATTGGCTTAATAATCCTTCAAAAGTAGAAGGAGAGCTGAAATCACTTTTGAGAAATAATCGGGCAAACAGTCAACCCGAACGATTTTTTTTCCTGCCAGGTGCCATTGACCTGCCAGATCTGGTGGTGGACTTCCAGCAACTGGTGTCCCTGCCACGGGAACAAATGGACAACTTGGAGCGGCTGGCTTCACTGGATAGCCCTTTTGCGGAAGCGTTATTGGCCCGATTCTCCCGCTACTTTGGTCGGCTGGGAACACCTGACCTTGATCTGGAAGTTACCCTTAACAGGCTGCTGAGAAGGTGAAAGAAACTTCGAGCACTACATCTGGTCGATTGCCTCTCGGTGTGCTCAGCTCTGAACACCACCCCTTACTTGTCTGATTTCACTTCATATCGAATGAAATGTCGGCTCGCCGTTTGAATGTTCTCAAACTCGCCAACGGCGACCGCGGCGCTCAACGCCGCCCCCACCGCCGCTTCTTCCATGTGACAGGCAACCTCCACAGGCAATCCAAAGGAGGCGGACAGAATCTGGCGAAGGGTGGGGTTCTTCCGTATTCCGTTCCCTGAACCAATGAGATGAGAGCGAGGATGAACGCCAAGTCCTCTCATCTCGTCGTAGAATTGTCTGAATTGCTCCCCAAGCCCCTCTAAAAGGGCGCGCACCATGTGCCCCGGCGTGAAGTTAGACTCGCTCATCCCAGACCAGACGCCGCGTCGTTCCGGCTCGCGCCGCGACCCGGTAAATATCGGCTCACAGCGAAGACCGTCGGCACCCTGTGGGACCTCCGCAGCCAACCGGTTCAACCGCTCGTAAATATCCGGCATCTCCGACAGCCCGAAAACCTGCTCGCCGACCTGTCGAATAAAATCTCGCAGGGCGCGATAGGAGCGGCCACCGCACAACCCCGCGCCGACCAAAAGGAAGCCCGATTCCAGAAATGGGCGCACATCCAGAGCATTTGTCCACAGGGGCTCTTCCAGAAATACCGAAATCTGTCCCCCCGTGCCGATATTGACCAGGACGCTATGCGCATAATCAGCGACACTCCCCGCGAAGCTGGCTTGATTGTCGCCACAAGCAACGGCAACCGGTAAGCCCGAAGGCAAACCGGTCAGGCGGGCAGCGGCATCGGAGAGTTCGCCCGCCTTTTTACATGAGGGACTTACTTCGGGCAGATGTGCTAATCGCAACCCCAGCGCTTCCACGAGGTCTCGGTCCCAACGCCCCTGGCTTAGGTTAAAAACCCCGGCGCTGGCGGCATTGGTTGCATCCGTCACCGGCTTATTATCGCACAGCCGACTGACCAGATAATCCGGTGCGAAACACGCCACGGTATCAGAGGGCAAGGCGTCATTTTGGGCGAGCCAAAACAGCGTAGAGGCCATATATCCGGTTGCCGGACGACAGCCGGTATGGGCAAATCGATCGCCCCCCAGCTCCAGCATTCGAGAGAGATAAGTCCCCCCGTTGGGGTGATGCTCCTGGCAACGACGGTCCTGCCAGCCAATAAAAGGTGAACATGGCTTCCATAAAGTATCCAGAAATACCATCCCGTGCATCTGTCCGGTGACTCCCAGACCGGACAAGGACGTGTCGCCAGACCGCTCAACGAGGGTACTGAGCAGGCGAAGCGCGTGCTCTACCATCCGGTCTATATCCCACTCGGAGCGACCTTTCACCTTATCTGCCGGTGCGGTAATCTCGGTTTCGTTAGCAACGCTCTCTTTTATCAACACATCCCTGGATTCCGTGTCCAGAAGCAAGCCGGTAATTGAGGTCGTCCCCAAATCTAATCCAATGTACTTTGCCATTTTTTTCTGTGTCCTTGTATCCTGCATCCTGTATCTTGAATCCTGAATCCTGAATCCTGAATCTTGTCACCCGCTATCGCCCACCATCTCCCGAACCTTCTCAAAGAAAGCCCGTTTGCGTTCCGTGTTGATTCCCCACTGAACAGGGGGACTCTGGTAGCCATCGCAGTAATTATTCGCCCCCGGATCGAAGTATCCCCACGAGGCGTACTCGCTGATCGCCGCGACAAAATTATTCAGTGGCTTATCGAAATCGAAGTGATCATCTTCGTTGAATAGAATCGGCATCGGGCGATAACCGGGCACGGCGCGCACCAGTCGAACCATCTCGGCGATGCGGTTCGGGTCACTGACGCCGTTGCCGTGCATCAACAGGAAGTCGGAAGCCCACACGACATTTTCTTTCGATACCGTTCCGCCACCGTAGCTTGTCCCGACAAGCAGCCGCTGTCCGTTGCGGGTGGTTCCTTTGACCCGTTCGATCAGTTCGTGGACGCGCTCAGGCTTCAAGATGTCGTGTTGGTATCGGACGTTGCACTCATTGTTGACCTCAACGATGACGTTGGTATACCCCTGGTCAAAGACCCAGTGGGTGATATTATCCGTTGCCCGAATCACAGCCCCTTCGTCGGTGAGGCGGTGGTCCTGCCCGAAGTAGAAATACCCCAGAATGACAACCATGCCGAGTTCATCGGCGCGATCGATGATGCGGGTCAATCGATCGATGTAATTCGGATTCAGCCCCCCATCAGCTTCAATCCCTGAATTGTGCCACGGCTGCGCTTTCGAGTAACCTTCGGGGCTGCCGCCTTGCAGGTCGATCGTGAATCCCAACAAGCCATAAGAGCGCCATTCCGGCATTGCCGCCAGAAATTCCCGCGTATTCCTTTCGGCATCCCATTTTCCGGTGTCGGGATATGCCCAACGGCTAACAGTCTCCGGGTTCCGATCATCGAAAACGCCCTGCACCATCCGCGAATTGATGAGTAACCCCTCGATTTTATGCCCCTGATAAAACCGACCAGGATAGGTAATCTTTCCATTGATATAAAACGCATCGCCAACGATGCTCACTGCGGTTTGTCTTGCCATATTAGCTCCTTTCGTAGACTGTACACTCATTTTGCCCTGCCCACCAATCCAACCGAGGGATGGTCATAATTCGCCGGTGGTTGAGTTGTAGCCCAAGATTCTATCTTGGCCCCTTGCGCCAGGGCCAAGTTAGAAACTTGGGCTACGATTGTCTCCCCTGGGAATTACGACCAGCCCTCATCTAACCACCTTCGCTTTTCCTTCGCCATCTGCTCCCGCTCCATTTCCTCTCCTTCAACGCTGAAAATCTGTCCATGATTGCGCCTTAAAGCAATCAAGGCGGCTTCAACCATTTCCGCTGAAGAACTTTGCAGCAATCGGATGAATAGAGGATTGAGTCGTTGATCTTGTAAATATCCCAAAGCATTGACTTCAGGAATTGAAAGTTTCGATGGATGCGAATCAGGGGAAGTGATTTGAGCGATCAATTTTTCTTTATCCAGAATCGCTTCCGACAGGAATTGCAAAGCTGAAAGCACTGATGGGATTTCTTCGGGGTTATATTCTTCAAAATCTTCAAGTTGCATCCCATATCCCCAGATCATTTCTCGACAAACCTCTGAAAGCCGCAGTTGGTCAACCACTTCTCCAACCTCCATATTATACAAGCGTTCTTCAGCCTGTCGAAAATTGAGCTCCCCCGAGCGCAACTTTGAAACGACTTCCAGGTTCGTTTGAGCAAGAAGGCATTCGGCTTCCTTTTTGAAGTTTACCATCTTTTTTCTTGTCTCGCAAGACTTTACGAAGGGATTGAATTTTTCGGTGACTAACAAACAGGCTCATGTCAAAAATAAGTGCAAAGTCGCCATGAAAATGCAAGATTCAGGATTCAAGATTCAGACAAAATGGGCTTGCATCTTGAATCCTGCATTTTTGTATCATTCATTTGTTTATTCCTTGTACAGCAACCTTCGTCGCTTCGGTTTTCGCTCCGCCTTTCGTATCCGTTGCGGTAATCAGGCAGATGTAAACGCCGGGAGCAACTTTGTCGCCGAACATGTTTCGACCAGACCAGGTAAATACACGATTCCTGCCCAATTTTCCGCCATCCACCCCCGCGGGGAATTCGCGCTCGAAGACCTTTTCACCGAACGGGGTGTAGATTGCAATCACAACATTGGCGTCGCGACTCAACACATAAGCCAGTTTTAAGACAGTGCTCTTTGGGTTGAAATCAACCGGGTTCGGATATGCAACAACGCTTTCGATAGCCACACTCCTATCCGTGACCGCCAACTGGGTTTCGATTCGATTGTTCCCAAAATCCGATTCAAAGACGCGTGCATCTTCGTTCACAACGGCTCGGAGGGTGAATATCCCCCAGGCCGCTGGGGTGAATGTTGTGCTGATCGTTTGTGATTGCCCCGCGCCGAGGTCTACGGTGTGCTGAGAAATCTTTTCAGAGGTACCATCAGGTAGAACCGCCACAAACTGAACCGTGATTCCAGTGACATCGGCAGGGCCAGCGTTTTTCACGCTCGCACCAATCGTAATCTTTTCCCCCTTGGTGGGCATCGGGTTGGACACGCTGAACTCCCTTGATTCCCAGAAGATATCTGGATAGGTCTGCTCTGAACTGCCCGAAGCAGGGAGCGGACGGGCAAGTTCTGAAAGTGTCGCAACCGCCAGCTTGACGGCAAGTTCACCCAATGGGAGCGTAATCTTCGTCAGCGTATCTTCTTGTCCGTGGATATATGCGGTTGATTCTGGTGAGTCAAAAGAGGATTCTTCTGACACCATGACCGCAGGAATTCCGATTTCCCAAAATGGCGAATGGTCACTAAAGATGAAGCCAGGGTCATTCTTTTTTCGTAAATCAACCGGAATGTTGTACCGTTCCGCCGCCGTGCCGAAAGCGTTGACTAGCCATTGTGACTGTTCATCTCCGAGTACATGGATGTCCAGAATCCCGTCTTCATCGTGTCCGAGGAGATCGAAGTTTAAGACGCCGGCGATTCGGTCCCCGCGCCCTTTGACGATCTCCTGGTAGTGTTTACTCCCGAATAGAAACAGTTCCTCGCCCGAAAAGGCGATGAATTGAATCGTGAAGTCGAAATCCTGTTGACTGATGATGCGAGCTGTTTCGAGCATTTCCGCAATTCCAGAGGCGTTATCCGATGCCCCCGGCGCAGACAGCGTTCGCCAATTGTCCTCCCAACCGGGGGTTTTGGAGGCAATGCTGTCGTAGTGACCGGTCATCAAGTAGACGCGATCTTTGTTCGGCCCTTTCCCCGGCAGGGTTGCGACCACATTCCGCATGACATAGTCCCCCAACAGGTCCCCAAGCGTCGATCGACGACGATGATTAAACGGATCAAATTCAACCTTCAGACCGTAGCGACGGAACTGTTCGGCGATATAGTCAGCCGCATTATCGCAAGCGCCGTCCGGCTTCGGCTTTCCGTCGAATTGAGTTGCGCCACGCACCCGGAGGGAATAGCGACTGCGGAAGAAGGTCCCCGGACGTTCCAGGTCTTCGTTTTCAGAGAGCGCGCGAATCTGATTAAACCATCGGTTGGGGTCAACCTGATCGAGAAAGCCAAGAATAACTGCCTGTTGCTGGGGCGATGTCGAAAGACTCGGTGCAAAAGCGGGTTGCTCCCGTTCAGGCAGGCGCATCTCGTCCGGAAGTTTGGCACGATAACGCGCGGGGAGGTCCATCAAAACCCCTTCCAAATCAGCATGCAGTTTAATCAGGACAAACCCGTCGAATTGCGCTACAATTTTTCCACCTAACCCCCCGGCCCCCTTCCCTGAAGGGAAGGGAGAGTCAAGGATATAGTAATTGAAACCAGGGGAAATTGAATCCAAAATTTGTGCATCGGGCAGTTGGGGCAATGCGCTCCGATTCGCTTGAATAATCGAGAAATCCGGTGTGCGATAACGCAATTTGATACCATACCGTGCTTGCAGAGAGCGAATCTGGCGGTTGGAAACCTCGGGTAGTTTGATGAGCAGCTCCTCCTGGGCAAAAAGGGGAGCCGTCATGCAAATTGACAGGATAAAGATAGAGAGCGAACGTTTGTACATTTGTGTTGGGGTTCCTCTTATTTTTGTCTAATGAAAAGGCAGAAATTGATGTAATTTTCACTTGGAAATCACTTGAGTTAAATCAGGATATGTGCTATAATAACTTTCGTTTCAAATTCAGAGCGAAATAGATTGATTATCACTACAATGTCACGCTCGATTGTAGCCCAAGATTCTATCTTGGTTTCTGCGAAGGGTGCCCTTGGTTGGCCAACTTAGAAAGTTGGGCTACGATTGGATCTCATTTCTCATGTGACATTGTAGAATTATTAAATGAGAGAATATGACAATCGCAAACTCACATAAACCACTCACAGGCAAAATTCTCGTTGTAGATGATGCAGAGACAATCGTTGAAGTTTTCACAGCATTCTTAGAGGAAGAAGGACATCAAGTCACTTCTGCGCTCACAGGTGCCGAAGCGATGCAACTGATCAAAGCGAATTCGTATGATGTTATTTTTATTGATCTGGTTTTGCCCGATTTCAGCGATCGGGAGGGGGGGTTAAGACTTTTAGAATTTGCAAAACAGGTTGCCCCCTCTGTTGAAGTCATCATCATGACCGGGTATGGGACCATTCATGCAATCAAAACAGCCATGCGATTGGGCGCCTGCGATTTTATTATTAAACCGCCGATATGGGAGGAGCTTTTACAGACGGTTGCGAACGCGATCTCGAAACGCCAATTAAAAATGGAGCGGGATGAGCTGGTTCGCGAAGTGGAACGCGCCCAGGCAACGCATCGAGAGTTGTTTGATTTAGCAACACGCGATGGGCTGACCAATCTTTACAACTACCGCTATTTACAGACACAGCTTAACGCCTTTATGAACAATAGATGCCTGAAGGGCCCCCTGTCATTGATTATGATTGATGTCGATAAGTTTAAAACCTATAATGACCAATATGGGCATCTCAAGGGTGACGAGATTCTTCGGGAGATCGCGCGAGTGCTCACTTCCAATATACGGGGAAATGACCTCGCAGTCCGTTACGGTGGTGATGAGTTTGTTGTTCTCTTGCTTGAGACAGACAAAAACAAGGCGATTAAGTTTGCAGAACGGTGCGTGCGTTTAATCAGTGAATACTCGTTTGATAAAGGAAACCCGAACAATAAAATTACAGTGAGTGCAGGAATTGCCACCGCGCCGGAAGATGCGACGAGCCCAGAGGAGCTCATTGATAAAGCGGATAAGGTGCTTTATGCTGCCAAACAAGCAGGGCGCAACCAGGTCCATGCCGCTGGACAGTAAAAATTCCTTGACAAGCCCGATCCTTTTAATGTACACTGTATATGCTTTCTTTGTGAGTGGGTAAATGTCCCACCGTTTCGCCGGGATGTTGAAATTGGCAGACAAGCTAGATTCAGGGTCTAGTGGGCAAATTGCCCGTAGGGGTTCAAGTCCCCTTCCCGGCATTCATTGCACATAGCGACGCGCATAATATGCGGCGTCGCTATTTTTTTCCCACCGCTTCGTCATTTGACTTTGGAGTGAGCGTATGTTGAACGTTGAATACAATCAACAGGATGAAGAGATGCCTTCACTGAATCACAGTTATATTTGTCTTCAGATTCTCCGCCAACTGATTCAGAACGCGGAAATTGAGCCTCTGCCTGAACTGACTTTGGATATTGCCAACGGATTAACACCTGACATTTCCATTTTTCCCAGAGAACAGGTACAGCCGAATTTTTTCCATGATGTCCCTAAATTTCAACAACTGCCTATTCTGGCAATTGAAGTGATTTCTTCAAGTCAGACGATTCAGGAATTGCTGGAAAAGGCGAAACAATTAATCAAAGCGGGGGTGAAGACCGTCTGGACAGTTGAACCGCATAGCAGAAGCGTATTTGTTACCACACAGACGGAAGAGAAATTGTTTCATAACGAAGTTGTTGAAAATGAGGGGATTCAAGTGGATTTTTCGGCATGTTTCAAATTTCCGAAAAAAGGTGTTGACACGGTTTCGTGAAACGTGAAAAGAATCACGCTTCAACGCCCGCCTTCGGCGGGCACCCGACGTTTCACGCATCCGGTTCTCGAAGTGTCAACTGTTTTCTGAAACATGCCGGAAATTTGAAACACCCCTCACTTTCTCCCCCGCTCGCCTGCCCCCTTTCTCCCTGTTCCCTTTTCCAGTAGCAAAGTCTCCGGCACCAACCAGAGGAAGATTACCACTGCTATATATCCAATTCCGGCTAACGCAAAGGCAGAGCCTCCCAAGCTCCAGACCTCCGCAATATTCCCGACGACCAACGGCCCTGTCGTCCCACCCACATCGCCGATCAGCCTCCAAATTCCTAAGAACTCGCCCCGCCCCTCTTTCGGTGCCAGGTCGGCACCGAGCGTCATCATCGCGCCGGAACCGAAGCCGTTGCCAATTCCCATCACGATGCTTGCAATGAGCAATGATGTGAAACCGCCTGCGAAAGGCATTATCGCCATCCCCGTTGCAAAAATGAAAGCGCATGACACATTGGTGTATCTTCTACCGAACCCATCCATGATCACCCCCGCCGGATAGAACATCGACATATCAACGAATGAAGATAGACTGAAGACCCATCCGACCGATTTTACATCTAATCCGATGTCAGTTCCGTAAAGTGCAATGATAATCCGCCTTCCGGTTCGGAGGGCCTGGATGCATATCTGCCCTGAACCCGCCGTTGCGAACGATCTAAAGTGTACCTTCAGCAGCGTTGCAAAGCGTTCCCAATGTAACAACCGATGAGAGTTAATTGCGGCAACCCCTTTGGTTTCAACAATAAAGAAGATACAGAGGATGGAGGTAATCGCTGCGATGACCGTATGGACAAAGAACGGGAAGCGCAGACCGTAGCGCTCGCCAAGGTAGCCGCCGATGACTGGCCCTGCAAAAGCGCCGATGCGGCCAATCCCTCCAAACAGCGCAATCGACCTGCCGCGTTCAGGAATCGGGATGACATCAGTCATATAAGTGTGTCGAGAGGCCCCCCACAATGCTTCGCCGACCCCTGCAATCAATTGATAGATAATCAGTGCCAATAAAGTGCGTGCAAGCCCGACGCCGAGCATGGAGAACGCCAATATCGCAGTGCCGATGATCATTGACGGCTTCCGCCCAATTCGTTCGATCAGTATGCCGGCGGGTACATCCATCATGAGCACCCCGAAGGTTGACATGGCGACCACAACACCGACAAGGCTTAATGAAATATGGAACGATTTGGCGTAGAGGGGTAGCGTTGGCGTAATGATTCCATTGCTAAAGGAGAGTAGAAAGGCGGGAAGATAGACAGGCAGAATAAGCGACCGTCTGGTAAACGTTGTATCTTTTTGTGAGTTTTGCATTGTATCCGTTTATCAGGTGTTAGGTGTTACTATACTTTCGCAGAATTTGTGACGAGATTTTAACAGAATGATAAATGATGAATGATAAATGAGAAAAGAAAACCATTGAAAAGAAAAGGGGAAGAAGTTATCCTATCTCCAGTTTGCTTAAATGGAGGTCCAAATGGAACACTTCTTCCCAGAGATATTGATAACCTATTTGCTCCCGTTTCGTCAAGCCTTTTCTTCTTCCGGCTGGCGGTATTTTCAGGGATTTATCGTAGGGCTGCTGCTCGGTTATGGACGTTACTCCCAGAAACGCCTCCACCATGGAGGCGTTTCTGGGAGCATGATTGGCCGGTTCATCCTCTGTTGTACTGCTTCCTTGCCATGGTTAGCCGATTCACAAACCGCTGTCAACGAATCGATGCTCAGTCTGGCAAAACTTAAGCGATGCTTAAGGCGTTATGTTATCAAGGGGTTGCTTTTAAGAAAGTCCGCTTCCGGTGCGGACTTGTAGCATTGCGACGCTGAACTTGAGGCGATTCTTCGCATGGCGGCTTAATCGATTGTCAGTCAAAATGGCTCATTGTTTCGGATGAAAAGAAGTCGATGGAGACAGTCCCCATCAAACTTTAGACACTTTATACCTTTTCGCACACTTTAGACACTTATCATTCTGTTAAATTTCGACCCCCAAAAGTTAGAAACTATAGTTGATTTGTAAACCTCTCTAAACTTTCAATAGACGACTGGAAGGCAATCAGTTCGTAAGGATTTCTTCTGCTTGAGAGGTTTTTCATCTTTTCCATCAATGATTTGATCTCATTGGAAAATAGGGCTTGGTAGATCTCAGGCGCAAGGTACACTTTAAGTGCTTTATCAGAATCCAGAGGTAGAGGGACTTAAAGAAGTAAATGAGTTTACCAAGTGTATTCTTTCCACTTGCCTGTTCACCGATAAGTAACAAGGCATTATTGAGTTCAATTTCCACTTCTCGAATGGTCATAAAGGACTTCACGCATATCTTGTGCATGAAACGCCCCCCTTATTTTGAATCCTTTTTAAAAGGAACGATTTGCTATTTTTCCTGTGATGATACTGATTACCGATGGTCTACTTCTTATAGTGAATCCGGTAAATCCTCCCCGCCTGGTCATCCGAGACCAGCAGCGCGCCATCGGGCATCACGAGGACATCCACCGGGCGTCCCCACGCCTCATTCCCACCCAGCCACCCTTCAGCGAAGGGTTCGTACTTCCGGGAAGCTGTCATTGACAACGCCCGGTTGTGGCGGTTGAGTTAGATTGGCTTCAATATTGTCGTACCGCAGGACGCGGTTCACCTCTGCCACATAGAGTGCGCCATCGCGAAATTCCACGCCGTTTGACATATACAACCCCTGCGCAATGGTGATGACCTTGTCGGCTTTATGGTCCTGATTCTGGTCTAAAATGGCGTAGACATTCCCCGCCTCGCGGGTGCCGACAAACAACGTGCCGTTGGGACTCAACACCATCGAACGCGCATTGGGCACGTTATCTGCGTAGATGTGAATCTCAAACCCTGGCGGCAGCTTAATCAGGTTGAGTTGCGATTCCTGGTCACCGTTGAGTTCAGCGCACGAAAAAAGGAGTGCGAAAATCAACAGCGAAGTCAAGACAGTAAGGGATTGGGACATTTTATACATAAGACCTCCAGTTATTATGGGCGACGCCTGGGGCGTGCCTTATTGGTCACTCTACGAGAATCGGGGATTGAATTTCACTCGGTAAAGATTTTGGGATTTCCTTCATCATCAAAACCTTCTAACTTTAATTTCCCTCTGATTTGTGACGTAAAGTATTCTACCGTCACCCAATCAAGCGTATATTGAAGCGCGGTGATCGGGTCTTCGGTCTCAAAATCTTCCATCAGGAGTTGTAGCCCTTCCTCATCAACGTCAAAATTGACCTCAATGAGATCGTCACCGTTTCTCTGCATAGTAAACTTTAAGATTTCCTTTTTTGTATCCATCTGCTATATCGTCCTTAATCCTTTGGATTCCCCATTCGATCGCCCTTTTCGCGGCTATTGATGGAGCGTCCGACTCAAAATCTTCCATTAAATGCCTGACCATTTTCTATTTAACATCAAATTTCGCATGAAACACCTTCGATTCTGGTGAAGACATTTTTATCCTCCGTTGTTCGTCAAATTTTAGGAGTGATTGGTGATTAGTGATTAGTGATTGGTAAAGACCTTGAGCAGTGATTGGTGAGTAGTGAGTGGTGAGTAGTGAGTGGTGATTGGTGAGTGGTGACTGGCAGGAAGCACAGGAGTGTTAGGAAGCACAGGAGTGTTAGGAGAGAAGAAGCCGTCACTGAGATAGCCCGTCTTTTCCCCTAACACCCCTACCACCCCTACCACCCCTACCACCTCCTACCAGTCACCAATGACCAGTTACCAGTCACCAGTTACCAGTTACCAGTCACTCCCCGTCGTGGCGTTCAGTCCCCCGCTTTGAACCTTTCGCTGACGAGCGCTGCCAACATGCCGATAAACGCCGGGTGGCTGCCGACAGTTTCGGCGCGAATAAAACCGATGCCGCATTCTTCGGCCGTCGCTTTGGCTTCCATGTCGAGGTCGTAAAGCACTTCGACATGGTCGCAGAGAAAGCCGATCGGCGATATGATGACGTTTTGAATCCCTGCCCCCTTCTTCTCTCGAATCAGATCATTGATGTCCGGCTTTGCCGAGGTGGATGAGATGGAGTGGCTGATTGCCGAGCTCAAGCTCGGTCTCGAGTTGGAAGGTCTGATTCGGCAGGTACGGGTCATCCCCCAACTCAAACCCGCGGGAGTGGAGAAACGCTTTCTGGCGTGGGGCGCGGCTGACCATGAACGCTTTCGTCATCGCCCGTGAGATGACCGTTCCCCCCTCACAATGGAATATCATGTTGCCGTTCGTGTGGTCCCAATGGTAGTGTGTATTGATAGTGTAAAGAATCGGTTTATCCGTTACGCTCCGAATCGCCTGAAGCAACCGACGCGCCATCGGTTGGTTGACTTGCGTATCGATTACGGCAACCCCTCGATCGCCAATGATAAACGATGAGTTGACGATATTGCGAAAGAGATAGACGCGGTTGGTCACTTTTTGGAGAATGCCATATTGCCGTGGAGCGTAAGGGTTTTCCCGAGGTAGCCGCATTGTTTTTCCTCAACTCAATTTTTCTATACTTTCCAGGTTTTTTGACCGTAATGATGATGAAGGCCGGATTGCACTTTTAATGTGACAAGGTCAAGTGGCCTCTTAACGCTTGAGGAAGTTCAACCCGAATTGGCTGACGCGCAGGGGACGAGAATTCCCCCAAAAATCAATAATTGTGTAACCCACAATTTCCCCCGTTTCAGGTTGGACACGGATGAGAACTCCGTTCTCCTGTTCGATACAAACAGCTTCCCGGCTCATCTTAAAAGACACATATAGAATATCCTCTTCATCATCGTAATCAAGAATTAAAGCTTGGGCTTTATCCATAGTAATATTTTTTTGGAGTACAGAAGCTCTGCTTCTGCCGCGAAAGCAGAACTTTCGCACTCCAAATTTTAGGCAAAGCTAAAAGTCATCGAATACACGAACTTTATCGCACGGTTGTTGGAACACACGCTTTGAAAAAGTTGGATCGGCATTATCTATAAACCACTGATAGCTACAAAACTGGTATGTCTCTAACACCGCAATACCATGTTTTTTAGGATTCGTATGAACGTAGTGCAACCTTGCCAAGTAAGAAGTTTCGTAGGTAATGCACGTATCCCAATAGTTGTACCATATTTGGCGCCCCGGTGTCCCATTGAGCGCGTTGATCGATTTGGCTGAAATCGAATGAACTGATTGGATGAGGCTTTTTAAGTTATCAGCATTCTTGGGGGCTTGAGCGACAAAGTGATAATGGTTTGAAAGCACCGCCCAAGCCTCTAAATCCCAACCAAACTTTTGAATCTGCTCGAAAAGAGTGTTACAGAAGTTGGCTTTCTTGTCATCGGTGTTCAAGTAATGCTTCTTATAAAGCGTTCCCCCTGTTACTATGTAAATCGCGTGCGGCCGAAACAGATGCGGTGGATTGTGAGGATAGGTTTTATAGATTTCTCCATTCATCATATCTCGCTTTCCTTCGTTTTTAGAAATCTAACCCAAGTTTTACATTCCAAGCGCAGAAGTAGAACTTCTGCACTCCCA
>CAZOAL010000003.1:142306-238695 GCA_964577695.1 uncultured bacterium | reverse complement strand
ATTTTACTCCCGTCCGTTCAACAACTCCCGTGCGTGTGCGAGCGTGATCTCCGTCCAGGCGCAGAAGTAGAACTTCTGCACTCCCAATTTTACTCCCGTCCGTTCAACAACTCCCGTGCGTGTGCGAGCGTGATCTCCGTCGTCTCGCCGCCGTGCATCCGAGCAATCTCCTCCACCCGTTCTTGCGCGTTTAATTGCTTGGCTGTGATGATCGTCCGATTGTCCTCGACATGCTTTTCGACACGAAAGTGCCTATCGGCAAGGCGCGCGATTTGTGGGAGATGGGTAATGCAGATGACTTGATGGAAACGCGCCAGCTCCTTCAATTTTTGCCCAACAATGTCTGCGGTGTGCCCGCCGATGCCAACATCGACCTCGTCATAGACCATCGTCGGGATGTTGTCAATCCGGGCAAGCACGGTTTTCAACGCAAGCATGACGCGAGAGATTTCGCCACCGGACGCGATCTTCGTCAGGGGTTTTGGCTCTGAGCCAACGTTCGGGGAGATGAGGAATTCAATCTCATCCATTCCATCAGCCCTCAATTCATAGTGTTTCCCATCAATCTGCAAGGGGCCATCGGGAGATTCGATGGGGCGTACAAGAATCTGGAAGACCGCTTTTTCCATTCCGAGCGTATGGAGCTCCCCCTCAATTAAGGATTCGAGCTGGGTCGCTATCTCTCTGCGCTTCTCGGAGAGCGCAATGGCGAGCTTTTGTGCCTGTTCAGTTGCGTTGCGAATCTGCTCCCTCAACCCTTCAATTCTTTCTGAACCCAGTTGAAGTTCCTTCAGTGTTTGCGCTGCACGCGCCTGGTAAGCCAAAATCTCAGCGATAGAGTTTCCATACTTTCGTTTGAGTCGAGAGATGCGTTCTAAACGTTCCTCGACTTCTGCGAGTCGATGTGGATTAAACTCAATGGCATCACGGTAGTCGCGGATTTGATGCGCAATGTCCTCCAATTCGTACTGCACTGACTCCAAACGCCCATTTAGCTCTGCTAGATTCACATCCATCCGACAAAGTTTTGAAATCGTGCTATATGCCTTTTGAACGCCATCTAATATTGAAAAATCGGATTGGCTGCCGCCGTAAAGCTGATCATAGAGGTGGCTTGCGGATTCAAAGAGGGTTTCCGCGTTGCTGAGAAGGGCCCGCTCCGCGGTGAGCGACTCTTCCTCCCCATCCTGAAGCCCTGCTTCTTCCAGCTCATCAATCTGAAATTCCAATAGCTGCTTCTCACGCAGCGCTTCGCGGGTGATTCGGGAGAGTTCAGCGAGTTGTTGTTGCAGGGCCTGGATTTCGGTGTACTTTCTGCCAACTTGCGATTTCAGTTCCTCAAGCCCACCGAACGCATCAAGGAGTGCTAAATGGGTCTCGGCTCTAAACAGGGATTGATGTTCATGCTGCCCATGAATATCGACCAGGAGATTCCCGATTTCGTTCAAGAGCGTTACGTTGACCATCTGTCCGTTAAGATGGCAACGACTTCGCCCGTTTGCATGAATCTGTCGAGAGATGAGCAACCCCTCTTCTGGATTTACGCCGTCAGCCAATTCTGATTCTTTGATACCACCCCATACCGGATGCTCCGAATGCAACACAACCGCGATTTGCACTTTGGCGCTGCTATCTCCGGGACCGACAATTCCGGATGCGCCACGCTCACCTAACGCTAACCCCACCGCGTTCAAGATCACAGATTTCCCCGCTCCCGTTTCGCCCGTCAAGATATTGAGCCCGGGAGAAAATTCCAATTGAAGTTCATCAATGAGCGCAACATTGCGGATATAGAGTTCCTCAATCATGGTACAAATAGGCTTATAGGCTATTATAATGGAAGAATGGAAGAATGGAAGGAGGGAAGGAGTCATTCTTCCATTCTTCCATCCTTCCATTCCTTCCTTTTACGTTTCACGTTTTACGCATCACGCATTACGCATTACGCTTCGTTCGTTCTCCCAGCATCAGTTTCGTTTGCAAAACCTCATAGTAGCTACGATTCTGGGAGCGAATGAGTTTGACAGTCTTCTTCGCCTTACGGACGCGGATTAAACAATCCGGCGCAAGGCAGTGCGTTTCACGCGGGCCATCAACGAATAGGCTCACGCTACTGTAATCGGATCGCATCACAACGGTAATCTCTGAGTCACCGTTGGCAATGAATGGGCGGATGGTCAGAGAGTGAGGCGCAATCGGCGTCAAGAGAATCGCGTTGAGATGCGGTTCGACGATTGTCCCTCCACTTGCCAGGGAATAGCCTGTTGAACCACTCGGAGTGGCAATGATCAGCCCGTCAGCATCGTAGGTGATAAACGGTTCGCCATCAATATAGGTATCCAACTCAATGAGCCGCGTATAATGGCGAATCACAACCTCGTTAAGAGCAAAAGAACTGGCACGCTGCTGATCATGATTGTCTACGTTGACTTCTAGCATCATCCGTTCATCAATATCGTAGAGACCATTCAGGATATTGGTCAAGGCGGGATACAGCTCATCAAGCGACACTTCCGTCAGGAAACCGAGATGGCCGAGATTGACAGCCAGGATCGGCACATTCTCAATCAAGGGTGTGTGTGCAGCGCTTAACAGCGTTCCATCCCCGCCCAGCACCAACAACGCGTCCGATCGGGCAACGACTTCATGCTGATTATATCCTGCGCCCGGAACACCGAGGAGCACCGCTTGTTCGTCAGGAACCAATGGCTCTACACCTTGGCTTCGGAGCCAATCGACTGCTGCGGCGACCACCTCGGGTGCTTTGGGTTTAGAAGTATTGACAAAAAAACCGACTGTTTTCATTTTCTGTGGTTTCGTGAGCAATCCTGTTCATCCCTCAGTTTTCATGCGGAATGTTGTGGGGCAGAAGGGTCACGTTAAACTTATCTCCCACTTCAATCGAAAGGTTTACAACGCAACTTACCGTTGAATAATCTCGCATTGAGGCATCGTTCAATTTGACTTCAATAATTCCATCTGTCGCAAAAGCCTCAAGAATTTCGACGCCTGGGAGATTCGCCGCCAGTTGCTGACGGTACGCCTCAACAACAGCCGCTTGAAGTTCAGTTAAGTTTTCTGGGGTGTTCTTGTGTTCGGGCATTAAATCTCACCATCCTCAATTTCATGGAAACCCGCCGAATTTCTGTCGTCCTTCAATTTTCATGCGGAACGACGAAAGGCAGCAAGGACACATTAAACCGATCCTCCACTTTAATCGAGAGCTTCACGACGCGCTTACTCGTAGCATAATCTCGCATGGAGGCATCGTTCAATTTGACTTCAATAATTCCGTCTGTTGCAAAGGCATCCAGAATTTCAACATCAGGCAGATTCTTAGCAAGCTGCTGACGATACACCTCAACTACAGCCGCTTGAAATTCGGTTAAGTTCTCTTTCGTGTGCTTGTGTTCGTACATTTTAAACCTTCGCATTCCTGCTCGTTCTTCAGTTCTCATGGGGAGTAACGAAGGGTAGGAGAGTCACATTAAATTGATCTTCTACTTCAATCGCGAGTGCTGTTGTCCGGTGCAGAGTTGAATAATCCCGCAACACCACATCGTTCAATTTGACTTCGATTATTCCATCTGTCGCAAACGCATCCAGAATTTCGACATTTGGCAGCTTCTTAGCGAGTTTCTGACGGTACGCTTCAACAACAGCAGCTTGAAGCTTAGTTAAACTTTCTTTCGTATGCTTTTGTTCGTCCATTAAATATCACCATCCTCAATGAGTTTTTGTATGAGGGAAACAATCTGGCCGGCTTGTCTGACAAATTGTTGTGCCGTGTTTCTTGTGAATATTGAGTCATCTCCATAATCTGCATGGGCGCGACCAATATAAAGATCTTTGAAATCTCCACGTGCTCGCCGGAGCCTCCTTTGTTTGGAACGTACCTGCTGAATGAGCACTGAAAATTGGTTTTGTGTCCCCTTGTGTCCCCAATTTCCAGTTGTCGGATTGGGTTGGTAGCCTCGCTTAATCAGTGCCCCCGTTACCGCCTGAAACGCAGCAAAATAAGCGCGACTCACAGCAGCAGCGAAGTCTCCGGCCCTCAGGCTATTTCGTGCGGCAACGATTGAGGCTTTGGACTTATGCATCCATTGTTCCCAGGTCAGCATCAGTTAATCTTCCGAATCTTAGAGGGACGATCAAACACCTAACACCTCTTATGTTTCACGTTTCATGGTTTCATCGTTCAGCCAGATTTTCAACGGCTCAATCAGGTCGTGCGCCGTAAAGTCGAGTTGAACGGGGGTAATCGAAACCCGCTGCTTGTGGATGGCATGGAGGTCGGTGTCCGCTCGCTGATCAACGTGAGCGCGTTCGCCCCCAATCCAGTAGTAGGGGCGTCCACGACGATCTAGCCGCTTGATGGCGTTCGCGCTATACGTGCCGAGGTCCTGCCGCGTGATCTCAATCCCCTGAATCTCGGCAAGCGGACAGTTCGGCACATTGACATTGAGAAGGATGTGGTTGGGCATTCCGTTCGCCATGACCTGTTTGGCGATGCGACACGCAATCGCTGTCGCCGTATCGTAATGGTAGGTTGGAGCGGAAGCAAGTGAAATCGCAATGGATGGAATGCCCAGAAAGGTAGCTTTTTTGGCGGCTGCGACGGTGCCTGAGAAGTGGATATCGTGTCCCAGATTTTGCCCATGGTTGATGCCAGAAACCAGTAGCTTTGGACGTTCAGGAAGCAAGGTGCTGATGGCAAGGTCTACGCAATCGACAGGCGTCCCGTCAACCGAATAGGCCCGCTCCCCAATCTTCGTGGCTCTCAGTGGGCGATGGAGTGTAATTGCCATCCCGATTGCGCTACGCTCCCGATCGGGAGCGACAACATAAACCTCGTCGAGGCTCTCAAGTGCACTCGCGAGGGCTTTCAAACCTGCGGATTCAATTCCATCGTCATTGGTTACAAAGAACATAATTTAGCCTCGTGCGTGAAACGTGAAACGTGATGCGTATTGCGTACTCGCCTACGCGCTTACTTGCTTACTTGCCCACTTCCTCCCGCTGCCCTTTTGATGTGATGATGTGCGCCCGCTCAAAGACCATACCATTGAAGTCGTAATCGGTGAACTCCAGCTCCCCATGCTCGACCTCAAACTCACAGTTCATCTCCTTGACGAAGGGATGGTCGGGCGCGAAAATCGGCACCAATGCGAACATGAGAAATTCCTCGCGTTCCAGTCGAGATTGGATCTCTTTGATAAAGACTCGTTGGGATTCCAATCTGGTGTCCAACCATTCCGCTGAGATTACAAGATCCCACTCCCGATGCGGTTGCTCTTCACGCAAGAAGATTCCAAAGAGCCTAAAACTCCCTTTCTCTTCAGCGATCTCTTTTTCTATGGAAATTAACTTTGGAAGCAATTTCCGAATCATCCGATTTGTTACTCTCATTATCATAACACTTTCACCAGCACTTTCGTTGCCTCAATCATGTCGAGGACATCACGATGCGTGAAACGTAAATTCTTCCATCCTTCCATTCTTCCTTTTATCTTTCTCTGAGACTCTTGATGAGCAACTTTGTAAACAGCCACATTTCGCGCAACGGCTTGACGTTGCTGACTTCATCTCCATAGATTGTTTGAATCGGCAAACTATCGATCCGAAAACCGAGCCGTCCTGCCTTGATTAAGAGTTCCGATTCTGTTTCATATCGTTCAGTCTCAAGGCGGACAGCCTTCAAAACTTCTGCCTTGATGAGTCGATAACCGGATTGAAAATCCGGGACACATTGCCCGCAGAGCGCGGTGCCAACGGTGGAAACCAGCCAGTTGTTCAAACGCCGATGGGTGGGCATCGCCGATCTCCCCTCAAGCCGCCCGCCGATGAGAATGTCCGGCTGCGTCCGTCGGAAATGCTCTAAAAAACGCGGCACATCCGCAGGGTTATGCTGACCGTCGCTATCCATTGTGAAGATGAGTTCATAGCCGTTTCGGAGGGCGTAATCGAATCCTGTCCGCAGCGCCATCCCCTTGCCGCGATTCTGAGTATGTCTCAAGACAACCGCCCCGTTTGCCTGCGCAATCTCCGCTGTTTTATCTGATGAGCCATCGTCAATGACCACAATATGCCCGACAAATAGGCTCGCTTCTTTAATCACCCGTCCAATCGTTCGAGCTTCGTTGTAGGCAGGCAAGAGCAGACAAGTTTTCATAACGTAAAACGTGAAACGTAACACCTAATTCTACAATGTCACATGAGAAATGAGATCCAATCGTAGCCCAACTTTCTAAGTTGGCCAACCAAGGGCACCCTTCGCAGAAACCAAGATAGAATCTTGGGCTACAATCGAGCGTGACATTGTAGTGCTAACCAACCACCAGTTTTGCAAACCGCCGCTTCCCCACTTGTAGCACTGTTTCACTGCGCAAAGCCACTTCGAGAGACACATCCGTGATGGTTTCTCCATCAAAGCGAACACCCCCTTGTTCGATCAATCGTCTGGCTTCGCTGGAACCTTTGGCAAATCCTGCTTGAATGATCAGGCGGGCGATCCAAATCTTGCCATGCGTGAGTGCAGAAGATGGGATAACAACTTCGGGCAAATCTTCGGGGAGCTCTCGTTCTCGATGCACCCGATCAAACTCCACTTCAGCCGCCTTCGCCGCCTCTTGACTGTGATAGATTGCCACGATTTCGCGTGCCAGTCGCTGCTTGACCGCTTTGGGGTGAAGACTTCCATCTGCTAATCCCGCTTCAAACTTGCGAATCTCATCAAGCGGCACATCGGTTGCCAGTTCAAAATAGGTTGACATCAGTGTGTCAGGGATGGACATCAACTTCGCATACATGTCGTTGGCGTTCTCGTCGATTCCGACATAGTTGCCAAGTGACTTGCTCATCTTTTCATGCCCATCGAGCCCAACAAGCAATGGCATCAGCAGCGTCACTTGAGGCTCCTGTCCATCAGCCCGTTGGAGGTCACGCCCCATCAGAATATTAAATTTCTGATCCGTGCCCCCCATTTCGATATCCGCCTTCAAGACCACCGAATCGTAGCCTTGACAGATTGGGTAGAGCATCTCGTGAACCCCAATAGAAACGCCCGCCTGAAGGCGATTGGCGAAGTCATCCCGTTCTAAGACTCTGGCGACTGTGGTTTGGGCGCTGAGTTTAATGACCTCCGCGAAGGACATTTTGCCGAGCCACTGGCTGTTGAAAACGACACGCGTTTTGTCCGCATCCAGAATCTTGCAATACTGCTCTTCATACGTTTGGGCGTTGAGCCTGACCTCTTCTTCCGACAGTTGCGGACGCGTCTTCGATTTGCCGCTCGGATCGCCGATCATTGCCGTGAAATCACCAATGATGACGATGACTTCGTGGCCGAGGTCTTGAAACTGGCGAAGCTTGCGTAAGACAACGGCGATACCCAGGTGAATATCCGGCGCGGTCGGATCCAGTCCGAGTTTGACGCGCAGTGGCCGACCCTCCGCTTTCGCTGTCTTCAATTTTTGTATCAGTTCTGATTCAGAGATAATTTCTGCGGCCCCCCGGCGAAGGAGGGCAACCTGTTCTTCAATACGCAATTCCGTGTGCACGTTGGATTTTTCGATACCTCTCATTTTCTAGCATTCTTGTTTTCATGTCAAGCAAGATCTCAATATCAGCCGTCCGCAACCTTCCGAAGGTTTCATTCAATCATTATTGCGGCGTACTGAATATCATATTTGAACTGCCTAATTGAGGGCTGGTCATAATTCCCACGGGATGTGGTCGTAGCCTAAGATTCTATCTTGGCCCTGGCGCAAGGGGCCAAGATAGAATCTTGGGCTACAACTCAACTGCCGGATAATTATGACCAAGCCTCGACTAATTATACTACAGATTGAACAATAGGTCAACAGATGATTTGATTCGGCAGAAATCTGCAAATGAGCAAATTCCTGTACGAAAGTTTTTTATTGATGTTAGCGATGACTTCTGATACAATCTTGTCCATGTTGAGGGGGCGCATGCGGAATATCTTGCTGTCAGGACTCCTGATAGGGGTCACTGCTATCTGGGGTTGGACATTCACTGTTGTGCGGGATGCCATAGCCGTTTACAGCGTATTGGGATTCCTGGCAATCCGTTTCACGATTGCTTCGGCATCCCTGGGCATTTTTTCCGCCAGACGGTTGACCCGTCAGACATTTGCGGTAGGGAGTGGGATAGGAGTCGTCCTGGCGATTGGCTATCTGTTTCAAACCGTGGGTTTGCGCTATACGACACCGACGAATTCTGGCCTGATCACTGGGCTCTTCGTCGTCTTCGCGCCGATTGCAGACCGCCTCCTGTTTGGCGTCCGTCTCAATCGGATTTTCTGGCTGCCAGTCGGAGCAAGCGTCATTGGAATGGCGCTTCTGACGGGTCGGAGTCCGGAGGCATTCAGGATTGGAGATGCGCTCACGCTTGGGTGTGCCGTCGCTTTCGGTATACATATTGCGTTGCTTTCGCGCTACGCCAGGAGCCACGATGCGAGTGCGCTCGCACTGGCACAAATGCTCTCGACAGCGATTTTATTTCTCATTGCATGGCCACTCTTCGAGCCGTTGGTTTTGCCACAGCCAACCGTTTGGTTCACTCTGCTTTTAACGGGAATCATCGCTTCAGCCGTGGCGTTCACCGTACAAACATTTGTGCAGCAACGCCTTCCTGCGATCAGGGCTGCGATTATCCTCACCATGGAGCCTGTTTTTGCAGCGCTCTTTGGATACTTTCTGGCGGGGGATCGGTTATCACCGATTCAGGTGGTTGGGGCGATACTCATACTGACCGCCCTGATTGTCGGTGAGGTTTACCCGATGATGCGAAACGTGAAGCGTGAAACGTGAAGCGTGAAACGTGAAGCGTGAAACGTGAAACGTGAAACGTGAAACGTGAAACGTGAAACGTGAAACGTGAAACGTAATGAAGGGGTGGAAGAAAAGGAAGAATGAGAGCAGGAAACCTGCACGGATGGAAGGAAGGGAAGGAAAATGAACCGTCCCAAATTGAGGAGGGAGAAATGATGAATGCGGAAACAATCACGCTTGAAGAATTCATGAAGGGCGACTACGAATCTTATGAATATGTGAAGGGGGAATTGATTTCGATGTCAATGCCAACGATGGAACATGGTGGTATTAGTTCTAATATTGATATTCTATTGGGCACGTATGTCCGTCAGCATCAGTTAGGCAGAGTTTACATAGCAGAGACCACATTCTCAATCGGATCGAGTGGAAGAAAACCTGACGTTGCGTTTGTCTCGCAGGGGCGCATCCCTGAGAACATACGCCAGGCCAGCCCTGTCCCGCCGGACCTGGCGGTTGAGGTGGTTTCGCCAACCGATGGGTTCTATGATGTCCAAGAGAAGGCATTTGAATACTTAGATGCTGGGACAAAAATGGTTTGGGTCATCGACCCGGTTTCAGAGACAGTCACCGTCTATCGTTCACGAAACGACATCAAAATTCTCACTCACAATCAGACGCTGACCGGCGAGGATGTGATTGAGGGCTTCAGTTGTTCGGTGGCGGAGCTCTTTGAGTGAACCACGAATAAATATACGCGTTTTTCGCTGAGACTTCCGAAGTTTGACACCAAACCGGCGCGGGACAGTCCCTTCAAGGTTTCGCATTGTACCGGCTCACCTCGTCTTTGAAAACTTCGGAAGTCTGGGTTTCACTTTTGCTGATAACCGAAAAACTCGTATAAATACTGCAATACAGGATGTGGCAAATGAATCAAAAAATCTCAAACGATTGGCCCATGGAGCGCCACGACCCACAGATGACGGGACATACCCCCTTAAAAGGGAAAATGCTTCAAACCCCCGAAGTGATTTGGCGACACTATCTTGGGCTATGGAATAATCATCTTGTCCTCACCGCTGGTTCCGGCAAAAGTGAGGGCATCGCTCTGCCTGAAGAATCATTCGGTGAAGGGTATCTCGGCGAACACGCCATCGACTGGGGGTTGAGGCAGCCGCCTGTTGATATCGACGGGAAAGGGACGTTCGTCAATCGCCCGAACCAATCCTCGGTGAAATTGGCGAAGCTGCTTCCAGATGTCCCCGGTTTCCAGCGGGTGGAATTTGATAACGCCTTCAGCATCGGTGCGGAGGCAAATTACGGACGGCTGTACGCCTACGACGCGCCAGTCTCCCCGTCCACGGAGGGACGTCTGGTGTGGCAGACCGAGCGTGTGAAAGATATGTACTCCCCTGTCGTCGCCATTGCGGACACAGACCTAGACGGTCAGGATGAGATCGTCATGATGACGCAGTACCATCTGGCAATCTACGATGCCGGTACCGGTCAGATGAAGGACAGCGTGTCTTGGAATGTCGGACGGAATTACGGACAACTGGATGTGGTGGATGTCGATCGGGATGGTCGCCCAGATTTTGTCATTCAAGCGGATGCGCCGCCTCACCTAGAGTTCATCCACAACACCGCCGACGGTGCACGTTTGGGATGGTCGCATAAATATCTCGAAAATGAAGCCGATGTCGCTGTGCCAACGGAGTTTTACCTCCACAACCTTCCCAACGCGGTGCGTGACCTTGATGGCGATGGGCGGATAGAGTTGGCTGTCAATATCCACGATTTTAAAGCGGATGGGCGGTGGCATGTCGTCATCTTTGACGTGCTGACGGGAGAGGTAAAGTCGGATTTCATTGACCGATACCTCTGGGCGGTGGCTGACCTCGATGCCGATGGCCACTTCGAGTTTTTTCTCGGCGACGCTCCCGATAAGACAATCGATCGAGATGCGGGGTTGTCTGTGGTAACCTATCTGGGAACAAATGAGCCGGTGCGACGGTGGGAGAGCGAAGGGATTGGACGCTTCTGCATGCAACCTTACATTTTCCCAGACTATGTAAACAGCGCAAGCTCCCGCGGTCCCGTTCACCATTCAACAATTGTCACAGGCGATGTTGACGGGGATGGGGTCGATGAATTCTTCGTCATGACCGATCAGCGGCTTTTGGCAATTGGCAGAGATAACGGGAAATACAAAACGAAGTTCACGGTGGTCAGCCCGTCTGAGAGGCCTCCCCAAGCCCTTGCGACACGTTCCTCTAACCTCTTCCCCACCCCCTCCCCTACAAGGGGAGGGGAGCAAACTCCCCCTTCCCGTTTCGGGAAGGGGGCCGGGGGGTTAGGTCCGAGCATTTCACAAGTCCTGATTGAATTGAATGCTGAATCAGGAGTGATTCAGATCGACGGCGCATCGGCGCAACTCCAATCCCATTATCAAGCCGGGAACTTTCGGACCACTCCGACCATTGCGGATGTGGACGGAGATGGTCACAACGAGATTATCGTCGAAGATGCCGCTGGCTTCATCGAACTCCTTGACCCACCACGCGACCAAAAGTCTCGCCCGACAGCTCGATGGAAGTTTCGCGGGTACGCCCAGCCGGTGTGGGTCACATGGAAAACCGGGCATGCGGCCCTCCCCGCAGTCGATCTCGACGGTGATGGAAAAAAGGAGCTCATCTGCTGCGACGCCGGCGATGAACCCCACACGACAATCTACGCCCTCCGCGCTGATGGCTCGATCTATTGGAAGTCGGCGCTTGCGGAAATCGGCCCGCGCCTGACGGAAACGTTCAGCGTCGGGCGTTTTCGGGAGGAGGGATGGGACATCCTGATGACGATTCAGGCAAGTACGCAGCCAGAAATGCTCTGCCTTGACGGGCGAACCGGCGAGGTCCGCTGGCATAAGAGTTCGTGGCAAGATGACAAGGGACAGGCCTGGCCATATCCCAACCAATGGGCGTGTTACGATGCCGATGGGGATGGCTACCACGAAATCTATGGGAGTTACGCCTATATCTACTATGTCTTAGATGGAAACACCGGCGAACCCCTTCGCAAGCCGATTAACATCTGGCACGAGGTCTTTCACCGCTGGCAGTCCTATTTTACGCCGATACCGGCAGATTACAACGGCGATGGTCAAACCGAGTTTCTGCTGGCTTCCAATTCGTTTGCGATTGGCGGTCTGACAGTCGTTACGCCAACGATGGAGATTCTCTGGGAAAAAGCCCTGGATAACTCCGTCGGTGCGCGTGGGCTACAGGGGGTTGGCGATTGTGATGGCGATGGTATCCCCGACATTGCGTTTTACCATCTTGATGGACGCATCGCCTGTTACGATGGCAAAACGGGCGAGGTCAAATGGGGGGTTGATGGATTGCGGAGTCACGGCAGCATGAGCGGCGGACACTTTGCCAGCGGCGATATCGATTCCGATGGACGTGACGAATTTTTGTACCCGCTCGGCTCAAACGAGATTATCGCCTTAGACCACGACGCCCCCAATCATACCCTGTGGCGCGCGCATTTATCAGCCGAGCCGGATACGCCCATCCTGGCTGACATCGATGGGGATGGCTTTGCGGAGATTATCGTCTGTACCACGGATGGTTATCTCAATGTACTGAAGTCAGGCGTAAAATAGGCATTATACCAATTTAGGTTTGAATTTGCCCATTAAGAGGAAGAAAGGGAAGGAAGGGAAGGAAGGGAAGGAGGGGATCGACAATCGACAATTGACAATCGACAATTGACAATTGACAATTGACAATTGACAATTGACCGAAGGGCTCGTCGGTATCGGTGAAACAGACACCAATCCCTGGGCGGTAAAGGCGTTGATCGAGGCACCCGGAACGCACTGCATGGGCTTGGGGCTTAAGGAGATGCTCATCGGTCAAGACCCACTACAGGTGGAGGCGTTGTGGGAAAAACTGTACATCGGCTCTGCGATGAACGGACGGCGAGGGCTTGGTATCTGTGCCATGGGTGCGCTTGATATGGCACTGTGGGATATTCGCGGAAAAGCCGAGGGGAAACCGATCTGGAAGCTATTGGGAGGCGCTAAACAGCCCGAGCTGACCCCGTATGCCAGCCTTCTCCCGGCGGGCAACACGTTGGCGGAGTACAGGGAAAGCCTCGTAGCGAAGGCAAAGGATGCGGTGGGATTTGGGTTCAGCGCGATTAAGGCGGAGGTGTGTATCAAGGGGCCCTATTCGCATAACCGCTTGCAGGAGAAGGATGAGGATATCGTTGACGTGGTGGCGGCGGTGCGCGAGGCGATTGGCCCCGACATCACCTAAGAATTTGATTGACGAGATGACTCAATGATGATACAATGAAATTTATGGAGTAACTCATAACCCAAGCGGCTTGGGAAGGTCGTGCAAGTACGTTCGACATCGCTCAGGTACTAGCAACGGAACACCCCTGAAGAACATAGCGTCGATTGGCCAAGGTCACGCAGGAGAAGGTAGAGAATCATATTCCTGATCGCAGAATCCAAAACATGGAGAGACAATGAGCAAACGAATTTATGATATTCTGTCGATGGGGCGCAGTTCCATCGATCTCTATTCCAACGATATCGGTGCCCCCTTTACTGAAATCACCAACTTTGCAGCGTATGTGGGGGGCTGCCCGACAAACATCAGCGTCGGGACGCGGCGGCTTGGGCTCCGAGCCGCACTGCTCACCGCTTTGGGTCAAGACCCGGTCGGCGATTTCATTCTCAAATTCCTGAATGATGAGGGCATAGAGACAAAATTCATCCCTCGCAAACCTGGACATAGAACCAGTGCAGTCGTGCTTGGAATTGAGCCGCCGGATCGGTTTCCACTGGTCTACTACCGTGACAACTGTGCTGACATCGAACTCACGATCGACGATGTGCTCGCTGCCCCCATCGCCGATAGCGATGCCCTGCTGATTTCGGGAACGGGGCTCAGCAAAGAACCGAGCCGTAGCGCGACGCTCTTCGCGGCTGAGAGTGCGAGAGGTGTCGGGTCGAAGACTCACGGGACGGAGACGAAAGTGTTTTTAGACCTGGATTTTCGCGCAGACCAATGGCACGACCCCCGCGCCTTCGGCGTGGTAATCAGATCCGCGTTACGGCTGGTTGACATCGCCGTCGGCACAGAAGCGGAGGTCAAAGCCGCGACCCTCACCGACCTCTCCCAGCTCTCCATCGAGCACTCCCAGCTCTCCGCTCCGACTATCAAAGGTGATGTAGCAGACGCCATTGAGACGATTCTGGGCGGTGGGCCGGAAGCATTAGTGATGAAGCGTGGGATTGAAGGGGCAACCGTTTATCTGCCCAGCGGAGAAGTGATCAACGCCGATCCGTTCCCCGTGGAGGTTTACAATACGCTTGGGGCTGGGGATGCCTTTGCCAGCGGTTTTATCTACGGATGCCTGAAAGGCTGGGGGTGGGAGAAATCCGCTCGCCTCGGCAACGCGACCGGAGCGATTGTCGTGACCCGGCACGGCTGCGCGAACTTTATGCCGACGATGCGTGAGGTCGAGGATTTCGTTGCCGAAAGAGGCGGATGGTAAGGGATGGAATGGAAGGAGGGAAAGATAGGGGACAAGGAGACAGGGAGACTAGGGCGTGTTGACGAACTATTTTTCGATCCCGTCGTAGCCCAAGATTCTATCTTGGTTTAGTGCTTGGGGCCAAGTTAGAAACTTAGGCTACAAGCGCATTTCCCCGAGTTCGTCAACACGCCCTAATACCGTGTTAGACTTGATTTTTCCTATTCCTTACCAAAGGAGGATTGCCGTGTCAACCTTATATCACTTCACTTTTCGTATTTTCTTGATTCTCACTGTGCTGCTCGTGGTTCGGCCATCCCGTCTTAATGCCCAGGAGCCTCTCATCGGCTTTGTGGACCTAAAGTTTGTGGAAGAGTGGGAGAAGTTTGATTTCACCAAAGATGAGATCGGCCCGGAGCAAGTTAAGAACTTTGACTCCGATGGGGATGAATATGGCGAACCGCTCGACAGGCTGCAAGTACTACGTGCTATCGTCTTTGGTCGTCACGGGCGGGTATTTAAAAAGCGGGACATCCAGCAGGGGTTCCTCGAGCATCGTCCGTGGTACAAACCAGACCCTAAGTTTCAAAACGCGATGCTAAACGACACCGAACGCAAAAACCTTGACATCATCCGCGAAGCCGAAGCCAGGGAACATGAACACATTGAGCTGGGTGACATGCGATTTTATCGTGACCGCTTCATCACTGAGGGGCAGTTGGGTGAGCACTCGCGAGCAGAGTATCGCATTTTGCGTGCAGAGATCGAAGCCATTCACGGCAAACGCTTTGACGACGAGCCGTGGATCCAGCGATATTTCGAGGAACGTTACTGGTACAAACCGAGCGAGAAATACGACCCCAAGCAGCTCACTGAAACCGAACGCAAGAACCTGACGACAATTCGTGCGGTAGAAAAGAAGCAAAGCAAATTCAGCCTGTTACCTGGCGACATGGACATGTTTCAAAACAAACTTATCACCGAAGACATGCTGCACGGGCTAGGACTTTACGAACTGCGCATACTGCGAAATGAAGTCTATGCATTACGAGGGTGTCGCTTCCGCACGGAATGGATTCAAACATACTTCAATATGCATCCCTGGTACGAACCGATGAAGGATTTCCGCGAGCCGGAACTATCCCCGATTGAAATCAAGAATATCGCGACGATTGTCAAGCTCGAGCGCAGAATTCACGATGAGCTGAGCACCAAGTCCATTTCTGAAAGTTTGCTTGATGGCCTGTTTCTTGAAGACGCGAGCAAGTTGCGCGACGAGATCTATGCCCGCCGCGGTAAAGTGTTTGAGAATAAGTGGCTGCAAAACTACTTCTCCAGTTTTAATTGGTACAAACCTAACCCGAACTTCAGCGAAGGCTTGCTCAACGAAATCGAAAGAAAGAACGTCGAAATAATTCGCGCCTATGAAGAAAATGCCATTAAGGAACAAGACGCGTTTGAACCCTGATAAGAGGTCACGTTGTCCCGCGTGGCGGGATATACTTATAGGTTTAGGGTTGTTTTTTTCCTATTCTCTAAATGGGGAAAACAGTCCGTTAAGCCAACACGAGAACGGGGTGGCAATCTGCTACGCCTCATCGTCGAAAGCGCGAGAAAGTATCCGACGATTAAACGGGTTTTGCTGTGGGGCAGCTTTGTCTCCGCCAAACCGGAACCGGGAGATTTGGATTACTCGATTGTCGTGGATCCACGGCACCGACTTGCCGCAATTGACCCCGAAGACCAACGCTTTTTCGTCCCCTTCGAGGCTAGGATGCACTATGATGTGGACCAGGGCTATTTGGTGTTGTATGAGTATCCACTGGAATTGTATACAGATTTTATGACTTTTTTATGCCACACTCAGCGGAAACGCCCGCGTGGTATTGTGGAGGTATCTTGTCATGGCAACGAAGATTAAAGATGATTTTGAATTACAAGTCTCTCGTGATTGGGTTCAAAGGTTTCAGCGAGTCTTGGAAAGATATAAAACGCTTGATGAGACTGAGATTCACCCCGACATTCGCGAGATGTGTGTAGATAGCACCCGATTCCTGATTGAAAAAATCGAACGGGAGATAGAGGGGTATCTCGCGCAGAAAGCATCGGGAACCGCTGTAGAGCAAGCGCGAATCCACGCTGCCTCTGCACCGTTTGAAAACTCATACGGAAACGAAGCACTATAAGTAAGGAGGTAACTATGAAAACTCGAAGATTGACAATGGGTCAAGCCGTTGTCGAATTTCTCAAGAACCAGTATGTAGCACGCGATGGGGTTGAACATCAGTTCTTCGCCGGCATGTTTGGCATCTTTGGACACGGCAATGTCGCTGGAATCGGTCAGGCATTGCATCAATATTCTGACTCGTTTCGCTTCTATCAAACGCGCAATGAGCAAGCGATGGTGCATACCGCCGCCGCGTTTGCCAAGATGAACAACCGCCTGCGCACATTCGCATGCACGACATCGATTGGGCCGGGGGCAACGAACATGATCACCGGCGCTGCCGGGGCGACGATTAACCGGATACCGGTGCTCTTACTGCCGGGGGATATTTTCTCAACTCGCCTCGTCGCGCCGGTCCTGCAACAACTGGAATCGCCGGGCTCACAGGACATCTCGGTGAACGATTGCTTCAAGCCAGTTTCACGCTACTGGGACCGCATCAACCGACCTGAACAGATCATCACCTCACTACCGGAGGCAATGCGAGTGCTGACCTCGCAGGCCGAAACCGGCACCGTCACGTTGGCATTGCCGCAGGATGTGCAAGCTGAAGCGTTCGATTACCCGGCCGCGCTGTTCGAGAAGCGCGTCTATACGATTCCGCGTCCACGGGCGGATGTGAATCTGCTCACACGCGCGGCGGAATGGATACGCGGGAGCAAGAAACCACTGATTATCGCGGGGGGCGGCGTCATCTACAGCGAAGCGACCGATCACCTAGCGCGTTTCGCCGAACAGACCGGCATTCCGGTCGCCGAAACGTTTGCAGGCAAGGGCTCGCTTCGTTACGACCACCCCCGGTGCTTAGGCGCGATGGGTGTCACCGGCACGTTTGGTGCCAACATCATCGCCCGTGAAGCCGACCTCGTCATCGCTATCGGAACACGGTTGAGCGACTTCACAACGGCTTCCAAAACAGCGTTCCAGAATCCGGATGTGCGTTTCATCAACATTAACGTCGCCGAGTTTGACGCCGCCAAGCACGCCGCATTGCCACTCGTTGCGGATGCCCGCGTCACGCTTGAGGAGTTGGGAGAAGCCGTGAGTGGCTATCATGTCGATTCGGACTACAGCGCACAGATTGACACATTTCGTGACGGGTGGGAGGCTGAAGTGAATCGGCTTTACCATCTCGGTCACGGCCCTCTGCCGAGTCAAAGCGAGGTCATCGGCGTAGTGAATGAGTTTTCGGACCCGCAGGATGTCATGGTGTGCGCGGCAGGCAGCATGCCCGGCGACCTGCATAAGCTCTGGCGGTCCCGCAATCCCAAGCAGTTCCATCTTGAGTACGGTTATTCGTGTATGGGCTACGAAGTCGCAGGCGGATTGGGCATCAAGATGGCTGACCCAAGCCGTGAGGTGTATGTGATGGTCGGCGATGGTTCCTACCTGATGATGGGCCAAGAGATCATGACCTCCGTCCAGGAGGGGTACAAGCTCATCATCGTATTGGTCAATAACAACGGTCACAGCAGCATTAGCGGGCTTTCTGAGTCAACTGGCGCTCAAGGCTTTGCGACACACTTTCGCTACCGTAGTTCCGCAACAGGACAACTGGATGGGGAAATATTACCTGTTGACTTGGCTGCCAATGCCGCGAGCCTTGGGGCCCATGTCATCGAAGCAACGACGGTAACGAGCCTGAAAGCGGCGCTCGGAGACGCGAAGGGTTCGGATCGCACGACAGTCATCAAGATCGATGTCGATTTCGATCAACGAGTCCCCGGCTATGAATCGTGGTGGGATGTGCCTGTCGCTCAAGTTTCTGAGGTCGGCACCGCGCAAGAGGCTTACAAGAAATACGAAATTGCGAAGCGTAAGGAGCGGTATTTTCTGTAACAATGACAGAGAAAGCGTACATCATTAACAGATGAAGTAACCGCCAAATTTGGCTTACGCGGATTCACGCAGGTACTTGCGCTAGAAATGCGCCCACGCAGAGCACAAGAACAAATTAAAAAGGAGGATTGGAACATGGCAGAAACACCATACGCTCAAATGGTTGGTGGGCATCTGGTCTTGCCAGAGGAAGTTTTGCGCCAGCTCAACCTTATAGAGGGCATGAAATTCAAACTGCTTGCTGCTGACGAAGGGGTGTTGGTCCTCAAACTCATCGACACTTTCACAGAACAAACCAGTGTGACAGAATCCGATTTAAGATTGCAACAAATGGCACTCGCAAAGATCTGGGATAGCCCCGAGGAGGATATTTACGATGCCAATTTACGAACGGGGTGATGTTGTCCTGATTGACTACCCATTTCTAACTGCCGCAGGTACGCAGCAAAAGTTACGACCAGCATTGATTGTCTCCGATCATACAGTGTCGCGAAGGTTCCCTGATGATCTGATGCTTGCTGCAATCACCTCACAACATCTAACAAACCTGACAGCGAATGAATTAGAAATCCACGCGAGTCATCCAGATTTCGGCGGTACTGGACTAAGGGCCACTTCTATTGTGCGATTGGACTTTGTGATGACAGTGCCTGCCTCATTGGTATCACGTAAAGTTGGAAAGATGTCAGATACACTCATGGGAAAAGTTGATACTTGTCTCAAACGCAGTCTCGGACTCAAATGAAGGTAGTAGTTCATTTTTGAATTTAGGGTTTTTGCATCGCAAGGAGGATACATGACGATACGTAAGGCTGTCATCCCTGTCTCCGGTTTCGGGACGAGACTCTTACCAACCACACGCGCACTCCCGAAGGAGATGCTTCCGGTGGGTCGTTATCCCACCATTCAGTACGTTGTGGAAGAGATGATCTCTGCTGGCGTTCGCGATATTCTCTTCATCACCTCTCGCAGCAAGACGATTATCGAGAACCAGTTTGATAATCAGACGGAGCTCATCGCCTACTTGACTCAAGTCGGACAATTAGATCGGCTTGGAACGTTCGATTATCAAGCGAGAGGGATTTCCTTTTTTTACACCCGTCAACAGGGACCGCCCGGCATCCTGAAACCGCAAGGTACGGGTGCCGCGATCGCTGCCGCCGAAACGTTCGTGGGGGCTGAACCGTTTATCGTCGCCTACGGTGATACGATTATCTATTCAGAACTCGACCCCAATTATATAATTCGTATGGTCAACTCCCATATCACCCGTCAGTCCGTATGTACGGTCGGCGTGAGAAAGGTTGCCCGCGAACAGATTCACCGCTACGGTGTTGTCAAGCCCCGTTCCGGGAGTCCCGATCCAAGATCGGGACCGGCACCCCCTCACCCCTCTCGAAGCGAAGCGGGCTGGGGAGAGGGGCAGGGGGTGAGGGGGGGGGGCAAGGATGGAGAGGGCAGTGATGTGGAAATTTCCGACATCGTTGAGAAGCCTTCCGCCGCAGACGCTCCCAGCTCGCTGGCTGTAAATGCGCGTTACATCTTCGGTCCCGAAATCTTTGAAGCCATCCGGAAAGTTCCTCTGACGCCGGATGGAGAAATTCCTGTCACCCCTGCGATTCAACATCTCATCCACCAGGGATATCCGGTTCGCGCGGTGCAACTGGCGGCATCTGAAACGCGGTATGACCTTGGCAACCATGAGGACTATTATCGCGCCTTCATCGACTTCGCCATCCGGGATGCGGATTATGGCAAAGCCATCAAATCTTATATCAAAGCCTGTGTGGAGACGTTTCAAATCCCGTCAGGGACATAAAAAAGCCCCTGCCGCACGGAGACGGAAGGGGCTTTCTGACCCGGACAATGGGGGCAATCTCTTTTTGACAATATCCTTTTGTAGAAAGCAAGACCATGAGAGCCCGTTGTCTGAGTCTGGGTTTTTTCACATAGTGGTACATTTGTTCCAACGTCTTTTCTTCTTCACGAGTTACACTGTACACGGTTATAAATTAAACTTTTAGCAGATGCGACCTATCGTAGTTTAGCCCCCCCGAGGGATCGGGGGGGCTAAACTACAGATTGTCACATTTTGCTCTAAAAATAAAGCATTCCCCGTAGTGGCGACTTCAGTCGCTGTTTGGAACGACTACGAATTTAATGCTTTAGAACCAGGTAAAAATGGTATATCTGCGAAAAAAATCGCTAAAAAGAGGAGGCAAACTGATGGCTACATATCGAGTTGGCATTATTGGCTGTGGCGGGATGGGACACTCCCATTCGAGGGCTTATGCCCGAAATCCGGCAACGGAACTGGTCGCGGCAATGGATATCGGTGAGGAATCAGCGAAAAGACTCGCCGGAGAATTTTCCATTCCTGCCGTGTACACCGACTATAATCAGATGTTAGCAAAAGAGGAGCTCGACATTGTTAGCATCACAACATGGCAAGGCGTCCGCGCGGAGATCACTGTCGCTGCTGCAAACGCGGGGGTCAAAGGCATCCTCGGCGAAAAGCCGATGGCGGCGTCTTTGGGTCAAGCGGATGACATGATCGATGTGTGCGAAAAGAATGGTGCCAAGCTGGTCATCGGACATAATGGGCGGTTCAGTGCCACAAGCACGGAGATTCACAGGCTGGTCGCTGACGGCGCAATCGGACAACCGACGTTGGTCCATCACCGAGCCAAGCCCAACGCTGGATTGCTCAACACAGGCACACACGCCATCGATGGCTGGCGGTACATTTTATCGGACCCCGAAACGCTGTGGGTAATTGGGCAAACGTCTCGCACCACCGACCGGTGGGAACGTCGCAGCCCCTGTGAGGATTTGTGCATGGGACTGGTCTGCTTTGAAGGCGGCGCGCGCGGAATCTATGAAGGCGACCTGCCCGAACCGAAAGTCCCGATGCCGCGCATCTACGGGACGGAGGGCCAAATCAAAACCGGAGAAGGGGGCCTCGTGCTGCTTCAAAATGACAAAGTGAGCGGCTGGCAGGAGATCAAGCCCCGCCCGGAGGAAAGGGATCAATTTCAAGAATTGATTGATTGGATGGAGGGGAAGATTCCTGAGCACCGAAGTAGCGGGCGGCAGGCGCGATATACCATGGAGATCATGATGGCAATCTACGAGTCGTTGCGCATCAAAAATGTGGTCACGATGCCGCTCAAAACCAGAGAATCCCCGCTGGATTTGATGGTGGCAGATGGCACCCTCCCCGTGCTGAAGGCGGGACGTTACGATATTCGCGCGCCGTTTCCGGAGCAGAAGAAGTAACAGCTCAATGAATGGTGAGTGGGTGAGCGGTGAGTTGTGACCGATGCCACTCACCATTCACCATTCACCACTCACCAATTCCGAGAAACCGTAAGGGAGATATTTACGAAATGAACCATTCGCGTTACGAGCACAATCTGTAGCGCTGTCGCGCGATCTGTCAGAACGTGTCCTTTCACTACGGCCTGCCCTGAACTTGTCGAAGGGTTCAGAGCTTGCACTGAGTGTAACGATACGACTTTTTCGGTTATCAGCAAAAGTGAGACCCAGACTTCCGAAGTTTTAACAGACGAGGTGAGCCGGTACAATGCGAAACCTTGAAGGAACCGTCCCGCGCAGGTTGGGTGTCAAACTTCGGAAGTCTAAGCGAAAAACTCGTATAACGAAGTAGGAAACTTTTTGAAACGCGAATTGGTATTACGCGTCACGTTTCACAGCCTGCAAGATTGCTTCCGCCATGACCTCCGCCGCAACGATTCCGATGGTATTCACTTCCGCGATCCCGATAGAATCGGGACTCGAAGCCGTTTCCGTTCCCAGAGAGAGCGCGAAAATCGTGTCTCCATCGAACATCGTGTGAGCTGGGCGAATCGCTCTCGCCAGGCCGTCATGCGCCATCTGTGCCACCTTCGTCACCGCTGTAGGGGAGAGCTCGGCATTGGTCGCGACGATACCGATGGTTGTGTTCGTTCCCAACGTTCCACTCTCGTTCCTGACCCCTCCCCTCCCCTCACTCCCTGCCCCTCTCGAAGCGAAGCGGGCTGGGGAGAGAGGTAAGGGGTGAGGGGGAGGGAAAGGCAGCGTGGCATCGGATGAACGCGCCACAATATCCACAAACTCACCCGTCCCTTTATCCCGGGCACCCGCCACGATTGCTCCGGTCATTGGATCGACGACGTTCCCAAGCGCGTTGACGACGACAATCGCCCCGACGATCAGCCCTGACTTCAACCTTCGACACGCCGATCCAACGCCGCCGTTTGATGGAATGCACCCCAGCGCCTTTCCGAGGGTTGCGCCAGCTCCAGCCCCAATCTGCCCCATCTTGACCGGCTGGTTTGTCGCACTTACACAGGCACGATAGCCCATTTCCGAGTCTGGGCGCACCCTTGCATCGCCGACTCCCAGATCGAAAATGACCGCCGCCGGAACAATCGGCACACGGACTGGCCCAGCAGGAAATCCGATACCTCGCTCTTCGAGGTACTGCATGACCCCTCCGGCGGCGTCCAATCCGAACGCGCTTCCACCCGTGAGCAAAACTGCATGTGCACACTGAACCAGTCCTCCTGGTCGGATGGCATCTGTCTCTCGTGTGCCGGGCGCAGAGCCGCGGACATCGACTCCGGCGACAGCCCCGGACTCGCAGAGGATAACCGTACACCCGGTGCGTGCCACTGGATTCGTCGCATGTCCAACTTTGATTCCCTTGATGGCGGTGATTGTATCGTTCATGATAAACGTTTGCAGAGACAGAAAACGCCTCCGTCAGCGTGTTGTTCCAATTACGGGAAGTTTAGAAATTTCGGCATATTTATGAGCCTCTTTACAATCTTTGTGATTCAGTGTAAAGTAATTTTTCAGGAAATTTGAAACCTGCCTTCCATCCTTCCCTTCCTTCCTTCCTTCCTTCCAAGTTCCATGGTTAGCGGCTCAACGCATAAGCTACCACATTCATCCCTTGCTCATAAGCCCATCGACGTTGTTCCTCACCTGCCGGTTCACACGGCCTCCCTTCCCACGCGCAGTTGAGATCGCTTGGGCAAAAGTAGACAGCGATTCGATCATCGAACAGGATTGCCTCATCAAAATCGTAAGGAGGAATCAGCTTGTCGCCCCCCATATATTCATTGTGGTTGTAGAGGGTGTGATAGATCTGGTGACTCAGGTCGAGTCGCTCAAACTTCTTATCAGGAAAGACCTGCTTCATGAGGCGGTGTATTGCAGGACGCATACGCCCACCGTAATCGAGTCGAATATCGCAATCCTCCACATGGAGGAAGCCACCACGTTCCAGATATTCGCGCAATTTTCGCACATCATCATCCGAAAAACTGACACCGATATGTCCTGTCATGAACAGGAAAGGATAAGCGAAAAGTTCTGGGTCATCAAGCGAGACATACTGCGGGTTTTCATGACGCTCAACGTCAATCGATGTTTCTTGCGCCAAAATTTCTGTAAATTTGAGGTCGGAGGGCCAACGGTAGTAATCGATAATGTTCGTGTACCAGTCCCCTCCCGGATATTTGAGTCGGACAAAGACGAATTTTTCGCCCGTTGAATCCAGCGAAGGGCGATGGTGTTGGATCCATCCATAACGGAATCCATAGTGAGCGTCTCGTGCGGGGTCATAGGGGAGATATTCCCTAAAAGCCTCGCTTGAAGGCACAAACCGATCAGCGATGAGCGCCGAGGCGGTGACCCCTGCCGCGCCTTTGATAAATGAGCGGCGAGAAAGGCGTCGAGAAGTGACAGCCGCTGTGCGTTTTTTCGGGGATAGTTTTCCTGTGAACATAACGGTCATCTCCTTTTAAGTCGTGAAACGTGATGCGTGGAAGGTGTTAGGTATTAGGTGTTAGGTGTTAGGTGTTTGCATGTTCCTCTTCACGTTTCACGTTTCACACATTAGAACTGCCGTGCGAATCGCATATCATTTTCAAAGAGGATTCTTAGATCGGGGATGCCGAATCGTAGCGACACGATTCGATCCACTCCCATCCCAAATGCAAAACCAGTGACTTGTTCCGGATTGTAGTTGACGTAACGGAAAACATTCGGATCGACGGAACCAGCACCCAGGATTTCGAGCCATCCTGTTTCTGAACAGAGGCGACACCCTTTGCCACCGCAAACCGTGCAAGAAATATCAACCTCCGCGCTCGGCTCCGTGAAGGGGAAGAAGTGAGGCCGGAATCGCAGGCGGGTCCTCTCCCCGAACATCTGTTTCACAAAGGAGTAGAGTACGCCTTTCAACTCGCTGAAAGTGACGTGATGATCAACGAGCAATCCTTCGACCTGGTGGAACATCGGCGTGTGAGATGGATCGGAGTCGCATCGGTACACCCTCCCCGGCACAATGATTCGCACAGGTGGTTTCTGTTTTTCCATGACACGAATCTGAACCGGAGAGGTGTGTGTCCGCAACACAATTCCATCCGCAATGTAGAAAGTCGCATGTGCATCACGAGCGGGGTGGTCTGCGGGCGTGTTCAGCGCATCAAAGTTGTAATATTCATGTTCAATCTCGGGACCTTCAGCGACCTGGAAGCCCATGTTGCCGAAGATTTCCTGAATGCGGTCAAAGGTTTGTGTGATCGGGTGCTTTTTCCCAATTCGCGGACGCCGCCCCGGGAGGGTAATATCCACAGCCTCTGCGGTAAGCCGTCCCTCACGCTCTCGTTGATTGAGGATTTTACCCGCTTGATCAAAAGCGTCTGTCAGGGTGGCCCTCACTTCATTGGCGAACTTGCCGACAACCGGACGGTCTTCTTTGGAGAGTTGCCCCATCCCTTTCATCACCACTGTGAGGGCACCTTTGCGTCCGAAATACTTAATCCGAAGCGATTCAAGTTCACGCCGATGCGTCACCGATTTGAGTTCTGTAAGGGCTTCGGTCTCAATCTGTTTTAATTGTTCCTGCATGTTTACCTCCGGGAAGTAGGTGTTAGGTGCAAATAAAAACGCCTGTCACTTTGTCCATTAGGGACGAAAGTCACAGGCGTCAAATACTGCCGCGGTACCACCCTGGTTGGCAGGTGACGACTCCCCACGAATAAATTCGGGGGCTTCTAGGCGTTAGCCACGCATTGTCGTCCCAATGCGAATGCGAATATTATACTATATTAGTCAAATATTCGCAAGTGCTTAAAACACAATCCCCTAAAGACGGCGCGATTCATCCCCAGATCTAAAGATCGGGGCTTTCTCGCGTTTTTTTGTAAAACATCTACCCTCTTCATTGGTTGTTTCGATAACGGCGAAACCTCCGGCACAAATCTACTTGCGAATTGGCGTTCAACTTGGCGGCTCCCGGATGAAATTCGGCGGCTGGTTCCAAAGACGCGCTTTCAGCCAGTGACGCATCCTCTCTGTTTGGAATAACCCAACAGCTTACTTTGTCCTTTCACAGCCTTTACGCAAATTTAATTTTTCCAATACTTTCGCGCTTTTTACCGGAACCCGGATGAATTCTGAATTCCCGATGGATCGGGATTTCGCTTCGCTCAACTTGCATCTTGAATCAGAGCTCGCATTGCGCGGATTGTTCCCCAAAACGGCAAAGGGACAGAAATTTGAATCTCAGTTTTAACCTTTCGCAAGTGCGGCGATTTGAGCAAACCCTGCTTCGTCATAAACGGCGATGTCGGCAAGGACCTTGCGGTTTAGCTCAATCCCTGCTTTTTTCAATCCATCCATAAAGCGACTGTAGGATAGGCCATGGCTTCTTGCAGCCGCATTGATACGAACAATCCAGAGCCTTCGGAATTCCCGTTTGCGAACCCGCCGATCCCTATAAGCATAATTCCAGCCTTTTTCTACACCCTCCACGGCGGATTGCTTCAAATTGTTACGCCCACCCCGATAGCCCTTCGATTGCTTCATAAGCCTTTGGCGGCGTTTTCTACGGACATTACCTGTTTTAACTCTTGACATTCTTGACTCCTTCGGGAAAGGTGGTGGTTCTATTTAGGAAGCAAGCGCCGCAGTCTTTTTGCATTTGTTGCATCCACAATGGCACTTTTCCTGAGATTCCGCTTGCGTTTCGGCGTCTTCGACAAAAATAAATGGTTGGCATAAGCGTGGTGCCGGCGAATCTTCCCTGTGCCTGTAACCTTGAAGCGTTTGGCTGCTCCCTTATGAGTTTTTATTTTCGGCATTTTCATGCTCCTACGACGATTTTAGTGATAAGATCATAATCATAGATCTGGTTTCCATCTGAGGGGCTTGCTCAACCTGAGCAATATCATCGACATCTGCGGCAAGTCGTTGTAGCAGTTGTCGCCCCAGATCGGTGTGCATCATCTCACGTCCTCTGAATCTAACAGTGGTTCTGACTTTCCAGCCATTCGACAAAAACTCACGGACATGACGCATTTTGAATTGATAATCATGTTCAGCAGTATCGGATTTAAATTGAATTTCTTTCAGGATGACTTTGGTCTGTTTCTTCTTGGCTTCTTTTGCCCTTTTGCTTTTCTCATATTGAAACTTACCATAATCCATCATCTTGCAAACAGGTGGTTCTGCATTAGGGGAAACTTCCACTAAATCGAGTCCTTCTTCTCGAGCGCGCTCTAACGCTTCGCGAGTGTACATCACCCCAAGCTGCTTGTTATTTGAATCAATCACAAAAACCTGTTTGACTCGAATCCTCTCATTCACTCGATTCTGTTGCTGCCGAACCCTTTTCTGAAAACGGCTACCTCTGTTCTGAATCTTTTACACCCCCAAATATGGTCGATACCTTCCATCGACTGTTACAATACGAATATAGTGAGTTCAGTTTGACATACAAAGTAAAGCGGAAATGTATTTTAGCATATCCTAATCCTGAATGCAAGATAATTCCTACGGTTGGGAAGACTTTTAAAATTGGAAAGTCCTAAAAGTACCCAATCGTCCAGAGCGTCCGCAAAACGATGATGCCACCTCCCAGGCCACCGAAGACCAGGATGAGCAAAATGCTCACAACCATCGCCAGGCGAATAATCCGCTCACCAAGCGATGGTTGTTCAATCGACCAGGCATGGGCAAGCCAAAAGGTCAATGCAATGCTGATAAGGATTAAGATTGACGCCCCTAAGAGCGCAAGCAGGAGCTCGCTAAAATTAACCATCCGCATGGTCTCAGATAAAGAACCGTATCGTGACCACTGTCGGATAACGAGGAGAAGGATACTGATAAGAAGCAAAATAAAGAGCAAAAACGCAATTAAAGTTTTTTTAAATGCTTTTGTCATTTTGGTTTCAGGGAGGGACAAAACATGCGCCCCTCGGTTTAAGAAAATCCCCGCTCGGGGAGTAGTACCTCGCCAATGTCACATTATCGGATTCAAATTGGACCCCTGGTTCGACAAGTGAGTGCTTCTGAGCATGGACGTGTTAGGGGTGTTAGGGGCAACGGAGCATGGGAGTGTTAGGGGTGTTAGGGGCATTGGGGCTTTATGAGGAGGACAGACACAGGGATAATCTCCTACCACTCCTATCACTCCTACCACTCCTACCACTCCTATCACTCCGTCACTCCTACCACTCACCTCATCCCGCGTGACGACTCACTTCTCGTGAAATGTGACATTGGCGAATTAGAATGGCACAGGAACACCCAGTTTATTTCCAACCGATGTCAGTTGCGCTTGATGGTCCTTCCCGATTGGGATGCCAATCTTCGCCCATTCGCGTTCGCGTTCCCATTCCAGAGCGCCGGGCAGATTTGCGCGATCATAACCGGGGGCAGGTTTCATCTGGCGGATTTCGCTGATATGGCGATCAACCCCTTTCTTGAAATCTGCGATGGGCATAAATCGGGCGATGTCAATGGCAAGGATGAACGCCCCTTGATTGGCGCCTTCCCAGATGCCGGGTCCTGGCGGTTTATCGAATAGCCAGATACCCGCCATAAACCCACCAAGCGCGTGACAAACGGCACCCAAGCCCAGGATTTTGAAAAAGGTCGCTGGGCCGCGCGCAAACGCCTGTTCCAGCGGTTCGTTGTGGTCAACCCAGTTTCCCCCGTCCATCACGATGGGGGGTTGAGTCCCCGTGGGAATGGCGAAACTCATGGGCGACGCCCCGGAGGCCGTCAAAACCGAACTCTCCGGATGGGGATGGAATCGATGGGCCGAAACCGCGAATCCAACGCAATCGGCTTCCAGCGCAAGCCGCGAATACTTGCCCGCGCCTCCAAAGTGAAAGTGGTTTCGACTCGTTGCTGCGCCGAGACCCATCGCTTTCGCTTTCTGCACCGCCGTTTTTGCGGCGCGGTAAGCGGGGAAATGGCCCATGCCGCCATCCCCGTCGAAAATCGCGGTTGTCGGGGTCTCATCGACAAGGCGCACATTGGGGCGCGGGTTCACTTTGCCGTCAAGCATCATTTGCACATAGCCCGGCACCTGACGCGTCCCGTGACTAAACACGCCGCGCAAATCGGTGAGGACAAGCAACTCGGCGAGAAACGCGCCATCTTCTGCTGACGTGCCTGCTTTCTGGAAAACCTCCGCCGTAAAGGAGCGGAGGACGCCCGGCATCACGCGGATAAATTCTTTGGGGGGAATATTCATTTAACTTTCTCCTTCGTTATAATTAGGCTCTGTTGACGAACTCGGGGAAATGCGCTTGTAGCCTAAGTTTCTAACTTGGCCCCAAGCACTAAACCAAGATAGAATCTTGGGCTACGACGGGATCGAAAAATAGTTCGTCAACACGCCCTAGTTCTTTCAACTTTTTTGTTCTGAATCCCCCTCACCCTAACCCTCTCCCACGAGGGGAGGGAACTGTGTTGCTCCCCTCTCCCTTGATGGGGAGGGGCCGGGGGTGAGGGTGAAAAGTCAAAGAAATTTATTCAAAGTTAAGTGTGAAATCCATTTTGCCACTGAATCCAATGAAGCGCTGATTAGTGCCATAAACGAATCGTGACTTTATTGATTAACCTGTTCACCTTACCTTGTTTTTCTTCGGTCAGTTCACAGCCACCCCATGCAGGCGTCATCAAATGATCATGTCCAGAGGTATTGATAACCATTGATAACGCCTCAATGAGTTCTCGAAATCCTTCCTCATTCCCGTGAATCTCGACCTCGTTTGCATCTTTTGTAAGTTCAAATGTAAGCATCTTATCGCCCATCCCTATTATTTCGCCAATGTCACATTTGGGGGACGATCGCCCCGTAGAACGTGTCCGATTCTCGGACGAGCACGGCTCGCTCGTTCGATGGGGAGTTGGAACAAGCGAGCCGCATGTTCTACGAAAGGAACATCTCATCGATTTGCTGCGGCGTTTTTCCCTTGAATGGATTTCCACTGACCCTTTCTCTACTCGTTTCAGCACGCGACACCTGTATCAGCAATCTTCCACCTTTTCTGGTGAAGGTTCCATTTCAGATTGGGCCAACTTCGCAACCCCCTTGAAGAATTGGCCAATCATCAGCTTGGCTGCCGCGCCGATGATGCGTTGACCCACGCGGGCGAGTTTTCCGCCAACCATTAATTCCCCGTCAAGAGTGACCGCTGTCTGATCAGGTTGTGTCGCTTCCAGCGTAAAATGACAAGCGCCATTGACGAACCCGATCTTACTTTCGCCGTGGACGACCAGTCGATACGCTGAAGGTGGCTGTTTATTTTCCAGCTTGACCTTGCCTTTGTATACCCCTTTAATCGAAGAAATTCCCACACTGAGAATGGCTTCAAACGTATCGTCACCGAGCGGTATCAGTTCATCACAACCGGGGATACATTGCTGTAAAAATTCAGGGGCTGTGAAATACTCCCATACCTTTTCATGAGGAGCGGAAACTGTATAAGTGTCTTTGATCTGCATGGATAAATTCCTTACTTTAACGGAAGGTGAAACGCTGGCAAGATTGCCTGTTATTCTGCCCGAACATCCGGATTCGCTGCCTTTTGGGCTACCTGTTTCACGACGAATGACGACGGTTCTGGCACCGGCTCATCCGGGCCTACCAGCTTGCGTGCCGCGTGTTGGGGACATGCGAATGCCTCTGCAAACGGAAATTTGCCCGTTGGATGGGGATAAATCTCAAGGATGGGGTCGCTTTCCTCTTGAGAGATTTCGCACCATTGTACCTTATCGTCCCACACTTCAGCAACAAGATTCTCTCTATCAGGCAGGCTGGCTATCTTAATTTCCATCTGAGTTGTCATGGTTGGCTGTGGCACCGGCGCGTCCATGCCTAACAGCTTGCGTGCGGCGTGTTGGAGACATACCAACGCCTCTTCAAACGGAAATGTCCACGGTTTTCCCGTTGGATGGGGATACATCTCAAGGACGGGAGTGCTCTCCTCTTGAGAGATTTCACACCAGAGCACATTATTGTACCACAGTGAAGCGACAAGGTTCTCTCGATCCGATATACTACCTATTGTAAAATCCATCTTTGTCGTCATGGTTCAAGGACTCCATTTCGGTTATGGTTCAAGAAATCCTATCAAGGTGTGATTACTGTCAAACAATAAACCTCGTCCATGTGTATGGTTGATGCGAATTGTTCACCCGATTCAGATTTCCTTACTCAATCACAATGCGCTTGGGCCCCAGTTGAATCACATTGCCCTTAACGAGCAGCGGCGCGGGTTCGTCAAAGACCAGTTGACCGTTTTCAATGTGCCCCGTCAGGTAGATTTCGTCCGCCGCGTCCATCGCTGCCAGAGCACCGAAAAATTCGGTGTCCGTCAGTTCCCCATACTCTGGCTTCGACAGGTTGTCCAGCATTTGGACAAACCCTTCATCGCTCATCTCTGTCCACTTTTTACTCATCAGAAATTTCCTCCTTTGGCGCTTGCTGTCGCGCTTTCACCCTGTCTTTCCACAGGGCGTAGTCCACCGCGATATAGGGTGCCCCACGCAGTTGCACTTCCGCTGCTGTAGGAAAGATATTGAGCGTGTCTTCCAATGCGGTAGCCTGCGTCTCGCCATCCAGTTCCGCCCACACCTCGGGGCGCAGAATGACAACGTCCTGCCACATCCGCCGCGACACGGCATACAGGCGCGTGATGTAGAAGTCGTGGCGCAACGGAAAACTGCGCGCCAGATGAAGAAAATAGGTGCTGAACTTGACATCCCCTTTGCGTCTCAACACCATCAGGTCGTAAGGACTGCGCCGTTCCTCTCGTTTCAACAGGTCGTGCGCTGCAAACTCAATTCCCGCCTCCCGCAGGTCGGCGAAGATGGTCAAAGGCAATGAACGCATCGGGCCAATCTGCTCTCGCTATCGTGCGCGGGTCGTGCAACCATCCCAAAACCCAATCCAGGTCGCGATCGGTAAGCGCAGGGTTCAGGTGAATGTTGCTCAGTGACATTCAGCACCTCTCACATCGCGGCGCGTAATGAGCCCGAGCGCTTGCGCCTCGCGCATCAGCAATTGAATGTGAGCCAGAACCGGTATGTCGAAAGACAAGGGCTTATTTTTCGCTCCCGTAAATCGCTGGCGAAAATGCAGGATGGTTAAACCAACGACCTCGCGCGTCTCTGAATCGAGCCTCAGATAAATCTCATCGGCGATCTCCTTTGAGATACACGGGCGCGGCTCGCCAAAGTGAATATTCAGCGCATCGCTGGGCGGATAGTACGAGAACTTTAAGGTTTTTTCCATAACAACTTACCTCCTTTAGAAAGACCATCAACGAGGAACGCGGTTTGGACATATCCTTTCCGTGTTCGTTGGCGAATCGTCACCACTCCGAGCACATATTCAACATTCGGCCAAAACCCTTCTGTAGCCCAAGTTTCTAACTTGGCTCTTGTGCCGGAAGGCCAAGATAGAATCTTGGGCTACGATTGCCTCCCCTTGGAATGATGACCACCCCTCACTTAACCCCCCCTTCCGTAGCCTTCTCCAACAACGCCACCGCCTCCGCCAACCCTGCCACCGGCAACACCGCCCGTCCCAGCAGCCGCAGGTCCTGAAGCGCATTCTGCACCACACCCTTCGCCGCGCAGACCTCCAACGCCTGCCGATAGGTGACGAGGGCACCGTCAGGCTGCCCGCCCCCCAGTTGCGCGAGGGCAAGTTCGTAGAGCGCGTCGTAAAGACGCGGCGTCTTTTCCAGCAGGGCGCGGCAGAGGGCGATGCCGCGGGCGAAGTAGTCCTGCGCATCCTCTGCCTTGCCCTCTTCCAGGCAGAGGACACCTAACTTGACGGCGCAACTGTAGTCGGTCCTCGGCATATCAAGGGCGAGGGCGTCTGCGTAACAGCGGCGGGCGTCGGCGAGGTTGACACGGTGATGGTGGACAGCGCCCAGGCCACCCAGGGCATAAGACTGGTTTTCTTTGTCACCCACCTCTTCCGACACACGCGCTGCTTGCGTGTAGTGTCCGATTGCCGAATCGAACTCGCCTGACCTCAAGTACGCTGCTCCGAGGTTGTCCAACTGTTTGCCTTCCCCTACTCGGTCACCAATCTCGCGTTTAATCGCCAGCGCCTGCTTGTAATACCTAATCGCCTGGTGCCTCTCACCTAAATCGGCGTAGGCAATCCCCAGATTGCCCAAGCAATTCCCTTCCCCCCGTCGGTCGCCAATCGCTCTGGCAATCTCCAGCACCTGCTCGTAATACTCGATAGCCTGGCGCGTCTCCCCCAGATCGGCGTAGGCATTCCCCAGATTGCCCAGCCATACGCCGATCCCACCCTGATTGTCTTCATCCCGAGCGCTTTGTAAGGCACGTTCCAGGCAGGGGATGGCTTCGCGCACCCGCCCCGTGTCCTGATAAACAAACCCCAAATGGCCCACGTTGACGCGTGCCAGATCGGTGTCCGTCAACTTCCCCTCCAACTGCTGGCGCAACTCAATGACCGTTCGGGCGTGCCCCCAGAGTTGCAGGTAGTCGAAGTCAATGTCATTGAGCACTCGCGCCGCGGCGTCATACTGCCCCGCTCGGACGCGATGGTGGAACTCGTCCAACTGCGGCTCAAGGTCAGCGATGGTCTTCCACTCCTGTTGCGGCTTGCGGAGTTCACGGAAGAAATCCGCCGCCCGCGTGTGCAACGCAGAGCGAGTGAATGGCACGCCGTTGGTGGAAGGTGCAGACACTGTCTCACCTGAATCCTGAATCTCCGATAGATCGGCCTGTCCCGATCCCATCGGGGAGTCTCCGCTCCGCTCTGACCTGAACCTTGAATCCTGCATGTATTCAGGTATCTGCGCATAAGCATACTCCCGCACAATCGGGTGCAGGTCATAGCGGTCAACCTGTCTGCCAACCAGTCTGTTGCGTTCGAGACGGGGCAGGACGCTCGCCCAGTCGAGGGCGGGGAGCAGATAGCGCAGCGCGGTGAGCGGGGCGGGCTTGGGGAAGATAGACAGGGCGCACAGCACCAACTGCGCGTCCGGCGTCTGGTCGGCAAACTGTTCGGCGATGAGCCGCTTCAAGCCGTTCTCCGCGTCGTGGCGGTCAAAGTCCGCAAACAGGGCGTCGTTCGCCATCAGGTCGGACAACTGCACCACAGGATATTTCTCCGAGAGGTAGCCGATGACCGACTCCAGCGCCTTCGGGATGCGGTGGACGCGGTTGACGAAGGCGCGCAGCAACCCCTCGTCGGCATCCGCCAGGCCGTAGTCCGCTCCATCCGTTCGCAGATACGCAATTGCCTGGTCTTCCGGCAAGCCCTCGCGCAGGTCTATCGGCTTAACCTGCTGACTGCCGCGAAAGCGCGGGATGGCGCGGGTGGTGGCAATGAGGCGCACGGTGTGCGAGGTGTCCACAGCGGTTTCGATGAACTGGCGCAGCTCCGGGTCAGCGATGGTGTCGTCGGGGGCAAGCAGGTCTTCAAAGTTGTCCATCACCACCCAGACGTCCCCCGCTCGGCTCAGTTCACGGAAGAAGAACTCCAGTTTCCGCTCAAGGGTCAGATCGCGGTTGGCGTAGGTCTGCTGGAACGCCTCGCTACCTCCGACGATGCGCCCCGCCTCGACGAACATCCGCCCCAGACTGAGGTCGCCGCGCAGACAGCGCAGGTAGAGGATGCCCTTTATGTCGGAGTCAATGATGCTGGTTGAGGGCGTGTTGACGAACTGTTTCGCAATCCAACTGTAGCCCAAGATTCTATCTTGGTTGGGGACGAGGCACCAAGTTAGAAACTTGGGCTACGAGCGCATTTGCCCGAGTTCGTCAACACGCCCTAATTTAGTCACATCCAAAGCAGGGCACCGTCGTTTCAATTGTTCACGAAAACTCTCGCGTTCATCCGTTTCAGAAACACGCGGGGACCATGCCCCTTTCCAAAAATCGGCTTCATCAACTATGGCACATACGATTGGCACAAGCTTGCTATTTTTCTGCGTTGCTTTCCTGGCAGCGCGCCGGTAGATTCGCTTCAGTTCACCTTTGGCACTGCACCACCACCACCGCCACCAGGCATACAATGCACCCCCCATGGTGAAGATTAACCCCACAACAGCAATCCAATCGCTAACCGTCAAGCCGGTCAGCAGTTTTACCATCCTCTCCGGCATAACGGACATCACTTGTATTTCCATGGTTTTCCCCCTTGCAATGGCACATTACATCCTTCCTGTAAGCATTGAATGTAGCCTTCCAGTGCCTTGCGCTCCGTAATCTGAAGGTTGTCATCTCTCCTATCAGGCAGCGACAGGTTCCACTTTTGGGCTAACTTCTGCTTACTGAACATCATCTTGCGGCTCGTATTCCTCAACTTTCTCCGATACCACCCGCTCACTCAACTGTTGGCTGAGGTGCGCAACCATCCGCAATTGCTCTTGGGCCGGCAGTTGCGCCGCCAGTTGCTCGACCTGCTCCAAAGTGGGCCCATCCGTCAGCATTGGCGTCGGCTTGCCTGTGGGAACTATCCCGCCACACTGATAAATCGTCTCTTTGATCTCATTCAAACTGGTCTGCATCTTCTGGAGTTGTACCGTTGAATAACGAAGCACATGCCAGCCTTTCCGATGGAGGAAATTATCCCGCTTATTGTCTATCGGGGCGATTTTTCGATTATGATGCCATTGGTCTCCATCGCATTCGACATCGATTTTCCCCTCCCGACACAGCAGGGCAAAGTCCAAACAATAACGCCTTCCTCCCTCTTGTACATAATATTGTCTTTCCGCCTCAATCTGTACTTTTTTCAACTGTAGCCACAGGTCATCTTCCAAAGGGCTATCGTGAAACAGATCATTGAGTTCTTCCGCAGCGCGCAGTTTCTCAAAAGTGGTCGGGATAAACACGATTCTTCTCCCCCGATAGCTCACGATTGGTTTCGGTAATGCCTGAAGGTCGGAGATTTCAATCCGATGATAGCGTTCATCGCGCCGGGGATGAGACGATTCATGCGGTAGTAGCTCAATGCGTTTCACTTCGTCGATCCGTTTGATGCGTCCGTAATATTGCACCCGCCACTTCTCTTCGCCAAAGGTCTTCGGTTGATAGAACGCCAGATATTTGACCCGCTCTAGCAATTTGGGCGCACTTTTGACAGGAATGCGATACCACCCCTCTTCTTCGAGAATGCTTAAATCCCGTTTTTCTTTGAGGAGGGCCACTAATGTGTCTGGTTCAGGATATTTGCGCTGGTTCATCTCTACAAAACTACCTTCCTCTGAACTTGACCCCAATCTTTTTTGCCGTCGCCTTGGTACTTCCGTAAAATTCCCCACTTCATCACGGCACAGGCACCAGCATGAGAAAATCGGCAGCACTGACGATGGAAATGCCTTGATAATTGCCCAGTGGCAGCAGATGGTGCCGGTCACCTGTGACGATGTGAGTTGCTCCGCCGACCACCGCACACTCCAACACTTTGTCATCGTCGGGGTCAGCGGCGACAACCTTTAGGGTGTTCGTGATAGTCACCATCCGCAGGAAGGTCAGTAAATCGACAACAGTGTCAGTGACTTGAGCAGTGGAAAACTTCAACCTGGTTTGGAGTTTCTCCGTCAACTCGTCTAGCAACTCCTGACAGAGGACTCCTTCCACCATGCCAGCCCGTGCCAACTCAAGGCAGCGATAAGGATTGCCCCGCCAGCCCACTCCCGATAACAGGATGTTGGTGTCGAACACGGCTACATAGCACATGGTCTGTCCTCATGCACCAGGTCGTCAATGAACGCCTCGCGCTCGTCCTCGCTCATCGCATCCCAATTCCGTCCACGTTCGGCGCACAGCCGCCGCAACTGTGCCTCGGCATAGTCCAGACGTGCCTCCCGTCGGGCACAGGCATCCTCCGCCAGCAACGCCACCCGCTTGCGCTCTGGCGGCAATTGCTTAACCAATTCAATCACCTGTTCATCGGTCAATGTCAATGTCGGCATCGTCATCACCTCTGTCCCTTATTCTATCACAAGTCTCAGACATTTGAAACATGCTGTATTCTGTATCTTGTATCCTGAATCTTTGTTCAATACCCCAGCAGTTGAATCCCTTCCCGATACGTCTGAGCCGACGTTTGCAACGCCTGAAGTTCATCGTCTGTCAGTTCGATTTCGATAACCTGCTCAACGCCGCCCGCCCCCAATTTAATCGGGACGCCACTGTACAGGTCGTTGATGCCGTACTGTCCGGTGAGATAAGCCGAACAAGGGATAATCCGTTTCTTGTCGCGGATGATGGCTTCTGCCATTTGGGCGAGCGCGGCACCGGCAGCGTAGTAACCGCTGGTTTTCAGCAGGTTGACGATTTCAGTCCCTCTGCCCCTCATTCCCGGACACTGTTGACAAGTCAGGGCTTAGACGAAGCCGCAACCTAAAGGTGAGGTTTTCTGTGGAGCATAGTGCAGCAGCCAATGCGCTATTTTTTGTTGGACAGCGTGACGCTTCCCTCGTGCGAGAAGTTGAGAAAGCGAATACCAATGCGGAATAGAGTAGCGATTTCGTCAGAAGCCCGTAACAGACGGGACAAGGGTACGTTGCACATGTACCTGTTCCAGATCTCTATGAGTTCTTCAATGTCGAAGTCATCGGCGGTGATGACTTCTTGATACTTGCCGGGAGCGTCTTTTGCTAGCACTTGCAACAGGCGGGTGAAGGATGGCGAGCCTGGCAGGGGGATGAGAGGTGTAGCAACTAAAGCATGGGTGTTGCCAATGGATTTCAACTCACGGACGAACTGAAGAGTTTCCTGAAGCGTCGCTTCTGTCTCGCCCTCCGCGCCCAAAACGATGCCCGCACAAATTACGTCTATTCCATGTTGTTTCAGCAACTCGGTGGAACGTAAGTTTTGCTCTTTAGTAGTGTATTTGTGCATAGACCGCAACATTTCATCGCTGCCTGACTCGTATCCGATGAACACTGAGACGACGTTCAGCCGTTTGAGTGCTTCAATTCGCGCCTCATCAATCTCATCGGCGCGGGCGAAGCAGTAGAAGGTGGGGCGACGTCCCGTCTTGGCAAAGGCGTGTTCGGCGGCATCGGCGACACGCTTCATGTGACGGATGTCCACCGTGAAGTCACCATCGCTGATACGAATGTGGTCGGCGTGGTGCTCTGTGATTAGCGTTATAATGTCCTGCTCAATTAGGTTCGGCGGGCGGCGGGGGTTGATTTGCTCAATAGAGCAGAAGGTGCATTTGCGCGAGCCAGCGTATGCGCAACCACGTTGAGTGAACATGGACGCGGCAACACTGACGGAACTTAGATTGCCGTATCGTTGGAACTTCTCACTGTATCGTCGAAAATCAATCGGGCGGTAATCAATTGATTCAGCCAGCGGGTCGCTACCGTGTCGATTATAGGCGGACGGGTTGACGACGATGTGTCCGTTCTCTATGTAACTCAGGTTGGGAATGTCCGTCACCGAACCGCCCATCGCCAACGCCCGCAGTAGTGGGTAGAAGGTGGGTTCGCCGTAGCCTGTAACCAAGAAATCAATTGCCCGTTCGCCTTGCTGCATCTTCGCCAAAATCGCGTCACGCAGGTAGGTGATGTGGATGCCGCCCAAGACCACCCACGAGCCATTCCGTTTGGCAACTTCTGCCAAACGCACTGCGTTGGCGTAATTGAACATCGTGCAACTGATGGCAACAACATCTGCTTTGCGCTCGTTGACTCCCTCGTCAATCTCCGTCTGCGTCATTACGGTGCTATCCAGAAAGCGCACATGACGACGCCATTCTTCAGGCAGCGATGAATATAGCGCAATTGGTCCCAGCGGTGGCTCACTGGAGTAGTTTTCGCTACCAGAAGTTGATGCAGGATATATGAGGTCAATCTTCATCATAGTTATTATTCCTGTTCTGCTCGTGGTCTCTTTCATCCAAAATTTTCGCCAGAGCTATCTGCAAAGTGAACTTTTGAGGTACAGGGCCTAGACGTTGAACACGAAGCACCAGAGATAAAAACAAAGTCGCGAGCCCAAGAGAAAGAAGGACAGCGCCTGTCGCTACTACGTAAGCATATTCTTGCCGAGGCAAGACTATGACAGTAGCAAGCAAAACCAAAAGGCAAATTGCCCAGATTAGTGAAAAACCGAACATCAATCGCATTGGCTTTATACGGTTTTGCAAATCTTGCAAAGTGTCGAAAGCCTCCTGTTTTAATTTCTTTAGTTTTTCCTTATCTGCTACACTTGCCCGTTCATATTGGTCGGACAGGGTCAGGAAGACATGAAAAATGGAGTCAGTCAAGGATTGCCATAGAAAAATATACAAAGGAGCTGCAACTGCTAAACCAGCCACCACGATCGCAACGGAGACACCGAGGATTGAAGTGGATTCATAGAGGAGTTGATGAATTTTTACGGTGCCTTCAGGCGGCTCCTGTGACATCAATCCAGGGCAAGACACCATCAACATCACGCCAAATACTATCAGCCCCCCTAAAATACTCCCTAACAGTACGTACATAGGCCACTGGTTTTCATCGGAATCCGATTGATGATCACTCATAGTTTCCTCCGGTTACCTTCTGTTGCGAACTCTTGTCGTATTTGTTTCCTTACATCAAGGGGGCCGGCTATTAATTTCTGCTCAAGTGCAAAATCGGCCTTCTGTTGGTTCATCATAATGTCTTCATCAGTAAGACGCACATCCACACCCTCAAGGTTCGTCATCTTCAGATTGTCATCCACGATGCGAATGCTGGCGAGCAAGTCAAGCGGAAAGCGCGAGTCCGTTGCAAACCACTCATCCGTCTCCTTGCGGTGTTGTGCGGTGTAAAACAGGGCTTCTTTCCACGCGGCGACAAAGCGGCGGACAACGTCGGGATGTTTCTCAATGAACTCGTTGGACATGCACATAAAGCCTACACCTTTTGCCTCCTTCAGCACCCGCGCGCTCTTATCCTTTTCAAGAACTGTCATTGTCGGCTCCCACGTCATGACCGCATCCACACGTTTGGATTTGATTGCTTCCCCTATTTCATTCGGTAATATATTGATGACCTTTACATCCGATTCAATCTTCAAGCCCATTTCCTCCAGCCAGCGGTAAAGCGTCGGTTGCGGACCAGAGCCGAACGGCACGCCAATTGTTTTGCCCTTCAGGTCAGCGATATCGTTCGCCTCAACGTCACTGCGCACCATAAGCGCATAGGGGAAATAAATCGTGCGCGAGACGACCGACCACTTGCCGGACCGCCCCAGCAGGCTAATGGCAGGCATATCCCCCACAATGGTCACGTCCACGTTGCCCGCCAGTGCCGCTTCGTTCATCGGCGGTCCGAATAGGAAACTCTTGAACTCCGCCTTAACGCCGTGCCGCTTCAATATATCAGTATGAATCAGTGCCTCTACCACCTGCCCCGCCGTTGCCCATGAAGTCATCCACGCCACGCGCAACGTCGGCTGTTGTTCTGGATTCGTGTTGTTAGTTAGATTGCCTTGGGGGCGTAGCACATAAACACCGACAGCGGCAACCGCTAGTATCGCAATAACGGCAACAAGTAAGCCTATCTTTCGTTTATTCATATTATTCATTCTCCTTCATTAGTGAACCATTCTCAGTCGAATTGATGCCTCTCAGCACCTTCCAAATATGTGCTTTGATGTGCATGAATTCATCGGTGGCTCGGACGCTTGCCGTGCGTGGGAAGGGAAGGTTAACAGTAACCTCCTCCCGTATTGTCGCAGGGCGTCCCGAGAGTACAATGACACGGTTTGCCAGAAATACAATTTCGTCAACATCGTGACTGACTAAGACAATCGTGCGAGCAAGGTGATGCTGAATATCCGAGATCTCCTCCTGCAACTTCTCACGGCGCTCGGGATCAAGGGCTGCGAGCGGTTCGTCCATCAGCAAGATTTCGGGTTCGGTGGCAAGTGCCCGCGCCAGAGCCACACGCTGTTTCATCCCGCCGGAAAGTTGAGCAGGATAGTAGTGCTCGAACCCTGTCAGCCCAACCATCTCAATATACTTTCGCGCTCGCGGCACGGCTTCCTTCTTTCCGATGTCTTGAGCCTCTAGCGCAAATAATATATTGCCCATCACCGTCTTCCAGGGGAAGAGGCTATCTTCCTGAAACACATAGGAAATTTTCCGAGACGGTTCTGTCAATGGCTCTCCATCCAGGACGATGCTTCCAGCGGTGGGGGGTTGTAGTCCACCGAGAACGTGAAGCAGCGTTGTCTTGCCACAACCGCTGGGTCCGACGACTGCCAACACTTCGCCATCTTGCACCGTAAACGAAAGACTTTCCAGCACGGGAAGCACGGCAGTTCCATTTTGGAAGACCTTGCTCACTTCCGAAACCACCATCCGTGCGTCAACCGCCTGTGCCCCAAGACCGATTAGTTGTTGAGCCGTGTCCATGGCGTTAGCACCTCGCCAATCAGTAGTGCCAGTTGGTTCATTACATAACCAACCAGACCAATAATGACCATCCCCGCGACCACACGGTCACTTAACAGCAGCAGGCGATTAAGTTGAATCATGTAACCCAAGCCTGATTGAGCCGCCACCATCTCAGATGCGATGACTGCCATCCAAGCGATGCCTAACCCGACGCGCACGCCTGTCACAATCTGCGGCAGCGCAGACGGCAACAGGACGTGCTGAAGGAACAGTGTCCAGCGAACCTTCAAACTGCGTGCGACGGTTGTGTGGATGGGACTGAGGGAACGCGCTCCTGCAAACGAGTTCGTGAAAATGGGAAAGAACGCCGCCATGAATATGATGAAATAAGACGACACCTCCCCAATGCCGAACCACAGGATAGCAAGCGGAATCCAAGCAATGGGCGGAATGGGACGAAAGAACTCGATAAGCGTCGTCAAATACAGACCCACACGCGGCAACATCCCTAAGAGCACGCCCAACCCAATGCCCAGAATCATCGCTGCCAGCAACCCAACGCCCACGCGACTCAGGCTTGCCACACAATCACTGACAAGGCTTTTTGGAGGAATCTCCACAAACAACGCTCTCAGTACAGCATACGGGGCAGGGAAAATTTCTGAACCCCGAAAGAACGCCAATGCGAACGACTGCCACAAACACAAGAGTACCAGAAACGCCAAAAGGTGAACAACGATCTGACGCCCTTTCTTTTTTCGCTCTGCCATGAATTCTCGACTCACCTTCCCGATTAGTCTGTCGGTTCCAAATCATATTGCTCACTTGACCTTCGCTAGTAAGGATAGAGAAAGAACTCCTCCACTATAACTGGCATTGCGCCTAACTTCTGAATAGACGAACTAATTCCCATGATCGTTTACTATAATCGGCATCAATACCCCAGCAGTTGAATCCCTTCCCGATACGTCTGAGCCGACGTTTGCAACGCCTGAAGTTCATCGTCTGTCAGTTCGATTTCGATAACCTGCTCAACGCCGCCCGCCCCCAATTTAATCGGGACGCCGCTGTACAGGTCATTGATGCCGTACTGTCCGGTGAGGTAAGCCGAGCAAGGGATAATCCGCTTCTTGTCTCGGATGATAGCTTCTGCCATTTGAGCGAGCGCGGCACCGGCGGCGTAGTAACCGCTGGTTTTCAGCAGGTTGACGATTTCAGCGCCGCCGTCGCGTGTCCGCTCGGCAAGCGCTGTGATTCGCTCAGGGGACATGAGTTGTGTGATTGGAACCCCGGCAACCGTTGTATAACGCGGCAGGGGCACCATCGTATCCCCGTGTCCCCCCATCACAAGTGCCTGAACGTCTTCGACAGAGACGCCAAGTTCCAGAGCGATAAAATAACGGAACCGCGCTGAATCCAGGACGCCAGCTTGTCCAAGGACGCGATTGGGTGGGAAACCCGACACCTTCCACGCATGATAGGTCATGATGTCCAGCGGGTTTGTCAACATCACGATGATACAATTCGGCGAGTGCTTCACCACGCTTTCCGTGACGATGCCAACGATTTTCGCATTGGTCTGCAAGAGGTCTTCGCGGGTCATGCCCGGCTTGCGGGGAGAGCCAGACGTAATGATGACGAGGTCAGAGCCAGCAGTCGCTTCATAATCCAGCGAGCCTGTAACGCTTGCGTCAAAGAGCTCAATAGGGGATGCTTGTGCCATGTCCAAACTCTTCCCCTGTGGAATCCCATCGATAATATCCACCATCACGACATCGCCAACTTGCTTTTGAGCGATAAGAAATGCGGCAGTCGCGCCAACGTTTCCAGCGCCGATGACGCTGATTTTTTTCCTAGCCATTTGTTTCTCCTGAATGCGTAATACGTAATACGTAATGCGTAATAAGTAGGATTTTTACGCATTACGTATTACGCATTATGATTTAAAATTCTCAATAATTGCGGTTCCAAACTCCGAGGTGTGAAGTTTCGTCGCGCCTTCCATCAAACGTTCGAGGTCATAAGTCACACGCTTTTGTAGAATTGCCTGCCCAAGCCCCTGAGTCACGAGATCTGCGGCACCCTGCCAACCGATGTGTTCGAGCATCATCACCGCCGAAAGGATGAGTGAACTGGGATTGGACACGTCTTGATCGGTGTACTTGGGCGCAGTCCCATGGGTGGCTTCAAACAGCGCCTGTTCATCACCGATGTTGCCACCCGGTGCCATCCCGATTCCACCCACCTGCGCGGCGCAGGCATCGGAGAGGTAGTCACCGTTCAGGTTAGGTGTTGCAATGACGTCGTAGTCGTCCGTTCGTGTCAAGATCTGCTGTAACATGCTATCCGCGATCCGATCTTTAATAACAATCTTTCCTTCAGGGATTCTCCCATTGTATTGGCTATAAACCGCATCTTCTGTGACCGTCTGACCCCCGAATTCTTCCTTCGCAACTTCATAGCCCCAATCACGGAAAGCACCTTCCGTGAATTTCATAATGTTGCCCTTGTGAACGAGCGTGACACTCCGGCGGTGATGATCGATGGCGTATTGGAGCGCCATTCGCACCAGGCGCTTCGTCCCGAAAATGCTGATCGGCTTAATACCGATCCCTGAGTCTTCACGGATGTCCGCTCCCATCTGCGTGCGGAGAAATTCAATCACTTTCTTCGCTTCCGGCGTTCCCTGCGCCCATTCGATTCCTGCATAAACGTCTTCGGTATTTTCCCGGAAAATGACGACATCCATTTTTTCCGGGTGCGTCACGGGGGAAGGCACCCCTTGAAAATGGCGCACCGGGCGAACGCACGCATACAGGTCTAGTTCTTGACGGAGGGTCACATTTAAGCTACGAAATCCGCCGCCGACAGGCGTTGTCAAGGGCCCCTTCAGGGCAACCCGAAAATACTGAATGGCTTTGAAGGTGTCCTGGGGCAACCATTCCCCATACATTTCGTTGGCTTTCTCGCCGGCATAAATATCAAACCACGCGATTCGTTTGGCTCCACCGTAGGCGGTTTCAACGGCGGCATCGATCACCCGGCGAGTGGCACGCATGATGTCTCTGCCAATGCCATCGCCCTCAATCACAGGAATAATCGGACGATTGGGAAAAACCAATCGACCGTTTTCTCTACCAATTCTTTCGCCGACTCCGGGCACTATGAGTTTATCAAATTCGATCATTTTTATTCCTCGTTCGTTAGGTGTCAGGTGTTAGGTGTTAGGTGTTAGGTTCAGGTATCACGACTCACGCAATACGCAGTACGCAATACGCAATACGCAATACGTTTCATGCGGTTCAATGCACCGTAAAGGCATCCCCCTCAACAAGTCGATTATGAACAGTAACCACCACTTGAGGTATCACTCGGTCAGCGCCAGGCGTCGGAATAATACGTGGGTCAGGTGGAATGACAGGGCGAATAATTTTTTGTTGGAGTTGCTCTCGGACATCCAGCATCCATCCAAACCCTCTAAAGATATAAGTGAGGAGGGTCCTGTCAGTTTCATAAACGCCCAGGGCTTCCTGGACAGACCAGCCTCCGAAGTCTGTATTCGGCGTCAGACGGAGTGGGGGTTCGTGTTCCCTTCCCGGTTTAACGACTCCCTCAACAAAAGCGATTTGATAGATGCGCTGAACGATAGCGAGTCGTTCTCTCTGTTTATCGGTTAGCGTAATCTGACCTTTATCTATCGCTCGAAAGAGCGGGGCGAGGTAAATCGCGGGGCGTGGGTCTTGTTGGATTTCGTCCGCCCGTCCAGCAGCAGCGATTTCCGGGTGACCAAACGTCGGCAATCCCCCACTGAGCACTTTATCCTGAATGGCTTTATCGCGCTTTTCCGGAGTTAGTGGCTCAAGTTCATTCATAAAGTGGGTCATGTCATGAATCGCCCCAAAATGTCGGTTGCCATCTAAAGTCATCTGAGAGGCACTTAAAAAATCTGAAACCGACCCGGTGTGTAAAGTTGCCAGATACCGCGCAACCATGTTGGCTCCAGCGGAACCATGATGCAGTTGTATCATCCCCATTCGCTCTAAAATTTTACTTTCAACCGTATTGACATGATGACCGAGTAGCAGGCTATAGCACGCTCGAAACGCCATGTTTCCTGCCTCCTCTTCTTGAGAGATGAAATCGTCTGTCTGGTGAACGAGCGCTTCAGCCGTTAAGGTCGGATTGTCTCGTAACAGATGACGCATATAAACAGACATCGTTCCGAACGCCACATTTTCGATATGAGTTCTAATCATCTCTACAAGCAGTGCGCCGGGGTGCCGCTCATCGTTCAATCCCCGCTCCGGTATTCGATTTTTCACCAGATGCGCTTTTCGGAGCGTTGAGAAATACTGGATGGTCATTTCAGGTCCCGAATCTGGAAACTTTTTGACAAATTCAGCAACCTGCTGTATCATTGGCTCATGCCCCATGAGGCTTTCTCTGATGATTCCCATCGACCTGTAAAACTTCCGATTGATGGAGGCGTCAAGCATCGCTTCTTCATCGACCCCTGCCGGAGTGACCTCTGGTTTTCGACCAAATAAACCAACAAAAGTGAGATACGCCGGGCTAAAGTCGCCCGCGACAATTTCACTTTCTCGGATGAGGCCGCGAATGGCAAAACTCCGGATATCCAAGGTTATATCTGTATTATCACAGTGGACCATTGCATGATGTAAAACCGGGTTCGCGAAAACCAGCGTTGACTGTGGCATTGAGCTAAAATTCTTGAGAATCGCGGCAATTTCTGGTTCGCCTAATTGCGTCACCCTTTGAAGGGCATCTGTCACAGGACTATACGCAGACGGCTCGGGAATCTCTGAAAGCGTTCTTTTCATTCCCGCTGCCTTCGCCGTCCATAACTTTTTCTCATCCATAAAAATCTCCTTCGTTTAGATAATCAAAATGATAACACAGATTTCCTTGCTTGGTAAGCATCTTCTTCACAATATCACTTTCAGCCTTTGTAACCTCTCCCCTCATTCCTCGTTGTCTCTATCGTGTGTTTATGGGTTCGCTATGAAAACATCCCTTTCGCCTTCCAGTAGGTGAATGTAACGCGTCATCAGGTCACCAACCGTTGACGATCTCACTTGCCGTTAGATCCACGCTATTTTAGCAAAGGCATGATTAAAAGTCAAGGCAAAACAGGGAAGCACGGCATCAGCAAAAAAGTAAAAAATTGTCGAAATGGCTATACTTTTTCCATATCAGCACGTCTAAAATTAAAAATATTACACCCCGGTTGTCTTTAGACACCGGGTGTGTCAATTTCAAACACCCGGTGTCCAAAGGACAACCGGGGTTTGAACGAACGGTGAAAAAGTCATATGTCTAAAACTTATTTATTCGTTGATGAACTGGCGTTTATTTCGGAGCGATTGCGGCACGTTTTTGAGCAACACGCGCATGATGTCGCAGCCCGTATTTCTTTCAAGGAGGTCCAACGATTCCAGAAACAACTTCGCACCTGGGAGCGTGGGTTTATCAAACCGCCCCAACCTTTTGTTGCAGCGTGTGACCTGGAGCGGCTGAAGGATTTCTATCGACATAAACTAGATTTCTCGATTTTTCAAGATTTCAATCGAGAGGATATGGAGGTCATCCAGGAGGAGATTTCCGCTTATGTCGCACGCGAGGCACTTGATGCGTTCATCGGCTGTCGGTTGCGGAATTGGGCGACGATCGGTTTGCAACACCCCAAATGGCAACTGTACCAGGAGCTGGTTCGGGCATATTATGAACGGACTGTATCTCAAAATAAACGGGAGCGAATCGCGGCATTTGAGCGGGTGATGGCTCAGAAGACGGATGGGACGCCGGATGAAATTCATGCGAAGTGCGTCGGGGAACTGTTTTTTGAGGTGGATAGAATTCGATTGATGTCCTCAATGACACTGGAGAGGCATCTGGAAGCCCTCCGTCTGCAAGAGATCGAGCGAGTGGAACGGCAAGAAACAGAGCATCAGCCACTTAACGTGCCTGAAGCCTTGCGAAACAACTTCCAACTTTTGGGCTTTACTCATCAGGCTGACTTTGATGAATTGAAAACTCGCTACCGTCAACTGGCATTGAATTATCACCCGGATAAAGGCGGGAGCCTTGAAATGATGCAGCGGCTGAACTCGGCGTATCGGCAGATTGCGGATTATTTGCGTCAAATCGAAGGAAGTATAAACACCGGGTAGAGGGTGTTCATCAGTTCATGGGTTCAAATCCTCACATTTCACGTTTCACGTTTCACGTTTCACGCCTGATATGCAACTCATTATCAATTCTAAATTCTTTTCACATCTCACCATTGAGCGGCTTGGCGAGAAAGCGATTGCGCTTGGCTTCGATGGCATCGACATCTGCATCCGTCCGGGGCACCCCATTCACGTTGAGAACGTAATCGAGGCGTTGCCCAAGGCGGTGAAGGTTTGGCAGACTCAGGGCCTCGTTTGCCCGTTGGCGACAGCAGCGGTGACGATGACCGCTCCGAAGGCCCCCGACGCCGAAACGTTATATGCCGCTTGCGCGGAGGCGGGGGTCCCTCGCCTCAAGATCGGGTTCTGGAAATTCAACGAGGGCGACGATTACTGGAAGGTCCTGGACGGCGCGCGCGCTGACCTCGAAGGGTTCGTGAAGTTGAGCGAAAAATACGGGGTGCAAACCTGCTATCAAATCCATAGCGGCCCCTGTATCGGGTCTAACTGCGCGGGGTTGATGCACCTCATCAAAGGGTTTGACCCCCGCCATGTCGGTGCCTACCCTGACTTCGGCCACCTTTTGCTTGATGGGGAGGATGATGCCATGGGGCTGTCGATGCTCCGCGATTACCTGTCCGTCGTGGGCATCAAGGACGCTCTCTATGCCCCCCAACCCGCCGGTCATATCCTACCTTATATCCCCTGCTTCGTGAAGGTTGGGGCGGGATGTGTCAATTGGCATCGCTGCTTGAGCGCCCTGCGAAAACTCGGCTTTGACGGCCCTTTATCAGTTCACACGGAGTATAACTTCGATGAATCGATTATCCGCCAGGTCGGGTATGCGGACACCTCCCCACCCAATTTAGAGCAGTGGGCGAAGGAAGATGTGGCTTATCTGCGACGGGTTTTGTCTGAATTAGGAACGTGAAACGTGAATGAACTCAACGCCATGGCTGACTTTTGGCTGGAAGGCTGGCCACGGCAAATTGACGGTCCTGACCGACCAGGGCACGGATTCAAAAGCGGCAGAGCCGGTTGAATCATGAGATAAGTAGGTGGACACCAGTTTTTGTATATCAAAAGATTCGCTTGCGCCTCAAAGTGCCTTGTGCTATAATGCTGTGGTCCTATCAACTTCAGAAGGAGGGATTTACGATGAGCGTTCCAGCAACGGTTCAAACGGAAGAAGAAATGCTAAAATGGGCTAAAGAAAAACTCTGGGTCCGAAAAGAACTCGGTGAGTACGAAGAAGTGTGTCAGGCATTTGCCCAGAAGGTCAGTCAACTCGATGGTGTTGTTACCATCGGGGCTATTCCGTATGCTGGCTATGTTGACCTCTGGACAGTTACAGCTCGGGACAACCGAGATTTGGGTAAGGCAATCATTGAGCGCTTTATCAAAGTGGTACGAAAGTCTGACCCGGGACTTTTATTTGATTTTATGATTACCAGCAAAAGAGAACACCTTCCCGAAGAGGCGATTGTCCTTTATGAAAAGGAGAAGTGATGCCGAGCCAAGTGCAACATGAAACACAGGCGCAACGTAACGAAACCTTCTTTCAATCGCTAGACAGAACGGTGTCGGTGAATCGAGAGTGGATTGTCACGGCCGCTTTTTACGCAGCATTACATTGGATTGAAGCATACTTTGATAACCGCCATCATCAGCACTTCACTTCTCATCGGGCTTGCAATGATGCTGTGATGCGATTTGGATTGCCTATCGCAAGTGAGTATTTAGATCTGTACTGGGCAAGCCGTCAAGCAAGATATGAGCTGTACCGATTCACACCACCAGAAGTCGAAGATCTCATCAACCTCGCCTATCAGCCGATAAAGGATTTCGTGCAAAATCTTCTCCCTCCACCACCCTAACCCTCTGGAAGAGCGGGCAATCGCCCAAAGGAAAACGGGAGGGTTTTGGCGAAATCGCTGGGTTTTCATGGCTGAAAACGCCAGATGTGACGTGAAAGCCCTTCCGTGTTCGTGGGAGTGGAGGCTTCTGCCTCTGGTTTTCCTTAATCCCAACATCTGGAGATTTCGTCGAATCTTATGGCTCGACCAGACGTTTTTGCGAGGTGACAGAATTGGCGGTGCGACACTCCATGAATTGAACCCAATCCAAAGAATGTTAAGTTTTCCGGTCAATTTAACAAATCGCCGCAGATTACGAAGATACATTTGCTTGAAGGACACCTCGAGGTCGCGCATTGGGAAGTGGACACGAACTGTGGTCCATTTCACTTTAATCTGCGTTCTCGGTCTGACATCTATAAGTTTGCGCCAAGTAAGGAGGCAACTCGATGATTAGCCAAATTAAAAGCCAATGGTTGTCAAACTACCAAAGAGAACTTGCCAGCGGAAAATGGGGCTACGTTATATCGATTTGGTTTGATGAGCCGTTGGACGGTGATATTCCTTGGGAACCCTGTGCTATTGTCCAGGATAGTAGGAGGGCCCATGTTGTGCTTGTAGAAGACTTTATGGCAGATCCACGTAGCTTGAAAGAGTATACCAGGTGCGATACCTTTGAAGCAGCACACCGTGAAGTTGCACGTCTACGTCTTTGGAACATAAGCGTTTCTTCAGGATACGATCCATTAACTCATGAATGGAAAGTGGATAAATGGAAAAGAAAAGTACCAAGCTCTCTAATTGAAAATTTCTACCGTGCTCTTAGATCCGGGTGGTTTGCGAGCAGTCGCGCCAGAAAAGCTTACAATTGTTTAGTTCACATTGGTGCTGCGAGTGGTTTTCACAGCAACCTTGAGCATGGGGTTGCTCTCCGAGGCATAAACGTGGTTGCTATTGAAAACACCTCAGAAGCCGCAACTGCCCTGGTAACGTACATCTTGCTGACCAAGAAGGATGACATGGGGACAGAAGGGGCACGATGTATTTCAAGAATGACCACCCCGGCAGCAATTGCTGCCTTAGACGAACTCGTCAGAAAGGCTTGGGATACGGCATCGCGCGATAAGTTTGTGGAGTATCGACAAGCATATAACAAGTTGTTGAGCCGCAGACAGCAACCAATTACGCATGTTGTTATTGATGCGAACCCAGACTTCACTAAGGCATTTGGTTATCGGATTGGAATACCGGATAAGAGTGTGTCTTGGGAAGGAGTTTACTGGATTAATATACCAAATGATGGTTGGATCATGCCAGATGGGTCATGCACCCTAGGGATCAATCCTGAGCTTGAAGCTCATACAGGAGAACTTGTGTTCATTGGCATCCAAGAAGCATATACGTACGCTAAACAACGAGCTTGGACTATCATAAATGAACCTTAATTGCGCTGAACTTACCCGATGGATATTCGCCGTGTTCAGTTTGCCTATGGCAATGCGCCTCAGGTGTGGTATCTGAAGAGGAATACCATATTGAGTTTATGGGCTGGGAAAGGTGCTTCCCGCATGGTACAGGCGGCAACACCTGAGATCACACGAAATCACTGCCGACGTTGGCGGGAAGACCTGCTCTCGCGTTTTGCGGAAAAATTCGGAGACGAATTCTCACTAGAGATGTATACGTTCTACAGTTCCGCGGGGTGGAACTGGGTGGTCTCGGTGCTTCTCCATCGGTAGTTTCCCTCACGCCTGGCGCCGGTTTTCTGAATTTAACAAGATAGAGGTAGAAAAGACTTAGGAATGTGGATGCCGCGTATGGGGCAGGTGCGGTTTTGGGAGGTGTTGGATAGATTGGCCCATCCAGGAAATTTGATTCAGCGAAGAAGTTCAGGTCAACGAAAACAGACTGCCAACAGGGGAATCGGTAAGGTAGTGATTGGTGAGAACATGAAAGCCCGTGTCATTCCATAAGCGAAACAGATTGGAGCGAGGTACTATAGACCCAGATCAGAGATTCCAGAAAATTGGATGAATAACAACAAAAAATGGATACGTGAACAGATGAAAAAGGGAAGGGTGATTATAGATCTTGGTCCCGATTCCAAAAGACCTTTCCGCAGTCCTTACTATGAAATGGAGCGCAGGGAGATCGAAAAGGTCGGTTACCCTGTGGTACACCCATGAATGATATGAATAAGAGGTTTGAAAAACTGTGTGACGATGTATTCCAATTTCTGATAGATGAGTTTGGTTTCAAGGTCGTGGCGACTGAACGGGACCCTTTCGGAACGGAAATTGAGTACCGAAACCAAACGACATCCATCACCATCCGCTTTGAGCCAAGGGAGTATCGGGTGTTTGTTTTTCTCTCTCAGCTTGTCAATAACCGACGCCCGGAATATGCGGATGCAATGAATGGCTTTTACTTAGACGACCTGATTGAGCTCAGATCGCCATCATCAAGAGTTGAACAGAAATTCCAAGAAGCATTCGCTCCCCGAAAGCTAGAGAGAATTCTCTCGCAATACGCCACAGTCCTTAGACAGCATGTGATCGACATCCTCAAAGGTGATTTCCGAGTTTTTACCACACTGGCGCAAATCGTAGCAAAACGAGCAGAGGAATTACAACAGAAGAAGCGGAAGCATTGAAACGCCAAGCTTCAACGCACGCTCGGTGACTGAGCTCTGTGGACTTGACCTTATGGTGGAAGCCCTGCACATCAAATATCGCGAAGCAATTCCCACGGAGGGAGAGGGAACTTGGCAGGTTGCTTTCTTCCATCCCTCCCCTCCTTCCATTACGTTTCACTTTCCAACCGCCACCGACCACCCTCCACTCGCAAAGCCGTTGCGCCTTTGTGAGCGTCAAACACGCGCTCCATCTCAGCAAGGTCATCGAAGAAGCCAATGAGGTGAACAGCACCAAAACTTTCACCTGCGTGTACACGTCGCCCACCGATTTCCTGAATGAAGCAAACATAGCCGCGCTGGTGGCACCATGCCTCATAAACGGCCGATGGTTCTAACGCCATCCCTGCCAGCCAAACGCCGTTGCGCAACTGATAAGCGCGGATGAACCGTTGCGGCACACTGCCATCGCCACCGCGCCGATAAAAGTAACGCCCATCGGGTGGAAAATCATCAGCAAACGCACCCGATGGGATGTCCCCGTGATAACTCAAGTAAACCCCCTCAAATGTGTCACCGCGTTGGTGCTTGAGGTGCCCTGGCATATCCATCCGCAACACGAGGTTATCGACTGTGTTGGCACTGGTCACTTTGTCGTAAGCGAAGAACCAACGGACGCCGTCGGGGAAAACGAGCCATTGCTCCCAACGCGAGCCTGCTTTGTAAGGCGGACGAGCGGTATCCCATCTGAACCACTGCCGCACGGCGACAAAGCCTTCGCCTTCCACAACTTCAAAGGGGAGCTGCTTCGCCTGCGTGCAAATCTGCGGAAGTTCCACATAACGCTTGGGAATCTGGCCATGTACCGCGTCTCCCCAGTGGTAGCGCAACGCTGGCGGTGTCGTTTCATCGTCAGCTCCCGGCTCCAGTAAAAAATCGATGATACACAAGCCGAACCCCAAATCGCGAGCACCGGTGCGTTTGTCCATGAAACTGCCTGCCATCGTGCCGCTGACATAGCCTTGTGTCTGCATGGCGGCGTGATAGCTATCCGTTTCAATTTGCAACACTGAACCGTCCTTTTGCAACGTTGCCATTATCTTCCTCCGTTAATTCGTAAAGAATTTCCCAATAACTGATACGAGTTTGTCGGTTATCGCCCAATCGAGTCCAACCGAAGGTTCGTCTTTCTCCCTCTCCCACAAGGGGCGAGGGAACCAAGCGAAAAACTCGTATAACTGACCAACACGAACTCTCGTATTGCGTGTTGCGTAGAAGTACGAAATACGCGATACGCAACACGCAAACTGGACGGATTCAAAACCTGGAAAGTCCGAAATCAATTAAAAACACGCATATCAGCTTTTTTCCGTATTGACCCGTTGATGAAAGTATGAGATAATGAATCTCCACGAGATTTTTCTGTTAATCCTTATTCATACGAGTTTTTCACTGAGACTTCCGAAGTTTGAGACCCGATTTTTGCTGAATCTGTTTTTTATGGTTTCACATCGTCTCAGCTCAACTCAGATGTTGAAACTTCGGAAGTCTGCGCATCACTTTTGCCCATAACTGAAACAGTCGTGTCATTCACAGTTTTGAAAGGAGTTCACCATGAAAATTGACAGAATCGAATCCCTCTTTATTGGCAATGGCTATGTGGTCCGCATCCATACCGATAATGGTATCAGCGGCATTGGCCAGACCGCCTGCTGGGGCTACCCCGAAGCGGTGGAAAGAATCGTTGGGACTTTCGAGAAGTACCTGATCGGCCAGAATCCCTTGCGCATTGAACACCACTGGCAGTACCTCTATCGCATGGGGCCTTTTCGGGGGTCGGCCCTCTGTGGTGCCATCAGTGCCGTTGACATCGCACTGTGGGACATCAAAGGCAAGCACTTCGGCGTCCCAGTGTGGGAGCTGTTAGGAGGCAATTGCCGCGACAAAATCCGCCTGCACCTTATGGCTGGCGGCTCCACCCCGGAGGCAATGTTCCAGACTGCCAAAGCGACGGTGGAGGAGGGTTTCACTGCCCTCAAGTTCGACCCGGTGGTCGGTGGATACCAGAATATGGCCCTGGATCGCCTTGTCAAGACGGCCCGTGACCTGGTCGCGGCGGCACGCGAGGGCGGCGGCCCCGACCTGGACCTAATCGTCGAAGTCCACCGCAAACTCACTCCTATGAACGCCATCGTCCTGGCTGAGGCTTTGGCACCTTTTAATCTCTACTTCCTGGAGGACCCCATCCAGATCGACAGCATTGTGTCCCAGGCGGAGATTGCCAGGCGCATCACCGTTCCTCTGGGCATCGGCGAACGCCTGACGACGATCTGGGAGTTCCGCGAGTTGCTGGCTGCGGGTGGTCCTCAGTACGTGCGCCCGGATGTGGCTTTGGCTGGCGGCCTGACCCACTGCAAAAAAATCGCCGCCATCGCCGAATCCTACCACAGCGCCGTCGTGACTCACAATTTCCTGAGTCCGTTGATTACGGCTGCCTCGCTGCACCTCGACGCCAGCATCCCGAACTTCATCACCCAAGAGTACACCAAAAGCGACGAAGCCCCTCACAACGCGGTTTATAAAACCTCATACCGACGCGAGGGGGGCTTTATTCCGATTCCCGAAGCGCCGGGGTTGGGTGTGGAGCTCGACGACAACCTGATCGCTCAGACTCCGTACCAACCCATGAACACCGGTCAGACCTTGTTGCGCGAAGATGGCTCAGTGGCTTATGCGGTGTGATGGACAGGTGTTTCAGAAAGATGTTGACAATTGGGTAAGAAGAGCAGAGTGAACGGAAAGGAAGGAAGGGAAGGGTTTCCCCCCTTTCTTCCTTCCTTTCCTTCCGGCTGATGCTGCGTGTCAACTCATTTTTCCAGAAATGGACCAGCCCCACACTTAATCGAGGCTTGGTCATAATTATCCGGCGGTTGAATTGTAGCCCAAGATTCTATCTTGGCCCCTTGCGCAAGGGGCCAAGATAGAATCTTAGGCTACGACTGCCTCCCCTGGGAATGATGACTAGCCCTCACTTAATCCCAACTGGCGATAAAGTCTTCGACATCGAAATCGTCTGGCATCTCCTCGAAGAAGTATCGCATCGGCCCGGACTGGAAGCCGGGAACAAACTGCTCCGTCTCCGCCTGAAGTTTCGCGTCAAGCGTCTTGAAACGCTGCCATAAAATGTCAGCCTCTGCCTGCGAGAAGCGAACGGCGAACGCTGGCCCCCAGTTGAGCGTGATTGAGTGCGAGTTGGTCGCGCGTCTGCGAACATCCGCGGGCAAGTTGCTTTGAATCCCGCTCCGTTCCGAGAGTCTTCGACTTGCGGGGCTGTCAAAGTCGGGGCGTTTCAAGATGTGGATGTGATAGGCCGCCTTGGAGAGATAGATTGCCAGTGCCAGTTTGCCCTTCTCGCCCGCGCCGGGCTGGAGCGATTCGACCGCTGCATGGTAAGTGTTGACATCTTTGTTGATAACAGCGCGGAGCGCTGCCTCTGTAAGGTCTTGCATCTTTGCGCTTTTCTGAGCCCAGCACGCAAAGGTCTCCCGCGCCGAAGGCGAAAGGAACCTCGTGAAGCTCAGGTCAGGGAAGTAAGGGAAAATTGAGTGACCGCCGTGAAGGGTGCGTCGCAGTTTGGTGCTGTAGTTGCTGCCCCAGTGCAGGAGGTAGTTGATATACACCACACCATCGCCAGCTTTGAGGTGAACCGGGATGCTCCCCGGCAAGGGGGTGCGCGGATTTTCAAGCAGTTGTCGGTTTTCTACGTCGGTATTGAGGCGGCGATGGCTGCCGGGCACCACCCACAGCACATCATCGTCATAGAGTGGGATGTTCCACTGTACATACTTGGGCCCTTTCTCCAGCAGGTCCATCTGCAAGCCACCGAGTGGTGCCATGTCAATGGGATGGACATCGCGGTGCCAATTGGCGGGGCCGTGATCGCGCGTGGGGCTGCACATCAACATCATCCCCGCGACCGACGCCGCATCCGGCACGCTCAACAGTTGGCGACTGACACCCAACGTATTTTCGTGTAACCAACATTCAACTGTGTTGGCAGTTGTCTCATCAATAAGAGTATTGAAAGCCCCCAACCGTGGCTGGGCTGAAGTTTCCCATGCGCCGCCCGGCGGGTCGTTGGGCTTGCGCTCACGTACCCAAATTGCTTTCTGCCGTTCAACAAGGACTTCAAAACTGGCGCGCAGTTCGTCTAACCGTTGTGGAGAAATAACCTCTCGTAAAATGAGATAGCCATCATCAAGAAATTGTTGTGGATTGACCTTCATTATTTTTTCTCCTTAGAGTGCTTCACCAAATTTAAATTGATGGACTCGCAGACTTCCGAAGTTTCGGAAACTTCGGAAGTCTATCCCTCAGATTAAATTTGGTTGACTAATAGTGGCATGTTTCAAATTCCTGAAAAAATGAGTTTGCACTTGATATGAGAGCAGGAAACCTGCACGAATGGAAGATGAAGCCCTGCCACCCATCCTTCCATTCTTCCAATCTTCCAACCCCAAAGCGTGTAAAGAGGTTTCTAAAACATTCCCCTTTCCGCTCATCATTCCATTCCCAGTCGGCTCAGATAGCCTTTTTTCCGCACCTGCTGGAACATCCATCCAAAAAATGTTGCACCGGCAGCCAGGTATACGACGTTGAGGGCAAACGCTGTCATAAGCATGGAAACATCCACACTACCCGTTCGCAGGGCTGTTCGCATCCCTTCAAAGATGTACGTTGAGGGCAAACCGTGTGCGATCACCTGTAACACTTTCGGAAGCACATCCACCGGGTAAAAGACCGCCGAGAAGGGTTGTATCAGGAAGGGGACTCCCCAGACCAGGGCTTCTGCTGCCTGCCCCAAACGGAGGATGAGCGCTGTTGTGACCATCCCGACCGCCCAGCCAAACAGAAGAAGGCTGACCATAAAGGGGAGGATTGCCATACCGACAGCCAACAGGTTGAAGGCGTAGAGGAGATAGGCAAGCCCTCCCAACACAACGGCGGTAATGAGTGCCTTAATCACGCCGAGCAGGCAGGTCGAAAGCATCAGTTCATAAATGCTGACAGGAGCGATGAAGATGTTGAGGATGTTTTTGACCCAGATCTCCTCTGTGATAGAAAAGGTAATCGCCTGTTGGGAGCGGTAGAGAATGTCCCAGAAAATCAGCGAACCGAGCAAGAAAAGGGCCGTGACGTTCAGCCGTTCCATATAGGCGGTGACGAACCCCCAGACGAGGAGATCCATGACGGGCCAGAAGAAGATTTCACCCGCTCGTGCCAAACTCCGCCGATAGAGATAAAGATGGCGCAAAATTAAGCCGCTCACTCGCATCCACATCAGTTGTCCTCCACTTTTCTTGCTGATAGGTCTTTCAGTTCCCCATCTCGTGCAATTGAGATAAACACCTCTTCTAACGACTGTGTCCGGGCGCGTTCGAGAATTTCTTTGGGGGTGCCCTCGGCGACGATATTTCCACGCGAGAGAAAAATCACCCGGTCACACATCAGTTCGATTTCCCGCATGTTGTGGGAGGTATAGAGTATGGTCACGCCGCGTTCCCGCTGAATCTGACGCAAGGTTGAGCGGACCTTATCGGCGATGTCCGGGTCGAGGCTGGCGGTTGGCTCGTCAAGGAACAGCACCTCCGGGTCATTCAAGAACGCTTTGCAGAGATTCAGGCGGGTCAACTGCCCCGACGAGAGCGCACCCGACACGCGGTCGCGGGCTTGCGGAATCTCGAATAGATTTAACAACGCATCGATTTTCTGCTGTGGTTTACGGATGCCGTAAAGTCGCGCAAAGACGGTCAGGTTTTCCCGCCCTGTCAGGTTGCTGGGCAGGGAGACATAAGCGGAGGAAAAGTTGACACGTTGTAGAATCGCAAGACGATGCTTCCGCACATTGAGTCCAAAAATACGGATGTCCCCTGACGTGGGCGTCGTCAAGCCGAGAAGCATCTGAATCGTCGTGGTCTTCCCGGCACCGTTGGGGCCAAGTAGCCCTAGAATCTCCCCCTTATCCACCGTGAAGGAAAGGGCATTGACCGCCGTCACGTCGCCAAAATGTTTGGTCAGACGATGGACCTCGATAATCGGTTGTTCAGACAAGTAAAATCTCCTTTGTCGATTGTCAATTGTCGATTGCGGATGTTTCAATCTTCAATCTTCAATTTTTAATTTGTCGGGGAAGCAGTGTCTCAAGCATCCAGAATGGGGGCGAATATCAAAATAATTGAGGGTTGGTCATAATTCTGTGGGAGAGTCCTGCCGGACTCGATTCATCGCCTCGCGACCGGGAGGTTGCTCCCACGGCAAAGTCATAGCCAAACGGGATCTGCCGGTAATTATGACCAAGCCTCAAATAATTATGTCCGATGACTTCAGTAGCTAACATTTTTCCTGCTCTCGCTGGATTGACAAATCCAGCGGCAGTCGTGGCGTGGATGTGTCAATCCACGCCGAGCCAGTCGCGGCGTCCGCTCATCCCCGCTCTCTCAGTTTCCGAGCCGGATTGCCGACCATGACGCTGTTCGGTGGAACATCCGTGACCACCACCGCGCCCATACCAATCAGGCTGTTCCGACCGATTCTCAAGTGTTGCCTGACCTGACACCCCTGACCCAGGTAGCAGTCGGACTCCACATGCACGACGCCCGCCAGCGTGACCCCACTCGCGAAGATTACCCGCTCTTCGATGACATCATCGTGATTGATGATACACCCACTCAGGCAAAAGACGAAATCATTTATCCGTGCATTGAGACCGACGTAACAGTGCGGATAAATGACACAGCCAACGCCAATGTGCGCCGTGCGGGACACAACGGCGCTGGGATGGATGAGTGACACTAGCCGATGGCGGGGGACGTTCAGGCGCTCGGTCCCCTCGTTGTGAGGCACCACATCAGCATCTGGGTAATCCTTTAACACCTCCATCGTGCCAAGGACGGGGTAACCGTTGACAGACTCCCCAACCTGATGTCCATCCGGGGAGATGAAGCCACGCAGGTGCCATGTCTCTTTTACGCGGTTGACCGCCTCCACCATTTCCGCCATCTCCGGGCCGTGCGCCCCGAGTCCCAGAATGATCAAATCTCGCATCTGTTGTCTCCCTTCTGCGTGTGACTCCTGTTCCGTATTGTAAATCTCCGATGACTGTCTATTTCTGGTGAAATCTGCTAGATGGCACGGTCTATGTCGATGTGCGCTTCATCGATGGTGGAGGTCTGGTCTCGGTCACGCCCAGGTGAGTCGCGGGCATAAATGGCGGCGGTTTTCATTGGTAGTGACCTTTGCAGGCATGAACAATAATTTTATCCGTTTCAACCTGATAAACAATACGATTGACTTGATCGATACGTCTGGACCAGCAACCGGCATATTGGTGCCTCAGAAGCTCAGGCTTACCTCTGCCATGAAAGGGGGTTTGCTGAATTTCTCGCAACAGAGACAAAATTCGTAATGCCACTTTTCGATTTTGCTTAATCCACCATTCTAAATCTTGAAGCGCTTGTGGCTTAAATACCAAGTCTTTCACGAACCACCTCAAATGGAATATATTCTTGGCTTTGCATCGCTTCAAAAAGACGCTGACGCATGACCGGGTTTTTCCAAAGAAAGTAGGTTTCTTCGTGAACAATGCCTTCCTCGACCAGCTCGTGATACGCGCGCGCCACGGCTTTTATATTGATGCCTAGCATTTTCGCTAATTCGCGCTGGTCGATTAGGGTGTCGTTTGATGCAAGTGATTCTTTTATCTTTAATTTTGCCTGTTCAATGGCAATGGTTTTCATCTTTTTTTCCTTTCTATCCAATCTATCAGAGCAGTTCAAGCTGTTCGTCTGATGGTTTTGCCCGCTCTGCTTTCTTACCCTTCCGATGGTATCCCCAGCTCTGGCAAAGCCTTCACAATCTTCACCGTTTCCAGACTCACGGTGATCACCTGTCCAATCAAACGGACAATGTATTCGGGGTCATCCTGTCGATTGGGGTCATTGACGATACCGCTTCGTGAGTCGGTCTTGACCTGATACTGGTCTATCACCCAATCCAACGCCGAGCGATTGCCGAGCCGATAGTCAAACGCTTCCGATGGAACCCCGTCCAGCGTCAAGAAATCGTTGTAGCGAAGTTGCGTCTTGTCTTTGGAAAGCCGCATCTTCTCGACACGCCAATCGAGCCGCTGATTGGGAGTCTCAACCATTTTCAGCGGATATTCGGGCTGCTCCTCATAGTGGACGTGAATCTCTGCCAAGCGTTCCCCTGCACTGGCAAACGCCCAGAAATCGGGCGCAAAGGGAATGCGGGGCAATTCTCGCTTCAGGTTGGCTTGATACCGTTCACGATAATCGGGGTGATGCAGCACAGCATAGACGTAGTGGAATATATCCCATTTTTCGATTGCGGATTGCGGATTGCGGATTGCGGATTGGGCATAGTGATTGCGGAATTGAGCGAGTGACCAGTCGGTAATGTTTTCGCGGCGGTTCGTGCCGTCCTCGTTGTAGGTGTAGAAGGGGAAGGATTGAGAATCACCAGTCAAGTGTAAATCTGGTATGATATTTACCACTAAACAATGAAATGCCTTGTTATTTCCAACTGCGCTTAGGCAAATCACCCGATTCTCCGCTTCTGTTTCAGGCATGGGGTAAATGGAAGGAAAGACAAAAACATCCTGGTTCAAGATTCGATCAAAGAACAGAGTGGTGCGAGTAAACGGGCGGTAGAGGGATTGCCTCACCTTTTCCTCCGAAAATTCCGCCAGCCGTCCTCTGTTGAGATCCGCTTTTAAGTCTCTGCTCCAGCTCAGTCTGCTATCGTCATACAGCACAAAGTCATCCACGTTCGCATCTTTATTCGATCGGTGAATCCACTTTAAGACCTGCTCGTTGTAGGTTGCGATGGTTCGTTTGATGTTTCCGATGAGGGTATCTCGGTTGAAGTTGTACGCCCAAGTATCGCGGTTGGTAACAACGCCGAGACTGTAAACCTTGAAGATCGCATCGACAGCCTCTCCCCTCGCAGATTTCGATGCCTTATTCCCCATGGATATGAGCGTTTCAAACTCATCGTGTAGACCTTCCGTCAGCCACGCCTTTTTCTTATCTGGCTGGATAGATTGCCAATCAATAGTGCCTCTGTGTTGCTTTTCGTCCAGATACCGATACTTCTCCTCTTTTCGCCAAAACTCATCCACCCGTGCGTAATGGATCTGTGCGGCGTTTTTGGGTGCCTGACTTTTTCTGATGAAAAGGTTAATACTGACGCCTACCTGAATGCCAAACACGTTATGCGTGGTGCCTGATAGCTTCGGATTCTTCCTGACATTGCCGCTCAAGTCGAGGACATAAATCACATCAAAATCTTTTGCTAAGTGTTGACGCATCCCATCAAAGGCAATTTGATCCATAAAACTATTGTTCGTCACGAATGCGACGATACCTTCCTCACCGATCCGATCTGATGCCCAACGAATCGCTTTGACGTAGGGATCACTCAGCTTATTGACATTAGTAGCCTTTGAATCTTTTGCGTATGTTTCCGACACGCGCTTATCTATCGTTTCATACTTCCGATTCTTGTTATTATCATTCTCATTCACCTGTGTCGTATTGTACGGCGGATTCCCGATAATCACAAACATCGGCGTCCGCTTCTGCTTTTCCACCCGCGCCGTGTTTTCCTCAACAAACAGCGGGAGTTGCCGTTCCTCTGCCAGATCAAACGTATCCACCAAGCAGATGCCTTCAAAGGGCTGATAGTGTCCCGTTGCTTCAAAGTATTCGTGTTCGATGTTCATCGAAGCGATGTAGTAGGGCAGGAGCATCACCTCGTTACAGTGGAGTTCATGGGCATATTTGTGAGGGAGCGCGGTTTTCCTGATCTCCTGCATGACGTGCACGATGAAGTTACCCGTTCCCACGAACGGATCGATGATATGCACGTCCCTATCAGAAAGCGACCTGCCAAACTCTTTTTGCAAGATGTCCTCCACACTCTTGACCATGAACGTGACAATCGGCTGTGGGGTGTAGACGATGCCGTGTGTGTCAGCGACCTTGACGGAGTAGCCTTGAAAGAATTGTTCGTAGACCGTGTTGAGGAAATGCTGTTTGTGAGAGAAGTCGTCAATCGTGGCGGCGGTTCGTTCAATCGCGACATAGAACCGATCGAGGTTCTTGAGGAATTGATCTCTGCTGAAGGATTGGGAAGTCAAAGCTCGAATCACCGTTTCGATTTCGCAAGCGATGACATTTTTATCCCTGAAATCCGGGTTGTGAAAGACCGTGCGGAAGATGCGTTCGGTGAGCAAGTGCTGAATCAACATCTCCTCGACCGCCGCTGAGGAGATGTTAGGGTTTATCGATTGACGACACTTCTCGGTGAAAACAGTGAAGGCTGAGAGAAAGCGCGTGTTGGTTTGCCGTTCCTTTTCGATGAGTCTCACAAGCCCTGTTGCCAAGTCAGGAACGCGGTCTTTGAACTCCGCAACCGCTTTCTCCCATTCGACATAATCAGGGGGGCGATACTCCAAGAGGGCTGTGAGCGTTTCGATTAACTGATCGACTTGGGTGAGATCGGCATCCAGAACCTGTCGGTCATTCTGCCAGAGGATTGCCCGTTCAGGTGCCTGAAACAGGATATTATCTCTGGGGTAGCCAGTAGAAAACTTCTTGTCGATTTCCCGTTCCAGGTCATCTTGACTATCCTTCGCTTCCCAGAAGCCGTGCGTCAAGTGATACGCATCCACGAGCGCACCGTCCACAATAATCCGTTGGTTCTTGCCTCGTTTCATCGGCCACTCTGGGACCAGCGTCCAATCAAACTGACGCCCGCAGGATTCGAGCAGGCTAAAAAAGGCAGAGCGCACGGCGGTTTCATGCGCAACACCGATGGCGTGAAATCGAGCTAAGGCGTCATAATATGCCCTGACAGGCTTGTGCGTGGGTTTCAAGGAAAGTTGTTGCATCAGGATTCCCTTTCAATCAACGGGCGTTTTGGTGAGCGGAGACATAATCTCTGAGTGCTGCATTCATGAGGGCTTTAAAGTCTTGCCCTTGTGCTTTGAACCATTCGGCAATGTCCGAATCCACAGGAATGATTGTCGGGGCCTCTCCCTTCTCTTTCAACAATTCCCCAATCGTTTTGTCATCTTTCCAGACCATTTCCCCTTTGACGAAATAAGCCCGCCTGAATTGTTTTCGCTGTTCCGCTGTCAACGGCGGATTGTCTCTATCTTGTCTCTCTTCACATTCTGCATCGGTTAAGCGATCAAACTGCTCCCACGCCGATTCATCATCAGGGGGAAGTTCATCGAAGGAAAGCGTTGTAATCATCTCGTCTGTCATCGTAATCTGCCTTCTTTGCTGAAATTGTAATGGTCAAGATGATGATTGACAATGAGTTACAGACACCCCGGATATTCTTTCCCTCTCACCAGCAAAAACGGATTCTTTGCCTTCGGATCATTGAGCCATTTCGACTTCGCGTCGGCATAGTGGAGGACATAACATCGCCGCTTCCGATTCGAGCAGTTGTTGCCCGACCGGTGCAGTACATGCCCACCGAAGAACACGGCACTGCCTGTCTTGAGCGGCACAGCGACCTCTGGGCGTGAGCGTGCGCTATGCACCTCGGCATAGATGCGCTGGTCGGGGTCAATCGGCTTCTCGTGGGTATGGATGGGGTCGTTCTGACTGCCGGGGACGACATGCAGGCAGCCGTTGTCTAAATCCGCATCATCGCAGGCAATCCAGACTGCCATCAGTGTATCGGGGTCAGTTTTCAGATACCAGGCGTCCTGATGGTACGGCTGCCCAATTCCGATTCCACGGGGCTTGTCGATGTACATACTCTGCACGCACTTGACGTCCGGCCCGATGAGCCCTTCAAGTACGTCCGCCAGCCGTGGATGCACAGCATAGCGCTGAAAAACCGGATCGGCTATGTGCATCTGATGGCCGATCTTAAACAGATAGTCGTACCGGTTGTCCGCCTTCACCAATCCCATCTCCTCCGCAGCAGGCTCCATCCAGATTCCGGTTCGCTCCGGAAGCGGTATCCTCCCCATCACCACATCCGCTGCATAGCGATTAATCTCCTCACACTCGTCAGGTGCGAACAAATCTTCAACGACCAAATATCCCTGTTCGCGATAATGATGAATCGAATCTGATGTCAAGACCATCCTATTTTCCCTCCTCATAATTATCGGTCAATCCAGTCGTAGTCTAGCCCCTTGTCAAATTAATTTGCAATAAGTTGGCTTTTCGTAGTAACGTTCAAAAGAGCGACTGAAGTCGCCACTACGAACTGGTCAAATCTTGTGTGACAGGGTACTAGACTACAGGTGTACTCTGAATGATGACCACTCCTTTTTTAACCGGGCACAACCGGTTGGCCTTTGCGAGCGGATTCGTAGATTGCCAGGTTGAGCGCGACGGACTTCTTGCCCTCGTAGCCATCCACCGCCGGTTGCGCTCCATCTCGAATGACCCGGATGGCGTCCTGAATCACGTTCTTCGGATAAGGGGGTAGATTAATTTCTGGTTCTCCCTCCTTAAACTGCCATACATGGGGGTCGATGCCGATTACCCCTTTCTCGCCGTGAATCTGGACCATCGAGACACTGTCGCCGGGGAAGGTCGTGGTCGTCAACACAGTGCCAATTGCGCCGCTCTTGAACTCGATAATCGCCGAGGTGAGGTCTTCCGTTTCACAATGCTCATGTGCATACACACCGTAATGAGCGCCCAGCACACGCGCAACGGGCCCCATGAACCACTGCACGAGATCGATATAATGCACGCCCTGGTTCATCACAGAACCGCCGCCATCGAGCTCCCAGGTGCCGTGCCACCCCTCATAATAGCTGTCAGCACGGAACCACTTCATGCGCAGTTCGCACAGGATGGGTTTTCCAAGCGCTCCCATCTCCAGCGCCGCACGAATCTTACGATTCCACTCGCCATAACGTTCGCCAAAGTCCACCAGCAGTTTTACATGATTTTCCTCACAGGCACGAATCAGCGCATCGCAGTTATCCAGATTCACGTCCATCGGCTTCGTGGTAATCACATGCTTGCCGCGCTTGGCAGCCTCAATACCGAGTTTTGCATGCAAACCGCTCGGCGTCATGATCATTGCGACGTCTAGCTCGTCACGTTCAAACATCTTGATCGCATCGTCGTAAGTATCACAACCCAACTTCTCCGCGGCCGCTTTGCGTCGCCCCTCAACGAGGTCTGCAACGGCAACCAGTTGGGCACCTTCCGTGGTGGCGATCGTATTGGAACGGGACATCCCCATTCCTAAACCAACGACTCCAAAACGCAACACATCTCCACTCATGAAAAATTCCTCCATCAAATTTGTTGGCTTCCGCAACCAACGGCGGAAGCAAGGTATTAAATCTTACCAATTTTTCCGCCCCATGTAAATAAAAATCTGCATTTTGGTAAAAAGGTAGTACGCATCGGCGGAAATAACGACCCCACCTTTGTGCGAAACCTTCCGAAGGTTTGATACGAGTTTTTCACTTAGACTTCCGAAGTTTGAGACCAGATTTTTGATGAATCGGTTTTTCATGGTTTTGCATCGTCTCCGCTCAACTCATCTGTGGAAACTTCGGAAGTCTGGGCCTCACTTTTGCCCATAACTGAAAAAGTCGTAGGTTTGAAACCTTCGGAAGGATCTGGGATTTCGGATTTTGATGTATGGTTCTAAGGGGGTTGTACCCCCGACAGTTTGAGTTCGGGGGTGCAACCCCCTCACAACATTCATCATCACTGTGGTTGACCAGTGCTTCAAGGCAGAAATAACTCGACAGATGTTTACCCCCACCCGGCCTCCCCCCACCCCGGCCCTCCCCGTGGACAGGGAGGGAGAAGGGCGGGGAGGGGCGTTTCCTTCCCCCCGTCCACGGGGGGACCGAGGGGGGGTCAAAACTTATGCCGCGATGCACTAATCATTGGGCCTCCACAAGGTCACGCGCAATCGCTGTCCACCGGGTAAAGCGTTCCGGATGATTTTCACAGGTGTGGGTGTCTTTGAGGATCATTTCGATGACGCAATTCTGGGTCACGTCAAGCGTATGCTTGATATACGCCCGCACCTTTTCGTCGTCGAAAGTCCCGACAAGGTAGGATGGCTTGGGCTTCCATGAGAAGATATAGTTCCCCTGAAGTTGCTTGGCACAGGCATCGACATCGGCAAACGGAGCGATGGATATCCGTCGGATATTCGGAATTGGGAACACAGAATCAAACTTCCTCGTGAGGTCATCGCAGCAGGCGTATCCATTCAGCCCGAAGGGTTCGAGCAGTCGTCTCTCATACTGAAGGATAAATTCTTCGTGCATCTCCGGGGAAACCGGGTCCATCTCTTGCGCCTCCGCAGACGCCCACATATCACAGGGGCGGATGCGGTCAGGATTATAATCCGGTTGGGGGAGTTCATCTGTGTACCCCACCCCGCCTGATGAATGATAGGAGCTGTCGTTATTCAGGCTCAAGAGGTTCAGCTCTTCGTACTGCTTGACGATTCTGTGGTGCCCCTCTTCCAAGAATGCCATAGCGTCGTGGAGCATCCCCGGATTTTCATACATATCCCACATCACCTGTTCCAGACCTCGGAGCCCGGTGTACAGGTTCATCAGGTGAAAGGAGACGCGGCTGACTCCTTTCAGTTTGACATCCAGAATATCTCCGAAGAGTGCTTGCGCTGCTTCAAAGTTTCTCTGGGTTGTATCCGCGTCATATAGAACATCAGGGAACCTGAGTTTCTTCAAATCTTTTGGGGTTTTGATGACCGGATCGAAGCCCCACGCGCCTGTGGAGACGGTGCTTGGAATATGCCTGGCTTCAAGTCCCCAGCCGGTTGTTCTCACCACTTTATGCACAATCCACTCTTTTTCAATGACGGTATCATCATGGAGATGGTCGTGATAGTACAATCGGCTTCGCAGATTCCGTTCCATTCCTCTCGCATTTTCATCTTCACATTCCAGCGCAGATGGTGGAAGGAGTTCTCGCCACGCCCCCTCCGGGAACACCAGTATCATCGGACGAACGCGCTCCAGGCGGTTGTGGCGTTTCCACATCTCCCTCCGTTCAGTCATAATAGGTAAACTAGCAATCTCTGCCACTTGCTTGGCGAGATCGCGTAAGATGGTTTTATCTTTGTGATTCATAGACATGATAGCTTCCTCCTCCATGCGTATTGCTTATGGCGTAAAACGTGAAACGTGAAACGTGAAACGCGAAACGTGAAAAACTTCTTCCTTTCCATCCTTCCATCCTTCCATCCCTCCATCCTTCCAATCTTCCATCCTTCCCATCCTTCCATCCTTCCATTCTTCCATCCTTCCAATCTTCCATCCTTCCATCCCTCCATCCTTCCAATCTTCCATCCTTCCCATCCTTCCATCCTTCCATCCTTCCAATCTTCCATCCTTCCAATCTTCCATTCTTCCATCCCTCCATCCTTCCCTTCTTCCATCCTTCCTTCCTTCCATCCTTCCTTTTCTTCCTCTCCTTCCATTTGCACATTTGCTCATTTTAACCCTTCCTGACGTCGGCGTGCTGTGCGAATCGTATCCAGTTGGCGCAGGTACTTTGGATTATTCGGAGCGAACTGCATCACCTCCCGCAGAACCGCTTCTGCTTTATCATACCACCCCTTTGCATAGTACACAAACGCCAGTGTCTCCAACTGTTCGGCTGAAGCTTTTCCGGCAGCCGCAGCCGTTTCAACCAATTCCTGTGCGATGTTCAGTTGTTCCACTGCTTCCTTCGCCCGATTTTGCTTTTGATAAAGGAGGCTCAACGCAACACGTATTTGAACATTGTCGGGCGACTGCCGGAGCGCCTCCTGATAAACCTTAACCGCCAGATCGAATTGCCGCCGTTGGGTATAAAGTTCCGCAAGGTTGCTGTAGGCGGGCATGAAGTGGGTATCGACCGTCAATGCGAGACGGTACTGCTGGATGGCGTCCTCCCATTTACCGCGCTGTTGATACAGGGAAGCCAAATAGGCGTACCCCTCTGCCTTATCGGGATATTGAGTGATATAGGCTTTCGCATGAGCAATCGCATCCGCATATTCCTGGAGCTGCTGGGCGATTTTTCGCTCCCGTTCGGCAGCTTCTCGGTTTCCCTGGCGGATATAGCATCGTGCCAGGTTGTGATGCACCACCGCATCGTCTGGATTGATTTGGAGCGCACCTCGGTAGGCGCGAATTGCCTGTTCATACTGCTGCTGCTGTTGATAGGCATACCCCATCTCAAAATAGGCATCCGCGTGGTCGGATTTGAGTTCCAATACTTTTTGAAAATCTGCAATCGCCAAATCGTATTTTCCCTGTTTGGAATAGACGACGCCACGGTGGTAGTAGGCATCCTGCGCGTTCGCATCCAAGGCTAACGCTGCCTCGAATGCCTGGAGCGCCGCTTCCAACTTCGCTTGAGCCAGATACGCGCGCCCGAGTCCAACATACGCCGCCACGAGATGGGAATCCTGATTCAAAGCCTCTTGGTATTGTTGGGCTGCCTCCTCATATCGTTCGGCATTCCAGAGGATATCGCCGAACGTCAGCCTGACCCAACTCGAATCGGGTGCAAGGCGAATCGCCTGTTCGCAATGTTCGATCGCCTTCAGATGCTGCCCGAGGTGAGATAGGATGACCCCCACATCCATCAGCGCTTGGACCATCTCGGGATTTAATCTCAGCGCTTCCTGATAATATCGGAGCGCCTCACCGACCATCCCACGAGTCCAGTAAACAAGGCCCAGCCCACGGTACGCTTCAGCCGATTTTGCATCCTGCTGCAAGAGCGCCCGATAGACGCCCTCCGCTTCATCAAATTTCCCCTGGAGAATATAAACCTCGCCACGTTGTAGTTGCGATTGTATGGTTTCTGGAACCTCTGCGCCCCCGCAAGCGGGATTCAAAGCAACTTGAGCCGAAACACACCAGACTCCAAGCGCCAGAAATCCCATCAGCGCACTCGTAAACCACCTGGTTTGCGTCAATTTCCGTGTTCCCCCTCCGTTACATAAAGTAGTCTATCCACAGGCACATTCTCCATCACATCCACGACTCCGCTTGGCCAGCGTATCTCAAGACGCTCTATCACTTTGGCCGTTCCCAAACCGAAATGGACGCGCCTGTCGTTCTGGGACATATAGCTTGAACCGCTACGGACTTCCGCAATTTGCGTCAGAGCTCCGTTCCGGGAGTCCGCAAAGCGGACCTGCCCTGAGTGATTGCCTGTCCGCACTTGAATCCTCGCGCCAATGCCATCTCGATTACTTTTGGTCCCTATCGTTTGAATCAGAATCCAGTGACCGGTGTGGGGCGTATCGTTACGCAACAGATCGGGCGTGTCGTTTGCGTTGCTGATGAGAATATCGATGTCCCCATCATTGTCGTAATCCCCAAAGGCGACGCCTCGACTTGCCTTGTGTATCTGCAAGCCTGAACCCGCTGTTGCTGACACATCGATGAAGCGTCCCTGCCTATTATTGAGTAACAGTTGATTCGGCTGGAGATAGGTGGTGCTTTTGTCGTAGCGTTCGATCTCATCCTGAATATGGCCGTTGGCGATAAACACATCCCGCCAGCCATCGTTGTTGAAGTCAAAGAAACCTGTACCCCAACTCACATAAGGCAGGCTGTATCCAAATCCAACGATAAAGGAGACATCGGTAAAGCCTCCGTTCCCATCATTATGATAGATTGCATTAAGCTGGCGTTGAAAATTGGTTACCACGAGATCGAGCCATCCATCGTTATCATAATCACCAAAGTCCACTCCCATGCTTCCCTGCGGAGTGCCACGTTCATCGCTTTCAACGCCCGCCATCCAGGCGACATCAGTGAATGTGCCATCGCCATTATTTTGATAAAGAAAATTCTCTGTCGTATCGTTTGCCACAAAAATGTCCAAATCCCCATCATTATCATAGTCTGCCCAGATGACGCCCATCCCTTTGCCCTTGGGGTTATACACGCCCGCTTCACGAGTGACATCAGTAAAGGTGCCATCCCCATTGTTATGATACAGCGTATCGGGGACCCCAGAGAATTCCTCAGGACCACAGTATACCTCAACGCCTTGTTCATGACAAGTCCGGTGTTCATCGAAGCGAAAATCACAATAGTTGGTCACATAGAGGTCTAAGAAGCCATCGTTATCGTAGTCGGCAAAAGCGGCACCCGCACTCCACCGGGGGTCCCCCACTCCTGCCTGGTCTGTCACGTCAGCGAAGGTGCCATCGCCATTGTTGCGGTAGAGCACATTGGCCCCAAAATTTGTGACGTAGAGGTCAACGAACCCATCATTGTTATAATCCGCCGCTGTGACGCCAGTGCCGTAGCCCGGATGACCGACCCCGGCGTGGTCGGTGACATCAGTAAACGTCCCATCCCCGTTGTTTCGGTAGAGGGCGTTTATCGGCGGGGTCTCGGAGTGGAATCCCGGCAAATCTGCTGCATTGACCAGATAGATATCAGGCGCGCCATCGTTATCAAAATCAACGAAAGCGCATCCCGAACCGATTGTCTCCACAAAATACCTCCGGCCACTACGCCCATCCGCATGCCGGAAGTGTATCCCAGCTTGTGCGGTGACATCTGTGAACTGGACTGGGATTGGGAGTTCGCTCTCGGCATGTAAACAGTTCAGAGCGAGCATAAGGCACAAAGTGAGAATGAGGGCGAGCAAGCGGCATGTTTCAGAAAACTGTTGCCACTTCATTGATACAAGATACAAGATGCAAGATGCAAGATGCAAGATGCAAGATGTAGTTGAATCCTGAATCCTGAGTCCTGAGTCCAAAGTGTCAACATATTTTTTCAGAAAATTGAAACATGCCCTTCCTTCCATTCTTTCTTTCCTTTTTCAGTGCAAAAACTATGAAAGCCTGCGTACTTGTGGGAGGCGCAAGAGGACAAAGAGAGAGTAGCTTAAAGCGATAGCCGCGTCTAACCCAACAGCGGCGGGGGCGCTAGAGAAAGAAGCCACAGTTCCAGCTAACACATCCCCAAAAGGTGCCAGCCCTCCGAAGAAGATCGCGTGGACGCTCATCACCCGTCCTCTCAAGTGGTCAGGCACAGTCGTCTGAAGCAAGGTGTTCGTCGTGGCGTTTTGGGTAATCATTGAAAAACCAACTCCGACAAGGAAAACCAGTGAAAGCGGAAACCAGCGGGAAAAGGAGAATGCTAACAGCATCACCGGGTAGAGCAGATTTCCAGCAGTCACAAGCCAGCCTTTGTGTTGGAAGTTGCCGAGCGATGCCAGCAAAAGCGCGCCCATGAGCGCCCCGCTCCCCGTCGCGGAAAAGAGAAAACCGTAGCCGTGCGCCCCGACCTGTAGAACGTCCTTTGCAAACACGGGCATCAGCCTGGAATAAGGCATGCCAAAAAGGCTTGCCACCGCAACGAGGCTTTCCAGCGTCAGCACGGTGGGAGAGCGCACGATGTACTTCAGTCCTTCCGCCAGATTTGCCCAGACGGATTCTTGGCGCGCGACGGTTCGGCTTTTGGGAAAACGCATGAAAAGTAACCCCGCAATGACAGCAAGAAAACTCACGCCGTTTAAGAAGAAGCACCACCCGACTCCCACAACCGCAACGAGCGCGCCAGCGACAGCCGGACCTAAGATCCGTGCACCGTTGAATATTGTCGAGTTGAGTGCGATAGCGTTCATCAAATCTTCTTTCCCGACCATTTCAACCACAAATGCCTGGCGTGCTGGCATATCGAACGCTTGCACGATGCCAAGACAAAAAGCCACAAGGAAGAGATGCTGGATGTGCACCATTCCGCTGAAGGTGAGCGCAGAGAGAACGAATGCCAAAAGCATCGCCGCCGTTTGTGTGCACACGATCAGCGCCCGCTTGTTCGTCCTGTCAGCAACCACGCCGCCGAAGAGTGAAAGTAACAACACCGGTAATGACTGAAAAAAACCGACAAACCCAAGAGACAGTGGAGAGTTGGTAAGTTGATAGACGAGCCAACCCAAAGCGACTGTCTGCATCCAGGTGCCGACTAAGGACACCATCTGCCCAAACCACCATAGTTGAAAGTTACGGTGCTTGAACGCCGTAAAGGTGCTCGACAAGTGCAACTTCAATCCTCACTCCTTTATGTTAGGGAAACCGGATGTGGTTCTCCCCCTCGCGATATCGTAATCATTAACAACCCCCCTCTCCGCTTCACGCAGAAATGGTATAACTTCCCTCTCATTGATGGGTGGGTTATTGTTTTTGCAACCGCCACCATTTCACAATCAAAGCTGACTTCTCCTGTTCGCTCACAAAACGCCGATCGTTGCCAATAATTTCTTCCATTTTGCTCCCGGTAATCTCAACAACTGCCTGATTGAGGAAAAATCCCCCTCCGTTCCAAGAGCCTTCGACCTGTTCCAGCTTTTCTATAATGAAAGGCAAAACCTCTCTACCCAGTTTCACGATCTCACAATATGGTTTGTTGTTTATGTAATCCTGTGGTCTGGAACTGAGTCGAATCTTAGCGGCTTGTATGGCTTTTTCCCACTCTGCAAACAGCGCATCAAACTTTTCCTTAACCTTTTTGTTATCATTGCCCATGATTAGCCACCTTTTCCCTAAACAGGTCTACATTTGCATTGTCATCTCGCTTCTCATAGCAGCGGATAACAGTGCCGTAGCATCCACCTTCCAGTTCATCTCGGATATGCATGATACATTCAAGAGAGCCCAATTTGCTTTCATCCCAGCCACAATCGTGAGTTTCTCGTGAAGAATGCGTACAATCATTCGGATCAGAATTGTTTGCATAGAGAGTGACCTTTCTCTTTTTATATTCGCGATTACAATTATTTGCGACGGACCAGCCATGGGAAGCATAAAATGCGTCAAAATCTGCAACCGTATTTCCCGGCCATACCCATTGATTCGTGATACCTACGCTCCAGGCGATACAGTTATAAGCGGTGGTACTTGCTTCTGTAACACTCCAGGTCTGAAGGTTTGGGAAGTCGTTTTTAATGGTTAATTCCTGTGAGGCTGTGGGCGGATTACCTTCTGGAGGTTTCAATCCAAAAGTGCATGAAATCCAGTAAATGATTTTTCTCAAAATACGCCGCCACCAACTTACGAACTTCCTCCACCAACCCATTGCTAAATCCTTCTTTCTGCGGAATCCTCTCCACGAACGTCGTCGAAGGGATGCGACTCCTGCATTCCATCATTACCCCTTGTTCATCACCTCAATGGCGATGCGGATTTTTTCCGCCGCACGCTTCCCCGCTTCTTCGGTCGCCAGCATCGCCCCGCTGCTGACAATCCGCCAGATGGTATCTTCCGCGACGGGACAATCCCCTTGAGCGTATTTCCTCCCCGGATAAGGCGCGTGTCGTTTGAACGGTTTACGGCCGGGGTGGGTGTGGTCGGTGACAGATTGAAAGACATCGAAAAGGTAAGCCGGTTTCTGCGTGAAACCGAATCCCAACGGCGCTCCGGCTTCCCTCGCGACCTGCTTAAATCGCTCATGGCTTAATCTGTGTTTGTCTCCCTCCCAGAAGCAACACCAATTATAACCGGCTTGTATGGCACCTTCGGGGACGTGGCGCGGTCGGAGCCACTCGCACCCTTCAATCGCCCCGTTGAGGTGTTTCAGGCAGGCGTTGTACGTCTCGACGTATCCGCGCACCCGCTCAAGTTGCGCCAGCCCAATCGCCGCCGTAACTTCATTCATACGGAAGTTGAGGGTGAAGAAGGCGGGCGACTCACCGCCAAAAGCCCATTCATTGTAAAGCTTATGGTCGAGTTCATCGTCGTCCGTCACCATCATTCCGCCGTCGCCGGTCGGCAGATGTTTCCCCTGCTGGAAGCTGAATACGCCGATATGCCCCCACGTACCGGCATGCTTTCCCTTCCAGTAACTGCACATATTGTGCGCACAGTCCTCAATCATAAAAATACCGTGGTCGTCACAGATACCCTTCAGTTCGTCAAGACGGGCGCACAATCCCCACAGATTGGTAACAATCAACGCCTTGGTTTTTTCCGTAATCTTCTGTCGGACCGAATCCGGGTCCATCAACAACGTATCCCGTTCAATATCGGCGAAGACTGGCGTGGCATTTTCGTATAAAGCCGCGACCCCACCAAAATGCACCACCGGGTCGCAGATAACTTCCGTATCCCACCCAGCCTCTGAACAACTCACTGCCTGGGCGAGTCCGGTCATCGCAGAACTGCGAGTGATTGTGTGCTTGGAACCGACAAATTCCGCAAAAGCCTGCTCGAACCTGCCGCCCCTCCGCTTCGCTTCCCCGCACGATACCACCCCAAACGCCCTGAGTTCAAAACTTCTCGGACATAACCGATCTCTTTTTCATCAAAGATGCGCATTCTGAAAACTCCTCCTTTTGGAAGATTAGAGAAAATGATGCGTGAAACGTGAAACGTGAAACGTGAAAAACTTCTTCCCTTCCATCCTTCCATCCTTCCATCCTTCCAACAACAACCTTCCATCCTTCCATTCTTCCTTTCTTCCATCCTTCCTTTCCTTCCCTTCCTTCCATTCTTTCCTTTCACGTTTCACGCTTCACGTTTCACGTTCTCCTTCCATTCTTCCGTCCCATATTAACGATTCCAGTGTTCCCTAAGATAATCGAAATAGAATAGGGCATTTTCAACCGGTACATTGCTGGGGATGTGATTGCCAACAGCGAACATGAATCCCGGGCAATCCTTCGCCAGGGCGAGTGTGGCGTCTATCTCCGAACGAATCGCCTCCCGTGTGCTGAAGGTCAGCGTTCGACAATCCACCTTGCTACCGAGTATCGCATGCGTTTTGCCGTACCGCTCGACGACGTAATCCAGCGACGTCGTTGGCTCAAAGATAAATCCATCCGCCCCGGCACGCGCGATGTCATCCACGAACTCCGTCCACGTCCCGTCCGAGCAGTACAGGATGGTTTTGCCCGCCTCGTGAAGGACTTCCCACAGCTTGCGGTAACGTGGAAAGATGGATGCCCTATAAAAATCAGGGTGCATGAACGGTCCCTGCGTCCACACCATATCGTCATGGCAGATAAAGATTTCGACGGAGGTCTTTGCCCAAGCGCGGTAATGATGAAGGGAAAGTCGAAAGAAGCTTTCAATCACCCGATCAAATCGCCGACGGTCAGCGGCTGCCTCAAGCAGCATGTCCCAGCCGAAGGTCTGTATCAGCCCAGAAACGATGGTCTTGTAATACCCGCCGGTATAAATCTGTTTCGGATGATTCCTCTGACTGTTTTGATAAACCCGCTCGTAATACGAGATTAGCTCATCTTCACTGGGCAAACCGTACTCCTCAACGGCGTCAAACGAGAGAACCTCTTCCACATCCCGAAAAGGGCAGTAGACCGTGTCGCGCCGATCAATGCCACCTTCAAGGAATTCGGCGTGCCCCATGTCGGTCACCCGTCCCCGTTCACCCCAAGATCTCGGGCCGTCATTGGTCACCCAAAGCAGGTCGATGTCCCATGCGTCGTAGAACGCCTGCCATGCGTTCCCGTCGGTTTTGGGGTCAAGCCCCGTCACGGCACGGACCAAGGCATAGTTGCTACAATATTCTGTATGCGCCAGCCGTTCGGCCGGCTCAAGCCTTAACGTCTGGATTCCGACTTCATAGCTCATGTGGATTTTCCTTGACATTTATCTGCTGAAAGGGGAAATTTACTGACCCACGCATAGAGGATTAATATCGTTCTGTCATTCTGAGCGTAGCGAAGAATCTCAGCGTGGAGATCCTTCGCTACGCTCAAGATGACAAGTATTATACCAATTTGCAATTGGAAAAGTAACGTAGCCCAAGATTCTATCTTGGTTCCAGTCGTTCCAACTTAGAAAGTTGGGCTACAAATGTTACCAAATAGAATGCAAATTGGTATTATAGGCTTTTGCAGAAAATAAAATCGTCCATTTGCTTGCTCTGGATTGCCAAATCCAGAAAGCCTGCCCTGAGCTTGCGAAGGGTCGGATTTGGCAATCCGACGGGAGCAAGGAAGGATTATTTTCCTTGAAAGTCCATAAACTTGTGCGTGGGTCAGTAGAAATCATAAAATTGAGGATTCCATCAGATTTTTCATGTTTGTTGCGTTTGTTGTTTGTCGCTGTCCTTTATGCTATAATATGTGAGTGAGATCGATGGTCTCAATATCTTTTGTTGCCCAACCCAAGGATCATGCTAGAAGACCAATATAAGGAGGCCCCTACTCATGTCTCAAACAGCACTCAGGTACGATGTTGAAGTCATGGAAGAAGGACGGGTTGAACTGCGCGTTCCCTTTCCCCCGGGCGTGCGGGTCACCATCTTTGTGACTGAAGAGCCGGTTGATACCTTCACTGATTTATTATCAGTTGCTCAAAGTCACCTTAATTTTTGGGACAACCCTTTTGACGACGAGGATTGGAACAATGCTTAATCAAGGTGATATTGTCCTCATTCCGATTCCATTCACCAACCTCTCTTCGCAAAAGCGACGACCCGTAATCATCATTTCCAATACTGCCTACAATCGTAAGACCGAGGACATCGTTGTTGTGGCAATGACGTCTAATCCTACCGAAGTCAATTACAGTTTCACAATCACTTCGTCCGACTTAGAGCAGGGACAATTAAATCGACCTGCCAAGGTGCGAGTGGACAAGATTTACACGCTATCTCAATCGACTGTGGTCAAAACTTTTGGGCGAGTCCAATCAAAAGTGCTGGAGCATATTCGGCGTATGTTGCGAGAACTGATTGCAAAGAAAACATAAAGATAGTCCTTTGTTCATATCTTCACCTCTTGTCGAACCTTCCCCCTTGCCAGCGACGCAAACACCCCACCGAAACAGAGGGCGGCAAAAATGGTAAATGCGACCCTCGTACTTCTTAAAAACAGTGGATAGGATTCAGGTGTGATTTGCCTCGCTCCGATATGGTACACGGAAAAGACCAGCATGACAATCCCCATGCTGAACGTCTGCCCAGTCAGCCGCATGGTTCCAAGCGTCGCTGAAGCGATGCCATAAAACCTCCTTTCAACGGAGCTCATGACGGCGTTTGTGTTGGGAGATGAGAAGAGCGCATAACCGAATCCTGAAAGAATCAAGCTGGAAACGATGAACCCTAACGGTGTGTTTTCACGCAAAAAGGTGAACATAAAAAGCCCGATGACCATCAGCGCCATCCCGGTTGATGCAAGGATTCGGGGTTCAACTTTGTCTGAAAGCCTGCCGGCGAGCGGGGAAAAGAGCGTCATCATAACGGGTTGGGCAACCAAAACCAGGCCCGCCTGTTGTGGGCTGTCGCCTTTGATATACTGCAAATAAAGGCTCAATAGGAACCCCGCGGCAAAGGTTGCACTGTAATGGATGAATGCCGCCAGGTTGGAGAGCGCAAAGACAGTATTATTTCTGAAGAGGTTGATATCCAAAATAGGGTTTTCGATCTTTGTTTCCCACCAGATGAACCCCAGAAGCCCTACTGCTCCCGCCAGCATAAGCCATGCGCCGGACTTCACCGGCAGCGAAAAACCGTACATAATCGCGACGAGCGCAAGGCTGTAGATGATAGAGCCGACGAGATCGAACCGCTCGCCCTTCGCTTCGGCCCACTCTCCCCGCAATGCCCAAAGAATGGAAGCAATAATCATTAAGCCCAGGGGAACATTGACCAGAAAAATGCTTCTCCATCCCCAATGCTGTGTGAGAAACCCGCCTAAAAATGGCCCAAGAGAAAGCCCCAGGTAGACAGCAGCGATGTTGATTCCTAGCACTTTTCCCCGCTCCCCGGCGGGAAACACTGAAGTGAGTATCGCCATACCGGTGCCAAATATCATCGCACCTCCAATTCCCTGTAACACGCGAAAGGCAAGCAGGAAGGGGGCAGAAGTTGAAATCGCACAGAGAAGGACAGAAAAGGTATAGATTGAAATCCCGTACAAAAAAATTCGCTTTCTTCCATAGATGTCCGCTATCTTTCCAAACGGGACCAGAAACATTGCCGCTGCGAGCAGATAGGATGTAGCAATCCAACTCAACAAAACAGCACTCATAGCAAATTCTTTCCCGATGGCGGGCAGAGCAATATTGACAGCGGACCCCATAAAGGGGGTCAGGAAGGCAGCCAATGTCGCAACGAATAAAGCCGATCTTTTATTTGTCGTATTATTCATACCAGAATTTTACCAGTTTTTCAGTTTTGTGACAACCCAAATCTGTTAAGTTGTTTGAAAGATAAGAAAAACTTGTGGTCAAGTGTGCCAGCATCCTACCGCCAAAGCAGGTGGGTTTGCCGCTGGTCAAAGCATGGCCGTGACTTCAGGCGGATTGCCCGCGCTTCCTAAGTTCTTCCCGCAGCCGTGATAATTCTGCCTCCAGTTCTGCACGTTTACGGGCTTCTTCCCGGGCGAGTTCTTCCGCTTCCCTTTGCGCGTGGGCAGATTCCTGGGCGCGTTCTTTCGCTTCCCTTTGCGCGTGGGCAGATTCCTGGGCGCGTTCCTCCGCTTCCCTTTGCGCGCGAACGGCTTCTTGGGCGCGTTCCTCTGCTTCTTGGGCGCGTTCCTCCGCTTCTTGGGCGTGTTCCTCTGCTTCTTGGGCGTGTTCCTCTGCTTCTTGGGCGCGTTCCTCCGCTTCCCTTTGCGCGCGGACGGCTTCTCGTGCGTGGCGATGTGCTTCAGCCAAGGTGGGCAACGGGGTTCCATCGGGAAGGTAGGGGCGCAACAGCCGCACCTTGTCCGGTTGTTCCTCCCACCCGAACCACAGGTCCAGCGCCTCACTTTTTCGTAATTCCCGCGCATCTTCGGGGATTTCTTCGATGCCCATTGGTGTGCGACGCCAGCCGTAAAACTCCACAGGGGCCGTACCTTCCGGTTGGTGAACGAAATACTCTAAAACCCCAATGTCCTCGAAATATTTCCGCAGTTTCTCTCCTGTGTCCTCTTTTTTCGTCTCCTCAGAGAGAAATTCAAACACAACGGTGGGAGATGCCCCCTCCGCCCAGGTGTAAAAGCTGCGTCGCGCAGGAAAGGAGGAAACGCCTAACACGATGTAAATATCCGGGGCGACCTTTTTGTTCTTATCCACCGGGTCGTAATAGACAAAGCTATCCGTGCCAACGTAAACCAGGGGGTCGTTCTGAAAATAATCTCTCAATTGGTCACTGAAGGTGCTAATCTGACGACCATGAAAATCGGTAGCAGACATGGGAAGTCCGTCTCCTGTGGGGTATCCGTCAATGTAAATCGTCGGTTTGCCCGACGCTTTTTTAAGATGCTTTAGCATAACGGGAGAATTCATTGTAAACCTCTCCTTTCTAGTGAACGAATTTCGTGAGTGTCATGAAAATTGTAGAGCCTGTGGCTCGCTGGTTCATCGGAAGTAGGGGCGGGTTTGAAACCCGCCCCGGCCGGTTCAGAAACGGGTTGGCAGCCCGCTCTACTTATTGTAGAGCCTGTGGCTCGCTGGTTCATCGGAAGTAGGGGCGGGCTTGAAACCCGCCCCGGCCGGTTCAGAAACGGGTTGGCAGCTCCGCTTCGCTTCTATAGCAAAGGCGCATCATCCCAACTTCCGAATCGCCTGTGCAAACTTCTCCGCGTTCGCCTGATGGGCGTCTTTCCGGCCAAAAGTGTACACATTGACAGTGCGTGGGAGGATTTCCTCCGCGATGGGGCAAAGACCATCCGGGTACTGATTCCTTTTCCCATTGTAATCCGGGCAGTTGAGCGCATGCGCCGCACGTTCAACGAAGACCGGATGTTTGTAGGCGGGCACCTCGGTGTATCCAACGCTGACACCGCACCGTGCCTCATTGAGGACGCGATTGAAATCGTTGAGTGAAACGCCCAAGCGGTCCCCCCTGAACGTGCTGCCCCAGAGGTGAAAGGTATGCGTTGACTCCTCAGGACCTCGCTGGAGCTCCAGCCACTCACACTCGTTGACGACTGCGTCGTAGTACCCGGCGATCTCGATTAGTTCATCAATGTAGCCGCGAGACCGTTCCAATTGTGCGATACCAACGGCGGCGGTCAGTTCATTGGTGCGATAGTTGTAGTGCACACCGTGCGCCACCGAATGGAATGTCGGCGCACCGGCATGCAGATTCAAATCCTTAGCCAGCTCGTCACTGTCAGTGACAGCTATGCCAGCATCGCCCAATCCGAGTTGCTTACTCATCTGAAAACTGAACGAACCAATATCGCCCCACGTCCCGGTACATTTTCCCTTATATGTCGCGTAAAGGGAGTGGGCACAATCCTCAATGACCAGGAGGTTATGTTTGTGGGCGACCTCAACGATGGGTTCCATCTCTGCCGCAAGCCCCCAGATGTGCGTCACAATCAGCGCTTTTGTCCGTTCAGTAATCTGCGCTTCAATCTTCGAGGGGTCCATGTTCCAGGTCTTCGGCAGGATGTCAACGAACACAGGCACCGCATTTGCATAGAGGCAAGCCATCGCCCCAAAAACACAGAATGGGTCACAGATGACCTCGTCACCCGCACCTGCACCGGCTGCCATAACCGAGGCATGCAAGACCGACATCGCGCAGTTCATCGCAATCCCGTGTTTGCTCCCTACGGCTTGGGCAAATTCGCGCTCAAAGCGACGAGTCATCGGACCGGACAAAGACGACAAATTTCCTGAATCGAGAACTTCCTTTAATAGTGAAAGTTCGCGTTCACCAAAGGTTCTAACAGGCATAACATATCTCCTAAAAATGAGCAACTCTCGAAGGAATTACGGGACAATCAATGTTCAATCTGAGGCCAAGCGCTCCAATCATTGATAAATGCGCTCCAGTCCATGCCCGAACATGTGACTTTGTTGCCCCAAAAAGAAAAATAAAGCTGAAGAAATCCATTTTTATTCAGTGAACCCATGTTATGGCGATCATAGAACTCAAATAAAGTGTTTCGTGGTATCAAAATATAGCTGCCCCAGTTTGAGGACAATCGATGGGCAAAGACATACCATATTTCAGGAACAGTCGGTTCCGTTAATTGTGAGAGTCTTAGACTATATCGAACACTGTAACCTTTCTGCCCCGGAACCGCCGAAGCTGTCTTCACCTGTATCCGAACATACTCTCCATCGCTGTCTTTGAATACAAAGATATCATCGCCTACATCTACTTCAGGAATGGCTACGTTATAACCGCGGATCAAGAATTCAGCCATGACAGCCATCTGGCCAGCCCGACCAATATAGAGATTAGCTTTCTTGGACATATTGCTCTAATGAATTATATACTTCAGTGTTTGTCGAGGGATTGATCACAATAAATCCACCTAGCTTATTGATCTCATTCACGGTTAGACCCGTGAGAAGTATAGAAATCTGGTTCCAAATTTTTCTGTGAATCTGCTCAAAGGTATGCCTGGTATCGTAGCCGATGAATACACTCGAAACTGTCGGTGCTTCCGGATATCTTCCGTTAAGTTGCTCACGACTTCGTGGTCGAAGACGGAACACGTATCCATCGCGTTGTGTGCCCACATAAATGACTGTTTTATCCATCTTGGCCTCAACCTCCTTATAGGAAAAACTTGCGTTCACCAAAGGTTCTAACAGGCATAACGTACCTCTTGAGTAGATGATTTCAATATGTATGAAGAAGCCCGTCTTCATCGGTATTGCAGAGCTGCTGTCTTCCTGCAAAAGTAGATGAATCGCACTTATGATAACCTTACCCAAGCGGTGCGTCAAGAATTTTTTCACGCCATTCGCCTTGAATCTGAAAAGCCAATGCGTTATAATGGAGTTCATAAACTCCATCGCAAAGAGGTGAATGAAATGCCGTATGCAAAATTGCCGAAAGATTTCCCCGAACCCCCAAAGTTACCTAAACGATACTTTGAAGATGACCAGTGGATGAGAGCGCATCTCAGTGAACTGACTCAGAAATACCCCGACCACTGGATCGCTGTTTTGGAAAAGGAGGTCGTGATTGCTAGTAAGGATTTGGAAGAAGTTGAAAGGGTGGCTCGCCAAAGAGCCGCCGAGGTCGGAAAGGGACAGTGTGTTTACAAGTTTATCGAGAGCCTCCAGCGGCTTCGCGGTGCAGTTGGCGTTCGATACCCAGGTCGACCCTGATTATTTGTTGCGAGGACAGATGGTTCGCTATGTGCGGTTGATCGCCAAGGTGTCCTTTCAAACCCGCAATGGGTGGACGGAAATAAGGGAGGCAATTATCGACACGGGTGGCCCAATTTCTATGATTCCGCGCCGCGTCTGGCAACAGGCGAGACATGGGTTTCTTTCTACAGATGAAATCGAAGTTCTCGTGGGCGGTCGAGGGACAACGGGACAGTTTGGCCAGGTCGTCCTCCGATTTCACGATGCTGTTGATAGCGAGCGCATCTCCCCACCGCTGATGGTGAAAGCCGATCTCCTCTCCGATGATTCCTACCCGATTGTCCTTGGCTTTGAAGATGTTTTGACCGGGGCCGCCCTTTACTCGGACTATCCGCAGCAGGCAGCTTATTTCCTTTTCCCGCCCGCTTAACTCTTGCTGCTGTTCATTTGCTCATTTATTGCCATAACACACTTCCGAAAAATCTGCAATCGATAAGATGTTGTCACGGTTTCAACTTCAGCCCGCTCCATGTTTTCAAAACTGATAGTGAGGTGGTCTAATCTCGACTTTGCCAATTATCATAAGTGCCAAATTTCTCAAGATTGTAGGAAATGGACGATGGATGATTCTGCGCCTTAGCACCTTCACCGCCTTCGATATACACAAGTCCGTCGTATCCTTCAGATACCATGAAATTAGAAAATAACTTCATGTAACAAGGATGTGGCCAATTGTGTGCTTGCAACTTGGGACACAGTGCAGTACATAACATGACTCGAAGGTCGATGCGCTCGCCTGAATCTACATCCTGTTTTGCTTCATTCAAGAATTCCCAGTACTCAACTTCCATTTAAGGTTATAATGAAGAGAGTGGATTATTTTTAACTTTAGACACTTCAGGCACTCGAGGACACTTTTATCCTATGACTCCCCGCGGGCACAATCACATATACCCAGTCCCGCCCAAACTCGTTGCGGATTTGATAAGTGGCGTGCCCCTCGTCGCATTCGACTCGGCAGGAGCCTCGCGCTCCCACTGAATCAACCGATTCGATCGGCACTTTCACGATCATCCCTTCGTCGGATGCGCAGTGGGTTGTAAAACTGACGCCCTTCTCCTCAACCGTTATGTCGGTGATTTGTGAACGCGAACGTGCATCCCACCATTTCCAAAGTCCATCGTTGCCTTTGTGGACAGCGATGATGCCTTTGCTTTCGATGTATCGCAATGCCTCCTCAATCGCCGCCCGGCAAGCCGGATAGCTATGGATGTAAATGGGATGATAGAACATATTCATTGTCAGGTGATATTTCGCCGCGATGTCGATGATCTTATGTATCATCCCAAAATCGGTTTCATCGCGGCCGTTGTATCCCACCTCATAAGCGGTGATCGGCTCTTCAAGGAAATCGATCTTTGCGTTTTCGCCGCGGAAGTCATCGTAAAAGTAAAATGGATAGGACGTCCCAAAGACAAAGCCCAGCCGATTGGAGGGATTCAGCGGCGGGAGTCGGTGATGGATAAAGCTGTTATCCGCCTTACCGCCCGCCGCTTGCATCCATTTGGCAGTCTCCGCCCACCCCGTCCAGCGCACCCAATGGTTGACCGTGCAGATCGAGTGAAAGCCGAAGGCTTGATAAAACGCCTCTGCCTGTTCTCGCACATCCGCTTCCGTAAAGGGGCCAGGGTCGAAGTTGTCAATGAAATTGTAGTGAAGCGCAGGTTCGTGTCCGTTGGCGCGAATCGCCTCAACCTCCTCCCGCGTGACCGCAAATTTGCCCTCTTTATTACGCATGATATTGATATGATACGGCAGGCCATTTTCCTTCATCCAGTTGGATGCCCCAATCTGCGTCCCCGCAAGGGCTTCATCGTCGCCTCCCCAATAAAAAAGGGCGTCGGGAATTCCCCCCTTCCCCCCCTTACAAAGGGGGGGTGAGGGGGGGATTGGCGTAATCAAAGGCTGTGGCCTCTGGGCGAGCATATTTTGTATCAGAAACAGAATCTCATCCGCATAAAGCACTTCGCGCGCATTATCCCCGATCGCGATGAGGTCGCCTGTTCGGTAATAGCCATCGCCATCGCGGTCAAAGGTAATCGGGATTCCCTGATGCAAAACCCACATCGTTTGCGGAACGTTAAAAGCAAAATAATAGGCGTGTCCTTTGTGATAATCCCTTTTGGTGATAGCGGCATAGCCTGTGTCCATCCCATCCACACCGTAAAGACGCGCGATCTCCGTCCCCCCCGCGGGCAAGGGAGTCGGGACTAACTTTCGGATGTTTGAGAAGATAATCAATTTCTGGTCGGGGTGCAGATAAGAATGCACATCCGTCGTCAAGGGGTCCGGTTTCAAATCGAAATAGCCCGATATCGTATAATCGCTCTCGGGCTGAATCGGAATGGGAGCGCACGAGTTGCCAAAAATTCCATCCAGCCCCTCCGTTGCAAAGCCGATCAGAACGCCCCCTGCCCTTACCCACGCTTCCAGATTGGACTTCATCGCGTCTGTAATCTGGGATGCCGTTAAATCGCCGATGAACAGGGTGCCCACCCCTTGTATCGCTGTTACATCTTCCAACGCGTTCCTGGACATCTCCCTGGCGCGTAAACCTAACTGTTCATGGATTTCTTTGATGTATTCATACCAGTAATTTTGACCTCGCAGATTCGCTTCAACACGCAAATCTGCGTCATAGATGTAAGCTGTGACCAATTGGTTCGCATTCTCAGCCATTTTTTCCTCCCCTCGGAATCAATTCAAAAAGCCATTTCACGTTCCCCTCTCTTTGGACGGCCGAAATTATACTTTCGGAGCGTGAAAATATGAGTTTTTCAGTTATACCACGATAGGTCATAACTTACAGCCCTACCCTCCTGCATCTTGCATCTTGAATCACTTCGATACGCTCAGTGCAGGCTCTGTATCGACGCTGGATACAAGATTCAGGATTCAAGATACAAAAGCGTCATTTGCGACCGTTCGCAGTATAATTAATCAACCCAGGGCCCAACAGTGAACTAGCCGGACCGGCTTATCGCCGGCCTGTGACAGTGAGAAGCTATCCCCCGGGTTAAGAAAAATAACGTCCTTCGCTGTGAGGGGCCATGTCTGCCCATCAGCCTCCACCGACGCTTCGCCGGCGATTAAGACATAGACCGCTTCCGTGCGCCCGCCCTCATGCACAAACCCTTCACCGGCACCGAGTTGGATATAGTCGAGCGCGAGGTGTTGAGAACCCCGCTGAGGAGAGATTACACACCGCCGATTTTCCTGACCGAACACCGGCCCCCCTTTGGCCATCGTGATAACCTGCACAGCGCTTCGATGGCCGGGGCGCGGCTTTGGGGCTTCGTTGGGATGGTCCCGTTCGCCGCGATACAATGCCATGTCCGGTGGGGCTTGAAAGCTAATGAGCCGAGCCGGTTCGTCCGTTGTATTGACCGTGCCGTGCACTTCGCCCGCCGGTACAAAGATTGCGTCGCCTGCCGTAATCGGCGTGTAAACGTGTCCCTGACGGATAGCGCCGCCGCCCTCAAGCACGACGATCATATCTTCTGACCCATCATGAATGTGCTGTGTGAACTCTTGCCCCGGCGCGTGCAAGCCGTGATTGAGCGTCAATTGCTTTGCCCCCATGTCCGGATGCACGACGCGCCAGTTTTTTCCTTTCCCCATCTGAAAGGGTGTCCCCGATTGAAGATTGAGAATTTGCATAACTATCCCCTTTTTCGTAAACAAAAGAAACCTTGAAAAGGTTTGAAACCTTTTCAAGGATAAACCTCCACATCAAGAGTTTACAGTATATATTAGTTGTTGCAAAAAGTCAAAACCAAAATTTCTCTATTGCAAAGTCTGTTCAGGGATGTGATAATAAAAACAATGGGACCTACGACCTTGTAGAACGTGTGGCTCGCTCGTTCAAAGGGGAGTCGGAACCGGCGAGCCGTGCTCGTCCAAGAATCGAACCTGTTCTACAACTGGAGCTTGAGTTGAATTTAACAAAGCCAAACTACTACATAGGAGAAAGGACAACCAATATGAAAGTATTAATTATTGGTGGGACCGGAAATATCAGCCGTGGGATTGTCGCCGCGCTGCTGAAACGGAATCACGAAGTCGTGATGTTCAATCGCGGCGTCCATCGTGACCCGCCGCCACCTGATTTGCAAGTCATTCATGGTGACCGCCGCCAGCGTGAAGATTTTGAGGGCAAGATGCGTGCCGAAAAGTTCGACGCCGTCATCGATATGATATCTTTCAATGCAGATGACGCTGCCTCTGCCCTGCGTGCATTTCGCGGGCGCGTGAGTCACTTCGTGCATTGCTCAACAGTGATGACTTACGGTCCACCCTTTAGCGGCGTCAACATTGATGAGACTGGGCCGTTGAGTGGAACTTCGGGATACGGACTCGGCAAGATTGCGGCGGACAAGCTGTTGCTGGAGGCTTATGCGGAAGATGGATTCCCAGCGACGATCTTCAAACCCTCCTATACGCATGGACCGGGCATCCCCGTGCATCGACAGGTGGGAGGCGACGGGAGTTGGATAGACCGACTTCGCAAGGGGAAGCCAATCCTCTCCGCTGGAGATGGGCTGAACTATTTCCAATTTCTCGCGTCGCGTGACGCAGGGGTTGGATTCACAGAGGTGCTTGGCCGCGCTCAATGCTTAGGTCAGATTTACAACATCGTTCATCCGCAGCCGCGGACATGGGACGAATGGCATCGCACGGTCGCTGAGGCATTGGGCGTCGAAGCAGAAATTGTGCATGTTTCCCAGGAAACGCTCATTGCGATTGCTCCGGAACGGTTCGGCGGATTAAGGGGGAACTTCGGGCATACGCAGATTTTTAGCGGTGCGAAACTCGCCAAGGACGTGCCCGAATTTCAGCCGCAAATACCGCTTGTTGAAAGCGTGGCGGAAAACATCGCGTGGATGGACAAACATCATCTCGTGCCTGACAGTGACGCCAACGACCTGGAGGAGCGGATCATCGCAACGATACGTGACTTGCCAAATCAGGTGAAAAAGGCGTAAAACGTGAAACGTGAAACGTAATGCGTAATTCGTAATGCGTAATGCGTAACTCTCTTCTTACGCATTACGAATTACGAATTATTCCCAGAATCGATCTGTCACCAACTGTGTAAGTTCTACAAATAAAGAACGGGAGGAATAGATTAAAATGAAAATCACAAAAGTGGAAACGCAACTTTATCGAACCACTCCAAGAGCAGAACCGATTCGAGATGCCTTACAAAGTTTACCGGGGGCGGGTTCTGTGAAAGTTTATATCCATTCTGATGCGGGTTTCATTGGGGAGGGGACCAGCGGATTCGGACGCATTCAGCACGCCCCGCAAATTCTACAGCAGATTATTGAACTGGAGTTGGCCCCACACCTCATCGGTGAGGACCCTTTCGCCATCAAACGGATCAGAGAGAAACTGCGACGGGAAACGGAGTATCACGGCTGGTCTGGCATCGTACAGTTTGGCATTTCGGCGATTGATATCGCCCTGTGGGATGTGATGGGCAAGACGGTGGGGCAACCCGTTCATAAACTCTTGGGGACTTATACGGAGCGCATTCCCGCTTATGCAATGGTGGGCTGGCTTAACCACGGAAAAGATGCGTTGAAACAGATTTGTACAGAGGCGATGGAGCAGGGCTTCCGCGCCGTCAAAATCAAAGTGGGGTGTCTAACACTGGAGGAAGATGTCCAACGGATTGAAGCGGTTTGGGATGCCATTGGCAAAAACGCGGTTCTGATGGTTGATGCCAATCAGGTCTTTAGCACCGCCGAAGCGCTGATTCGGGGGCGGGTTTATCAGGAGCTCGGCTGCTACTGGTTTGAGGAGCCGTTCCCAACAACGAATAAGGAAGGGCTCGCAGAACTCGCTCGAAATTTAGAAATACGTGTCGCTTCTGGGGAAAATGAGTACGGTAAATGGGCATTCCGTGAACTGCTTGAAATGCGCGCTGTCGATGTCGTACAAGGGGATTTGCGGCGAGCCGGTGGCGTGACGGAGATCATGGAGATTGCGGCAATGGCGGATGCTTTCAATATCCCGTATGCCTCACACGGCGGCGGAGTCGTCAACCTGAACCTCTTGGCAGCGATGCCCAACGCGTGTTATCTGGAAACCGGCCTGCTTTCACCGGACTCTCCCTTGCGGATTGAGAATGGTTACGCCCTCGTCCCTCAAGGGAGCGGATTCAGTTGGGAGTGAATGGACGAAACTGATGCTGTCGTGTTTCAGTTCGACTTTGGTAAATTAGGTGGACGATCACCCTGTAGAACGTGTCCGATTCTCGGACGAGCACGGCTCGCTCGTTCAAAGGGGAGTCGGAACAAGCGAGCCGCATGTTCTACGACTGGAGCTTGAGTTGAATTTACCAAAGTCAAATGAGTCCCAAAGGTTATCACGGCAATCGGAAAACTTTACATGAATGAACACATCAACAAAAGAGGTAAACGATTATGGACCCTTTCAGTTTAATCGCTTTCGTTATCGGTGCCGCTGTCGGCGGCGTCATTGGCAACCGCGCCGATGACAGATTCTGTCAGGTGATGGGCCCCGTCACCGACCGCCTGTTGCGGGGCGGTCCGCCCGTCAACCACGATTTGCAGCGAGCCGTGCGCAAAGCCTACCTTCAGGCGACGCTGGTCGTCTGTGAGGCATGCCTGAAAGCGTTGGGCGTCGCGCCGAGCGCGTGGCGGCGAGATGTGCGAATGCTGCTGGCGCGTCCCAGCGACGAGATGCGCTGGCTGGACGCCGTGCGTCGTGCTATCGGCGAAGAACTCCGCCGCATCCCCCGCGCTGACTATGTGCCGCCATCCACCGAAGCCGAGAAGCAGGTCGAACTCCTGCTGCAACCGAAAGGCACAACCGGCAAGCAGCGCACAGAGGAACTTCGCGCGGCGCTGAAGCAAAGCGTCCTGGACGAGCTCCGTCAGCATCACGGGGAACCCCCTGCCCGCTTTGTGGAAATGGTGCAGCGTGGCTGGGACGACTCGGAGCCGGACAACATCGTAACGCATCTGGACTGGTTCGACCTGCTCTGTGCCTTCTTCGTTTACGACCTGAAGACCAACGAGAAGGTGCGGACTATCTTTGAAGGTCAACTGCTGGCGCAACTCACGGTGGAGGGCACCCCACTGACGCTGGAAGTTTTCCAAGCGAAGTTTGAGGAATTAGGCAAGGCGATGGTGAATCGTCTGGAGCAATTGGATGCGCACCTTGAGAAACTACGCTCCGAGCAAGCCGAGGGCTTCGCGGGCGTGCAGGGACGTTTGGACGAGATGCTCCCGTCGCTGGCACTACTGCCCGACGTCGCCGCGCAGCAACAAACGCTCGCCGCCCTCCTGCAAGAGGCATTGCGCGAACTGCGTCGCCGGCCGCTCTACGAACGCTACGCCGGATGGGAAGTTGCCGGCCGCGTCGAGGAACTTTTGCGTGAGTACACGACCCTGTTTGTTGGGCGTGAGGACACATTGGCGGGGCTTGATGCCTTCCTCACCGAGAATCGCAGTGGCGTCCTGGTCATTACCGCGCGCGCTGGATATGGCAAGACCGCGCTCTTGGCGAACTGGAGCAGGACGCGGCATGGTGACGGATGTTTTGCTGCTTATCACTTCTTCAGCCACCGTTCTGACGTCACTCGCCCTCTCGCCAACGGCTTGCGCAACCTGTTGAGGCAACTCTACATTTACCACGAAAGTCCTGACGAGTCTTTGCCGGACGACGAAATCCGATTGCGGGAGACGCTTTACGGCATCGTGCGCGAGCGTGGGGCGCACGACAGCGAGCCGCTGGTCATCGTGCTGGACGGCTTGGACGAAGCGGAGCGTTCCTTCTCTCCGCCGTTCCCCACCCCTCTACCTGATGGCGTGTATGTGGTTGTATCGGCGCGTGCGGACGAAGGTGATGAGCCGGAATACCTGCGAGGCTGGACCGAGGGGGCAGGGCGTATTCACCTCGATCGGCTACCCCGTGTTGCGATCGCCGAATGGCTGCGACGGACGGGGGAGGGCGAGTTGGCGTTGTTCGCTGACGATGCCGCGTTCGTTGCGCAGGTGGACGAGACCACAGAGGGCTTCCCCCTCTACCTGCGCTATCTGACCGAAGAGCTGGCGCAGGCGGCGAAGGGAGGCGGGGACGCACGGGTGCTCCTCGACCAAACCCCGCGCGGGTTCGGGGCTTATGTGCGCCAGCAACTCAAGCAACTGGCGCAGGTGGAGGAGGTGCACCGCCAGCGTGAGGTTCAGGAGTTGTTCGCGCTGCTTTCTGTGGCGCGGGGGGCGTTGAGCGCGGCGGATGTGGAGGCATTGACCGAGTTGACGGTCTGGGACTTGCCAGCCCTTCCGTGGCAAGTGACCCGCTGGTTCACGATGCGTGAAAAAGAGGATACAACCACTTACGCCTTCGCACACTCACTCCTCGCCGACGAATTTGAACGGGCGTTAGGTCGTCAGGCGCAGAAAGCAAAGGAGCGGTTGCTGGACTACTGCGCCCGTTGGCAGGAGCACCGCAGCCCCTACGCCCTTCGGCACTACGCCGAGCATTTGCTGGAAGCGAAGCGGTATGACGAATTGTACGCCCTTGCCCGCAACGAGGCTTTCCAGCAAGCGCAGGCAGACACACTGGCCGACGAGCCGCACGCGCCCTTGCGCACCCTTCAAGCCGCTTTGGAAGGGGCGATGGTACAATACGATGCAACAAAGATGGCGGAGTTCTGCTTGACCCACGCGCGGCGGCTGATAGAAATCACGCAGGAGTCCCCCCTGGACGCCCTACGGACGGGGCATTTGGAGCGGGCATGGGCATTGGCAGACCTGCACGACATCGAACACAACGTCCTCTGGCATTTGTTGCTGGTATGGGAATTGAAGGATACAGGCAGGTTGGAGGAGGCGCGGACGACGTTGGAGCGGTTGCTGGCAAAGGAGTTGCCCCGCCTGTCGGATTGGCAGGGGGAGTATGCTGCCGATCTGCTCTCAGATGCGCTTTCAGTCAACGCGGAGGCATTCATGGCTTTACAGGAGCGGCTCTGAGATGGTAGCGGTCATAGCGCCTTGTGTACACACCTCACTGCCAGCGATCGCTTCGCCGCCGCCCTTGAGACCGCCCAACGGATTGAGGTGGAATGGCAGCGAGCGTGGGCGTTGCAGACGATTGCTCAAGCCCAGGCGCAGGCGGGGGAGTTTGCCGCCGCCCTTGAGACCGCCCAACGGATTGAGGGGGAATGGGACCGAGCAGAGGCGTTGGGGAAGATTGCCCAAGCCCAGGCGCAGGCGGGGGAGTTTGCCGCCGCCCTTGAGACCGTACAGAGAATTGTGGGAGAATCGAAGAGGGCGGAGGCGCGGGGAGCGATTGCGGCAGCGCAGGCGCGGGCAGGTTTCGGCAATCAAGCGTTGCGGACAGCAGAGGCAATTCTCACCAACCGCGATGGGTATCTCCCCAGAATCGCCGCCGCCCTTGCCGAGGCGGGCGACAAGGTGTACTTCAAGCGTCTGCTCATCCCCTGCGCCTACTATCTGGACGCCGCCTACAAGATGTGCGGGCTGCTGGCGCGGATGTATCCTGAACAGGCAGGGAAAGTGGCGGAGGTAGTGAGGGGGGAAGTGAAAGCGTAGGGAAGTGATATGCAAACGTTTGAGTGGGCGATTGAGGACATCATCGCCGCACACCCCAATCTGTATCTGGAACACTGCGCCGTGATGGCAGTCGCACTGATGAGCCATCTGTCAGCGTCGCCTTGTGAGTTCACCGTGGAGTGCGAGGGGTTTAGGGCGTGTTGACGAACTCGTGAAAATGCGTTTGTAGCCCACGTTTCTAACTTGGCCCCGAACACCGAACCAAGATAGAATCTTGGGCTACCACTGGATCGGCAGATAGTTCGTCAACAGAGCACTAGATTATTTTTATCTGCCTGCTCAAACCCTGTCCAATTAATTCCTTACACTTTTGTCTGTCATCTCGAGCATAGCGAAGGATCTAACGCAGTGAAGGATCTCGCCCTGATCTTGGGAGCGGGGCGTAAGGAGGAATTTTCAATGAGTGATGTAATGCTTACCATCATAGATGCCCACCGGGCAATCCACGGCAACATCCATGGGAGCGATGCCGATCGGGTGGTGGCTGCGCTTTCGGCGGAGCCGGAGACCATCGAGGAGTTAGAGGCGGCGGTGGCGCGATTCATCAAACCCACAGACGAGTACGGCGTCTTCGATTTCTTCGACGAAGGGATTTGCGAGGAACCGTGGGATGCTGGGATTGTCATCGTTGATTTGGCCGCACGGCTTGCCGCCAGTGAGTCTACTTATTCGCATCTCCAGAAGCAGGGAGCGGAACGATACCACAACGGCTCCTATGCCACAGACGTTTGGGCCTATTACCAGGTGCCCGACGATTGGCTGTTCATCGACTCCATAGATGGCTGGCAGGCATTGGCCGAACGGCGACGGGCGGAACGGGCCTCGACGCCGCCGCTGGATGCTCGAAAAGTTATTTACGACAAGGTGACAGAGTTTATCGTCAAGGAGTGTTTGGCAGCCGCCGCGGCTGGGCCTGCCACTTCGCTTCACTCAGTGCAGAGCCTGCCCCGATCCATCGGGGCTCTGAGCACAGTCGAAGGGACAGCAGACCCCATCGCTGACATCCATGCTCGCTGGTTGATGACGCCGCGTCCTGACCTGCGGGGCCAATCGCCGCGGGATGTGTTGCTGGCGAAGCGCGAGTTCATTGACCTGGATTTGCAGTGGCGGGCGCACCAGTGGACTTTCCTCGGCGAATGTCCGCCGGGAATCTCACCCGAATCGGCGGCTTATCGCTTTGGAGGCTTCGGCATCCACGAGAACGTCCTATACTATGACCTCGTCCGCTATCTGCTCAATGCGTGTTGGCATCATGTTTCGGACGAGAAGCACATCGAAGTTGAATCCGAGATCGAGCGGCTGGAACGTCTCAAGGAGGATTGGCTCTACACACCCCAGTATGACTTTGAAAGCATGTCCCCCTTTGATGTCATTCAGCGGGAGCGGGCACGATTGCCCGTGGCAGTGTCGGCGGGGCATGCGGGAATAGACGATGACTGTCCGCTGTGTCAGATGATGCGGGAGAGTGATAGCCCCACCTTCTGGCATCTGGATGGTGCACATATAGACTTTGACTTTCCGTTCTCTTTCTACCTCACCCGCGAGGAGTGGGAAGAGGAGATGCGCCGTTGGGAAGACTTTGACCGCAGATGGGAGGAACGGCGCAACAACCCTTCCGCTGAAGACGATGAGATCGAGTTACTCTCTCCGGTCTGGCAGCGAAGTTACACCGATTGGGATGGGCTAGAGACGCTCCCACCGGAGGAGGCAATCACCCTCACCTTGCTCGGAATAGGTGGGCATCTGGCGGAGTTGGGGCTGGACTTGAGGAATGCGCCGGAGGGCGAAGGGTTGGCGGAATCGCTACAACGCGGCTTTGCCGATTTGCGACATGCCCTGCACGCCGATACCGGAGGCGCACTCACGATGGATACATCCGATGGCGTGGAAGCGTGTCTCCACCGATTGCGTGAATGCCTGGCAGCAGTCACTGTAGCGATGCCAGGCATTGCCGACAAGTGCACTGACCTCCACAATCAATTGGATCGGCTGGGCAGCTTGTTCGAGGTACGTTTGGCATTTTGAAGATGAAATGCTGGTAAACTTACGACCTTTTCGGTTATAAGCAAAAGTGAGACCCAGACTTCCGAAGTTTTTTAAGACGAGGTCACCCCAGACCATGCGAACCCTTGAAGGAACTGTCCTGCATCGGTTTGGTGTCAAACTTCGGAAGTCTAAGCGAAAAACTTGTAGACTCACCGCTCCGCAGCCTTACCACGTTACTGCTGCCTTCGACAAATGCGCAATCCGGTTGAGATAACGCAACTGCGTCCGCTCCGAGGTCATCCGTATCTGACTGATTCCCGTATTATTTTGGCTGAAGCGATCATAGTCTACATCGGGTGGCAGCCCCAAGAAGGCACTGATCAGGCTGGACCCGGACCCGCCGTGCGAGACAGCGGCAACCCGTTCCTCTGTGCCGAGATGCCGTTCCTCCAAATGCGCGATAAAAGCTAACGCATTCTCATGCGCCAATTGCAGCATCGCTTCGATGCCTTCCCATTCGTGAAACCACCAACCGTTCTCAGTGACATCTTCAGGCAAAACAACGTTGGGACAAATTTCGCGCATTTCCGAGCGGGTCAATCCGGGCAGTTGTACGGTCCCTTGCTCCCCTCCCTCTTCAAAGACACCGCCCCACTCATGAAGCCCAACGAAGACATGCGGGGGGAGCTCCAGGGTATCGCCGATGATTTGTGCGGTCTGCAACGCTCTCAACGTCGGGCTACAGTAGAGCCGGGTGATGCCTTCACCCTTGAGCGATTCACCCGCTCGCCGGGCTTGTTCTTCGCCGAGCGCTGTCAGCGGTGGATCAGCGACGCGAGGGAGATCGCCACGGTTGTTGGTGGATTGTCCATGACGGATGAGGTAAAATTCCATGATGTTTGATTTCCTCCATATTTGTTGCGGGCTAGTGCTTCGCCAAATAATTAGTTTTGAGGGGTCATCTGTTACCCTCCCCCTTCCCCCCCGCGGGCAGGGGGGAGAGATGTTCTCCCTCCCCGCCCGCGGGGAGGGCCGGGGTGGGGGTTGTTTCACCGTCATAATTTATTTGTTGCGAACTACGAGATCGATGCCCTCATATCCCGTTCATGCGCGATTCTGCGCTTCCGCGAGTGGAGCGGCACATCATCGGAATACATCCCCGGGTCGGCATCCAATTCAGTCTCTCGCTCCAGAAACAGCGGGAAATCTTCCTTGGGAGGCTTGGTGCGATCATAGCCGTAAGAATAGCTTCGCATGATGATTCGCTGCTCGCGGTTCAAGGTTTTCAGCCATTCTGGGCTTGACTGAATCCGATCCGCCTCACACATCCACGACGGACAGTAGGCGAGGAAGATATTCTTCCGCACCACATCGGTCTCGTTCGGTTCGACACGGTGCCACGTCCCACAGTGCGCAATCGTCATTGTGCCTTTGGGGAAACAGAGGATTTTCTCGCCCGGCACACTGGTATGCTTCGTGTAATGTTCAAAATATTGACTGTGATGGCTTCCGGGCATGACCACGAGATTTCCCATCCGCTCATGAGGCAGGTCAGTGAGCCAGTAACCGATTTTGATTTGCAGGGGGAGTTTCGGCGAAAAAACGCCATAAGGCAAGGCACGCGCCCCGTCGGGGTGCCATGCGTTGTGTGAACTGTCTCGCGGTCGAATGAAGGCCTGAGAGATGTGTAGCTTGAGCAACTCCCCATACAGGTCATACGCATAACCAACATGGCGTGGATGGTCAATCAGTTCGGTGAAGAGCGGATGATATCTCTCCACAATATTATCCGGCCCGAAAAACTTGTCCGCTTTATACTTGGGGTCTGCGGCGATACAGTGATCGATTGCCGCCAGATAGTGCTCGATTTCTTCTTGCGTCAAGGCATTCTCAATGACGAGATACCCTTCTCGATTAAACTGTTCCCACTGTTCTTTTGTGAAGCCCGGCGGGGCTTTGCGATAGGTGGGTGTGGACATAATGAACTCCTTTCGTGTTTAAAAGTTAGTTAGAAACCGAGTTTTTGGCAAAAACTCGGTTTCTAACCCTTTCGAGTCTACTACACTCACTAAAAAGGAACAACTCTAATGCTCCTCATCGAATGACTGGCAATGGCTAATGCGTGTGCCAGAAGTTACTGTTGTGGGTAATGAGGAAAACAGCGACCAACCCAATTGCGAAAGCAATAACCCTCCGGTACTTTCCCTCTCGATTCGGTGCCAAGTCGCCCCTGAAGTCATGGAATAAAATATGAAGCAGTGTCCCCGCCGCAAAAGCCGTCAGGTATTCGGTGAACCCACCGAATACGCTGAGAACCTGTTTGCCAATGAGCGCACCTATGAGCGGCGCAATCGCTAAGAGGCTGAGTCGTCCCAAAGTCCCGCGTGTTGAGTTGTTTTTGAGAAATGCTAATGTCAGCGCGGTGGCGACGGGCAATCGGTGCGCCAGAATTGCAACTGCGAGCCCGGTGCCGAGTTGTTTATCCTGGGTCGTCGCCGCAATCACCAGATTAAATCCGTCAGACAATTCGTGCAACAACAGTCCAATGAGCGTGAGGTCGGCAACCCAGTGATGGTCTTTTGAAGCCAATTTCGGGAATCGATGGGTCAGGTGCTCAATCAGGAAGATGAGCAGAAAGCCACCCCCCATAACGAAAAGAGGGGAAATTCCAAACTCTCCATAAAGATGTAAGATGAGCAGTAGCAGTATTCCCAAAACTGCGCCGGCAGTGAAGCCGAAGATTGATGAGAAAAAGTTGGCATTTCCGCGAGAAATAAAAGCAATCGCGGCACCGATGAAAACAGAAAGGGTTGCAATCAGAAGGTAAATGATAATCATAAGTTTTCTAAT
>CAZOAL010000003.1:0-142206 GCA_964577695.1 uncultured bacterium | reverse complement strand
AGACTTCCGAAGTCTTGGAGACTTCGGAAGTCTGAGCAAGCGGACGCCGTCTGCGTTGGGAGACGCCTTTTTCATAGACTTCCGAAGTCTTGGAGACTTCGGAAGTCTAAGCAAGCGGACGCCGTCTGCGCTGGGAGACGCCTTTTTCATAGACTTCCGAAGTCTTGGAGACTTCGGAAGTCTGAGCAAGCGGACGCCGTCTGCGCTGGGAGACGCCTTTTTCGAGCGTGTCCTTCGTCACCACTTCGTATAGGACGGCGTATTTCCCTTCCCGTTTACGGAGGATGCGCCCGAGCCGTTGGATATATTCCCGCGTACTCCCGCTTCCGCTGAGAACAATGCCGATGTTTGCATCCGGAACGTTGACCCCTTCGTTCAGGACTTTCGATGTCACGAGTGCGGGATATTCGCCAGTCTTGAAGCGTTCCAACATCTGCTTCCGTTCCTTGGTTTTTGTTTGATGGGTAATTGCCGGCAGCAGGTGTCGCATGGAAATCTTGTAGACGAAACGGTTGCTTTCCGTGAAGATTAACACCCGATCTCTGCAATGCTGTTTCAGGAGAGATTCCAGGAGCTCCAACTTGGCAGAGGCTTCGAGGGCAATAGTTTTGGAACGGTTTAAGGCGAGCATCGCCCGGCGAGCTTCCTTGTCCTGTGTGCTTAATCGAACAAATTCGGCCCAGCCACCGCTGAACAGTTGGATATTTCGGTTGCGTAAAAAATCAATATAGAGCGCATGCTCACGGTCGTATTCCTCCTGTTCCTCCGGGGTCAGTTCGACATAAAGACGCACCGTTTCGTAGTCTGAGAGGTACTCCCCCTTGAGGTCGTCGATTGACTTGCGGTAAACGACATCGCCGATCAGTCGGCGGAGGGTCTGGTGCATCCCATCCGATCGCTCATACGTCGCCGTCAAGCCGAGCCGTCGGGACGCAATGCTAAATTCAGGGATATGACTATAGCTCGGGGACGGGAGATGATGGACTTCATCAAAGACCAGGAATCCAAAGCGATTGCCGTATTCGCTGCTGTAGCGATACGCGCTGTCATAAGTGGTGACGGTGATCTCTTGAATCTCGTGGTATCCGCCGCCCAGGATACCGATTTCGATGTCGAAAGCATTGGTGAGCAAGTCGTACCATTGGTTGAGCAGATCGATGGTCGGCACAATAATCAACGTGCTACGCCTCACATGCTCAAGCGCTTTGAGGGCGAGGAACGTTTTCCCAGCACCAGTCGGCAGGATGACCGTGCCGAGGCAGTCCGCCTCAATCCACGCCCGCAATGCCTCCCTCTGATAGTCGTGGAGCTCAAAGTCGAGTTTAAGTTTCGGCGTAATGGTCTTGTATTGGGGAACTGTCGTAGCGTATTGGATACCGCTTTCACGCAGTTGATTCAGAGCATTCGGGTAGTGCAACGCAAGGGCACGCCACTTCTCAACCCGCGCGTCCCACTCAAAGTGCTCGAGCGGGGCCTCTGCGTTTTCAGCAATGATTGTGCCGCCGTCGTAACGGAGGTAGATTTTCTTTTCTTCGCTCATGGCTCATGAAACGTGAAACGTGATTCATTCAAATGAAATCAATTGGTTACTGCGAGTTTACCCATTTGCTGATTCTTGGGCTTTATTGTAACAGAAAAAACTGCCCACATCAACCAAAAACCCCGTGCGATGGTTGTCACACGGGGTTGAGGGGCATTGATGGTAAAGGGCTTCGTTAAGTGGCGCTTGACTCCTGGTGTAATCCCGAAACGATCCATTTTTGCAGTAACTGAACAGAACTTGCCCCTTTCTGCAAAGCCAACTCTCGCACGTCACGCAAGATGCTTTCATCCAAAGGCATAATAAGCAAATGTTTTTGGGGAACAAAGCCGATCTCAACTTCATCATCCACCATGTCATCCCAATAATCCGCCGAATCATGCGTCGCCCAGAATTCCTGAATCTCTGCTTCGCTATTGAATTGGGGTATCCTTGCCATTCTTGTCACCTCCGCCCAAGCGTTTTCGCTTCGCCGGAATTTCAAGGTAATTATATGTTGCTGTTTCTCGTTCTGTCAAGGTTGGATTCATAAAACTGTCCTGAACAACAAAAAACCCCGAACGACCCATGTCGCTCGGGGTTGGGTTGTATTGAGGTGAAGGGTCAATCGTTGGCTTTGACTTCACCCCATGTCGTCGGGAGCTTTCCGGCGGGAGTGACGCTTGGGGGGAATTCGGACAAAATCAGCAGAAGGATTCATTGACATTCTGAACGCTTCACGATATACTTTACCATTGATAAATAAACTGGAGGGAAGCGCCATGCGATCGGATATAACGCGCCTGAGTATTGATGTTCCGAGAGATCTTTACACACGCCTCAAGTATTCGGCAGTGTTCAGGGAACAAACTATCAAGGATTTTGTCACGGAGGCGATTCAGGAGAAGTTGACAGGGCAGCTAACAAGCCAATGGCGCGAGCTAAATGAACTGACACTCAGAACGCTTGAGAACGCTGACAAAGGTGAGGAATTACACAGGTACGAAAGTTTTGATGACTTTCTGACTGAGATGAACGCGGACGAAAAAGATGACGCCGACGCTTAGATACGTTGCGACCACATTGTTTAAGAAGGAATATAAGCGGGCGCGGAAGCAGGGAAAAGATATGACAATCCTGCATGGTGTGATACGGATGATTCTGAACCGGCAGCCGTTACCTGCAAGGTATCGAGACCATAAACTTGTGGGCAACTACAGCGGCTGGCGGGAGTGCCATTTAGTCCCTGATTGGTTGCTGATTTACCGCACAACGGACACCGAGGCGATTTTTGGACGAACGGGTTCACATTCGGAACTCTTCAAATGACAGAAACCTGTGCCGCCGTATTGAGTCGTAAAAAAGCAAGAAGCCCCCGGTCAATCGTTACATCTCCGGTTGACCGGGGGCTTCTGTTTCTAAGCGTGGGGATGCGGGCTACTGCGCCGCTTTAACTTCACCCCATGTCGTCGGGGGCTTTCCGGCGGGGGTGACGCTTTGGGATTTCCGCTTGACGACACCAATCCGCTATGCTATACTTGGTACAAGGCAGGCGGAAGGAAGTCACAATGATAGACGTTACAAACTTAATCTGGTTGGATGAGTTCGTCGAGAAAATCGAAACCAAACATGAGGTTACACCGGAGGAAGTCGAAGCAGTTCTTAATGGAAAGCCGAAAATCAAGAAAATGAACAAAGGACGTTTTCGTGGCGAACACGTTTATCGAGCCCTCGGGCAAACAGAGGCTGGACGCCACTTGACAGTATTTTTTATCTACAAGCGAACCCACCAGGCGTTAATTTTGAGTGCTCGTGATATGGACACAAAGGAGCGAAGACAATATGCCAGCAAGTAAGAAACAGGACACCCAAAGGGACGCATTACCAGAGAATTTTGATTCCATCGAAGCCTTTTGGGAATTCTGGGATACGCATAGCACTGCCGACTACGAAGATTTAATGGAAGATGTCGAGGTTCAGTTTAACCTTGAATCGAGTAAGACCTATTGCGCTGTTGCGAAGGATTTAATTGATCAACTGCGGACGCTGGCACGCCAACAGGGGGTGTCAACAGAAACGCTGATCAATCTTTGGCTTCAAGAGAAGGCGATGGGAGCCGTGCATGGTTTAGTGCCGCCTTCTGCTCGTTGACTGCATCTGCTGGTCTATTGCGACAGACACGGAACCTGACGCGCACGCAAAAAAAACGCCCCGAAGCCTGCCAGGGTGCTGCAAGTTTCGGGGCGTGGTGATGGGCGAGGCAAGCCCCTAGGGTTGAATGGAAACCATGACATACTTCGATACTTCTGTAAGTACCATATTCAAATTCATCGTGGGACTGGGTGAAGGGTTATCCGCCTGATCATGCTTGTGATAAGGAAAGTTAGCTAGTTGCGGGTGATGTGGTGCATTGTCCCATCGAGTCATTTGCTTTCCTTGACTGTCCATCAACTGATAGCGGTACTTTAGCCTTTGAACGTCAGGTTACACGATGACATATTCTGCAAAGCTTAATCGAAAATTTCCAAGCAGGTTCAGTTGCCCCTTGAGATAACACTCAGAAGCATTAATCTGGCGAAATGAGACAGTGACCCCGATAACGATAGGGCAAGCGCCAATCTGTTGTTGGAGCCAATCGTGATACGCTTGAGGCGTCATAGTTGGATTCCCTTCAAAATCTCGCATTGACGTTTCCAGATATCCAGACCGCGCTTTGCCGCAAACCAATCGAAGAAATCCGGGTCATCTCCGAGCTCCCCGCCTTCAAACTTCCTCATGAACGTTTCGGAATCTAAGTGGTACTTCTGCTCAAAGGCTTGGCATTCCTCAACAAATTGCTCGTAACGGTATTGAGCCAACATTAGCTCATTTTGAAGGGAGGTTCTAATCGCTATGCGAACGATTTCTTCAGGATATCCTGAGATGACATCTAAGGTAATCGCCATAAGAATCACTCCTTATTTGAAGGGTCGATGGGTTAGAGGGATTATACTGTTTATCGATGGCGGGGTCATACATCTCGACTGACCGAAGAAATTTGTTGTTCTGATTCCATTCGTGTGCCGCCATATCCTGCCGACGCAGCAAGAGGTATGGGTCCTGGTCTTCCAGATAGTCCCGGTCGCGTCGCCTGCTTCGGGTGCGATAAAAATTCTTGCACCGGTTCAAAGCAATCGAATAGAGCCACGCGAAGAAATTGTCATAACACTTCAACGTCCCAAGACGCTCGAAGGCGTTGATAAAGGTCTCCTGCGTCAAATCCTCGGCGTCAGCGAAGTTTCCGACCTTTGCGTACACGAGGGCGTAGATGCTCGTCTTGTACCTGTCCACTAACAGCCCGAACGCTTCGGTCTCGCCATTGAGACATTGACGGACGATGTACCCATCTCCTGTGTGCATGGCATATTCTCCCAAATTATAAAAAATGTGCAGAAATTAAAAATCAGGATTCAAGATACAAGATTCAATGTATCCTGAATCCTGAATCCTGAATCTTGTATAATAGAAACCGCTCAAGCCCAAAATATTACAGGAGGGTCAAATTTTTTTTGCTTAGTCCCCGTGCTCAATCACCGGGCTATTGTCACTTCGTCCCGTAGGAATCAAGTTAAGCAATATATTGCGCCATACGCCATTTTCTCCGACTCCCTCTCCCACACAAGGGGAAAGGGAACTTATCGCTTATCCCCTTATCCCCGCCGATACGGCACATACGCCGGATGCCACATATTTTCCTCAATCAATGTCTCAATGTCATCGACGGACTGAATCGCTGCAACGCCAGATCGAAGAGCTTTCTGTGCAACAGCGACGGCAACACACCGGGCGATCTCCCGGAACCGCTGAATCCGTGGGAAAACAGCGTTGTCACCCTTCGTCGCCTCGTGCAAGGCTAACGCGGCAGCCGTACACATCTCGTCGGTGATTTGTCGGGCGCGGACGGAAAGCGCCCCAAGCCCGATCCCCGGAAAGACAAACGCATTGTTCCCCTGCCCGATCCGATATTGAATGCCATTGTGTTCAACCGGCGGAAATGGGCTCCCCGTGGCGACAATCGCTTTCCCCGCTGTCCAGCGATAGAGGTCTGCCGGATGCGCCTCGGTCTTGGAGGTTGGATTGGAGAGTGGGAAGATGATGGGGCGCGGCGTATTTGCCAGCATCGCCACTGCCATCTCTTCCGTGAACGTGTTCGGTTGGCCTGATGTTCCAATTAGCACGGTCCCCCTTGCGTTGATGATGGTATCCAACAAACTGACCCGAGTGGGGTTTGCCAGCCGCCAATCTGAGATAAGCGCTGGTTCGTGCGCAAAAGGGATTTTGTACGCATCCACGCCATCGCGCCCCACCGTGACTAGCCCGCGGCTATCGAGGGTGTAAATTCGCAATTTCGCCTCGTCCGCCGATAGCCCATCCTTGATGAAGGCAGTGTAAATCTGCCGCGCCGTGCCAACGCCGCCCGCCCCCGCCCCGAAAATGATGAACACCTGTTCTTTTAACGGTTGTCCCGATATTTTCAGAGCGGTCAGGATTCCGGCAAATGCCATCGCACCCGTGCCTTGAATGTCGTCATTGAAAGACAATACCTGTTCTCGATACTGGTCAAGGATGGAAAACGCACGTTGCTTGCTGAAATCCTCCCACTGAATCAAGGCATTCGGGAGATTGCGCCTCACCCCCTGAACGAATTTCTCCACGAAATCGAAATAGGCGTCGTCCTGTAGCCGTTTTTGACGGATGCCCAGGTAGAGCGGATCGGCAAGCAGCGCCGCGTTATCCGTTCCAACATCAAGCATAACAGGGAGACACACGGAAGGGTGGATGCCCGCGCCGGCTGTATACAACGACAGTTTGCCAATCGGAATGCCCATCCCGCCGATCCCTTGATCGCCGATGCCGAGGATGCCCTCGCTGTCAGTTGCGACGATGAGCTTGATGCCCTGAAAGTGTTTCATCATCCCGTCGATCTGATCGATGTTATCCGGGCTGATATAAAGTCCCCTGGGAAATCGAAAAATATGACTGTACTCCTGGCACGCCTGCCCAACGGTTGGGGTGTAGATAATCGGCAGGGCGTCCTCAATATGTTTCAGTGTAAATGCGTAGAAGAGCGTTTCATTCCGCTCCTGCAAGGCGCGCAATTGGATGTACTTTTCCAAGGGCGTTTCCAAGCGATCGAAATTTTCGCGCACGCGCTGAAGTTGTTCCGCTATGGTGGAAATGTGAGGAGGCAACAGACCGTGCAGTTCAAATTCAGTCCGTTCGGCTTCGGGGAAAGCAGTCCCTTTGTTCAAGAGGGGGGTTCGCAGCAGCGCGATTCCTGTCTGTGAAACTTCTTTAACGTTTTGAAGTGTGAAGTTGGATGGCATGGGAAATCTCCTATCGTGTTGTAAATCTCGCAAGCCCCGATCTGAAGGGCAGGGCTAAAAGTGAAAGTGGACTCAATCCTAATTACCGATAAGAATTGGTTTGACAGATTGAGACGTAGAACGGATTTATAGGATTACATTGTGCTATCACTAAACCCGTGAGAAGGTTATGTGATAGCACAGTTTTTCATTGTGGCAAGAATCAGGTGAAAATAAAAACAATTGACACCAATAGAAAGGCTATGATAAACTCTCTCAATTTCAAGTCGGAGGGTAAACCATGGAAATTTCAATTAAGTATCAAAATCAGAATGCGATTCTTAGAATTTCAGGGGACATCCTTGGCGATGATCGAATTCAATTGAACGAGAAGATTCAGGAACTGTTTGATGGCGGAGTAAAAAATATAGTACTGAATCTGAAAGACGTTGGATTGATGGACAGCGTTGGATTAGGAATGCTCGTCGCTGTGCACACTTCGTTAAAGCGTCAGGGGACACAGCTTGTGTTTTCAAACGTCGGCAGATCTGTCGAATACTTGCTAACAATTACCAAACTGAACCGGGTGTTCGATCGATACGATACGGAGGATGAGGCATTAGCACACTTGCAATCACAGTAGAGTTACGCAGTGGGTCAGGAGAAAGTGAGATTTTTTGCCTCTTGAATCTTGAATCAGGATTCAGGATACACGATTCAGGATTCAAGCTGTGTTTCATCTCAATTGCGTAACTCCTACATGGTATGCGCCATATTGACAAGGGCAGACCCACTTGATGGTGCCAATATGGCATTTTCAGAACTTTCCTAGTGGCTGCAGCAGCCAACCGTTTCCTGATGGACTTTATTGGCATATATATTGCGCTTTAAGGCGTGCGATGACACGATAGACCGAAATTGAGGCGGAAGATTCCGATCCAAGTCCTCAACTATATGAGGCTTGGTCATAATTCTGTGGGAGAGTCCTCCCGGACTCGATAGCGGCTCATCGCGACCGGGAGATCGCTCCCACAGGAAAGCGGCAGCCCACTGGATTGGCCGGTAATTATGACCAACCCTCAACTCTATCCGGAGGCATATAGAAAGGGAGGTATACACAATGACTCGACACACCAATCGTATTCTTCTCGTCGACGACGATACCTCCTCTTTGGAAGTGTTGTGTGAGGTTTTAACTCGTGCTGGTTACGAAACCTTGTCGGCAACGAGCGGGTATGAAGCCTTGAGGATAGTTCGGGAGAATTTGATAGCACTCGCAATCCTGGATTTTAACCTCCCGGATACAACAGGAGCGGAGTTGCTTGGGCAGATTAAGCAGTTTCATCCCGATGTGCCTATCATCATTATGAGCGCAAACACATCGCAACGGATAAAGTTAGATGTCTTTGAAGCGGGGGCCTACACCTTTATCGCAAAACCGATAGACTTACGACAACTGCTGCAATTCGTTGCGCGCGGGTTAAATTTCAAGCAACAGTGGGCATCGGCTTCCCGCCCCGACTCTCAAACCATTCAAATTAAGAAATCGTTCTTTTTTCGCTGGGTCCGGATTATTAAACATTAGATATGGAGGGAATTAAAAAATGAGCAAAGTCATTGGAATCGATTTAGGAACAACGAACTCATGCGTCGCCATTTTGGAAGGCGGCGATCCAAAAGTGATAGAAAATGCCGAAGGCGGCAGGACAACTCCATCTGTTGTGGCTTTTACAAAAGATGGAGAACGGCTTGTTGGACAGGTTGCGAAAAGACAAGCGGTGACCAACCCTAAAAATACAATCTTTTCCATTAAACGGTTCATGGGCAGGAAGTATAGCGAGGTTGGCGAAGAAATTAAGCGCATCCCTTACCAGGTCGTGAATGGTAAAAACGGCGATGTGGCGGTCAAAATTGAAAATAAAGATTACTCCCCTCCCGAGATCTCTGCGATGATTCTACAGAAGATGAAAGATACAGCAGAGCGATACCTTGGCGAGAAGGTGACGCAAGCCGTTATCACGGTCCCGGCCTATTTTAATGACGCGCAACGACAAGCGACAAAGGATGCCGGAAGAATCGCTGGGCTGGAGGTCCTCCGCATTATCAACGAGCCGACGGCGGCGTCATTGGCTTACGGACTCGATAACAGGAAAGACCTCAAAATCGCGGTTTACGACTTAGGCGGGGGAACATTCGACATCTCTATCTTAGAGATTGGCGAAGGCGTCTTTGAGGTCAAAAGCACGAATGGTGATACGCACCTTGGCGGCGATGACTTCGATCAGCGAATCATCGATTGGTTAGCTGATGAATTTAAGCGCGACCAGGGAATTGATTTGCGTAAGGATAACATGGCATTGCAAAGGCTGAAAGAAGTTGCGGAGAAAGCCAAATGTGAGCTTTCAACCACCCTACAGACGGATATTAATCTGCCTTTTATCACCGCAGATGCAAGTGGCCCGAAGCACCTTAACGTCACCCTCACCCGCGCCAAGCTGGAGCAACTCACCGATGAACTCGTTGAGCGGACCCTTGGACCTTGTCGCAAAGCCATTGCGGATGCCGGACTCTCCGCTCAAGATATTGATGAAGTGATATTAGTTGGCGGTCAAACGCGAATGCCAAAAGTTCAGGAAGTGGTTAAGAAACTATTCGACAGAGAACCGCATAAAGGCGTCAATCCTGACGAGGTGGTTGCGGTTGGTGCAGCGATTCAAGGTGGCGTGCTGTCTGGCGACAAAGAGGTGAAGGACATTTTGCTGCTTGACGTTACGCCATTGTCGCTAGGTATCGAAACGTTGGGAGGGATGTTCACGCGACTCATTGAGCGGAACACGACGATTCCAACCAAGAAGGCGCAAGTCTTTACAACAGCAGAGGACAGTCAGACCTCTGTGGATGTCCATGTCTTGCAAGGTGAACGGGAACAGGCAGTCTACAACAAGACCATCGGTCGCTTCCGCTTGGATGGTCTCCCGCCAGCGCCCCGTGGCGTACCGCAGATTGAGGTGACGTTCGACATTGATGCCAACGGCATCCTCAGCGTCTCTGCAAAAGACTTCGCGACCGGGAAGGAGCAAAAGATTACGATTACGGCTTCATCCGGTTTGTCGAAAGCGGAGATTGACCAGATGGTCAGAGATGCAGAATCCCATGCCGCCGAGGATCAGCTTAAGCGCGAGGAGTTTGAAATCCGTCATCACGGCGATGCGCTCGTTTATGAGACAGAGAAAAATCTCAATGAGCTCGGTAGCAAGCTTGATTCTGCGATGAAGAGCAAGGTCGAGAGCGGTGTTGAAAGTCTCAAAGATGCCTTGAAAGGCAACAACATGGAATCGGTTAAATCCGAGACGGAGAAGTTGACGCAGATCTGGCATGAGGCATCGTCTGAACTCTACAAACAAACCGCTGGAGCCGGAGCATCCGAACCTCCACCTTATCGGAGCGCACCGACGGATGAATATGGCCCCGCGACTTCAGCCACCGAGGGTGAAGTTATCGACGCCGACTATGAAGTTGTCGACGACGATGATCGGAAAAACCGTAGGTAGGAGACAGACGCCTCTGACTCGTTAAGGCGTAAGCAAAAAAGCCCAGGAGAAATCCTGGGCTTTTTTTGTTTATACTTTGCAACGCTATAACTAACTTTCAATATTAAAGTTTACATTTTAGACTTCCGAAGTCTTGGAGACTTCGGAAGTCTGATGTATAGTTTATTTTTCAAAATTAGTTAAACTGCGTTTTTTGTCATTCCAGATCAAAGATCGGGACGAAAGATCTCAACGGAGGAGATTCTTCGCGAAGCCTGCCCTCGAACGAAGTGAAGGGCTCAGAATGACATTCATATCAAAAGTGCAATTTAACTACCTACGGAATCAAGATGCGTCCGCCGCTCGCAATCACCGTGGAACCCGTCATAAAGCTGGATGCTTCACTCAACAGAAACGAGATCACGTTTGCCATCTCCTCCGGTTCACCCAAACGCCCTAATGGGGTGGTGGAGCGCAAGTGTTCAACCATCTCCGGTGAGACTTCGTTGAGCATGTCAGTTGCAATCGCGCCGGGGGCAACTGAATTAATCCGGATGTTGTGGCGTGCGAAAGGTTCACAGCAGGATTTTGTCAGAGAAATCACGCCAGCCTTTGCGGCGGAATAGGCAAGCTGGTTGGGGCGCACTGCCAACGCGGCAATTGATGACACATTGACAATCCGCCCAAAATTCCGTTGCATCATCCCATCCTTCACTGCCCAGATTACATTGAAGGGGCCGGTCAGATTAATCGCGATGATTCGGTCCCAATGTTCAGGCATCAGTTCATCAAAGGTCATATTGCCGACCTCGCCTGCGTTATTCACCAGCAGCTCTATGGGACCTAATTCTGCTGTGATTTTCTCCACCATCTTGTTCACAGCCTCCCGCTCCGCGATGTCCGCCTGAACGGCGAGCGCCCGTCGTCCAATCGCACGGATGTGCGCGCAAACTGCTTCCGCGCGTTCTGCCGATTTCACATAATGCACGGCGACGTCCGCGCCCTCGGTTGCTAACTGAATCGCTGTTGCCTTTCCAATGCCGCGGCTGGCACCTGTCACCAAGGCAATCCTTCCCTCAAATTTCATCCAGCACTCTCCTTGGAGTAAAACGTGAAACGTGAAACGTAATACCGTTTCTGAATAAAAATGTACCCTGATCGCCCAAGAAAGGGAAGGATGGGTGCCTTCCATTCTTCCATCCTTCCATTCCATCGGAAGGTCAATGGAAAATGATTTATCAGAAATGGTATAAGAAGAGCTCCTTTACGTTTTACGTTTTACGTTTCACGAAACCGTGTCAACACCTTTTTTCGGACATTTGAAACATGCCAGGGAGTCCTCTTCAAAGCCCAACATCCGACTGGTCCTCCTCTCCCCTTTCCAATTCCCATGCCAATTGCATTGTCAACGGCGGAACCAGCGACACCTGCTTTAAGAGTTCAGGCTGGGCAAAGGCAGCATCGGGTGTTCCGTCAAAAATCAACGCTCCACGATGGAGCAGCAGGATACGATTCGCGTATTTCAGTGTGAGGTGGACATCGTGGGTACAGAAGATGACGGTTTTGTTCTGCCTTTTCATGACATCGCAGAGGACACCCATGAGTTGTTGCAGGTGATGGTGGTCTTGTCCGGTTGTCGGTTCGTCAAGGAGGAGGAGGTCGGGGTACAGCGAAAAGGTCGCAGCAACGGCTGTGCGTTGACGCTGCCCCCGTGAGAGGGCATAAGGGGCTTCGGCTTTGAGACCGTCGAGATCAAATGTCAGCAAGATGTTTTCGAGTCGATTCTGAACCTCTTGACGGGATAGCTTAAGGTTTTTGGGACCAAAGGCAACTTCGTCGGAGACAGTTGCTGCTTGCAACAACAGATCCGGATTCTGAAAAATAATCCCCACTTTTCCCGCGAGATGGTGCGGTTTACAACGCTTCGCATCTTGTCCTTCGATGGTGACACGCCCTGCTGACGGGCGAAGCAACGCGACTAAGTGCATGAGCAATGTGGTTTTGCCGCATCCATTTGCGCCCATAATCGCAACGACCTCGCCGCGCTGAATCTGAAATGAAATTTCTTTCAGGACATCAACTGAAGGACGTGGATAGCGAAATGTGAGCCCCTGGACGCTGATTAGTGGGAGGTTGTCAGCGGAGACGCGATGCGTGATTGAATTGACGATTGACAATTGTCGATTGTCGATTGAAGATTCGCTCATTCTCCCATTCGCAAAAAGCTGCACCGCGTGTTCAAGGGTCAGCGGGCGTTCAGGGTAGCCGAGTTGCTCCATGAGTTGCGCGAGCTCGGGAACTTGCACCCCGAACTGACGGTATGGCTCAAGGTCGTGAAACGCCTGATCGATTGGCAGGTCTGACTTGAGTTCGCCGTTATTCATGAGCCAAACGCGATTGCATAATGGGGCAATCTCATTGACTTGATGGGCGGCGATAATGACGGTCATGCCAAGTGCTTGGTTGAGATGACGGATGATTTCCAGGATGTCACGAGTCGCCTGCGGGTCGAGATGGCTTGTCGGCTCGTCAAGCAGGAGGATGCGGGGTTGCATGGCGCACACGCAAGCGAGGGCAACCCGCTGCTTCTCTCCGCCAGAAAGCGAAGCGATCAGACGATACCGAAATCCGGGTAGCCCCACCCGTTCTAAAGCGACATCAATCCGACGGTCAATCTCGGAGGGAGGTAGGCCGAGGTTCTCCAGCCCAAACGCGATCTCATCCTCAACCACAATGCAGAAGAGCTGATCATCGGGGTTTTGGAATAACAATCCAACCAGTTGGCATGTCACAGCCAGTGCTTGTTCCGCAACATTCATCCCGTCGATTCGGACACATCCAGATAACTTCCCGCCCGAAGCATGGGGAATCAATCCGTTCAACGTCCGCAGCAACGTCGATTTACCGCAACCCGTCGGACCCGTGAGCAGGACAAATTCCCCTGAATCAACGGTCACGTCTATTCCTCGCAACGTCGGTTCGCTACGGCTTGGATAGGTAAAGCTGAGATCTTCAATCTGGATGCTTTGCATCATACCAATAGAAAACTGCAAGCAGGCGTGAGATTTACCGGATTTTGTGTTGCCGAAAATGCTTTCGTTGCATTTCAGGAGCATCAATTCCGTTCTTCTGAATACGTTTCAGCATTTTGCGTCTTGCCTGATAGATTTCATAGAGAATAAAACTCACGATGGTCAGAAATAATCCGATTATTTGGATAGCAACTCGGCTGATACCCAGGATTTGCAATAGGACAAATATCCACACCAATCCTTGTACGAATAGCACTAGATATAACATCTCCTTAAAGGAGGAACTGTTTTCAATAGAAATCCGTGCAAGAATTCTATCGAGGCGATTGAGGAATTGAGGGTGATTCATGATTTTTCTCCCTTGTTAAAAGGCTCCAAAGCTTTTTCCCTAAACTGAGCAAAAAATATAACAAAATGATTCCCAGCGCAATCTTGTGTGCCCAATCGATATAGGAGGCTTCTTCTGTCTGCTCAAAGAATAGATGAGAAAATTTGCTCAATACCCAAGTTGCCAGATAAACACCACTGAACTTCAACGTCTCATACAAGATAATAATGAGAGCTTCAATAAATTCAACTCCTTCTCGGATAAAAACGCGCCATAGTCGGTTTAACATATACTTGGAGAATTACATCGTATGGCCCGCGTTTAGACAGCCGCTTCAGGCCTTGCTATATGGTTCATTTCGTAAATGCCCAGAGGATTTTTGGAGTGCAATATGTCTTGCCCTAAAATTCTGCAAAACAAGTTTTGCACTCCAAACCCTGGAAGATGCCACGTCTCGTTGGTGTGTTGGTATCGCCTAATCAAAACGCTTAATTTCGATTGGGATTGGCCCCACAAGCCCATTCAGGTGAGATTTCACAGATTCCTGAAAGGAAATGAGGGCGTCGTGAACGCTGTATCTGACGTCCTTGTGAACCTGCTCATATTGCGCATGGACACGAGTGAAGAGCTCCTGAGCCTGAGCCCCAATTTCTCCGATTCGATCGCCTTGCGCTTTCGCGAACCGGGATACTGTCTCCTTAAATGCGTCGAATTCAACCTCCAGGTACTGTTTGAACACGGATTCTTGAAAGTCACCGAGCGCGTCCTGCACACTGTATCTGAAATCCTCGTCGATATCTTCATACGCCGCGCGCACACGCGCAAATACCTCTTGAGCCTGAGCACCAATTTCTCCGATTCGGTCACTGTGCGCTTTTGCGAACCCAGACACCGTTTCCTTAAAGGCGTCGAATTCCTTCTCAAGGTACTGTTTGAAATCATGGGTGGCAATCGTATTCGATGTCACCTTTTCAAAATGGTACCCATGGATGGCCAGCTCTATTGCCTTGGGGAACATCTTAGGGTACTCTTTCAGAACCTTCGCTAAAAATCGGAAGTAAGCGGGGCCCTGTTTGGAGAAAAGCTGTCGCTGAATTGACTTGACGCACGCCATCACTTCTCTTCTCCCAATCCGTCGCACCCCATGGTCCTTAAATTTCAAGTGATTTAACATCGTGAGACAACGCTCAAAATAGTTCTTCAAGGTCGGGTCATACAATGTAGAGACCACCCGTCTGTATTCTGCGACCAGTTGGTCTCGCTGCAGTTGCGGCACGAAATTCAACGCGATATCTGTGTTGTTACCGGTGGATTCGTCAAGCAAGCGCCCTTCACGTTCGAGACGATGATAAAGATTCGTTCCCTTTAAAGCGGTTAAGAGCCCTGCCATCGCCATGGGAATTCCTGCTTCTTGAATGAACCGAATGTGCGAATCAAATTCAGTGTCGCCATCCAATCCGATGATGAACCCACCAGTTACCTCCATGCCCTTCTCCTGGATTTTCCTGATGGCGCGAAGCAGATAACTTTCTGAATCTTCACTTTTTGTGGTGTTTTGCTTCTTTTTCGTCGCCAAAAGCGCTGCCTCATTCGGACTCTCAATACCCAAAAACACCATATTGAATCCGGCATCGCTCATTGCGTCCAACATGTCTGGAATCTCAACTAAATTCACCGACGCCTCGGTATACAAAGAAAAGGGAAATTCCTTCTCCTTCTGCCATGCCTTAATCTCCGGGAGCAAACGCATGGCATCTCGTTTATTCCCAATGAAATTGTCATCGACGACGAAAAGGGAACCATGCCAGCCAAGACGGTAGAGCAGGTCAAACTCTGCAATCATCTGTTCAGGGCTCTTGGTGCGGGGGACACGACCAAACAGCTTGGTGATGTCGCAGAATTCGCAGTCAAACGGACACCCACGAGAAAATTGGAGTGCCATCGAACCATAGTCGAACAACTTGATGAGGTCATAACGCGGCAGCGGCGTTTTCGTCACATCAGGCTTTTTCGTTGCCCGGTAGATGTGCTTGGCTGTTCCGTTTTGCAGGTCTTGCAAGAATTCCGGGAAAATATCTTCAACCTCGTCTAAGACAAAGTAATCGACACCTTCTCCTTTGGAAAAAGGTTTGCTAATCTCTTCGTGGAATGAGGTTGGATGGGGGCCCCCAGCGATAATCGGAACGCCTGCACGGTTGCATCGTTCGATCACTGTTTGCAGGGAATCTTTCTGGACAATCATTGTGGACGTAAAAACAAGGTCTGCCCACTTCACATCTGCATCCGTCAGGGGCTTGACATTCATATCAACGACTTTGAGTTGATAATTCTTCGGGAACATTCCGGCGACCGTTAAAAGTCCCAGGGGGGGCATGGCCGATTTTTTCCCGACAAAATCCAAAGCGAATTTGTACCCCCAATAGGAGGGTGGAAATTCTGGGTAAACCAAAAGGACATTCGTCATGTAGGGTTATCTCCAATCTATCTTTACTCGTAAAGAGTTTTTTTCCTGATTCTTGAGAATGAGGGGGTGGGAAGGTGAAGGTGAAAAGATACAATCGAGTCACGCAGACTTCGGCGGGATGTATGTTCTTCCAAACCGGGTGCTTCGACTTTATTCCCTTTGCAACCCAACGGGTAATCAAAAGTAACTCATATTGTATCACAGTTCGCAGTGAATCTCAACAAAAAACGCTACTATACCAATCAACTTTCTTGACTTCTATTCTGTTAAAATCCTATCGCAAAAAGCCAGAAAGTATAGTTGACTTTTGAATCCCTCATTTGTTAAAATGAACATAACTCGCCAATGTCACATTTCCTCCGATAGATCGGCCTGCCCCGATCCCTCGGGGGGCAGGCTCTGTAGCCCAAGATTCTATCTTGGTTCCCGCGGATGATGTACTCGGTTGGCCAACTTAGAAAGTTGGGCTACGACTGGATCTCATTTCTAATGTGATATTGGCGAAATAACTTGACTTTGTTAAATTTGGGGAACGATCGTCCAGTGGAGTCGCGATAGCTCGGGATTCACCGGGGCGATGAACAAGCGAGCCACATGTTCTACAGCAAATGATATCGAAAGCAAATGATACCGAATGTCCCTTCAGGGTGTCGAGCGATAGATAGGGGAGAATTAAGGGAGAGTTACGTTGAAGGAATAGGGTGCAACTGAACGGAAAATTTAGGTGCATTGACGCTTCATAATTTCGATGACTATCGGGCAGTGCTGTGGGTGAAGGCGGATTCGCAGGCGTCGCTGACTTCGGGGTTTGTTGCCATAGCGGGCGAATTGAATCTGGCTCAACATGACGCCAACCAGGCGGTGGCTGCGGTGAAGCGCTGGCTGGAGGAAAACACCGGTTGGCTACTGGTCTTCGACAACGCCGATGCCGAAGCAATCGCTCTGGAAAACCGCGCCGGGGCAATTCAAGCCCAACGAGAAAATTGCGAATGAGCCAATCTGCAAACATCTACGATTCGGCGAAATCATTCGAGAAAGGAACACAGTCAACTTTGAGCCTCCTTCTATCTGCTTCATTCCCTCACGCTTTACCCTTCGGCTTCGCTCAGGGCAAGCTTATCACGTTTCACGCACGACGCACGACGCACGACGCACGACGTTCCACGTTTCACGTTTTACGTTTCACGTTTTACGTTTTAATTCTCCTGCTCCTCGTATTTGCTTCGTCCTCCTTTGCCGATACACAGTCTGACTATCTCATTCGCCAGATCGTTTTTGAGGGCAACGAACACCTGGAGCGGAAACATCTAGCGCAACTCATGGGGGTTCAAGCGGGTCAGCCCTATCGAAAAGCAGAAATTGTATCAGGGCTCAATCGGATTATTGCTGAATACAGCAAAAACGGTTTTGTATTCGCCTCTATTGAGCCGGAGGTCGCGCTCATCTCAAGCGAACAGGTGCATATCCGCGTTCGCATCCACGAGGGTAGGCAGATTCGCACGGGTCAGATTACCATTGAAGGAAACCATCTATTTTCGACGCAGGAGCTCCAGCGTGAGTTGGGCTTGCGCGAAGGGATGCCTTTTAGCCAAATTGCTTTAGAGCGGGGAATCGACAGGGCCTTAACCTTATATAGCGAATACGGCTATCCAACCGTCTCCATCTCCCCAACCGATTTCCATCTGACCCCCGACCCGGGCAAACTCGATTTTCAACTTCAGATCAGTGAAGGGAATCAGGCCCGGATCGGGGAAGTCAAGGTGAGCGGCTTAAAGAAAACGAAGGCGGAAACTATCCTCCGCGAGTTGCCGATTCAACCGGGGCAAGTGTTTAATCAGCGCAAGATTGATCAGAGCTATCATCGCTTGATGAACCTCGGCTACTTCTACGAAGTTAGCCCGGCCCTGCTAGAGGAAGGCAATGCCCCGGACGAGATCAACTTTAACGCGCGGGTGACAGAGGCGCGGACCGGCAGATTTAGTGGTGTACTCGGCTACGCGCCGCCAACGTCGGAATTTGACAATGCCCCACGGCTCACCGGGCTCATTGAAGCAAGCGAGACCAATCTACTCGGCACAGGACGACAGGCAATTTTGCATTGGAAGTCGGGCTTGCTCTCAACATTGCGGATGGGCTATGTGGAGCCTTGGGCTTTTGGCAAATCCGTCAAAATCGGCATTGAATATTCTCAGCTCAAGCAGAAAAATCAGTTTACGGATGCGGAATCGGCTGAGAAATCCGGCAGCCTGAGTATCGGGACCCGTTTTCGTAGTTTACTGGAAGCCTCCTTGGCGGTCTCTTATAAACAGATCAATCTCTCCGGAATCGATGCCTCGTTCATCCCCACGAACCCAGCGGATGCTTTTTCACGTCTGGAGCGCCCGCCGGTTAGAACCCCCGTTGAGCAAAGCGAAATTCTGTCCGGTCAGAAGGCGCAAAATGGCGTGAAATACGGAATGACCTTTAGCCTCACCCGTGACAGCAGAGATTACTTCCTGAACCCAACCCGCGGCCGCCGTGACCATGTCGCCTTCGAGTTCTCGCGTGGGGATTTCAAGCTGCGCAAACTGTGGCTCGACCTCCAGCAATACTTCCCGACGTGGCGCAATCAGGTCATCGCCATTGGCTTGCACGGTGCCGTCGCGTGGGGAGATAACATCCCACCGACGGAGCTTTTTTATCTGGGCGGCGCGAACACCTTGCGAGGCTATAACGAGGATTGGTTTTTCGGGCCCCGCCGTTTCTATACGAACGTTGAGTATCGGCTATTGGTCGGGCGCACATCGCAGCTCTTCGCCTTTGTCGATCTGGGGGCGGTGACGAAGGTGGCTGAACCCACACGGTGGGATGCGCTTCATGTCGGTTACGGATTCGGTATGCGGCTGGAATCAAAAGGGGGCATCCTCAACATGGACTATGGGCTCGCTGAAGGAGGCTCTGCCTTGCAGGGAAAGATTCATGTGAATCTGGGGACATCTTTTTGATGCGTATGGGGAGAGATTTTTCCCCTTTCCTTGTATCTTAATCTTTACCCCCATTTGGGCAACAGAAGTTTCAAATTCCCTCTCCCTAAAAATTGCGCACATTTTCACGTTTTCTGTAATGGTTCAAATGAGGTTGCGCAACAAGGGCGCATCAACAGACAAGCGTATCACATCATCTGGGCCATTACACATTTTCACGTTTCACGTTTTCTCAACAGTTTTTCTTAACGAAAAGGTCGCAATATCATGGATGCCTATCACGCTGTCAAAAACTACTTTGATGCACTCGTAGCAGGGGACGCTCCCCGACTGATTGGAATGATGTCTTCGGCGGATTACTATGTGAAGATTGGGACGGATGCAGGCGAATTCGTTGAGGGCGGGGAGAATGCGATTGATTACTATCGTCAGCATGTCGCAAGCACAGAGGACTTCACAATCCAGTTTGAACATCTGGATGTGAACGAACGGGGAAATGTCGCCTGGTTTTATACGCGACAAATCTGGCGGCTTAAATGGCAAGGGGTATTTGAAGAGCTCGCGATGCGCATGACAGGCGTGCTCGAGAAAGAAGATGGCGCATGGAAATTTGTTCAGATTCACGCTTCGATTGGTGTTCCTTTTAGGGGTTAGGAATAGGGTAACACCTAATACCATTTGGATTTCCAGATGCGACGATTCTTTGGCAATCGACAATTGACAATTGACAATTGGCAATCGACAATTGGCAATCCGCCATCCACAATGGATTGACCCATCATCGCATTTGAATCTACAAACGGTATAACACCTAACACCCAACACCTGATACAATGGAGAAATCAATGTTAGATAAAACAATCACCCAACTTCCTTTATTTCCAACCACCGTTGTTGGCAGCATGCCGAGATCCGATTTTGTGCGCGATCTCCTCTCACTGGAAAATGAAGCCAAGCACTCCGAAGCCGAAACGAGCAAACTGATGGATGCTGCCGTGCGATACGTCATTGCGGTGCAGGAAGCCGCAGGCATCGACATCATTTCCGATGGGGAATGGCGACGGTGCTCCTATATCGGCGTGATCGCTGATATTGCCAGCGGATTTGAACTGAGTGTGCACGATGGCAGGCATTGGACCACTGTGGTTGACCGGATGCGCGTCAAACACCCGGGCGTGATTGCGGCGGAAGCGGCGTTTCTCAAGCAGAATACGGAGCGGATGACAAAGGTGTGTCTTCCCTCCCCCTATCTGTTAGGGCAGCGGATGTGGGATGCGGAAAAGTCGCGGGATGCGTACCCAACGCGCGAGGCATTCATGGTCGACCTCGTGGGCCTCCTGCGGGCCGAATTGCTCGCTGTCAGAGATGCAGGCGCGACAGTCGCGCAGTTTGATGACCCGCATTTGTGCCTCTTTGTTGATGAATCGGTCCGGGCGCAGTATGAACACCCGGAGCGTGAGATGGAATTGTGCGTTGACTTGCTGAATCAGATTATCGATGGCGTCGATGGCATCCGGATCGCCATCCATCTGTGCCGGCGCAACAAAGGGCGCGATGGCTGGGTCGGTGAAGGGGGGTATGAGCCCATCCTCCCGTATCTGAAACGGCTCAAAGTGGATGAGTACCTGATGGAGTTTACGATTCCCGTCGCAGGCGACCTTTCCGTATTGAGGGAGATTCCCGAAGATAAGCGTGTCGGGCTCGGGTGTGTAGATTGCCGAGGCGAGCATATTGATACCCCGGCAGAAATTGTGGCGCGTGTCGAAAATGCGCTTCGTTATCTGAGTCCTGACCGAATCACGCTGAATCCCGATTGCGGGTTTGCACCGGGTAATGCCGCCGATATTCCAATCGACGAAGCATACCAGAAACTCAAAAACGAAGCGAGAGCCGCAGAAATCCTGCGGGAAAAGTACGACAGATAGTAGGTGTCGGGTATTCGGTGTTGGGTGTTAGGTTTAGCCATAAGTGCCTATCCGGAAAGTCCGTTTTCATCTTCAACGCTACCGTCGGATTGCCAAATCCGACGGTTCAGCCTGTCCCGATTCATCGGGGGCGTGGATTTGGCAATCCACGCCGAGCATTTTCCGGCTCTCCTTCCTTTCTTCCCTTCCTTCCGATACATCATAATGATGGGAGATCACAAGCCCCAATCGGTATCAGCCCAAATTATACCAGCTGCAGGTGCGGCAACCGCTGTAAGATTCCCTCTTCTTTCATCACCGCTTCAACATCGTCGAGTTCCAACGGCGCAAGTTGCGTCAGATTTTCGATGCCGTCCTCAGTGACGACGACCGTGTCTTCAACGCGGATGTAGAGCCGCTCTTCGGGAATCCATATCATCGGATCGACCGAGAATACAGTGCCGGGGAGCAACGGCTTCGGGTAATAATCGCCGCTGTCATGCACATCCATGCCGACTGTGTGAGAGAGATGCCCGCGAAATTCCAGCGCGCCGCGCGCCGCCTGTTCATAACAAGGCTTTGAAAACGCTGTCCTGTCGATGACTCGCACCATTTCTAGCGCGGCTTCGTCCATAATCTCGGACGCGAGTACGCCGGGGCGAATATATTTGAGCAACCTTTTGTGATATTCCACGATGAAGCCGTATAACTCGCGTTGCCAGGGCACGTATTTGCCATTGACAGGAAACATCCGCCCAATGTCGCTCGTGTAATAGCCGTAATCCGGGGCGTAGTCCATCAATACCAAATCGCCGTCACGAAGCGGGCAGTCGTCCCGAAAGTAGTGACCGTACCAAGCGTTAGGGCCACCCGCGATAATGGGCGGGTAGCCGCCGCCACGCGCGCCATTGACACGAAAGACGTAATCCGCCACTGCGCCGAGTTGGTACTCCATGACGCCCGGCTTCGTGCATCGCATCGCTTCTGTGACCGCCAGCGCCGTGAGTTGCCCGGCGCGCCGCATGACCGCGATCTCCCCCGGACTCTTGACCATGCGAAGTTCTCGGAGAAGTGGGGAGAGGTCTTGAATATCGGCATCGGGACACAGCGCCTTCAGCCAACCTATGAAATGGGCTTCACTTGTGGGGCGTCCGTTTAGGAGGTCAGAAGGGTTTTCTTGAGTGGCACGGCTGTGGAGAGTGTAAATGGTCTTTGCTCCAACAAGGTCTTGTGAGAGCGTCTCTACCCCTCGCACCTCATCCACACCCGTAAGCCTCTGCGCCAGCGCCGGGGCGTCTGCATTCAAGATGGGGCCCTCACTGCGTTCTTTCGCTGGATTGTGACCGGGCAGGTAGAGCGTCGTCTTTCGGCTTCTCCCGTCAAGGTGCAGGTATGCGTGTGGAACTTCCACACCGCACAGGTAGAAGAAGTTATTTGATTGGCGGAAGCACTCCAGGTCGCCTGCGGGAGACACCCCTTGTAGAATCGCGATCGCCTCTTCGCCAATGCTATCAAAAACCTTCGCCCGACGCGCTGCAAACTCGGTGGGCAGAAAATAGGTCTGAAAAAGAGAAGCGTCTTGAACGGAAGTTGGTGACGATTGATTCATTTGAAGCCATCCTTTCTACTAAGGAGTGAGGCAGGCTGTCCGGACTAAGTGCCTATCCGAAAAATCCGTTTTCACCTTCAACGCTCCCGTCGGATTGCCAAATCCGACGGTTCGGGCGTGGATTTGGCAATCCACGCCGAGCATTTTCCGGATAGGCTCTAATTCTACAATGTCACATGAGAAATGAGATCCAATCGTAGCCCAACTTTCTAAGTTGGCCAACCAAGGGCATCCTTCACACAAACCAAGATAGAATCTTGGGCTACAATTGAGCGTGACATTGTAGTGCTAAGTGGTTCATTAAGAGATCCAGATTAGTGGTAAGTATCTGCAAACAGGCAATTGTATATCGTCACTTCCCCCTCTTCCGCCAAATCCAGCGCGATGCCAGGAACGACCCGATCTAATAATTCCTGCTCCAGTCTTTTCAACCCTTTCCGCCCGCAATATCCCACAACGGTTTTCAAGAGCCCCTCATGGTCTATGGAAAATGGAGACTCACTGACCTCGGCGATCAAATCTTGGGTTGTCTCATCGTAGAATCGTCGAGAGAAGTCGTATTCATAATAGGGGCCCATCGCTGAGATTTCGAGGATGAGAAAGTCTGCCTTTCCGCCAAGCTGTCGGACGAGTTGAATGGCATCGGCTTTCCCCTCAATCGTATAGGGTACATTGGGGTGAAGCAAAATCTTAAACCGGAAACAGGTCTCATAGTTCCAATCCGTCAGGTTGGCGATCGCATATCCCTTCAGCAGTTGGCTGAGTTCTGTTTGAATGCTTTCTCCGCGAGCCCCATAAAGAGAGCGGGCGTCTTGTATCATCTGTTGCTGTCTTTTGTACTTGGGTTCATGGGGTGGCTTGTTTTTACCATAGAAATAATTGATTCGCTTTAGCACTTCCTTCTCACACATGATGTCCTCCTATAGTCATTGCCAATTCGCTCCATCGCGTTACTGAACAGAGTTGCCATAACCATTTCGGTGGATGGATAGCTCATACCAGACTTCTCTGACCAGGCTTACCATCACCACAGGGATAACCGTGCTTTCCAGTTCTTGAATCCACCACTTTGACCTGATGCAGGGGATTGCCCTTCAAATCGTAGCCTACGACCTCTTTGTAAGTTTGCATCCTTCTTTCACTGGTGCCTGGGCGTGACTCATCCCTATCTCCGGTGAGCCATGCGTCGGTGACATACTTTTCTGCTGCCTCTCGGCCCATAAAGACGGAAAGGGTTTTGCCGCTCTGGACAGCGATATCGTATTCCTTTGTACCCTTGATGTGTCTGTCTTGTTTATCCCAGTTGATGTCAATTTTTGAGATTGTGTTCCTCATCAGCATCTCCATAAGGACCGAAGAGATGGCATGAGTAACGGATGCCACTACATCACCGTCAGTTCATTGTAACAGATGGAGGGGCGTTTTTCAACACAAAAGCGGACCCCGCAATGTGCTGTCAAGAGAGACGCTGGAAATGGATGGGTTCATGCGGGTTATTTTTCTATTGACAAAAAAAACGGATAATGCTATGATTATTTATAGTTTCTAACTTTCCTGTTCCCCGAACAGAAACCATCATCTACGAAATAAGGAGCAAACTATGAAAACTTTCAAGTTCCACATCTTCATTGCGGCGCTGGTCGTGTTCGCCATGATTCTCTTGGCTGCCCCCCCGCGCCCAGGCGGTTGAACTGCTGGTCAGCAGTTATCTCACCGCCAACGTGAAGCGTTACAACGGGACGACCGGGGCGTCCATGGGCAACTTCGCCTCCGGCGGGCTGGATCAGCCAATCGGCTTGGTGTTCGGACCGGACGGCAACCTCTACGTCACCAGTGCTGTGACCGACAACGTGCTGCGTTACAACGGGACGACCGGGGCGTTTATTGACACCTTCGCCTCCGGCGGGCTGAATGGACCCTTGGGCTTGGTGTTTGGACCGGACGGCAACCTCTACGTTAGCAGTCGTTACACCAACAACGTGCTGCGTTACAACGGGACGACCGGGGCGTTCATAGACACCTTCGCCTCCGGCGGCGGGCTGTCTTGTCCCAATTTCCTGACCTTCACTCCCACCCCAATCCCCGAACCCTCCAGCTTGCTTCTGCTTGGCATCGGCATCGTCGGCATCGCCTGCTACGGCTGGCGACGCCGGAAACGGGCATCGTAAGCCCACTCCCCCTCATGGCACAACCCACAAAAAAAGCACCGGCTTGGCGTCGGTGCTTTTTTGTTTCGGTATACTGGTTTCAGATGGGTTAGGAGGTCGTGTTTGTTGAGGCTTGGGAGGTTTCCGTTACTGTTTTAATCTCTGTTCCTCTTTCGACTGGGATTGGCTTCGACGATGGTACTTCAGTCCTTCAATGATTTCGGTGATTATATATCTCAACGAGCACTCTGTCTGTTCATCAAAGAACCAATTCGTGTAAGTGGCTTCTATGAAAGGAATTACCCGCTTTGGATGCCATTCATCAAGGAAGCGAGACAAGTCCCTTATCAAGGCATCCATGTCCGGTATTCGCGTACTCAAGCTAGAAGCGCAAAGGCTTGCAGCCCTTTGGAGCTCTCTTGGATCATCTAAGTCAATGACATCCACATTAAACCATACGGCGAATACCTCGAAAAAAATTGGATCTATCTTCATCCTTTTACCTCCTAGCAGTTTTCAAACCCCGGTTGTCCGCAGGACACCGGGTGTTTGACCCCGAACACACCCGGCGTCGCAGCGACAGCCGGGGTGTAACTGCGTAAGTCCTATTGAAGTTCAACCTTGCGAAGGTTTGGAACCTTCGCAAGGATCGACTGTCGAGGGGCCCGATACGGAATTATCTAACCCGGCAGCAACGGCAATTTCACCGGCTGCCGCGTTTCATAGCATTGCAATGCGGCAAAAGGAATCTCGTGGGTCTTAATCGCATCCTCCAGGTTGCAGTGAGATTCCCGGTTGTTCAAGATGCAATCGACAAAGTGATCCATCTGTCCCTGAAACGGGTGATGCGTCACATCAGCGCTGTCCGGCAGGATGGCCGGGATTTCCACCCAATCCTTCTGTCCGGGGAACTTGTGCGACCAGATGCGATTGTCCCTGACCGTTCCGCGATTGCCAAAGATCTCTAGCGGGAAGGTGTAGGGCATGATGCAGCCGTAATTGACGGAGACCTTGCCCAATGCACCGTTCGCAAACTTGACGAGGCAAATCTCGAAATCGTCATATTCAAGCGGAGGTGCTTCGCGCCATCGAGAAGTGAAGTAATCATATTCCTCCGAAAGCCCTTTGCGGTAGCCGCCGGAATACGCAAAGACCTCAATTGGGTCCGCTGCCTCATACTGCCCTTTAGCGGCAAACCAGCGGATGGCATCGGCAGCATGGCAGCCGCCGGTGAGCAGCGCACTAATCCCCGTTGACTTTTTACGCGCATCCTCGTAGCCCGTCCACCAACTAGCGATGTCGTGTTCGTAGTCCGCTTCGACAAAGTAGATGTCACCCAAAGCGTTGTCAGAGATCATCGCCTTGAGGGTTTCAAAAAGCGGATTCCAGCGCAACACAAAACTCACGATCGTTTTCACGCCCGCGGAGCGGACGGCCTTGCGCATCGCTTTCATTTCATCAAGGCTATTGGCAATCGGCTTTTCAATAACAACATGCTTGCCAGCCTCTGCTGCGGCAATCGTGTTTTCTGCATGTAAGTACTGTGGCGTGCAGACGGAAACAATGTCTACGCCATCATGCTTGAGGGCCTGCTCATAGTTATCGTAAAGCCCGATTCCTGTCAAGCCTGCCTCTTCCGCTCGGGCTTGACAACTCGTCAGCTTGCGACTGGAGATCGCGACCACTTCCGTATGCGGGTTTGCATGAAACGCTTTGATGTGCTGCGTCGAAACCCACCCCGCGCCGTGTACTAACACACCTAACTTCTTTTCAGACATCGTAACCTCCCATTTGTATTCTCAGAGCGTGTCTGAAAAATATCCATGGCGACGACTTCAGCGGTTGTAAAATCTGGATGCCTGGAATGGAAACGATTGAAATCGTTACTACAGATGCCATATCTTGAGTTTTCAGACACGCTATCAGTATTTTAGAGTATTGAACGCAAAAGAGAATAGCAGATTTCACATCAAAACGCAAGTGTTTTCCTTTTCTATTGATATGACTTTTTCACTGTTTCTAAACCGCTCCTTTGGCCGTTACTACATCTCCGAACCCACCTCAATCATCACCTTTATTCCCGACTGTTCAGCAACCGTATCAAACCCTGGCTTGATTTCATCAAGTGGAAGGCGGTGGCTAATCAATGCCTTCACATTCACCGTGCCGTGCGCGATCAGTTTGAGGGCAGAGGTAAAATCGTGTGGCGTAAAATCGTGGCTACCGGTGACGTTGAGTTGTTTGTAATGAATCACATTTGGGTCAACGTTCATGGTTTGAGGTGGATAGAAGCCCGCAAAGAAGTTGACCGTGCCGCAGATTCCTGCCATCGCAATCCCCATCTCCGCCGCTTTGGCCGTGCCTACGGCGACGATGACCGTATTCGCACCGCGCCCCTCCGTGAGGTCTTGTACCACTTCAACGGCATCCGCTTCTGAGACATGAATCACATCGCTGGCACCGAGTGCTTTGGCTTTTTCAAGTCGCGCTTCAATCAGATCACAGGCGATCACTCGACCGCCAAGATGCCTGGCTAGCTGAATGTGCATCAGCCCGATCTGTCCCGCTCCCACGACGACAACATCATCGCCCGTGTGGATATTGCTCCTGTTGACCCCATTCAAGCAGCAGGCAAGCGGCTCCGTGAAACTAGCTTCCTCATACGACACATTCTCTGGAATCTTCCGCAGGTTGGGACGAACCGCGTAACCGTACTCGCAAAATCCACCTTTTACCTGTCCATGCTTTAGATTGCTACAGTAGTTGAAAATCCCGCGCCGGCAGTAGTAGCATTCCCCGCAGATGGCACGCCAATCCGCCACAACCCGATCGCCCGGCTGAAAGCCATCGAGCCCTTTTCCAACCTCGACAATATCACCCGCCCACTCGTGCCCCGGAATACGCGGATAAGCGGACAACTGCCTTGCTCCCGTGTAGAAACGGACATCGCTTGGGCAAACACCGCAGGTTTTGATCCGGATGAGCACTTTTGAATCGTCAATTGATGGTATATCTGCTTCCCCAACGCGGAGATCGCGAGGCGCGTAAATCCACGCTGCTTTCATTTTGTCTGGCATAAATTTCTCCTCAACATTCATCTGTAATCGTACAATTATATGGTGTTGGGGCAACAATGTCAAGATCTGTTGACGTGTCTCCTTCGGTGTTGCGTCTGGGATGCCGATATGGTATACTTGTAGGCACGGTTTGCTGTGACTGTTCCTTCGCTTTGCTCAGGCCTACTGAGGTGCCCCCGATAGAGCGGGGCCCGAAAGGCGCTCTTTTGAGAGAAGGACCCGAACATCCCGTAAGCCCATGAAGTTAGGGCTTTTACAAGTTCCGCTTCGCGGAATCCGCGCCCCGATAGATCGGGATAAACTGCGCGGGACCTGCCCTTATGAAGATTTAATATTTATTTGGGTAACAGATTGTAGTGGCGAATTTATTCGCTTCAAACAGCGACTGAAGTCGCCACTACGGGGATGACCCGATTATTTTCTTAATCTCCATCAGGGCGGGGTAGTTGACAAAGGAGGGTAATAAAATGAAAAGGTTAATTTCACACCAGGTCGTCGCACTCTTTGTGCTTGGAATGCTCGGATTCGGCACACTCGCTGCCCAAGCTGGTGAGGTCATTGATGGAAGGATTAAGGGCGGCGAATATGGTAAAGTTATTACGTGTGGATTCTCAAACGCCGTCAAGGTCGACGGAAAACTGGATGAGCTCACATGGAAGGGCGCACCCTGGCATAAGATGACATCAAAAGATGGGACTGTGCCCGCCGTAAACGACAAGGATGCTTCGATGTTATTTGCAACCGCGGCAGATGAAAAGTTCCTGTATATCGCAGCAAAGGTTACGGATAATAAGATCCAAAGTGGCGAGAACAAAGCCTGCGATGTATGGCAAGATGACTCCATTGAACTCTATATTGATGGCAAAAATGACAAAGCCGCTGCTTATGCGGCGCATCACGCCCAGATTACTGTCGGGGCGGATGTCATTGGCCAAGCCGCCGATGTGAAAGTCACGGGGGCGCTGATTGGTGGGTGCGTCGGTATCACGCAAGGGCCAAAAACCGAAACCATTGCCACCGGTGAGAAAACCGCAGATGGCTGGAATGTGGAAGTGAGCATCCCCCTGAAAAACAACGGGTGGAACATTCAACCCAAGGACGGCTTGAAGATTGGGTTCAACATGCACTATAACGATGACGACGATGGGGCCGGTAGAGACCATAAGCTCATCTGGAGCGCCGAAGAGGTGAAGCTCGGTGAGGCATCGTGGCAGAATCCATCTCGATTTGCAGAGTTGCAATTTGTTTCGGCTTTTCTCAGCGTCGATTCGTCCGGCAAAGCGGCAACCACCTGGGGAGGCATCAAGTCGTCTTTAAGGTAATGGGTTGGTAAGTATCTGATTATAAAGTCAGTTTTGATAAACTTCCGAAGTCTCAAAGACTTCGGAAGTTTGATTTCGGTCTTACTTTTGGGAACGCGAATTGGTATAAAATGAAAGGAGAATCGCGTGATGCGTTTGAGTGTCAGTCTATTAATGATGGTATCAGCGGTCATTTCGGCCTATGCCGATATAAAAGGGGAACCTGTTGAATACACCGCAGGTGACGTTGTGTTAAAGGGCTACCTCGCTTATGACGAGGGCATGAAGGACAAGCGTCCAGGGGTGCTCGTGGTGCACGAATGGTGGGGGCATAACGAATACGCCCGCAAACGGGCGCGAATGCTGGCTGAATTGGGATACACAGCCCTTGCAGTGGATATGTACGGCGATGGGAAACAAGCCGCGCACCCCGATGATGCCGGAAAATTTGCCGGTGAGGTGATGCAGAATATGGAGACGGCGAAGGCACGGTTTATGGCAGCCATGGATGTGTTGAAGAAACATAAGACCGTTGATCCAAAGCATATTGCCGCGATCGGGTACTGTTTCGGTGGAGGGGTCGTGCTGCAAATGGCTCGCCTGGGCCTCGATATTGATGGCGTAGTCAGTTTTCACGGTTCATTGTCCACATCGAAGCCTGCACAACCCGGCGCAATCAAAGCCAAGATTCTGGTGTGCCACGGTGCGGATGACCCGTTTATCCCGCAGCAGCAGGTTGATCAGTTCCAAGAAGAGATGAAGAAGGCGAAAGCGGATTTTCAGTTCATCTCCTATCCGGGAGCCACACATAGCTTTACCAATCCAGATGCGGACGCTTATGGTAAGCAGTTTGGTATGCCTATCGCATATAATGCAAAGGCGGATGAGCAATCATGGGAGGATATGCAAAAGTTCTTCAAGACCATCTTTGAGAGCAAGTAAAACACGCTCTAGTAAAAACCAGTGGTGCTAGTGGTCAACCGCAGTTGGTTCCACAGATTGATTTATCTGCATCTTGCATCTTGAATCCTGAATGACACCAGATTCAAGATGCAGGATGCAGGCGTTGTTCAATCTCAACTGCGTAAATCCCACCTATTTCGCATGTTTGACGCTATCGAGTATCTCGGCAGCACGTTGCTTGACCGCCGGATTTTTCGCATTGCTCAATTTTTCAAGCGTTGCGATTGCCAAATCGTACTTCTCTTGGATCGCATAAGTAATTCCCAAGTAAAGTTGCCCGAGTTCATAAGATGTGCTTTGGGGATATTTTTGAACAACCGTCTTGAAGTACATCTCCGCCTTTTGGACATGCTCTCCAGTGTTTTCTGCTCCTCCAGTATTCATTCCGTAATGGAGTCCCAGATTTAGGTATATCTCCGGCAAAAGCCCGGTTTTATTGTCCGGGTCGAGTTTCAACGCTTTATCGACAAACGGTTGTCCGGTCTCAAGATTGCCCCGCTTGACATAAATGAGCGCGAGTTCCGCATTCGTTTTCGGTTCATTCGGGGTTTTCTCGATGTCAATTTTCAGTTGCTTAAATTTCTCTTCACCCTTGAGCGTTTCCGCCATCAACTCGGCAAACGGCGCTGGCTCTTGATAACCTGAGTTCAGACTAATGAGATCGCCTTCAGCACTCAAGAATGCAACCGTTGGGTATCCTTGTATACCGTATTTCTGCTGTGCAACAGCGTGCTCGGGACTCGACTCTGGATTGACCTTCAAGGGAATAAATTTCTTTGAAAGTTCAACAACTTTGGAATCAACAAACGTAGTGGCATCCAGCCGCTTACAAAAGCCTCACCAATCTGTATAAAAGTCCATCATGATTGGCTTGCCTGTTTTTTTGGCTTCTGCCATCCCTTTCTCGATTGACTTCTCCCACTGAATCTCTTGTCCTGCCAATGCGAGTGGGCTCGCAATAGCAGTTAGCAACAGGATGGTAAACACTACCTCCTGCTTTTGCTTCCAAACGTGTTTCAACATGAGTTTCCTCCTTAAAAAAATTGGGGGTAGAGACTGAGTTACATTTTATCTTGCTTCATCTGAAAAAAGTGTAAGCCTTATTCCAAAAACGTGAAACGTGAAACGTGAAACGTGAAACGTGATGCAAATCAGGGATACAAGGTGCAGGATTCAAGGCATCTTGTATCCTGGTTTCAATTTACGGATTCGCCTATTGGTTTGCTGGTTGTTCAGCAGCAGTTTCTGGTTGCATTTGCTCAAGTACCAGCGCACTGGTTGTCTTACTGCCTAATATCGTCCGACATTTTTGGCAGATGGTAACGATTTTTACCAAATTGCTCCGCTTTCCCAATTTGGTTTGCTTTTGTTCTATTTCGACATAACGATTGCAGCGAGGACACCACTGCTGTTGTTGTTGTGTTTGCAACATTTTTTATCCCTCCTTCAAATCGTTTTCAACTTTGCCACTGATTGGACCCGTTATTTGAGATATCCTCGGACAACGGCAGCGATCACCGCGATTGCAATGGTGATGAGGAAACCTAAGAGCCATTTGTACTGCGCATCAATTTTGTCACTGAGCTGATCGATTTTTATCGAGAGTTCAGACCGAACGGAATCGATTCGTCCAAGCAGTTCTAACCGAACCTCGTCAATGCGACTATCTACCCTGTCAATACGGCTATTCAGTTCCGATCTGACAGCGTCAATACGACTATTCAATTCCGCTCCCACAGCGTCAATACGACTATTCAAGCTGTGATTCAGACTGTCAATGCGACTATTGGTCTTGTCAATCAGTGCCACTAAGCGACTATTGGTTTCTTCAATGCGACTGTTCGTCTTATCAATCAGCCCCACTAAGCGACTCTCTGTCTCTCGAATCTGCTCAACTAATTCGGATTTTGTGGTTTGGATGGTGTTCAGTAATTCCGATCGCAGGGCTTCTCGTTCTCGATGTCCCTCTGTTCGCAAGACATTCTGTTCCTGATGCACCTCGGTACGGAAATCAGAAATCAACTTTTCTAATGTGCCCAACCGGTGTTCGATTTCCGCAAGCCGTTGGTCGTGTTGTTGCTGAACCCCTTCAAATTTACCCAGCCGGGTCTCGAAGGATTGGACATCAAGTTCTAACATAAGGGCATTCCTCCGCTGGTTAATTCTAGAAACCGAGTTTTTCTGAAAAACTCGGTTTCTGGCCCTTCATTTGCCGATACAGAATTGCGAAAAGATCCGTTCCAAGATGTCATCAGTTGTGGTTTTGCCGACAATCTCGCCGAGACAATCCAGGCTGTCCCGTAAATCAACGGCGACGAACTCAAGGGGCATCTCCTGAATGAAGCTGTCCATGACATGCTCAAGCGCGATTCGGGCACGGCGCAACGCTTCGTGATGACGCACATTCGTGACAATCGGCGACTCTCCCATGATGGAGGTTCCCCCAAGAACTGTGTCGAAAATTGCTGACTTCAACGCCTCAATCCCATCCCCGCACAAAATAGAGGTTTGAACGATCGGTTTCTGCGGGGCGCAGGCGTGCAGATCAGCCGGGGCAGTCACAACTGGCAAATCAATCTTGTTTAATATCAGAATCGATTGACGGGAGTTCGCTGCATCCAATAACTCCAAATCTGCTTCCGTTAAAGCCCCAGACGCATCAAACACCATTAAAATCAAGTCCGCACGCTCCAGATAGGCTTTGCTACGCTGCACCCCACGCTGTTCAACAAGGTCCATGGTGTGACGTATGCCTGCGGTATCAATCAGCTTGAGCGGAATTCCGCGAAGGTTGAGCATCTCCTCGATGGTATCGCGTGTGGTGCCAGGAACTTCCGTGACAATTGCTCGCTCCTCCTGCAACAAAGCGTTTAACAAGCTCGATTTCCCAACGTTTGGCTTGCCCAGGATGGCGATGTTGAGCCCTTCCCGCAAGATTTTACCTTCCGATGCGGTCGCGATCAAACGTTCCAAACCGGCGATAATCTTTTGTGCGGTCTGCTTCATAGAGGTAAAATCCATGAAATCCAGTTCTTCTTCAGGAAAATCGATAGCGGCTTCGACCTCTGCCAGTAAGTTGGCAACCTGCTCTCTCAGTCCATTGACCTCTTGTGACAGCCTGCCGGTCAGTTGGTCCATGGCAATCTGACGGCTGAGGTCCGTCTTTGAGCGAATCAAATCCGCAACGGCTTCCGCCTGTGCGAGATCAATCCGGCCGTTGAGAAAGGCACGTTTGGTAAATTCACCGGGTTCCGCCAGGCGCGCCCCCGCTTGCAGGGTTAATTCAAGCACACGCCTCAAGGGGACACTCCCACCATGACAGTAAAACTCAACGACATCCTCTGCCGTATAGGACCTGGGTGCACGCATGATGCCCAGCATCACTTCATCGATTACAACACCTGAAGACGGATGGATGACATGGCCGTAATTCAGCGTGTGAGTCGAAAATTCGGCCGGAGAGGTTCGACGCGGGGAGCGAAAAATCTGGCAGGCGATCGGGATGGCATGGTCTCCACTCACTCGGACGATACCGATGCCGCCTTCCCCACGCGGTGTTGCAATCGCTGCGATGGTATCAGATAGCATCATTGTTCTGAGTCCTCGAAGCATCTGGATTGGCTTCATACTTTTCCCGTGTCGTGACAACAACGCGCCGCATGAGACCCTCTCCCCGACTATAAGTCCGAACGCGAGCGTCCGCCTGTAATGCGATATGAATCATCCGGCGCTCCTGAGAAGGCATCGGGTCTAACACGATGTCCTGGTTCGTCTGCCTCACCCTCGCTGCAATCCGATACGCCAAATCGGTGAGCATCTTTTCGCGGCGTTCACGATAGCCTTCTGCATCAACAAAAACTCTTTTCTTCACCAGAGACGATTTATTCAAGATACAATTGAGCAAATATTCGATTGCATTGAGCGTCTGTCCATGCCGACCAATCAATAATCCGGCATTGTCGGAACTCACGATGAGGTGAATGCTACCATCAATGGTCTGAGGTTCAATCTTGGCTTCGATTCCCATACGTGTCAAAATTTCATGAAGCACAACTTCCGGGGTCACGGAAACATCTTCTTTGAGCGTCGCACGGATTTTAGCCAGCTTCGCGCCTAACCCAAGAATTCCCTTTGTGGCTTCATGTATCACCTTTACACTGACTTGTTCTCGACTCACACCCAACTCTTCGAGTGCGAATGCTAAGGCTTCTTCCGTTGTTTTACCTTCTGTTTCAATATATTGTGGCACGATTCATTGTCCTCCTGAACTTGTCAATTGTCGATTGTCGATTGTCAATTGTCAATTGTCAATTATCAATTGTCAATTATCAATCGTCAATTTAATCCTCTTGCTCCGTGTTCTAGCAAATTTCCAGGACTTAGGGTTTTTGTTTTTTCGGTTGAGAACCCTTTTTTGTTGGCAACGCCTTAACGGGCTCTGGTTCATTTGAACCACGAAATTGGGTTAAATACTGCTGTCCTATTGTAAAAGCATTGTTGCATGTCCAATAGAGAACAAATCCCGATGCCCAATTATAAAAGAGAAAGATAAAAAGGAGTGGCAAAAACTGCATCATCTTCGCCTGCATATTATCCGTCGCAGGGGTCATACCGCTTGTCATTTTCTGTTGTAGCCAAGTTGTCACGCCGTTGACAATTGGCAGGAATCGAATGGCATTCCCAATGACAGGAAGGGTGGTCGGAAGGGTAATCAGGACATCGGGTGCCGCTAAATCGTTAATCCATAAAAAGAACGGCGCGCTACGCAACTCAACCGCGCTGCCGAGAATCGAAAAGAGCGCATAAAAAATTGGAATTTGCGGCAGCCACGGAATGCATCCCCCGAGTGGATTCACGCCGTGTTCTTTGTATAATCGCATCGTCGCTTTATTGAGTTTTTGCGGGTCATCTCGATACTTTTCCCGGAGCTCAGTGAGGAGTGGCTGTAGTTTCTGCATCTCCTTCATCGACTGATAGCTCTTGCGCGTCAGCGGGTACGAGACTAATTTCGTCAATAAGGTCAGCAGGATGATTGAGATACCATAATTGGGGATGATGCGATGAAAACCGTTGAGTAGCCAGAGCATGCCCCAGGCGAGGGGCCAAAAGAAACCGAGATCGATGATGCGTGTCAGACGGAGCGGTTTTTCAGACGCGCCGGGGGCGCGAATCTTATCCAAGATTGCCGTGTCCTTTGGACCAACATAGACACGAATGGAATCTGTCCGGCTTTGGTGAGTATCCAGCGCAAAGCCGGGGATAATCAGGCTTGCGGCTTCCGTTGGGGCAGTAATATCCACCGGCGGGTTTGGCCCATTGTCTTTGAGAGTTTCACGCTGGTATTGCGCATAAAGGGATAGGTCTGGAATCATCAATGCCGCGAAATATTTATCATTTAACCCCGCCCATAATACAGTATTGGTCAGTTGTGCCGCGCCTAAATCTCTGACGGGCTTACCAAACCCTGTATAAGCTTTAGCCCCTTCGCTTTTCACTCCCCTTCTGCCTTTACCCCCATTTGCGCGTTCATGTGGCAAAAGATCTGCATTGATCCCCGGTCCCCAACGCAGTTTATATCCGTTTCGGTTATCGTTCATCGTCTCCAGGGCAGTCAACGGTTGTTCTGACAGATTTTGGTAAGTCAATGCAACATCCACGAAGTAACTCCCCTGATAAAACGTAAAGGTTTTGGAGACCTTGAGATTTTCTCCAATTTGCGTACTAAAGGTGAGGGTATCTTGAGGCCTTTCATCCGTGAGAATCACTTCGGTTTTGTCCGCCTGCCAAACCGCGCGCATCGCGTCAAGTTGTAACTGCGGATTAAAGAATTGGAGTGAAAGACAGTTAAGAGCAGTCTCGGGGATGAGGTTGATTGATGATTCACCAGCGCCGGAGCGGTTGAGATATTTTCGGAGCACCCACCTTTGCGCAATTGCTGGCTCAACCGCAAAAGTAATATCATAGGTATCCGTTTGCACATGCGCTTGGGTACGCTGTTGAGTTTGCTGGGAAAGTGCCACTCCCTCTTCTATTTGGCGGTCTGTATCGACTGTTGAGCCATCGGATGTTGACGGGGGCACCTGTTTCGGTTGTCCAGCCGGTTGTTCAGTGGTTTGGGGCCGTCTCTGTTTCGCCAGACGGTTTCCGAACAATATGCTCCAACTGAACATCACAAGGGCCATGAGTATCAGTGCTAAGATGTAACGTTTATCCATTACGATTCAAAAATCTCCTCTTTACGAATTTTTCGTTCATTCACGCTCAATCCATTCCAAGACCTTCTGGATTGAAATCGGTTCTGCTTCGCCGAAATCCCCCCTTCCCCCCTTTGAAAAGGGGGGAAGGGGGGATTGCAGACTTCGGCTGGCCTTGGGGCGGTTTCCACCTTTTCGCTTCGGCGGATTCGGCCAAATCGTGTAAGGTAATTGGTGTACTTGTACTTCGTAGTTTTTCTTTGTCAAACAATAAGTCATAGAGGAACCCAAAGAGAGACCCAATCAGATCGCAGCCCTCTGGACCAAAATAGTTCGAGAAGTTAAAATCACTCATATCTTGTATCTCGAATTCGTCGCAAAATGCCTCGATCAGTTCAACCGCATCGTCACCATCTATGCCTAAGTCTTCGACCAATCTCGTGTCTGGATTGAACTTTTTCTCTGCTATGCGGTGATGTTCTGCTACGAAAGCTTTAACACGAGCGAAAATCTCGTCGTTCATGAAGGGATCACCTCTGTATCTGATCAACCTTTATCACGCGGTTGGTTCTTCTGTACGTTGTTTAATGCGATTTCGTATGTGAACCAGCGCATCCCATTCAAAAAAATCCTCGTCGTCTCCGAGTTGACCCTGGTGAAATTGTTCATAAAACTCGTCTGAACCGAGCCCGTATTGGGTTTCAAAGGAGGTTAACTTCGCTTGAACCTCTTGGAAATCGCGTTGTTGTTTTTGAATCCGATATGAGATTAACTTGTTCAATGTTTGATTGACAATCTCATCGTCAAGTCCAAATTCGACAATACGTTCCAATATTTTAATCTGCTCCAACGTTTCCATGATTCGCCTCCTTCCGCTTTCACACGGATGGGGTTAGCCAAAATACCGCTTTGACCAGCGAACAAGAATATGCTTACTTGAGGGGGTCGTCGCCGCCAGGGTGATACGGGTGGCACTTTGACAGGCGTTTGAGTGTCAGCCAACACCCTTTCAAAGCGCCATACTTCGTAATGGCTTCGAGTGCGTATTGAGAGCAGGTCGGATAAAAACGGCAAGTCGGCGGACAGAGCGGGGAAATAAATTTGCGATAGAAGCATAAGCAGTAAAGCAGTAAGCGTTGCATAAATTATGCTTTCACAGGTCATCAATGACACCACGACCGCTATACACTTTGCATCTTGAATCCTGCATCCATGCAGGATTCAAGATTCAGGATTCAAGGTTTCGACAGGCTCAACCCGGCGGATTCAGGATTCAGAAGGTCAACGTGTCATACGTGACCATCCACCGTATAAAACCATCGCTTTACGTTTTGAGAACATGAGCTTGCCGCAGAAGCTGTAAAAGTGAGGCCTGGGCTTGCTGACACTTCATATCAATCGCCTCGGAGCGACCCACCACAATAATATCATACCCTTGACGAATCTGATGCTTTGATAACCTGAAGGATTCCCGAATTAAACGTTTGATGCGATTCCGTTTTACACTGCCCCCTAGCTTTTTCGTGGCGGTGATTCCGAGGCGCGTCTGATTCAGAGAATTCCAGACAACATACATGACGAAACAACGATTCCAATACTTCTTCCCTTTTTGATAGCCTCGCTGGAATTCCCATTTTTGTGTGAGTCTTTTCGGATGCGTTTTTCGTGCCATATCAAAATCTTTTCACTTGAAGTCGATTTTCCCATTCCTGTCCGTCAATTTGCCCACTCAGATAGGCGGTATAGTTTGCAACTTGCGCCTCTAAAATCATTTGCGGTGCCCCATCTTCTGTCTCTGCAATGCCTCGGACCACATCAACCGTATTCTCTTGAGTTTGAGACCCATATACAATTGCACAAATGATCAAAAACTCCTCTTGAATCGCTCGCTCCGAAAGTGCTCGAGGGATAAAATGAACCTGAACCAGGTTTTGCTTGCCCTCAAGGCGACCATTCTTCAAACGCCAGGAAATTGCCTGAATGTTCTTCTCTTGAAAGACCTGACTTAAAGCTTCCTGCTGAAGTGAAATCGGAACTTTAGGCAGTACCCGATTCGTGGGTTGGCTGTCGGACTGTGCGTCCGGAACTTCATAGGGCACAAACCCAAGTAACTCTGTGGGAGGGTTGCCAACTTCAAAGGCAATCACCAACGGATCGGTGTTCTCCGGGTGAACCACCGCTTCATGAAGCGTGCGTCCGGTTTCCTGGCGATTATATGTGCCCCATGCTTCCATCAAGGCAAACTGAAAATAATAGTCTTCCGGCGCTTGAATGGCGCAGGCCATCCACACAAAAGAGAAACTCAAAATCAAAAAATACGCTTTTTTATGGATGAGGAATTTCATTGGTTAATTGAGATACAGATACTTTTTCCACGATTCGTCATAAGGGAAATTGCGGCTCAAGTGTAGATAAGAAATAATCGACGGAACTTTAGGGGAGCGTTTGGGAAACATGCGTGCTTCATGAGGCATGCGATTTCCCTTCTTAATGTTGCATTTTTTACACGCTGTCACCACGTTTTCCCATACCGTCGTCCCCCCCTTGGAACGAGGAATCACATGGTCAAGTGTGAGCATGGATTGGGGAAACTGTTTTTGACAATACTGGCACGCATATCCATCCCGAATAAAAACATTTTTGCGCGAGAACTTCACAACACAATGGGGGATATGGACGTAATTCACCAAACGAATCACTAAGGGTATTTTTATTGAAATCGTTGGCGAACAAATTTCTCGATCAGAAACTTCTTCCGTGCACGCAACTCCCTTGAAGAGCATCTTCAGCGCCCGCTTTAGGTTACAAACGTTGATAGCCTCGTAGCTCGCATTCAATACGAGCACTATTGCATCCATAGACACCCCTCCTCCCATAAAACAGAAGAACATCAAGTTGAAACTCCCGATTCAGGCTAAATGAACTTTATTTTAACACACCTTTATCTAAACCTGCAAGCAAAATATCGTCCCTTCATCCCTTGACTGGCTTGCTCCCAAAGGCGTTAAAAAGAAAACATGATTTCATCAGCACGCTGGGGGTATAGAAATTCCCTTTGACAGGTGAGGCATTTCATGATAAAATCGCTTAATAATGAGCCAATGCGTTGACTGTCGGTTAAGTAGATATTATAATTAATTCCTTTTCCTTTTAGCTAACGGATAAAATGCTAACGGATTCTCCAATTTTCAATCCGTTTGCCGAAAAATCCGTTCGCTAAAAAAGTTGAAAAATCTAATTATAACTTACTTCGCCAATGTCACATTTCACCGTAGCCCAAGATTCTATCTTGGTTTGAGCGAATCATCGGTTCTGCCGGCCAACTTAGAAAGTTGGGCTACAATTGGATCGAATGTCTAATGTGACATTGGCGAGCTAAAACTTAAAAAGAGAGAATCTCATGGCAGCAAACATGGAAGCCCCGAAACGTGGACTGCAATATGAAGGGGAGGCGGGCGAGATTCGGGATGATGCCTTTCACGGCACGACGTTCTCCAACGCGCTGAACATCCCGAAAACTGGTTTTATTCCTCACTTGGGTATCGCAGGCGTGGGTTCATACTTTGACTGAGCCAGCGATGCCTCGGCTATCGAATTCGCTCTCATTCGCTCTGGAGGTGACCGCGAACAAGCGGTCATCATTCGCGCAGAACTGCATTTGGGGAATGTGCTAGACATCTCATTTGAACGGAACTCCGAAGTCAAGCGCCAGTTCCAGCAATTTCAAGCAAACCTGAAGAGGCACCTCGGTGAGTCTTATCAGTTAACCTTCAATGAGGCGAAAGAGCGTTTCTTGCAGGAACTCTATCCCAACATCAACTCAGTGCTCTACTTCAACGCACGAACGAGTATCGAATACGCTGCCATTCGAGACCCCAAACGTATTCGCATTCTTTCAGCAACAACTCTAACAGGGAGGGATTTATTGTGCATCCCCTAAACGATAAGCGTCCTTGTGACAAGTGCATCTTTATGGCAGACACCTTCCATCCCGAAATGTGCCTGCACCCCGCCCGCCGTGCCAAAGGGGAGTTGGGCAGGAAGATAGACTATGCCCTGCTCTGGAACGGCGACTGCCCCGTGCAGCAGGTCGGACGCCCTGCCTTCTACGGGTTGCTGGATTTGGGCTTACCCGTTGAGAAGTGGGAATTGGCGGGAGAGCATCTGCGGAAAGAGATTGCAGTGCATTTCGAGCAGGTAGGGAGTATGACCCAGAAGGCGGTTGAGCGGTATATAGAAGATGAGGCGGATTTCCTTCATTGCGATAGCGCAATCATTGAAGGGAAACCCACCTCGTTCACGGATTAAGGCATAATGGTCGTCCGATTGCTGTCAATAACAACCTGTTGCGCAGATACAAGATCGCTGGGCGTGAGGTATCTCAGCTCCAGCTCATTGGAAATGACTCTGCTTCCCGTCTTCATCGCGATATTTTTCAGACGGGTTTGCTGTTCCACGCCATAACCGGGAGCCTGGACAGCGACGACTTTGAGAGTGTGACGAAGCGTGTTCACTACCATCCTCCCGTGCTGCCTTGATAATCCTCCGCAGAGAAGAAATCTGAATTCCCATCAAATGGCAGCTCTTTACCAAGGTGTTCAGCAATCTGGGTGAACAGAGGAGCAAGGTTGACTTGTTGTATGACTCCTCTTTCATCTCTTTTGATCGCAGGTGGGCCAATAAATGGCTCACAGAGGTCAAAAATCCTTTGACCGAGCTCACCCCACTGTCTAATAAGCGCAAGCTGTGAATCCGTTCGATTTTTATCCCCGGCTGGAACATTCAATACCAGCGGCCATAACCGTTTGTATTCGGGGAGTATTGAAGCTAATTCAGCGTATATTTCAACCTTTCTCTGGAGTTCAGGTGATAGTTCTTCAGTCTTTTCACCCTGTAAGTCTTCATCCGATAGAAAAAGATTACCATCTGATTCTCCAAGCTTGCCAATCTTATGATCTGTTTCGCTTTTTGAATCGGTTGAGTGAGTTGGTGTAGTGGGCTCAGGCTGAGAGGAAGGTACTTCTTTCTTTTCCTTGCTTTGTGTAGAGCTTTCCTTCTTTTCCTTGCTTCGTGCAGAGGGAGATATCGACACGAGAGGAGGAGGATTGGAAGTCAACGATTGCTTAACTTCAGCCACCCCAATCCTCTCATGATGAAGTGCTTTCCACCCCAGAAAACCGACGAGCAAAATCCCGAAAACCCCAACCGTGATTTTGGTGGGTGTTGTGATTTTCATAATCGTGGTGCCTCCTGAAAATAGTTTGGAATTGGAAAACCATTTTGGCAACGCCCCGATGCCACTCAGCAGATGGCGAACCTGTGCTTTAATTTTCTGCCGGGCGCGGTAGAGTCGATTCAGACTGGCTCGGTAGGAAAGCGCAGTACGCTCGCAAATTTCCGCATGGCTCAACCCATCCAAATGGGCTCGGAGAATCTGTTGGTCTTTGGCGGGCAACGTTTCGATTGCTTGCAGAATCGCATCTAACAGCTCCTGATGCAATACCCCTTCCTCTACCGTCGCTTGATGAGCGATCAGTTGCGGATAATCTGTGAGCGACACAGGCGTTGATGTTTCTCGTCGCAGATACATTTTGCACTGGTTTCGAGCAATCTGTTTCAGCCACGACAGAAACTTTTCCCGGTCCCGCAGTTGCCCCAATTTTTGATATGCGCACAAAAACGTATCTTGCGTCAGCTCTTCGGCATCCTGCGGGTTTTTGACCATCTGCTGACAGATCGCGAGAATTTGGCGTTGATATTTCTCGATCAAATCCGCAAAGGCGCGCTCGTTCCCTTGAAGCGTTTGTCGAATCAATTCTGCATCGGTTGCCATAGGATTTTCCCCTTTTTGCCATAGATGCAATTTCTGGAAGAATATCTCAAACTTTTTTGCAATTTACCACGTTATGAGATTTCCACCCACGTCTAAGAATCAGAAACCGAGTTTTTGTCAAAAACTCGGTTTCTCAGTTTACCACTGATACCCATTTGCCATCAACCATAAAAGATATTCCATTGACGAACAAATCGTGTTCATGGTAGACTTAAACATTAAACACGACACAGAAAGGAATGACTCAGATGCAAATTGTTGAGCTCGGTAAGACAGGATTATGTGTTTCACGGCTTGCCATTGGCACAGGCACGAATGGCTGGAATGGCAGGTCGAATCAGACTGCGTTAGGACGCAAAGGGTTAGCCGATCTGTTGCGCTTTGCATACAATCACGGGGTGACGTTTTGGGATTCGGCAGACCAGTACGGGAGCCATCCCCATGTCAAAGACGCCCTCAAGGGGTTGGATCGGTCTTCGGTTGTCATCACGACGAAAACGGTTTCACGGACCCGAGAATCGGTTGAAAGCGATGTGAAGCGATTCTTGAAAGAGATTGGCTCAGACTATGTGGATATTGTCCTCTTGCATTGTCTCACAAACGTCGATTGGCCAAGGCGCTATCCGGATGCGATGGAAGGCTTGACACGATGTAAAGAGCAGGGACTCATCCGCGCCCATGGGGTTTCATGCCACGACTATGGCGCATTTCAAACGGCGGCGATGACTCCATGGGTCGAGGTGGTTCTGGCGCGAATTAACTATGCCGGCGTCATTATGGATTCATCACCCGCTGACGTGATTCGGACGATGGAGCAGATGGCGGCCTTCGGCAAAGGCATCTACGGGATGAAGGTGCTCGGGCAGGGCAAATTAGCCAAAGAGGATGGACCGCGAGAAGCCATCAAGTTCGTGATGGGCTTGCCGTGTGTCCATGCGATGACTATCGGAATGACGAGCCAAAGCGAAGTCAAAGAGAATGTTGCAATCGTCAATGAGTTAGAAACAGGTGTTAGGTCTTAGGTGTTAGGTCTTAGGTGAGACGTAATGCGTAATGCGTAATGCGTAAAAGGGAAGGAGGGAAGGAGGGAAGGAGGGACTTCCATACTTCCATTCTTCCTTACTTCCTTTCTTCCTCTTAGTTACGCATTACGCATTACGCATTATTCTTCACGTTTCACGTTTTTGGGAGTGAAATATGGCAAATCGTTATGAAACCGTGGTCGGCTTGGAGATTCATGCCGAATTATGTACAGAAAGCAAACTTTTTTGCAATTGTGAGGTGAACTTCGGAGCGGAGGCAAATACGCAAACCTGCCCAATCTGTTTAGGGATGCCAGGGGTGTTGCCGGTATTGAATCAACGGGCGTTGGAGTTCACGATTCGCGCCGCGTTGGCGATGAATTGCAAGATTGCCTCTTATAGCAAGTTCGATCGGAAAAACTACTTTTACCCAGACCTCCCCAAAGGGTATCAGATCTCCCAGTATGACCTGCCCCTCTCCTACGATGGCTATGTGGATTATGAGTTTGAAGGGGAGACGAAGCGCGTCCGCATCCGCCGCATTCATCTGGAAGAGGATGCAGGCAAGCTGGTGCATGCAGATGTGACGGGTAATCCCAATCAGAGCTATGTCGATTTCAACCGTTCCTGTGTGCCGTTGCTGGAAATTGTCGGCGAGCCAGACCTGCGATCGCCCGCGGAGGCAATTGCCTACTGGCGTGCGGTCAAAGAGATCTTGGAATACCTAGAAGTCAGCGATTGTAATATGGAAGAAGGCAGCTTTCGGTGTGATGCCAACATCTCCCTGCGTCCTGTCGGTAGCGAAGCATTTGGGACGCGGACGGAATTAAAAAATAAGAATTCATTCCAGCATGTCGTCACCGCGTTAGAATACGAGCAGAAACGTCAAGCGCAGATTCTGGATGCGGGGGGTAAAGTTGAGCAAGTGACCTTGCTGTTCGATCTCAATACGGGACGCACTTCGCCCATGCGAAGCAAGGAGGAAGCGCACGACTATCGCTACTTCCCCGAACCAGACCTCGTCCCTGTTGAAGTAGACCCCGAATGGGTTGAGGCGATCCGGGCGACATTGCCGGAGCTCCCCGCGGCGCGACGCAAACGTTTCGTGGAGGAGTATGGAATCCCCGCTTACGACGCGGGCGTTTTGACGGCGACGCGACAAATGGCGGATTATTTCGATGAAATGGTTCGGTTGAGTGGCGATGCAAAGGCAAGCAGCAACTGGATGATGGGTGATTTATCGGCATTATTGAACAGCGCGGGGCTCAAAATCCAGGGGTGCAAAGTGACCCCCGCCCACCTCAGCGAGCTCATCAAGCTCATTAACGATGGGACCATCAGCGGAAAGATCGCCAAATCTGTGCTTGCTGATGTCTTTGACACTGGTAAAATGCCAGGTCAGATTGTCAAAGAAAAAGGGCTTTCCCAGATTTCTGATGCGTCAGCGATTGAAGCGGCGGTGGATGGGGTCATCGCGGAACACCCGGGTCCGGCGCAGGATTACCGAGATGGTAAGCAGAAGGCATTGGGGTTCCTCGTCGGGCAGGTGATGAAAGCCACTACAGGCAAAGCGAACCCACAACTGGTTAATCAACTTCTACGACAGAAACTTGAGGGATGAAGAAATCGTATGTCCCTACTATCCAGCTATCCAACAAAATGAAAATCCAACGGGTTTTTCTGAGTGAGAAGATTGAGGAAAAAATCTGGCGCGAACATCATGTCGAACGCTGGGAAGTTTTTGATATTTTTTACAACGATAATCCAAAAGTCCATCGCCGTAGCTTGGAACATAGGGACTACTGGGTTGCATTAGGACAAACAACCGCTGGTCGTTTATTGGCCGTCTTTTACATCCTTCGCAAAAGCGTCGCTTATGTGGCGACAGCTTACGATATGCCAGAACGCTATCGGCGCATCTATCGGAGGTAGCTTACGATGAATAGAATGAATAAAAAATTAGAAGAAGACTTGGAAAAATGGGCCAATTTCGCTGAAGCCCATCCAGACAGGGCATTGGATGAAACGGAAGCGCTTGATGTGACGCTAGGCCTCAAGCGACAGCATCTCCTGTTGAAACTTGCGCCCCATATTGTTCAAGCATTAGAGCAAAGGGCCAAAAGAGAAGGAAAATCAATCAATTGGCTTGTTGAGGGTTGGCTCACAGAGAAACTCTTCATTGAAAAGTTGTCAGAGAAAGCATGTCATGTTAAAAACTGAACTCACAGATCGGTTGACGAAACTCTTGAAAGAGAAGAAGCCTGCAATGTCGAAAATTGAACAAACCGATCGTTTGACGAAACTCTTAAAGCCCGATGTTGTCATCGACCTCGGCAAGAAGGTTGTTACTCCATTTAATCTTCTGGAGATCCAAACGCAACTTGACCAATTATCCGTTGCGTCAGCGATTGAAGCCGCGGTGGAGGCTGGAAAGCTGATGATGGAAGGCTAATGACAGATGCCGCCTTAACTCCCTACCGAGTGACCGTTTTTGATATCCCCACACTGTGGAAACTTTATCAACTCCTTCAAAGGGTTTGCACAGATTTCCAGCAGGAAGCACTTTACCTTGAGGTCAGTAATCATGTTGAATTGATTTATCCACAACCAGGAGGCGCAGATGGAAAAATACATCACAAGAACGGGTGAAGTCATTAACTTATTGGACATCCCTGAAGATGAGAAGAAATGGCTCGACTGGATTCAAGCCAATATAGATCTTGGAGCGGATTACTTGACTATTACGAATCTAACGATGGATAGAAACACTCCCGCTACGAAGCGCAAAGACCCGACCTATCCAGTTTACCAGGTTGTGGTTGATATGCGGAAAAAACTCAAGAAGTTTCACGCGACAACGCATCATGCAGGAGGGAATTGACATGGCAATCTACTACCGAGGTTCAGGACTGACTTGGGAAGGCTACCTGCAAGCCGACTCTTTTGTGCAGGACGTTACAGGACAAATCAAGCGAAGCGGCGAAGGGGTCAAAACCGCGATCTCCGACAGCACGCGGCGGATGGTTGCCTCTAACGAAGCCCTTGAGCGTTCCTTTGGCGCGGGGTTTGATCGCGTCAACGGGACGCTGGAGTGGGGCTTTGACCGCGTCGCTGGCGAGATTGGCGCACTCCGATCGGAGTTCACCTACGGGATGGGCTTGCTGCATGACCAACTGCTCATCGCGAACCAGGCCTTGAGCGGCATTCTGGAGCGACTCGACCACATCCACGAAACGCTGAAACACCCGCTGCTGACCCAGGCCCGCGAGTTGTCCAAACGCGGTTTGGAACGCATGCAGCGCGGGCTGCTGCCGGAGGCGTTGAAAGACCTCCACGACTCTGCTGAGAAGAACGAAGCCGACTTTGTTGTGCAGTACTACATCGGCAAGCTCTACCTCTACGGCAGGAATGAAATGGACAGCGTAATCGACCTGCCGAAAGCGGAACGCCACCTGCGGCTTGCGGCGCGCTACGCCCAGAGCGAGATTCGGGGTCTGCCCGACGCCGCGAAGTTGTGCGGGGAGGCGTACCTCCATGCCTCGATTGCGTGCTATGCCCAATCGAATAATCGCTTGTTGACAGATGGTGCGACTGACGAAACCGCTCCCTTGAGAGAAATGTTGGAGCTCGCCCGGAAATCGACGGAGGTTTATCCCCAGATGCCGGAGGCGTTCTACCACCACGCCCGGTACGCCGCCCTGCTCGGCGACGGGGAGACCTGCATCCAGGGCCTCAAGCGGGCGATCTTGATGGACCGGAACTACTGCCTGAAGGTGGACGCGGACGGGGATTTTGATGGGGTTCGGGATAAAGTCCAGGGACTGCTTGAATCCTTGTACGTTGAGGCGAAAGGGCAAGCGACGCGAGCTTTTGAACCTGTGAAAAAACTGCTGGAAGATTACGTTTATCAAAACCTATGGCAAAAAAATGCTGAAGCGGGGATGCGAAGGTTGTACGAACAAGCCGAGCTCCTCTATCTCAAGGATACCTATTTTGATTACCTGGATGCCTTGCCACTGCTCAAGCAAGCTCAAATGACTTTTAATCAAATTCCCAAAAATTGGGTGGAGATTGCGACACTCACGGGACACCGTACTTCTGTGGACTCTGTGGCGTTTTCCCCCGATGGGGGGACGCTCGCCAGCGGAAGCGGGGATAATACCGTGAAGCTGTGGTCGGTGCAGGAGCGGCGGGAGATTGCGGCACTCGCGGGACATAGGAGTAACGTAACCTCTGTGGCGTTTTCCCCCGATGGGGGGACGCTTGCCAGCGGAAGCGAGGATAATACTGTGAAGCTGTGGTCGGTGCGGGAGCGGCGGGAGATTGTGGCACTCACGGGACACAGTAGTTCTGTGACCTCTGTGGCGTTTTCCCCCGATGGGGGGACGCTCGCCAGCGGAAGCTGGGACACCACGGTGAAGCTGTGGTCGGTGCGGGAGGGGCGGGAGATTGCGGCACTCACGGGACACAGCAGTTTGGTGTTCTCTGTGGCGTTTTCCCCCGATGGGGGGACGCTCGCCAGCGGAAGCGGGGATAATACCGTGAAGCTGTGGTCGGTGCGGGAGCGGCGGGAGATTGCGACACTCACGGGACACAGTTATGTGAACTCTGTGGCGTTTTCCCCGGATGGGGAGATGCTTGCCAGCGGAAGCCATGACCACACCGTGAAGTTGTGGTCGGTGAGCCAACGACGGGAGATTGTGGCACTCACGGGACACAGCGATGATGTAACCTCTGTAGCGTTTTCCCCCGATGGGGGGACGCTCGCCAGTGGAAGCAATGATAACACCGTGAAACTGTGGTCGGTGCGGGAGCGACGGGAGATTGCGACACTCACGGGACACAGCAGGTGGGTGGAGTCTGTGGCGTTTTCCCCGGATAGGGAGATGCTCGCCAGCGGAAGCGGGGATGGCACGGTGAATCTGTGGGGGAAGGGGGTCATCACCCGTCAAGAGTTTGAGGAACAGGAGAGGCAACGCAGGCTTGTGGAGGAAGCACGGCGGAAACGCGAAGCCGAGGAAGCGGAGCGGCGTCGAATCGAAGAGGAGAGGCGACAGCGCGAGGAGCAAGAACGCCGCCGCAGAGAGGACGAAGCCGCTACCTTGCGCGCCTATCGTCAGCAAAACAAGCTGTGTTTGGAATGTGGGGCACCGCTCGGTTTCTGGGAACGGTTCGGCGGGGAGGCGTATTGTAAGCGGCATCGGCGGTGAGGCGTGGACAAGCCTTGAACTCAAGTTCAGGCTAATAGCTGAAGTCCACTGAAAGTGGACTCAAAACCGGCCCCAGTCGTCTTGAGACGACTTAGGATTTCAGCCTGCGAATTGATTCGCAGGCTGCGGGGCACCGCTCGGTTTCTGGGACAAGCTCGGCGAGGGGACGTATTGCAAGCGGCATCGGCGGTAGAACATGCTGCCAGCTTGTTCCTTCCTCTCGCTCCCACGCTCCGCGTGGGAGCACGTCTTAGACGCTCCGCGTCAAAAGCGGCTTGGACGCAGAGCGTCCGGGCGGCATTCCCACGCAGAGCATGGGAACGAGGCAAAAGCCGTCATAGATGAGGTCATCGCGGAATATCCGGGGCCGGCACAGGATTACCGAGATGGTAAGCAGAAGGCATTGGGTTTCCTCGTCGGGCAGGTGATGAAATAGGAATGTAGCCCAAGATTCTATCTTGGTTCTTGACAGTTTGCCTACAGATTCGCCAACTTAGAAAGTTGGGCTACAATGAGATCCATTTTTAATTTACCAAAGTCAAGCTACTATCCAGTCTGAAACATTATACAAGGAGATAGAACATGCTCATTTTTATTGCTGCAATTACACCTTTCATATTCGCTTTGCCAGGGCAGGTCCGCCTTGCGGACTCCCGGAACGGAGCTGATGAACCGCCGCACATCGAAGATGCGCGCGACCAGCAAATCCTGGAGGCTTTTCTGGACCATGTTCAGCAATCCGCTCGTGAATGCACACCCGAACGCATGGCGAAGTTTGCCGAACAGCCCGAGGATATTACGTGGCAGGCTTCCAAATACATCAGGATGCCGTTGATTGCGTATCGGTTGACCGGGGACGCGAAGTATGTAGATATGTTTGTGGAGCGGATGGATACCCTCTTAAACTACCTCAAACCGGGTCCAGACGGCTTCCTCGGCTGGTATGGCCTTCCGCTACAACTCTTTCGGCACCCGGATTATCCCGAACGGCATGTCGATGTCATGCTCACCAGCTTCGTGATGGCGGGGCTTATGGCGGAATTTTCCACGGTTGTTTTAGATGACGACGCCTTAAATCAACGTTTCGGCGATGCCGCGCGGCGCTACCTGGCAATCGCGGAGGAGCATCTGGTTCCGAAGTGGGACGCGCGAGGGCGATACAAAGACCTCGGCAAAATGGGAGCCGTCTACATCACTCACCCCGATCTGAATCCGGTAAAAGCGAGCCTGACGCAACCCCATAACAAGCACGCCAAAATCATCAGCGCCCTTTTGGACCTGTATGCGGCAACGGGAAAGGACGAATATCTGGTCAAAGCTATCAAGCTCGGCACGCGCTTTAAGCGCTGTCTGACGCTTGCTGGCGACCACTACCAGTGGCACTACTGGGACCCAGCAGGCGAATGGGACATCAATCCCGAAGAACCCGGAAAATGGAAGCATTGGATTGGCGCAGAACACACAGGGGGATATTACTCCCTTTCCCTGTCACTGGTACTGCTCCTCTACGCCCATGGACTGGTGTTCGACCAAACGGACATGGAGCGATTCATCACAACGCAGATGACGGTGTGCTGGAATGGCGACCTGAACCAGCCTAAGTGGGCGCGAGTGGACGGACAACCGAGTGAAAGCCCGTATCTATGCGGGGCGCTGGCTCCCTTCGATGAACGCATCAATGAGATCGCTTATGGCGTGCTCGCCCAGCAGAAACGGCTTGAACAAAAGGGGCATGGCTGGAACGGCGGACCGGTCGCGGGCGATTGGCTTGAGTTTAAGTACCTGATTCTGCCGCGGTGGAAGAACGGAGCGAAAGTTGCTTTGAATCCCGATGAAATCGGGGCAGAGAAGGTCCGCCCCCGCCTTGCGGGATTTCGCTACACTCAACTTGCGGACTCTCGGAACGGAGCTGTTGTCTCAAAATTCCTGGCGAAACCGGAAAATCGCGCGTGGGTCGAGGAATTGGCATTTGAAGTCAAGGCACCGGGGTATCGTGCGCCGATGTCCCCAACAGATGGGATTGAATTGCAACGGGTGCCGACGCCGTTGCCGGACATGATGCCGAAATTGTCACCGTTGCTCATTGATGACGAAGGTCAGCCCATCACAACGGAAGCAGGTTGGATGAAAGAGCGTGACGCCCTTAGGGAAAAATGGCACGCCTTCATGGGCGAATTTCCGAAAGAGAAAGTGCCCCTCAAAGCTGAGGTGTTGGAGACGGAAGAAACACCGGACTTTATCCGGCAGCATGTAAGGTATCAGATTGAGGCGGGCGTTTTCACGGATGGCTACCTGCTCACGCCCAAGGATGCAACAGGGAAGTTGAGCGAAGCCACTCTCCCCGCTATCGTTGTTTTTCATCAGACCGTCGCAACGTACGCCAAACAAGCGGCGGGCATCGACCCGTCCAACCCTGAACTGATGTTGGGTGCCCAGCTTGTCAAACGAGGCTATATCGTCCTCTGTCCGCGTTGTTTCATCTTTGATGACGGGGCAGACTACGTTGGAAATGTACAGAAGATGCAGGGGCGGCATCCGGACTGGAAGGGGATGGCGCGGATGGCTTACGACGGTGTGCGGGCGGTTGACTACCTCGAATCGTTGCCGAACGTTGACAAGACCCGAATTGGCAGCATCGGGCATTCCCTTGGCGCGAAGGAGGTGCTTTACGCGGCAGCGTTTGATGAACGCTACAAGGTCGCCATCTTTAGCGAAGGGGGGATTGGGCTCACCTTCAGCAATTGGGACGCCATCTGGTATCTCAGTGACGCCATCAAAGTTCCCGTTTTCAACCTGGAGCACCACCAATTGATGGCGCTGATCGCCCCGCGCCCATTTCTCCTGTTGGCAGGCGATTCGGCGGACAACGACAGGAGTTGGGCGTTTGTCGAAGCTGTCATGCCAGTGTATCAACTTCTCGGCGTAGCGGATAATATCGGTTGGTTCAATCACCACCTGGGGCATCGCTATCCCCTGAAGGCTAGAGCGGTTGCCGAGTCGTTCCTTGATCAGTATCTGAAAAATGCCATGAAGTAACTCGCCAATGTCACATTCAAATCGGGATGCTTTCGTAGAACATGCGGCTCGCTTGTTCCAACTCCCCATCGAACGAGCGAGCCGTGCTCGTCCGAGAATCGGACACGTTCTACGGGGCCGTCCCCCGAATGTGACATTGGCGAAGTAAGACGGTTGAATAAAAGATGATAGCTCAGATGAACGGAATTGACGGATTCGTCAACGGCAGAAATGAATCCGTTCATTCTGTAAATCCGTGCTATAAACCTGACATCATTTACCCACCTGCTCCCTTGCCCCCGCCCTCCCTCAATCCCTCCCAATGGTGGGGGGAGGAGGGGAGAGGGAATTCAGAAAGGGACTCAGAAGGAGCACAATGATGATATACAAGGCTTGGTTTCAATGTAGCACCGGGTGTGACGGAACGTATCCGCTCAACACCATCATTTACCGTTGCCCCAATTGCAACGGTTTGTTAGAAGTGAAACACGACATAGACCTCTTGAGACATCGAAGCGCTGCCGCATGGATAGAGCTCTTTGAGCGGCGGTATATGAGCACCCAATACCCTTACGGCAGCGGCGTCTGGGGCAAGAAAGAGCTCGTCTGCCCAAGCATTGATGATAAAAATGTCGTTTCGATGTATGAAGGCGGCACCAATCTTTTTTGGGCGGACCGGTTCGGCAATGAGATTGGACTGTCCGACCTCTGGATCAAACAGTGCGGAAACAGTCACACAGGCTCCTTCAAGGATTTGGGGATGACCGTTTTGGTATCTATGGTAAGGCAGATGAGAACGGAAGGCAGAGACATCCGCGCCGTGCTCTGCGCTTCGACGGGGGATACCTCCGCTTCCCTGGCGGCTTATGCTGCCGCGGCGGGCATTCCGGCGATTATCTTACTTCCAAAGGCGAAAGTCTCTGCCGCGCAACTCATTCAACCGATTGCCAACGGAGCGGTCACGTTCGCGTTGGATACCGATTTTGATGGGTGTATGGCGATTGTCCAAAAACTTTCCACAAGGGCAGAGCTCTATTTGGCAAACTCCATGAATTCCCTGCGAATTGAAGGGCAGAAGACCATCAGTATTGAAATCGTCCAGCAGTTTGACTGGGAAGTGCCGGATTGGGTTATCATTCCGGGCGGCAATTTGGGAAATGTGACGGCGTTGGGACTCGGGTTTTTAATGATGCGAGATTTAGGGATTATCACGAAACTGCCACGGATTGTTTGCGCCCAATCTGCCAAAGCAAATCCCTTGTATCAGAGTTACCTGAAAGGGTTTCAAGAATTCCATCCGGTGACCGCCCAACCAACGATAGCCAATGCGATTCAGATTGGCAACCCCGTTTCGGTCAAGAAGGCCATCAAGATATTAAAGCAATTCGACGGCATTGTAGAGCAAGCAACGGAGGACGAACTCGCCAATGCCGCCGCAAGGGCGGATCGAACCGGATTGTTCAACTGCCCCCATACAGGCGTCGCGCTGGCAGTTCTGCTGAAACTGGCGGAAAGAAAGCTGATTCAACGCGATGATCGCGTCATCGTCATCTCCACCGCCAACGGTCTCAAATTTCCAGAGTTTAAGATCCGTTACCATGAAGGCAAACTTAACGAAGTGCAACCCAGTTACACGCATTCGCCGATAGAACTCGAAGCAAACTACGACGTCGTCATGCGAGCCATTCACAAAAATTTGCTTGAGGAAGGGTAGTACGCCACCACGATAAATCTGCGGTGTGACAAAAGTCAAGCGATCTGCCAGATTGTTAAAACCCCGCTCAATTGGGGTGTGGTCCACCCGTCAAATCTAAAGTGGTGAAGCCTTACCTTTATTTTGAGGGTTCTTCAGACACGCTTCAACCCTTCATAAAAAGCGTCTCCGCGTCATCCAGAAAAACATCGTCAGACGATTAACAAAATTCGTTTCTTCTGGTCGAATACAACCCATCATGACGTTTTCACCCGATCTATTGCACACTCCTTTCTCCGACTAGCAGAGGAGTTCCTGATGCCCAAGCCGAAAACGGACGAAACGCCACAACAGCCAAACATCTTATCCCAGGGGCTTTCCTTTAATGTTGAGAAAGTCAACTCCCTATACTATAGATAGGGCAAAAGGGGGGTGCCAAGCCGTGCTGGATGAACAACAATATGCCTGGATTCGCCAACAGATCGACGTGTCACAATGGCGTCGTCGAGAAATCTCCCGCCTTCAACCGGGAGAGCAGGAAGAGCCGGAACTGCTTGAAGTCGTGTTCCAGCAACCCGAGCACAGCCTTTGGAACGATGAGAAGTTCAAAACGCTGGTGACAGGTCTTGCACGGGAACTGAAAGGAGTGCCATTAACTGAGGTTGCCGTTGCCGCGGCAGCGATTATTTTAGAGCCATCCCCGACGCAGGGCGCATCTCTGACGACCATCTACAGCATAAGCCGTGCCGTAGAGAACCTGTACACCGTTGCATCAAGAGGACAAGATACCATCTTGTCCAATGCACGCGATTTCGTGATTGCGTGGGCAGCCGGATACTGCCACCCCGAATTAACAACAGCGTCGCCTCACCGGGAGAGAGCGTTGCTCTGCATTGCAGACTGCATGGCGATGCGAATCAGGGAAGTGGACATCTGGTTGCAAGGGAGGGTTAATGGATGGGAACCTCTCAGCAACAATGAATTGTGGGGGTATGCCGGTTCTATTGCGTTTCAATTCGTTTCGGGTCAATGTGAAGCGGGAAGATCGAGTCATCTCAAAACCTGCGATCAATATCACCGATTGTCCTCATGGAAGCCAACGCTATGCTCGCTTCGGACCGTTATTTATATGGCAGTATCGGGCAGTTCGATTAGAGAAGGAGGCGAACGGGTTGGACTCCTACCCAATGCCTTCGCCCAAAGCATGCTTTTTTATGAGCTCCAACGGGATGGCGAGAAGCGGCTTAGGTACGGACGCGCGGAGGTATATGACTCGGAAAACGGCACTGTCAGTTTCAGAGAGAACTGGCTCGTCATTGAAGGCATTTATGTCCAGGTCCCTCGGTGGCACTGTCCGAGACCGTGTAACAACTATTACAAGTCTAGGACTTTCGCTTGCGACAGCCGTATGGTAAGATACAGCTATGATTACCAAACTTCAATACGTCGAATATCTGATTAGTACGGTCGGTAACTTTACCGGCACCCATTTAGCCGAGCATCTGGAGGGTGTCAGCCACGATGCCGTCACGGACTACCTGCAAGGTGAACGCCTGACCGCCCGCAATCTCTGGGAACTGGTGCGTGGGCTAATCCATGATAGCCCCAAGTCGTTCCTGATCGCCGATGACAGTGTGCAGGACAAGCGCTACTCCCGTGTCATCGAGTTGGTCAGACGCCAGTATAGCTCAACCGAGCATGGCTTGGTGCGTGGCATCGGTGTGGTCAACCTCGTCCACAGTTCAGGCGCGGAGGGCAATTTCTACCCGATGGATTATCGCCTCTACGCACCTGAGGCTGACGGCAAGACCAAGAATGAACATTTCCGCGAGATGTTGGTGCAGGCCGTGGCCGACAAGCGCATCCAGGCCAAGACGGTCCTGATGGACTCGTGGTATGCAGGCGCCGACAATCTGAAACTGATTCACCGCCTAGATTTAGTCTTTTTCACCACACTGAAAGAGAATCGGCTGGTGAGTCTCAGTAAGGAAGAAGGCTACATCCACCTCGAGCAGCAAGACTTTCCGCCCGAGCGTTTGCAGAACGGCGTGCTGGTCAAGTTGAAAGAAGTGCCCTTCCAGGTGCGGTTGTTCAAGCTGGTCGCCTTAGGTGCAGAATTAAGTGGGTTGCTAAGGATTGGTAACTCAATAACTTGAACATCTCTGGAAACCTTGAGAAGGTTTGAAACCTTCTCAAGGATCAAGTTGTCCAATTTATTTAATCGTCAGTCCTAAATTGTTTTGGGAAGATTGATCCTGTAAAGCGGAGCTTGCCCGCTCGAGGAACGAGCTGGCAGCCCGCTCTACTTGCCTAACTGAAAAACTCGTATCAATCATCTCCCTCTTCATTTTCTGTATAGGGAGTTGAGTTTCTCCCCGTTTCTTCCAGCCAAAACAGCTCCGCATCCCCCAACCCCGCTCGGGGGCAGAGGGGGCAGTTGGAAAGCGGCTCCGGAGCGGGATAGTTGACCCGCCAGCGTCCCTGCGCATCCACTTCCAACCGCCCCCACAGGGATGCCTGAATCCTCTCGGCAACCAGGTCTTGCAGGGCTTGCAACGCGACATGCACAGCGACCTGGTTGAGGGTTCGCAGAGAACCGGCGCGCTCCTGCGCCCGATGAGGCTTTTTTCATCATCAGTATAGGGAATTGAGTGGATGGGATCGTCAAGTCAGTTTGAAACCATTTTTTCATTGAAAACATCCGTTGGATTATGTACACTTTCACTTATCTGCTGCGTATTCTAACACCTGACATTCGTCCAAGCACTTACAACTGGAGTCGTTCATCGGTAAACAGGGGGGCACGTATGAATTTAATTCAGGTCGAAAACATCAGCAAAAACTTCGGGGGATTTAAAGCGGTTGAGGGGCTTTCCTTTCATATCGAGAAGGGAGCGATATACGGCTTGCTCGGCCCAAACGGTGCAGGCAAAACAACCACCCTCCGAATGATCATGGACATCATCGCGCCGGATTCTGGAAAGATTCTTTTCAGCGAAAACCGGCGGATCGAAGATTTTGCCGACAAAATTGGCTACCTCCCGGAAGAGAGAGGGCTCTATCGAAAGATGAAGGTGAAGGACGTCATCCTTTTCATGGCAGAATTGAAGGAGATGCACCGAAAAGACGTCCTGAATGAAATGGATTTCTGGCTTGAGAGAATGGAGCTGGTCGGGTGGAAAAACAAGAAAATTGAGGAGCTCTCGAAGGGGATGGCCCAAAAGATCCAATTCATCACCACAGTGATTCACAAGCCGGAGCTAATCATTTTAGATGAGCCCTTCTCCGGGCTAGATCCAATCAATACGACGCTGCTCAAAGATCTGATGCTTGAGCTCAGAGGCAACGGGGCGACCCTCATTTTTTCGACGCATGTCATGGAGCAGGTTGAGAAACTGTGCGAAAGCATCTGCCTCATCCATCGCGGCAAAATGGTTCTGGAGGGCAACCTGAAAGCGATTAAGAGTTCCTTCGGCAAAAATTCGGTGGAGATTGCGTATTCCGGAAACATCGACCCGATCAAAAACTCCCGGTTCGTCGAAAAATACAACGATTTCGGCCAGTCTATTGAAGTCAAGCTAAAGGATTCAGCGTGCTACGGGGAATTCTTGAAGGAGATCGTCGATGCGTCAGTGGATGTCACCCGGTTTGAATTGATGGAACCGACCCTTCACGAAATCTTCATTCAAAGTGTGAAAGGCGAAGCGGAAGGAGATAGAAATTTGTAAATGAGCAAATGAGCAAATGAGCAAATAAACTGCCAATGGACTGATGAGCGGCTTTATCAGTTTGCGAATGTCCTCAAAAAAGCGAGATAGCAACCTGCTCAATGAAATCGACTCAGCAGCAATTCTCTTTGTAAATTTCCATGAAGGAGGGCCAATCGATGCAAAATAAAGTAATCACCGTCATCAAGCGGGAGTACATAACGCGGGTCAAAACGAAAGGATTTGTCGTATCCATCATATTGATGCCCGCAATGATGTTTATCTTGACGCTGCTCCCAAGCCTTATGATGATGATACAGCATAAATCCGAGACGATGAAAACCTTCGTCGTTTTCGATGAAACCGGGGAGGTCTTTTCTAAAATGCAGCAGGCAATCGCTGATGATGCCTTCTTCCATCATAAGGGAAAGCTGGTCTATCAGCTTGTCGAAAAAGCCTCAGATTTTAACGGCAATTTAGCCGAGAAAAAACAACTGAATCAGCAGCTAGAAAAGAAGGAGATTCACGGCTATTTGGAAATTCCCCAAGATGTTTTTGAAAGCCGTCAGGTCAAGTATTATGCGAAAAGCATTACAGATTTCGACCTTCAAGGTACCTTCAAACGTATCATCTCCGGAATCATAACCGACAAACGGCTTGCGGAGAAGGGTTACTCCGCACAGGAAGTCAGTGACCTGATGCGAGGGATACGCCTGGACGGGTATGCCGTTACAGCGAAAGGCGAAGGCGGTGCAAAAGACAAAGTTGAGGACGAGAAGACAACCGCAGTGAAGCTCGGACTCACCTATCTTTTGATATTCTCACTCTATCTTTTCACGTTGTTATACGCGGCTTCCGTGATGCGGAGTGTCCTCGAAGAAAAAACAACTCGAATCGTGGAAGTCATCATCTCCTCCATCAAGCCGTATCAATTGCTGCTCGGGAAAATCATCGGGGTCTGCTCCGTATGCCTGACCATGTTCTTGATATGGGGAATCTTCGGTGTTTTACTGACGATGAATATCAACACTATCTTGAGTCTGTTTGGCATGAATGAGTCCCCCCAAACCGTTATGGAAGTGATTCATATCATCAAATCTACTGGGCCCTCAACGCTTTTCTATTTTGCAATCTATTTTGTCATGGGGTTTTTTCTTTTCTCCACGCTGTACGCTGTCATCGGCGCAATCTGCAACAGCGACGAGGAGGCGCAGCAAGTTTCAACCCCTGTCGTGATGCTGTTAGTGATTCCCTTTATGTTGATGTTCGGTCTCTTTCGAGCGCCGGATTCAACCCTAACCATCGTCCTTTCACACATCCCATTTTTCTCTCCGATTCTGATGTTCATGCGAATCAACGTTCTCACCCCTCCGCTCTGGGAAATTCTGCTCAACATTGCCGCGATGATTCTCACCGTCCTGGTTGTGGTTGTCATCATGGGGAAAATCTACAAGATTGGTATCCTCATGTACGGTAAAAGACCGACGTTGCGGGAATTGTGGAGATGGATGAACTATTAGGGCATGTTGACGAATTATGTGCCGATTTTCTCTGGGCTTGATATTCCCCATTGGGAATGGTATAATCTAAAAAAAGGAGGCTTTTGAGATGACAGAACCAGTTTCCATCCATGTTGAGCCGAAACTCATGCAAACATTGCGTCTTTTAAGCCAAGTCAAAGGCGAAACGCTTGACGCTTTGGTCAACCGCCTTCTTCACATCGCGCTTGACACAGAGAAAACAGGAGAGGCGGGGGGCCTGCATTCCTCTGCGCCTCAAACAACTCATGAAGCAGAACTTTTAAGCCGCCCCTGGATTCAGGAATTCATCCAAAATTATCATCCCGACCCGGACCAACTGCTGCCGTGTGGGCTGACATTGCGAGCGTATCAAAACCTCTCCGAAGAGGAATGCGCAGCACTTTGGGATGAAGCTTTCCAAAGGGAACTTGATAAAGACGACGAGGTGGAACTTGATGTCTCCCCCAACGCACTTACTCCTCAACAAAGGCGTGGTCAGAAATTTCCTGAGAGGCTTGCACAATCTCGCTCAAGGCGTAAGGCTGACCACTGAACAAGATGATGCTCTCGGGTTCATGGACTATTTTTCGTCTGAAACATTGTTTGTTTCTCAAAGAGCATTGAACCTGGCGAAAAGCTTTGCCACACCGGAGCTGTTTGAGGTGTTTCGCCGGCAGGTGAATCTCTTTTTGCCGACCCGGTATCACCGCAGGTGGGCAAGGCGCTTGCGACAACACTTTGGCTTTAGCAGAGAAGATGCCTATCAAATCGCGCTCTGTACCTTCGGAAGAAATTTAGAGGACTCCCTCTTTAGCGTGGCCATCTTCGTCACCTTTGATTTACGTTTAATTGAACGTTTTCACCACCATCAGGCAGCGATTCAGCAACGGCTACAAAAGATGATCGTGCAACTCCAGTTGCCTTATCGACGAGCCTTGTTGCCGGAGACGCTGACGCCACAAGCGGTTCTTTCCAGATTTCTTACGCCTTAGAGCGTGTCTGAGAGGTCCAAAGGCACCTTCGGAAAGTTCTCGGCTCAATCTGTCGAGAACTTTGACCCTTTCATACCCTAAACTGTGGCAAAATAACTCTTAAACCTTCCGAAGGTTCGCTGTATGAGAAGTCCATCCCAAGCGTTCGGAAGTTCGCTCATGTTAAAAACCGGCGCGGGTTGTTCACCAGGATATCTTCGATGGCACCTTCGCTGATGCCCTCATCGCGCAGGCGTGGGATGAATTTCGTCAACACAAAATCCAATCCCGGTCCGCCGCCATAACTTCGCCAATAACTGGGGCGTCCCAAATCGTTGCCTAGCAAAATCTGCCCGCCGAACCCAGCATCAATCAGTCGCTTCAAGACGTTGATGCGCAACTCGTCCGGCCCATATTTGACTTTGCCCGGGCAGTCATAACCCAGATACGCCCCTGTCCGCGCGATGCGTCGATGCTCCCAAAAATCGGGGTTGCGATCCAGGTGACTCAAGCACACGCGGCGAGGCTCAACCCCCTGTGAAGCGAGATATTCCACCTGTTCGTACCCCATCGTCCCCGCCTCCGTGTGAGTGATGATGGGCACGCCAGTTTCGAGGTGAACCTTCGCCGCGATGCGCAGCAACTTCTGGTCGCGTTCAGTAAAGGTATTGTAACCGCTGCCGCCCTTCATGATGCCTGCCTTCACGTTTGTCCCGTCAATCCCTTCGACGATCTCGCGGATGCACGCCTTCACCAACTCGCGCTCGTCGGTCTGCCACACCGAACGATCACAGAAATACGGCTTGTTAAAACCGGTGATGACGATGACGTGGACTTCGGGCACTAACTCGGCAACCTGTACCACCTTGTGGACGTTGCGCCCGAAGTCAATCGCGGACATCTCAACGAGCGTTTTCCCACCCGCCTGCGCCCACGCCCGCAGTTCCGCCGCCGATTTCTCTACATTGTTCAATCGAAAATCTCTATCCTCCCGCAGCAGCCACTCCGGGGCATCGAAGCACAGATGCTCATGATAATCCACAACCCCTAAATCTTCACCTGCAACTTCCCCTCGCACGGTCATCACTTTTGCCATTAGACCCCCTCCAAACGAATCAACGAACAGTAACAAGGATACAAGATTCAGGATACAAGATTCATTGCATCCTGAATCTTGCATCTTGTATCCCTAATCCATTTCACATCTGATACCTGTTCAAGAACTCCTGCCACACCTCCACAATACTTTCCACACACGCATTGAACCATCGCTCCCCTTTTTCCGCCGTTGCCACCGTCGCGTCGCCGAACACGCCGGACGCGCTTAACGCTCCCATCGGCAGCGAAGCCATTTCATAGTCTATCGAACGCGGTGGATATTCCTTCACTGACCGGTCCATCCGCACCAGGTCAGGACGCAGGTACAGCATCAACGATGTTTCAAACTCTTCGGCGTGAAAGTTCATCGGTGCCCACATCGCGGAATCTGCGTCAGCGATGATATGGCTCAAATTCGGATAGAAGACGCGGAGTATCTTCATCTCAATCTCGTCGGTGAGCTCGCGGGCAGTGTATTTGAGCGGCTGCGGATTCGCGCCGTGCGCGGTAATGAGAAGCATCGCGCGGCAGCCATTTCGCTCCAGGCTCCGGGCGATGTCTTTGATGACAGCGCGAAACGTGTCAAACGAAAATGTCAGCGACCCCGGATAGTCGCGCCAGACCCACGAGTAGCCAATTGGCAAGGGGGGCAACACCAGCCCCGCGCTCCGTTCAGCAACGCGGCACGCAAGGGCTTCGGCGAGGATGGTGTCCGTGTTCTGCGGCAGATGTGGCCCATGCTGCTCCGTCGCGCCAAGCGGGAGAATCGCGCACGGGTGACGCTTCAAGAAATCTCGGCACTCCTGCCATGTCGCTGTGGCGGCATCAAGCCAGCCCTGTTGAGATAACAGACGCATGACGAAACCTCCATGATGGGTGAAACGTGAAACGTGACCTAAACTTTTGAATTTAACATATAGGACTTGCAACAGATGTTGAAAACGATTGCCCCGCCTGCATCTTGAATCCTGAATCCAATGCAAGATGCAAGATGCAGGAGAGCCACAAACTCGGGGGCCTCTCCTGCATTATACCAGTATATTATCACGTCTTTACATTTCTTTCAACGAGAAAAACGATTGGAATATTTCCTCAATTATGTGAAGCGAATTACAGAATTACCCAATCGAATCGGGTAATATTTAATTGCGTATCTAGTAATACGTCCAATTCTTCTGAATAAGAAGGCAACCGGAGGGAATCAAAATGCTCAAAATCTTTTCGCTTTTCTTGGGAATTGTGATTTTATGTGTGAGTCTCTATGCGTGCGGAAGTGACGACGAAAATGGGTTGACCAAAGATAGCGAGCCATCGCCAACCAACTCCTCAACGCCAACAGTACCGAATTCAACCAATGTGCCTCCTGTTGCCCCGAAAGATTTTGGAGCGGCACCCGCCTTTCAACTCCCCGACCTTGAGGGTCAGCAGGTTTCGTTGGCGGACTTTGCGGGTCAGGTGGTTGCCGTCAACTTCTGGGCGACATGGTGTGCGCCTTGCCGTCGAGAAGTTCCGGAGTTCGTTGAGGTTCAGACGAAACATCAGGACAAGGGATTTACAATCATCGGAATTTCAAGAGATACATTTCCCGATGATGAAAAAGTCGTTCGAGACTTTGTGAAACAATTCAAGATCAATTATCCAGTGCTTGAAGATACCCAGAATGTGTTTGTCCATGCCTATAATGGATTTGCCATGCCGTCCACTTTTATTTTGGACCGCAACCATAACATTCGATTCAAACACATTGGAATCGTTGACAAGGTCACTTTGGAGGCAGAGGTTTCGATGCTATTGAATGAATAGATGGAAAGGGGTATGGGTCAATTTTTAGACTTCCGAAGTTTTGGAAACTTCGGAAGTCTTGCTGGAGTGAGGTGCCCATGAAAATTCATTTACCACTTACAATTCTATCTGCTCTTGTCGTTATTGCGGCGATTGGCTGTGCTGACCACCCTGTGCGTGAGACAGATGGTCATCCTGCAGGGACCACTTTTACTGCCGATTCGCAACAGATAGTTGAGAGGGCACCTCAACCAGAGGTAGAGGATAAACCTTCTGCTCGCTTAATTGCCCTTTTCCCTGAGTTTTTCCCTGATGGGGTTAAACACTCCATTCCGTTAAATGAGATCTTTCATGGCGGACCGCTCAAAGATGGCATCCCCGCTTTGACGAATCCGCGGACGATCGATGGAGGCACGGCAGATTACCTTCGTGACACAGATATCGTCCTCGGCATCACGCTCAATGGCCAAAGCCGCGCTTACCCGTTGCGTATCCTGAATTGGCACGAGATTGTCAACGATACGCTGGGCGGAAAAAAAATCCTGGTAACATTTTGTCCCTTATGCGGGACGGGGATCGCTTTCCATCCGGTTGTTGCTGGCGAACCCCTCGAATTTGGCGTCTCTGGGATGCTTTATAACAACGATCTGTTGATGTATAACAGAAACACGGATACGCCAAGTTTATGGGCGCAAGCCCTCGGAGAGGCGGTTGTCGGTCCCAAAACGGATACGTTACTCGATCTGCTGCCGGTCACCCAGGCGCAGTGGAGCGAATGGAAAGCGGTTCACCCCGACACAACCGTATTAAGCACTGCAACAGGCTACAATCGGGATTATAATTTCAACCCTTACGCTGGCTATGACCGGGATGCGGGCCTCCTGTTCCCCCTCGGGGGTAAAGAGGACACGCGACTGAATCGCAAAACAAAAGTGCTCGGCGTGCGCGTGGGCAATACGAGCAAGGCTTATGTCTTAGAAGATTTCCGGCGAATGCAGGTTGTCAACGACGAAGTCGGCGGTGTGCCGATTGTCCTGATTGCCAGTCCCAATTCAGATACCGTCCGCGTCTACGAACGCAAAGCCTATCAGTTTGAGGGCAATGTAGAGCGCGTCGTGGAAAGCGGTACGAATGATGTCTGGACGATTTCGGAGGATACGCTCTCTAACCCGAAAACGGGTGATTTTCTGGGACGCATCCCCAATGCGTTTGCCTCATTCTGGTTCGCCTGGTTTAGCTTTTACCCGGATACACTCGTCTACGAGGGGCCCGTCAATGTGAATCCAAACGCAAGACTGCTGACAACATGGGGAGCAATCAAGCGCTAATCGTTATCTCAATTTACTCATTTGCAGATTTGCAGATTTGCTCATTTTTACGTGCGGCCTTGAAGCCAAAATTGGCTGACGTCGCACTAAACAAGTTTCGCTTCGCGGCACCCTCGCGTAGCGAGACCGTCCACATCCAACAGGTGGACACTCACAAAAATGCGATGAGAAGAGGAACTCAGCGCATTTCGCTCATTTTCAATCATTCCTCACAAACCTGAACAATAAAGGAGAAGAATCATGAAAAGGTTGTTCCTCTATGCCCTGATTCTGGGCATTATCACATCAATGGCTTTACCATTAGGGGCCCTGGCGGCTGCCAAGAATCCCTGCAATCCGTGCAGTGGCAAGAAAAATCCTTGCAACCCATGCAACCCTTGTGGTATGATGAAGATGTTTTCTGTCAGTGACGACAGAAATGTTTTCACCTTTGAATCCAAGGCACCTTTAGAGAAAATTGTTGGCACCACCAGCAAAATTACTGGCAAAATTCATCTGGATGCCAAGGACATCACCAAGGGCTTTATGGCGACGTTTGACCTGGACCTTGCCAGCATGAAAACAGGGATTGGTCTACGCGACCAGCACATGCGGGAAAACTTCCTTGAGACTGACAAATATCCCAAAGCTGTCCTCACATTGGAAAAACTGACTAAAGTTTCGGGAAAGCAGTTCATGGACCAGAAGCCCATTACGGCGGACGCTGAAGGAACCCTTGAGTTGCACGGGGTTAAGAAGAAGGTTGCACTGAAAGATGTCCAGGTCACCTACTTCAAGGAGAGCGACGCCACCAAAGCCAAGATGCCAGGCGATCTCCTGGTCATCAGCGGTGGTTTCGCGCTAAAGCTCCCTGATTACAATATCAAGGTTCCCCAAATGATTGTTCTCAAGTTGGATGAGAACATCAAGGTGAGTGTGGACCTGACTGCTACCACCGCCGGCATGATGGGTGCCAATCCATGCAATCCGTGCAACCCTTGTGGTAAAAAGGCAAAGAACCCCTGCAACCCTTGCGGTGAGAAAAAGAAGTAGATGGTAGGTGTTATACTAATTTAGGGTTGCCTTTTCCCATCCACAATCAACGGGAAGGAATGGAAGAATGGAAGGATGGAAGAAGTGAGGATCCTTCCTTTCCTTCCATCCTTCCTTTTCTTCCTTACCACGGTTGGGAAATTCCAAGCCTAAATCGGTATTAGGTGTTAAGACCTAACACATAAATTGGAGTCATGAACATTTCAGTCATCATCCCTGCATTCAACGAAGCACTCTCCATTGGTATGGTCATCGCGGACATCCCGAAATGCCTCGTCCAAGAAATTATTGTCGTTGACAACGGATGCACGGATGGGACGGCTGAAATCGCTCAAGCGGCGGGGGCACGGGTTGTGCAGGAGGACCGCAAAGGTTACGGCTATGCGTGTCTCGCGGGCATGGCTGTGCTTAACGCTCCAGATATCGTTGTTTTTCTGGATGGCGACTATAGCGATTACCCATCCGAAATGTCGCTACTGGTTCATCCCATCCTTGCCGGTGAGGCGGAGATGGTGATTGGCTCCCGCATCCGTGGGGTTCGTGAGAAAGGGGCGTTACTTCCACAAGCGCGTTTTGGCAACGCGCTCGCGACTTTGTTGATTAAACGGCTATTTCGCGTCAGCTACACAGACCTCGGTCCCTTTCGCGCCATTCGATACGATCGGCTACTCGAAATGGATATGCAGGACAAAACCTTCGGGTGGACGGTTGAAATGCAGGTCAAAGCGGCGAAAATGGGCATCCGTGCCTGTGAAGTGCCGGTGAGCTATCGCAAACGGATTGGGCAATCGAAGATTACAGGGACCGTCAAAGGGACGATCAAAGCCGGATACAAAATCCTGATGACAATCTTCAGATACGGTTTGATTGCTTCATAGAAGAAGGGCCCCAGACCCGAAGGGTTTCGGAAATCCTTCGGGTCTGGGGCCTGGAAATGTACAAAATTTTTGTCAGGTACTTAGAAGGAAGATAGCTGGCGAAGAGTGAGATAACCCACATGGAAAAGATTTGGTACTTAAAGCATATTAACATTTTTGGGGATATGACCGAAGCGGAGCTCAGTATGGTGGATCGAATTACGTATATGAAGGATTACAGCCGCCATGAGCAAGTCTACGGGCAAAGCGATCCAGGGGACGTGGTCTACCTCCTCAAGGAGGGACGGGTCAAGATCTACAAGCTCTCACCGGATGGGAAGGAGCTCACCCTGGCGATCCTTGAGCCAGGCGAAATTTTCGGTGAGATGGCGTTAGTTGATGCGGGACCCCGTGAAACCATAGCGGAGACGTTGGATGATACGCTCCTCTGTGTCATACGTCGTCGCGACTTTGAAATTCTGCTCCACAAAAAGCCATCTCTGGCGCTGCGGATTACCAAACTCATCGGGGTACGCAGACGAGAGATCGAGAACCAGCTCGAAAATTTAGTGTTCCGTAGCGCACCCTCCCGACTCGCGCTCCTGCTGATGTCTCTAGCGGAAAAACACGGTGTCCGAGATAGCCGAGGCATTATCCTGAATGTGAAGCTCTCACAGCAAGAGCTCGCGAACTTAATTGGAACCGCCCGTGAGACGACCAGTGCGCTTCTCAACGAATTCAAACGGCTCGGTTTTATCGACATTCAGAATCGTCGGATCAAGATTCTCGATCAGTGGCAATTAAAAAAGGTCGCGGATGCCAAGCTGAAAGAGTTTCCAATCAAGCAAAAGATTGAAAGTGAAAGCGAATGATTTTAGAAATTTTTAAGTCTTCCAATTGTCCTTTTTGTCCAAGAGCCATCCGGATCGCTGAAGCGGTGGTATCATCTCATGATGATATTTCACTCCGGGTCGTTGATGTACGGCAGGAACGTCAACGCGCTCGGCAGATGAAAATCCGTGCTGTTCCAACGTTAGTATTCAATAATCAGGTAATTTATGTGGGTGCGCCGACACCGGAGGAACTGGACGAAACGCTAAAAGCAATGACACGGCTTTACGCGGAAAACGTGCAGCCCTACCAGACTTCCGAAGTCTCAAAGACTTCGGAAGTCTAACAGGAATTATGCGCATCCAGAAAAATCAGTTGAAATCAACGAATCTTTGGGGTACAATGGGAATTAGTTTCCATGTACCTCTTTTTTTTATGTGGGCCCGGCACTCACTTTTGGCGAAGAACAAGATGGAGAACACACATCATGAGTCATGAAAACCCATACTTAGCAATTGACTGTCAGATAGTTGGTGACATCTACACATCGCGGGAGGTGATGGACAACCTCACCGTGCTGTGCGATGACTTTGGTTCGCGGTTTGCGGGGACCCCGGAGGAACGCAAATCGGCGGAGTTCATCGCTGAAACCTTCACGCGCTACGGCCTCGTGGATGCGCGGTTGGAGTCTTACCCCTACGCGGGTTGGTCGCGCGGGGGTGCAACGCTGGAAATTGTCGCGCCGATTCAAAAATCGCTTCACTGCATCTCGCTGCCATATTGCCCGGCGAGCGAGGTGAGCGCGGAACTGATATCGGTTGGCTACGGCAACCCAGCGGAGTATGAGCGATTGAGCCAGCAAATGGGTGGGCGCGTGGTGATAGCAGGCAGCGCCTCGCCACCCAACCTGGGGCGGTGGGTGCATCGCAAAGAGAAGTATGAGCGAGCGGTGATCGCCGGCGCGAGCGCGTTCATTTTTGTCAGCGAGCACCCTGGCGTCGGCCCGGAGACCGGCAGCTTGCAAAGTGACCACCCCGCGCCAATTCCGGGCATCTCGATCTGTAAGGAGGATGGCGAATTTCTGCGGCGACTGATGGAACGGCATGGGAGCGTACAACTGCGGATTCGCACCACCGATGTCAACGAACCGCGAACTTCATGGAACGTCATCGCGGACCTCACCCCCTCCCCCCTCTCCGAATCGGAGAGGGGGACAGGGGGAGAGGTCGTGATTCTGGGCTGCCACTACGATGGACATGACATCTCTCAGGGGGCGGTTGACCCGGCATCCGGCATGGTCCTCGTGATGGAAGCGGCACGAGTGTTGGCGCTGTATGCTCGCGACCAACTCAAGCGAACCGTCCGATTTATCGGCTTTGGGACTGAAGAGATTGGCCTCACCGGGGCACATCGCTATGTGGATGCCCATGAAGGCGAACTCGACAACCTGCGTTTCATGTTTAACCTCGACGCGGCGGGGGGGGCAAGTCGCAAAGGGGTGGTGCTGCATCGGTGGGTGGAACTGGATGCGTTCTTTCGTCAAGCCGCCAAAGAGATGGCAGCCGAAATTCCGGTTGGGCAGAAGGTGCATCCCTACTCTGACCATTTTCCCTTCGTCCTGAAAGGCGTCCCGACGGGGCACATGGGCGACCCGGAAGCCGGCCCTTCTGGCAGAGGGTTCGGTCACACGGCGTATGACACGCTGGACAAGGTCTCCCTGGCGAACCTGCGCGAGGGGAGCGCCGTGGCGGCACGATTGGCGTTGCGGATTGCCAATGCCGATGATTTCCCCGCTCAACGTCGCAGCCTCGACGCCGTTCAGGAAATCCTCGACACCGACCCGGATTTGGAGGGATACCGCGTGTCGCAGGCGTTGGCAAAGCGTCTCCGAGCGTAAGGGTTCGCGTGGCAACTGGGCTTTTCAGAGTTAGATTTTCCTGTAGACCAAGATTCTATCTTGGTTCGTGAACGAAATGGCCAACTTAGAAAGTTGGGCTACAAGGGCATCCGTTTCTAATTTAACAAAGTCAAGCTAAATCCAGGCTCACAAAATAAATCGTTGACAACTCCATCGCACATCATTATCATAATAGGAGCAACGATTTTCCAGAAAGTGAGGACCAAAACATGCCATTCCCGATTCCACCCATTAAAGACCCCGCTTTACAAAAGTTTTGCAAGGAACAAAATCTTTACGACGCGGTGGCAGCCGCTTATCATTACTTCCAGAAGTTCTTTCCCACATCGACCCACATTGCGCTTCGCTTCCGTCCACCTTACTATGACGATGAGCCAGAAGATGCGAGTATTGCATTCGACATCGAGATAGTAGATATGACGGTCAAGGAGGTGCTCGACGCAGAAGATCGATTCTTCAATGCAACGATGGATATACCCGGTATAGAATATATCACCCCCTCCTATAGGTTTAAGCATGAATCATCTTGATTTCCTGAATACAGCCACAAGGCTTATCACAACCGAGAGCCCCACGGAAGCAGATATTCGCAGTGCCGTTAGCCGATCTTACTATGCTGTCTATCACCATGTTCTGTTATGGTGGAAAAGCCGTCATCAGTTTCCTGATTACAGAGATAGAGGCCATGCGAAGATCCAAAGGGCATTATTTAACGCTGGAATACCCGCTGCCAAGAGGTTCAGTTTAGACATAGAAACTCTCAACGCAGATCGACGAGACGCTGACTATGAACTTGACCTCAACTTCGATCTCGAAAATGGGCGCTCCATACTGGAGCGAGCCCGAAACAGCGTAGCGGCTTTCGATGCCCTGGACAAGAGCACCCTGGCGGATGGGATAAAGAACTATCTTCGTCGAACCAATCAAATCTGAAGGTCATTTTTGAGAAGAGAGGAGAAGAGCAAGGAGAGGAGTTCGGAACAAAAGTAATGTCACGAGTTTTTCGCTTAGACTTCCGAAGTTTGACACAAAACCGGTGCGGGACTGTTCCTTCAAGGGGGCGCATGGTCTTGACTCACCTCGTCCGTTAAAACTTCGGAAGTCTAGGTCGCACTTTTGCTGATAACCGAAAAAGTCGTATAATGTCACGTTCAGTCGAAGCATAATTTCTAACAGATGGAGGTTACCCATGTTAGCTATCGGCATCTTTGCACCATTCGGAACAGACCATGATCGAAACATTGCCTTCTGCCAGGATAGTGATGTTCACCACATCGTTCACAGCGCCGCCTCGATCGCTGGCAAGGGGACAGACGGTGTTCCACCTGTCAACATGCTGAATGACCTGGTTCACAAATACGCGACCGCGGGTGTTACCATCGCCGCGCTCACACCTCCTCGCATCAGCCTGGAGGCGTGCGCGAATCCTGACACACGGAAAAGGGAATTGGACATCATCGGACGAATTATCGAAGGTATGGGTGAAGCGGGTATCCCCTTCCTCCACCTCTACCTCAGCGTGAATCCCGCTCCCTCGGATGCGGCAGAAAAAGGGCGGCTCTGGGACGGCCTGGTCAAAGCCTACCGTGAACTCACCGGCATTGCCGAAAAAGCGGGTGTGCTTCTCTCGACGCACCACTACCATCGGCCCGATCGTCTGCTCTGGAATTATCAGACGATGTCGCGTCTCCTCAATGAAGTCCAGAGTCCGGCCAACGGCATCACCTTCTGCCAAGGAAAGTCACAGTTGGCTGGAGACGACCTGCCTGCCAATATTCGCAGCTATGGCAATCAGCTCTTCATGTTTCACATCCGGGATATTGTCACTCGGGTTTCGGGAGAAGCCTCACCGGAGGTTGAAAAACGCCTGGCTTCTCTGGGGTATCTCGAAGTGGCTTTCGGCACCGGAGAGGTTGACATGATCGGTTCCATCCGGGCGCTCAAGCAGATCAACTACCAGGGACAGATTTATCCCGAGCACTTTCCATCCATTGCCGGAGACTCCGCTGCTGGTCTTGCGTGGACGATCGGCTATATTCGGGCCTTGGATGGGGCAGTCGAGCCATAATTGTCAATCGACCATTGTTAACAATGGTCAACTGTAGGAGTCGGTGTGCGATGAAAAATGTTTTAGTGATTGATGATGATGAAAAAATCTGTTGGGCGTTCGAGCAATTCTTAACGGACGAGGGCTACCACCCAATCATCGCTAACAACGCGGAGGAGGGCTTGCGGCGGCTGTCCTCTGAGAATCCTGACATCGTGCTACTCGACGTTCGGTTGCCGGGCATGAACGGGTTGGATGCCCTCAAGCAGATGAAAGCCCTTCGCCCAGACATGGTCATCGTCGTAATGACGGCGTATGACAATGTGGAAACGACCATTCGTGCCATGCAGTTGCAAGCGTTTGATTTCATCGCCAAGCCGATTGACCTGGATAAGGTGAAGGCCATCTTGGAGCAAGCGAGCCAGATGCAAGCGGTTCGTGGAAAGCTCCCTTTGGTGAGCACAGAATTGTCGATGCCCTCTCGGGAACACCGCCTCATCGGAAGAGGTCCACAGATGCAGGAAATTTACAAGCTGATCGGCCTGATGGCAAGCAACACCATCACGGTGCTCATCGAAGGGGAGAGTGGGACGGGTAAGGAGTTGGTCGCGCAAGCCATCCATGCCAATAGCCCTCGCAAGAACAAACCCTTTGTTCCATTCAACTGTGGCGCCCTTCCCGATGAACTGCTTGAAAGCGAACTCTTTGGATATGAGGCGGGCGCATTCACGGGAGCAAGCGCGAAAGGCAAACCAGGCAAATTCGAGCTGGCAGATGGCGGCACCCTGTTTCTCGACGAAGTGAGCAACATGAGCCCCGCGTTGCAGGTGAAATTGCAACGGGCGTTGCAGGAGCAGGAGATTGAACGGCTCGGTGGGACCACCACCCTCAAAGTCGATGTGCGGGTTATCACCGCAACGAACAGAGACCTCGCCCAAGCGGTCAAGCTCGGGAGATTTCGCGAAGACCTCTACTATCGCTTCAAGCGCATCTCCATAAATCTACCGCCATTGCGCGAACGTTCAGCGGATATCCCGTTATTAGTCGATCATTTCTTGCAGATGAGCAGTGCGGAACTTGGGCGTCCGGTTCGGGGGATTTCGAGTCGGTGCATGGAACTGTTGCGCCAGTATGACTGGCCGGGAAATGTGCGGGAGTTGGAGAACACGATCAAAAGCGCCGCTGTTCTCTCGAGGTCGGATGTCATTCTGCCCGAACACCTTCCACCCGAGATATTGCATTACAAAGGGAGAGCCCAATCCACCCGCTCCCGCTTAGAAGCGGCGATAGAACCGCCTCTCAGAGAAGCCATCCGAGATGCGGTTGCGCAAGATACCACCGCGTTGTACGATGAAATCATTGATGCCGTGGATCGGACGGTAATTACACTCACCCTTGAGGCCGTTCATGCAAACCAGACAAGATGTGCAAAACTGTTAGGCATCAGCCGCACGACGCTGTTTCAGAAGATTAAAAAGTTGGGGATTGAAGTGAATTAAGACGTATTGCGTATTGCGTAAGGAAGATTGGAAGGATGGAAGGAAGGGAAGGATGGAGGATACAGTTTACGCATTACGCATTACGCATTACGTATCAGGAGAATGGAATGATGCGACACTGGATGCGCATTGCCCACCGAGGGGCATCGGGAATTGCGCCGGAAAATACATTAGCCGCGTTCAGCAAAGCGATCGAGATTGGCGTCGATGGGGTTGAACTGGATGTGCATGGGACCACTGATGGTGAAGTCGTGGTCCTACACGATGCGTCGTTAGATCGCACGACGGATGGGACCGGAGCCATCAAAATGTTGACGCTCGATCAGATTAAACGTGCCGACGCGGGGGCGTGGTTTGGCAGCCAATTTGCGGGAGAGCGCGTTCCAACCCTTGCGGAATCGCTCGATCTCATCAAAGGGCAGGCGATCACGGTGCTGGAAATCAAGGACAAAATGATCGCGGCGGCGGTTGTCTCGGTGATTCATCAGATGCAGGCAACTGATGAAGTGTTCGTCATCTCTTTTCACCCGTCGGTCTTAGTGGAAGTTCGCGCCCTCGATTCTCGGATACCCACCGGGCTTCTTATCGGAGGGGGGCTCAACGGGGTTGCCAGGCGATATGCTATCCATTGTGTCCACCAGATGAGTGAAATTGGGTGTAGCACGCTGAATGTCAGTCACAACATGGTGACGGCGGAATTTGCATATCAAATTCGCCGCCGCGGTGTGAATCTCTGGACTTGGACGATAGACGACAGCGAGCGGATGCGAGCACTGATTGATTTTGGCGTGGATGGCATCACCTCGAATTATCCAGAGCGGTTTGGGGCAATATTATCAGGACTTACGCAGGGACCAAACGAAATGAGCGTCTTGCCTGCATCTTGAATGAGATTCAGGATTCAGGATTCAAGATGCAAGATGTAAGATACATATAATCCCGAATCTTGCACCTTGAGTGAAACGAAATCCAAAGAATCGGGGAGGCCAAAGCCGTAGCGAGATAACCCCCCCATCACAAACATCCATTGGAGAAGATGAGCATGAAAATCGGCATTGTTGGGCTACCTTATGTTGGGAAGACCTCTCTTTTCAATGCGCTGACACAATCCAACGCAGAGACGGGGGGATACCAGGCCCAAAAAGGCTCAAACATCAGTTCGGTCAAAGTACCGGACGAGCGGTTAGAACCCTTGACGGCGATGTTCAAACCCAAGAAGATCACTCCTGCGAGTATTGATTATGTTGATATGGCAGGCGTTTCCAAGGGGGACATTGAGCGAGGCGGTTTGGAAGCAGGCGTCCTCGCGGAGCTCCGCGAAGTTGATGCGCTTTTACTTATGGTTCGCGTGTTTGCAGATGATTCAATTCCGCATGTCAACAGCAGTGTGGATGCGAGGCGCGATATTGAAACGATTGACCTCGAGCTCGCCTTTGCAGATTTACAGATTATTGACAAGAGACTGGAGCGGATTCACCGAGAACTTCGCTCCAAAAAGGTGCCGATGCTAGAGGGCGAACGCACTGTATTGGAGCGATGCAAAGCACTTTTGGAGCGTGGGAGCGCCCTCAGAGAAATTGGCCTCTCTCCTGAAGATGCAAAGGTGATACGGGGGTATCGGTTCTTGACGCAAAAACCGATGTTGTTGATTTTCAATATCGGTGAGAATCAATTAGATTTGGCGGAGCAGATACGATCAAACTTTGTGGAATATGAGAAAAAGCCCCAGACTGAAATCCTGACGCTCTGTGCGAAACTGGAGATGGAGATATCTCAATTGGATGCGGCAGACTCAGAAGTCTTCCAAGCTGAAATGGGGTTAAAAGAGTCCGCATTGAAACAGGTTATCCGGGCTTCCTATCATTTGCTCGGACGGATCACCTTTTTCACAGTGGGTTCCGATGAGGTGAGGGCTTGGACGCTCAATCGTGGTATGACAGCGTTAGACGCGGCGGCATCCATCCACACGGATTTGGCACGGGGATTTATCCGCGCTGAAACCATCCATTGGGCAGAGCTAGTGGATTGTGGGAGTTTGGGAAAAGCGAGGGAGAAGGGATTGCTGCGGCTGGAAGGAAAGGATTATGTCGTGCAGGATGGGGAGGTTTTGACCATTCGATTTAGTGTTTAATCCGCTTCAATTCAAATCGTGCAAAGAAACCGAGTTTCTCTGAGAAACTCGGTTTCTCTTCGTTCCTTTGCACTGATTTTTGACATGAGCCAATTTTGGCATCCGTCACGTTTCACGCATCACGCATCAAGTTAAGGAATCTCGATCTGTTCAAAAACCTGCTTGACAATCTGTTCGGAAGTGAGCTCCTGTGCTTCGGCTTCGTAGCTGACAATCACGCGATGTCTGAGGATATCCATACCCACCGCGTAGATATCTTCTGGCGTCACATAGCCCCGGTGGCGGAGGAAAGCGTGGGCTTTGGCAGCCATTGCGAGGAAGATCGTCGCTCGCGGGGATGCCCCGTATTCGATGAGGTCTGTGAGAGTGCCCAACTGATATTTCGCCGGTTCACGGGTGGCGCAGACGAGGTCAACGATGTAGTTTTCAATCTTCTCGTCTATGTAAATCTCACGAACCGTTGCGCGGAGGTGGATAATCTCTTGGGGAGAGATGACCTTATGAATCGGCTGAATTTCTTCGCGTGTCATGCGCCGCAAGATTGCGAGTTCTTCCGTGCGTGAGGGATAGGTCACCTGCAATTTGAGCATGAATCGATCCACTTGCGCCTCCGGCAGGGGATACGTCCCTTCTTGTTCAATCGGATTTTGCGTTGCCAAGACGAGGAATGGGTCATCAAGGGGGTAGGTCGCGTCGCCAATTGTGACTTGACGCTCTTGCATGGCCTCAAGGAGAGCGCTTTGGACTTTGGCGGGGGCACGGTTAATCTCATCGGCAAGGACCAGGTTGGCAAAGATGGGACCTTTTCTAACGTAAAAGTTGCTCTCCCGTTGATTATAGATCAACGTTCCGATTAAATCGGCAGGCAGGAGATCCGGAGTGAATTGGATGCGTTTGAACGATGCAGAGATCGTATCAGAAAGTGCATGGACGGCGGTCGTTTTGGCTAGGCCGGGCACACCCTCTAAAAGGATATGGCCGTTGCACAGCAATCCAATAATCAGCCGCTCAATCATGTATCTTTGTCCGACGATGATTTTCCCAATCTCTTCAAAAATCTCATCAACAAATGTGCTCTCCGATTGAATCCGCTCATTCAATGCTGTCAAGTCATATCCTTGCATGTTTACACCTTTGGTAAGTATTTGATAACCTTTTTCTGGCTAACCCTTTCCATTTCAAACCGTTGCGGAAACCTGTATCTCTGTTGCAGACTTGCCCTTCGGTCTTTCCCGAACGACGATTTCAATGTCCCGGTCCAGTTTTCTCAGGAACGAAAACAGCCGTTCTATGGAAAAGCCTTTCAGTCTGCCGTTGATGAGGGCTGAGACTTTCGATTGATTGATGCCAAGGATCTTGGCAGCTTCAGCCTGTGTTAATCTGCGTTCCTCGATAATGTCATATATGATTGAGGCAAGCCGGGCTTTGGCTAATCGTTCCTCTGGATTGGGGAGTCCCAAATCCTTGAATACATTGCCGCTGCCGACTTCATATTCAATGTTTTCCTTACACATTGTCTTCCTCCTCTCTCGCAAGTTCCTTTGCCCGGTTCAGCCGCCTTCTGATTACTTAGCTTTGATTCCGGGAGCTACAAAAAAGAATTCCCGACGTTGAGGAAGAAATGAGCCTTCTGCAACTAAATGAGGGAAGTTCACCTGATCTCCCCATTTGTTACTGACATCGATTTGATCTTCAGAATAGAGCGCGTTCAGATCAAACTTGAACTCTCTCATCTTATGTTGAACTTTGCCTTTGTTTTCTATCGTTCCAATAAGTTCAACAATCCACCAATCCGCTTGCTCACCGATGAAATTCACATCTGCTGAGAACTCTATATTCGGGTAGTTTTCCTGCTGGCGAAGGTACCTTCTATAGACCCAAATGCCGCCAATAATTAATGAGATTACTGTTGCAAATGACTGAAGGGCACCTGCAAGATTCTTTAATTCTTCAAGTGTCATATTTCGCCAATCCTTTATCATCCTTTTCAGGAGCTAACGACCCCTGATTATACGGAAAAAATTCCGTATAATCCTTTTCTCTGGGAATTTTTCTGTTGAAACAATTTCCAAAACCAACTTGGACAAAGTATACGACCCTTCTAAAAAGCAGTCAGGGGACAGTGGTGGAGTGGGGTATCTCCTTGAGAATTCTCCCTTCCCCTCGCAGGAGAGGGGCCAGGGGAGAGGTTGGCTTCACCGTCGCGGCTTCTTGCCCAACGCCTCCGCCATCGCCCGCACTTGCTCCGGGCCGGAGCCGCAGCAGGAGCCGATGTAGTTGATGCCCATCGCTGTGGCTTCGCGGGCGTAGTCCGCCATGTCGCTCGGAGCGAGGACGCGCTGTGTCCAATCGGGGACGCCGTGCAGGTGCGTGTATTCCGGCCAGCAACGGAAGCCTATCGGCTGCGTCGCCATAAAGCCATCCACCGCCGCGCGCATCGTGCGCACAATGGGCAGCATTCGCGACGGCTCTCGCATGCAGTTGATGCCGATGATGTCCGCCCCTGCCGCCATCAGTTGTCGGGCGCAGTCAGCGGGCAACGTATCGTCGTCAAGGGTTTCCTTCGCCTTGAACGACACGGTGAACATGACGGGCAACCCCGTCGCCTTCGCCGCTTCCAACGCCGCCAGTGAGTCGGCCATCGTGTAAAACGTCTCACAGATGAGGAAGTCCACGCCGAGCCCCGCCACAAGGTCGCATTCCTCCCCATATAACGTGCGAAGGTCGTCCACCGTCAATCCCCATCCGGCCAGCCCGGCAGAGCCGAGCGCCGACCCGATGGAGCCAGCAAGCAACACGTCATTCCCGACCACCTCGCGCGCCAGCGCGATGGCGCGGCGATGGATGTCCTCATAATGCGCCGACATGCCCACTCGCTCCAGACGGTTGCGCGTCCCCTGAAACGTCTGGGCTTGAATCACGTCCACCCCTGCGTCGAAGAAATCCTGATAGAGTTGCCGGATGGCGTCCGCGTGCGTGAGGATGCCGTAAGGCGTGAAACCGTCCATCGGCACGCCGCGCTGCTTGAGGATATAAACATAGCCCCCGTCACCTAAAATGGGCCCTTCTTTAAGCTGTTCCAGAATCGGTTTTGGCATGAGCAAAATTCCTTTCTTTTAGGCGAGAAACCGGGGTTTTTAGAAGGCTCGGCAGGAGCCTCGCCCTCCCGGTTTCTGATTCCCGTTTGAACCTATCCACGAAAATGGGTGTCCACATACTTATTTGAGGGCTGGTCATAATTCCTTGGGGAGGTAGTCGTAGCCTAAGATTCTATCTTGGCCCTGGCACCAGGGGCCAAGATAGAATCTTGGGCTACAACTCAACCGCCGGATAATTATGACCAAGCCTCCCTTATTTCCCTGCCGACTGTTGCTGCTGCACAGCGCGAATCTCTTCCAAAGCAGAAGGAGGCAGCGGTCCCTTGTCCGAAACGGCCTGGTTCTGCTCCAATTCCACACGTTTCATCGCGCCAGCGATGACAGTGGATACCGCGTCGAAGCTGAGAATGTAGCGCAGGGCAGCTTCGGGGAGCGTCGTCGCCACGCCATCGCGCACGAGAAATTCAAACGCCTTCGCGCGCCGCGCGCCGCGCACAATCGCTTCCCGCGACATCTTGCTCCGATAGTCGTCAGAAGCGAAGACGTGGTCCTCGCCGATGCGTCCCGTGAGAAACCCCGACGCCAGCGGCACGCGCCCGACGATGCCAACCCCTTCCGCTTGAGCCAGCGGGAAGGCCTCATCCGCCATCTGCGGTTGCAGGAGATTGAATCCCACTTGCAGCACATCCACCCGCCCTGAACGGATGAGTTCAATTGCCTCCTGTGCTCCACCGCCGACTGAGACGCCGATAAAGCGGACATCGCCTTCATCGCGCAGGCGGCTTATGGTGTCCAGCGGCTCGCCAACCCCGTACTCCTCGCGCGTGGGCGAGTGCAGCAACAGAATGTCAATCACATCCACGCGCAGCCGCCGCTTGCTTTCCGCCACGCTGCGTCGAAGTTGCGCTTCGGAAAAATCGCGAGCGAGGATGTCGTCAGGCGTCTGATATTCGCCCGCTTTCGTTTCGACGATAACCCCTTCGCGCTTCCCACCCAGCGCCTCGCCGATGACCGTCTCCGCTTGTCCATAGACAGGTGCCGTGTCAATAAAGTTCAGCCCCAACTCTAATCCGCGCAAAATTGTCGCCTGCGCTTCCGTCGCGCTCACATGCCCGTAGGCGTTGGGGCCTTCCCAATAGTCCCCCTTCGTAAATGTTGCGCCACTAAGGGGGTATGTCCCCAATCCAATCTCAGAAACTGTCCAACCTGTGCGTCCTAACTTGCGATAACGCATGGTGCCCTTCCTTTCTTGCCTTGTGAAGACCTATAAAAACCGATCTTTTCACTTAGATCCCGATCTTTGATCGGGATTTGACGCCAAACCTTCCATTTTTCAATTTCTGCACGGGGTCGCATCGTCTCGGAATCAACTGGTCTATTGAAACCCCGATCACGCCCCGACTTAGGAGGGGCATGATCGGGGTCTGGGTTTTACTTGTGCGTTATAACTGAAAAAGTCGCATAGAAACCGAGTTTTTCAAAAAAACTCGGTTTCTTAAACCCCCGGTGTCCTGCGGACAACCGGGGTTTAGCATCACAAATCAGAGACCTTAACCAGTTGCTTGCCGATATTCTCCCCTTTCAACATCCCGATGAACGCCATCGGTGCGTTCTCGATTCCTTCCACGATGGTTTCCCGGTACTTCACCTTGCCCGTCTTGAGCCATTCAGCCATTTGGTGGAGCCCTTCCTCATATCGGTCTGCAAATTCAGAAACCAAAAATCCTTCCACTCTGGCCCGCTTGACGATGAGTTGCCACAGCAGACGCGGCCCAAATTCCGGCTTCTCCAGGTTATACTGCGAAATCTGGCCGCAGATGGCAATCCGGCCTTTCACGTTGAGATTCAGAAAGACAGCGTCAGTGATGGCCCCCCCAACGTTGTCAAAATAGACATCAATGCCATCTGGACATATCTCTTTGAGTTTTTCGCTATAATCGCTGACGGTTTTGTAGTTGAAAGCGGCGTCGAAACCGAGTTCATTGGTGATGTAATCAATTTTGTAATCGCTTCCAGCAATTCCCACCACTCGACAGCCCTTGTTCTTCGCGATCTGTCCCACGAGCGAACCGACCGCGCCCGCCGCCCCTGAGACGACGACCGTTTCTCCTGGCTTCGGCCTCGCAATCTCTAACAGGCCGAAGTAAGCCGTCATCCCGGGCATCCCGAGCACCCCCAGTGCCGTCGATACCGGTGCCAGCGTGGGGTCGATCTTTCGGAGTCCACTGCCATCGGAGAGTGCATACTCCTGCCACCCCAGATTTCCCTGGACGATATCCCCCTCTTGAAATTCAGTGTCTTTTGTGGCAATCACTTGACCCACAACGCCACCGACCAACACGTCGCCGATTTGCGCGGGGCTCGCATAAGAGGGGGCATCCCTCATCCGCCCGCGCTGATAAGGGTCTACGGACAGATAAATGGTACGCACCAGAATCTCCCCGGCTTTCGGGGCCGGGATAGGAGCGGAGACGAGTTGAAAATCAGACACCTTTGGGTATCCAACCGGTCTCGCGGCTAACGTGATTTGTCGATTGGTCTGTGGCATTTTTGCATCCTCCGTTAAAAAGTATTTATTGAGATGACGTTGTGACAAAGAGAACACACAAAGATGAGCGGTAGGCGTTCAGGCGGGGGAGCGCCGGTCAAGTCGCAAGGGGGCTATCGTTGAAAATGACGACGTCAAGTTGTGGATAGGTTAGGTGCCGTATTGCGTCAGGCTGGTAAGTTAGCAAATTGGGTGATAGTCAGGTTCATTGGCTTAAGTGCATTTCCTTGATTATTTCGCCAGGGTGCGGTGGATTGTGCATTTATCACTCCTATGCAGCGATGCAAATCACATTACCGATCCCTCGAAACCACATAGTCCGCGAGTTGTTCAAGCGCACGTCTCGCAGGCGTGTCAGGCAGTACAATTAGGGTCGATTTTGCATGGTCTGCGTACTCTTGAGCAATTCCAAGGCAATACTCCTGGGTCCGATAACGACGAAGCAGGGATTCAATCCATTCAATAGAAGAATTTTCGTCGGTTTCTGTGTTAAAGATGCGCTCTAAAGTGGCCCTTTCCTCTGGAGTACAGACCTGGCGCGTATAGATCATCGGGAATGTCAGTTTGCCTTCGCGCAGATCACTGAAAGACTTCTTTCCAAACTTCGCCGGGTCCGCCACAAAATCGAGCAGATCATCGATAATCTGAAAGGCGGCACCAATGGCTTCGCCGTATTCAGTCAGGGCTTGGATAATCACCGGTTCTTTCGTTCCGAGGATTGCCCCCATGGTGCATGCGGCGGTGATCAACTTCCCCGTTTTAAGACCGACGATTTTCAAATAATCATCCTGCGAAATCTCGAAATCCCCATTTCTGTAAGCGTGGATTACTTCCCCTTCGCACATCGCCTGAGTTGCGCCCGAAAGAATATTCATAGCGGGGTCATCGGCGCGTCGAGCGACAAGCATCGAAAGGACTCGTGCGTGGAGATAGTCCCCCACTAACACCGCCACTTTATTCCCCCATTTGGATTGCAAGGTGTCGCGTCCACGCCGAATGGGGGCTTCATCAAGCACATCATCATGGACAAGGGACGCGACGTGAATCAACTCAACAATCGCTGCAAGGGTGTGCGCATCCTCTTCTTCATACCCACACGCCTTTGCGGAAAGAATGAGCAGGATGGGACGTAACCGCTTCCCGCCCCCCTTGATAACATGCTGTACGGCGAGGTCTACAAAATCATAGTGACTCGTCGTTTTCTCGAGAAGTTTTTCTTCAACGGCTTCCAGTTCATCGACGATGAATTGACAAATCTCATTGAGGCTTGGAGTAGACATTCAGCGTTTTCTCCCCTTCTTCATTAAAGTTTTGATAACACTTCAGATGCAGCGCGCACCGTCTGCTCCACATCCACCTGAGAATGCGCCAATGAAACAAAACCTGCTTCAAACTGGGACGGTGCAATATAAACGCCTCTTTCAAGCAATCCCCAAAAATAACGCCCAAAACGTTCAGTGTTCGATGTCTTTGCGCTTTCGTAATCAACGACGGCTGCGCTGGTGAAATAGAACATTAACATTGAACCGACTCGGCTGTGGAAGGCGTCAATACCGTTGCGTTTGGTCGCGTCTTGGAGCCCCTCGGCAAGGGCTTGGGCAACCCTTTCAAGCTGAACATAGGCACCCGGTTCAGCAAGGGTTCTCAGCGTTGCAAGTCCGGCGGACATCGCCAGCGGATTGCCGGATAGCGTGCCCGCTTGATAAACACTACCGAGTGGCGCGACACATTGCATAATCTCTTTTTTGCCACCGTAAGCCCCAACGGGCAGTCCGCCACCGATGACTTTGCCCAGACAGGTCATATCGGGAACTACGCCGTATAGGGATTGCGCCCCACCATAAGCCACGCGGAACCCGGTGATCACTTCATCGAAAATGAGAAGGACGCCGTGTTGTGCAGTAATTTCACGGAGCTCCTGAAGGTAGCCATCACGCGGCGGAATCACGCCAATGTTTCCCGCGATCGGTTCGAGAATCAAACACGCAATCTGATCGGGATTCGCTTCGATCATTCGACGCGCGGCATCCGCATCATTAAAAGGGACAGTGAGGGTATGGCGAGCGAAATCCGCTGGAACGCCTCCGCTATCGGGAAGCCCAAAGGTCACGATTCCAGAGCCGGCTTTGGCGAGCAGGTGGTCTACATGCCCGTGATAACACCCTTCGATTTTGATAATCTTGTCGCGTCCCGTATATCCACGCGCCACGCGGATGGCGCTCATCGTCGCTTCCGTGCCGGAGTTGACCATCCGAACCACCTCAACGGAAGGAACGGCGTTGACAACCATCTCAGCAAGCTCGGTTTCCAACTCCGTGGGGGCACCAAAGCTTGTGCCGTTCCCCATGGCGTTTTGGATTGCCTCTAAGATGCGCGGGTGAGCATGCCCCAAAATCAGAGGGCCCCATGATGCAACATAGTCGATATATTCATTCCCATCAATGTCATAGAGCTTTGATCCTTTACCTCGCTGAATAAAGAGGGGATTTCCGCCGACGGAGCGATAGGCTCTCACAGGGCTATTGACGCCGCCGGGGATAAACTGTTGTGACTTTTGCCATGCTACTAAGGATTTGGTGTTGTTCAAGGTGTTCCTCCCTTTCAAACGGTCTCAATTTCAGAAATGCTTTTGGCAGTGAAGGCCTTCTCAAACAGCGCATCAAGGCGGTCAATGCGGCGAATGGATTTCACCTTCTTCACAAGGGCTGGCGGGACATCATCAAACCGAAATTGTAGAAGTCTGAGGACCGCTTCTCGCTTTGCCTTGAGTTCACCCCGCTCTTGGCCTTGCTTTTCTCCAATTTCTTTTCCTTCCTGAATGAAGTGTTCTGCAATGGTTTGTCCCATCTCTTCCATCTCCTTTCGTCGTCTTCTATCTTTTATGTTTTGTTCGACAATTTCCCTCAATTCAACATGTTCAGTTGGTGGGCGTCTGTGATAAATCAACAGGACTAGGAGCCTATCCAAATAACCCTTTCTTCCGCCCTAAAAACAGGGGTCTGGGGGGTTATTCGGATAGGCACTAAATAATACATTGCCCGTGTCCACTGATGGAGCTCTTCCTCTGGTAACTGCGAGAGCCTTTCGACAGCACGTCTCAACACCTGTGCAAATTCTGCTGTAACCGTTCAGGTCCTGTCTTTGGGTGGTTGCATATAACAACGAATCAAAAGGATTAAACGAATCAGAGCAGTGACCTGAGTGCAAATTTGTTCAATCCTTTAATTCATTGTTATAACTTGTCACCTCCAGATCGGGTGGGACGGTTTTAATTGAACCGGTAAAGAAACGGGATAAAGTTACTCAACGGGTCGTATCACCTGAAAATGTGGTGATACCGGTTTGGCTGAATTCCATTCGACAATAACAACCACTTTATTTTGTTCCTGCGATTTTTTAGCAATCTCCAGATTCGCCTCGTACAGTTCCCGATTATTCTCAGGAAGAATCACAAGGGTCGCGTCTAATGGAATCCCATCCAGAATATCAGGATATTCAAAGGCATAGCTCATGAAGCCTGAGAGAAGGTCCAGGTTTTGGTTGATCATTTCATCTTGAGTCATTTGTTATTTCTCCTTCATACCGAGCACGGTACTGTTTCCACGAATGCTTGATGTCTTGAATTGCGTATGTGAAAACCTGATTGTAGTCTGTAAAGTTGATCGATTGCTTTTCGGCAGGGGCGTTAGGGTGCATCACGTCCCTATGCGCGAATCCATGTGCCGTGTCATAACGGACAATCGGGCACCATTGATTGGAAAGAAACGCTTCATACTGGACAGTAAATTTTAGAATCTTCCCTCTTTCTTTTTCAGCAACGACTCGCATTCGATTCTGCAAGTTAGTAGATAAGTCAGAAATATATCGAATTTCATTCATTCTTCAAGCCACCCCACAACCGATTTCGCAAAGTAAGTCAAGATCATATCCGCTCCCGCGCGCTTGATGCTAGTGAGGACTTCGAGCGCGACCCGCTTTTCATCGATCCACCCATTCTGCGCGGCGGCTTTAATCATCGCATATTCACCGCTCACGTTATACGCCGCGACGGGCACCTGAAAACGGGTTTTCACGCGGTAGATGACGTCAAGATAGGAGAGCGCGGGTTTGACCATGAGAATGTCCGCCCCTTCGTCTATATCCAGTGCGACCTCTCGTAACGCTTCCTCGACGTTTGGCGGGTCCATCTGATAGGAACGTCGGTCCCCAAACTGCGGGGCGGATTCCGCCGCCTCGCGGAAGGGCCCGTAAAAAGACGAAGCGTACTTCGCAGCATAAGCCAGAATTGGGATGGGCTCGTACCCATTTTCATCCAACGCCTTTCGGATCGCCCCAATTCGCCCATCCATCATGTCGGACGGGGCAATCACGTCCGCGCCCGCACGGGCATGGGAAAGGCTTTCTTTGACCAGCAATTCTAAAGTCGGGTCATTCAGCACCTCCGTATCATGAATCACGCCGCAATGCCCATGGTCGGTATATTCGCATAAACAAACGTCAGTGATCACAAGGAGCTCCGGGACAGCATCCTTGATGGCGCGAACCGCTCGCTGAATAATTCCATCGTCGGAGTATGCTTCTGATCCGAGGGGGTCTTTAGATTGCGGGATGCCGAACAGGATAGTTCCCGGTATGCGAAGCGCAGCTAACGTTTTCGCTTCCTTAACGAGTCGGTCTATCGAGTATTGGTAGCACCCCGGCATCGATCGGATCTCATCCGCTACATCATGTCCATGCACAACAAACATCGGATAGATCAGATCGTCAACGGAAAGCCGCGTTTCTCGAACGAGCCGACGCAGGTTCTCATTCGCGCGAAGCCGTCTTGGACGATAGATGGGAAAGTGACTCATTGGGTTCTCCTTAAAGCATAAATCAAACGTAAAGCACAAAGAGTAACGAGTAACACGTAATACGCATTACGCATTACGCATTACGTTTCACGTTTTCATGTTGCAAAAAATAAGAAAGCCCCTCAAGTTCTATGGACAAATCGACGTTCCTCAGTTTGATGTTACGAGGGACAATGAGACGCGCAGGGGCAAAGTTGAGGATGGCTTTGACACCTGCCGAAACGAGAAGGTCTAACACCCTCTGAGCGGCGTGGGGAGGAACAGCGATGATGCCGATTTCAATCTGCTTGGATTGAACGATTTGGGAAAGCAGATCGATGTTTTGAATAACAACGTTATTGACAACCTTATTCCATTTTTGGGAATCGCTATCAAACGCCGCAACAATTTCAAAGTTGTGTTCACGAAGGATACGATACCCAAGTAAGGCACTCCCCAAATTTCCGACACCAATCAGGGCAACTTTCCGGCGAACATGAACGCCGAGAATTTCGTTGATGGCTCGTCTGAGCGCGAAAACCTCATAGCCGAGCCCTCGCTTACCAAATTGACCGAAACAGGCTAAATCTCTCCGAATCTGAGTGGCAGAAAGATTAATTCGTTTGGATAACTCGCTTGATGAAACGACAGTAATCCCTTCTGTTTCGAGCGTTGCTAAAAGCCGAGAGTATAAGGAAAGTCGGTTAATTGTTCCTTCGGAAACAGTTTCAAGATGAAAGGTGAATTGAGGATTTGAGCGAGATTCTAGCATCTGATCCAACTGTGAAAGGTGTTAAGAATTTGGTACATTATAACTGATCTGTACACAAAGCGCAAGGAAAACGTAAGCCAAGCGTTGAAACTCGTGGGTCAGAGAAACCAAGCAGTGACAGGCAATAGAAGCATAGAGGCAACACTTGCAGATTTGCGAATTTCTAACTTCGTCGCAATTTTCTTGACTTCCTCCTGAATGGAATGTACGATATTCAGCATGTCGTTCCTGTTATCCTCCTAATTCGCCAATGTCACATTTCCCTGTAGCCCAAGATTCTATCTTGGTTCCCGCGGATGACGTCCTCGGTTGGCCAACTTAGAAAGTTGGGCTACGACTGGATCTCATTTCTAATGTGACATTGGCGAACTAATACCGATTCAGAATGATCATCAAGCTGGTCTGTGGAAGGAGGAAGAAAAGAAGAAGGCCCTCCTTCCTTTCCTTCCATCCTTCCATTTCTTCCGCTACCATGCTACATTTTTATTCCGAAAAGGTATAAGTTTCGATGAATTCAACGGGCTAAGACCTACTGACAAGTGGACCGCGCAACAATCTCCCTCATTATTAGCATCCTTGCCCTCTTGCTCGCTGCCTCCAGGTGGATTTATGATCTCCGAAGGGAGCAGACAGGTCGGCAGTCTCGCAGACGTAAGCGACGGGGCACCAATCTCAGGGCTGAGTTCTTGGAAGGGCAGACCAACTGTTTCATTACATACGGCGGGTATCTGCTGTTCCTTGTTTCCTGCCGGATTTATAATGATAATGATCAAGCGTCGGCTTCGATTCAAGCGTGTCAGTTCCAGGCGAAGATCGGACGCAAATGGCGAGATACTGAGTTATACGAGGCCCCTCAAGCAGCGCTCTTTCCCAGCCTATTCCGCAACAGCCTTCCAGTAACGCTTAAACCCGATGAACGACAGGACTTCTATGAAGTCTTTGCACTTGACGAACTGATTCCGGGCACCGAAATTAAATGCCGCCTGAAGGTTACAGATAAGAATGGAAAAGCAACCCAATGTCAGGAGACATTTAAGCATCGACTGAGTGAAAGTCCGGTGTTTGACATCCTGTTTCGTGTCTTTGCAGGGTAGGTAGGGTGTAACTGTTCAGGTGGTGGAAAAGAATACAAGCTGTGACGCAATCAAACAGATTGCACGACAGATGCGTATGTTTCGCAAACTTGTAACGCAATAAGATTTTTCTCAACACGATAATGATACACCTCTACGACTTACGCACTTAGAATGGATTGGAAATGACCGTTCTGCTTGCATCTTGCATCTTGAATCCTGAATCCCGAATCCCGAATAGATGCCAGATGCCAGATTCATCTGTGCCATCTGCCAACACCAACTGCGTAAGTCCTAACGTCATACAATAAATAGGATACCAAATGAGAATAGAACGTTCATTCGATAATCACGTCTGGAAAGTTTCACTTTCGATCGAAGATGGGGACGATGTGAGTCGTCTCTGGATTTTTGAACACGACATGCGATTGGGAAGCGCCTTGCTAAAAATGGGCGGAATTGGAGGCGTTGGAACGCGCGAGGAACATCGCATGAAAGGCTACTCACGCTGTGTCATGGAAGATTCGACAGCGTTGATGACAGAACACGGATTTGATGTGGCGATGTTGTTTGGGATTGCAAACTTCTATCCCAAATTTGGTTATGCGACGGCACTGTCGGAGTCCCGAATCACTTTACGGACGGAGGACGCCCTTGAAGCCGTTCCATCGTATCAGATTCGAGCGTTTGAGATGCGCGATATTCCCAACGTCTTAGCGATTTATGCGACGAACAACGCGGAACGGACGGGAACGCTTGTCAGAGACGCGGCACATTGGAGGGAATTCAAGATGGGCAGTTCCTTCCGCGAAGACGCTGCTCCGTTCGTGGCCCTCGACAAGGCGGATGGGGTCATCGGCTACTTCGTTTGCGATGACACACAAGCGCATTGCACCCTTTATGACATTGGTTTTCAAGACAGAACGGTCTTCGAGCCAATCGTCCGTTTCCTCGCAGACCGTGCCAGTCGTATCAACCAAGAAGAGATCGCGTGCTCCGTTCCCTCCGACCATGAGTTTGCAATTTTCTGCCGGCGCTACGGTTGCAGAACAGCCATCCGTGACCCAAAGAACAACGGCGGCATGATGCGAATGATCAACCAATCGAGCGCGTTGAAGAAAATCACCGGTGAATTGGGGATACGACTTCAGCGTTCCGCGCAACTCGCTCAATGGTGTGGAAGGATCTTGATTGCGACGGACCTGGGACGGGACGTTCTGGAGATTGACCGGGGGTATGTGACACACACCATTGATGACACAAACGCCTATCAACTAGAAATTCGGCAGGATAAGCTCATCCAACTGATGATGGGACGCCGGAGCATCGAAGACCTCGCAATCGACGCTGATGTTTCTGTGGATGCGGAAATTATTCCCGTTTTAGGAACCCTTTTTCCGCTGGGTTATCCGTATGTGTGGTGGCCGGATCGGTTTTGATGACAAGCGAGAGTCAGACTTCCGAAGTTTCAACACGAGAATTGAGTTGAGACGATGCGACCTCCGAGGAGAATGAAACCACACAGCTCTTGTACCAAACTTCGGAAGTCTCGGTGAAAAAGTTGTGTCATTACCTTTGTGAAGAAAGGAATCCAAACGCAATGAACAAAAATCTTTTCAAAATTCTCATCCTCATTGTCTTGATCGGTGTTGTGTACGGTGTCTTGAAGCTTTCCGGCACAACCGAATATCTGAATCGGGACAACATCCCCAAAATCAAATCGAAAATCGATAGCTTCGGTGCGATTGCGCCGGTGGTTTATATCGGCTTTTACATCGTTGCAACCGTTTTCTTTCTGCCAGGCTTACCTGTCACTGCACTGGCTGGAGTTGCCTTTGGCCCACTCCGGGGGGTTGTCTACGCCTCGATTGGTTCCGTCATCGGCGTCTCGCTGGCTTTTCTGATCGCCCGTTACGCCGCTCGCGGCATGGTTGAAGGGTGGGTGTTAGGCAACGAACAGTTTCGGAAGATTGACGAAGGGGTTCAAAAGCAGGGCTGGCGGATGCTGATGATTACGCGGCTGGTTCCGCTCTTTCCCTTTAATTTGCAGAATTACGCTTATGGGCTCACGAAGATCCGGTTTCTCACTTATGCGCTCGTCTCATGGGTGTGTATGTTGCCCGGCACAGCCGTTTATGTCCAATTGGGTGCCGCGGTGAACGTTGGCGAAGGTGACATCAAAAAAACGTTGCTCTATCTCGCCCTCGCGGGCGTGTTCATTGTTCTCGTCTCGCTGATTCCCACGCTGTTTCGCAAACGTCAATCGAAGGTGATATAACTAATTTTCAGTATTAACGTTCCTATTGGTTCCCAGACCCGAAGGGTTCCCAAAACCCTTCGGGTCTAGTGGTCAGCGTCCGAAATCGGAAGTTTATTTTTCGTAGAACATGTCCGAGAATCGGACACGTTCTACGGGGCGATCGTCTCCCGAATATGACATTGGCGAAATACTTGATTTTGGTAAATCGCAGCACTAGGCCGATTGCGTGGTGACAGACATAAGGTTGCTCCTTTCATGCCACGGACTCAAGCACCGTTGCCCCACGTTAAATCCGATGCTGTCAAAATGCAATTATCCATAGGGCAACGGTCTGGAATCGTTCACCTTCATTCCTGGCTCTTGATACGGCCCCATGTCGAGGTGAGGCGACCCCTTGGGGAAACGGGCAACAGTCCAGTCGCTTGCAAGCCTTTCTCCATAATGTCAAGGATATCTTTTTCCGCAAGGATGACGTTAAAGATGCCAACTTCATCGATGGCACCAGCATTCAGATTGACAGCACCAACCGCAGGGGACGCGATCTTCAGGAATCCCCCCGAATTCTTATAATTTCCTGCATACGTTGAATTACCTTTGACACCATCAATATAGAGCTCCAAGCTTTTGTTTTTGTCATTCTCCGTGATCGCCCCATGATGCCATTTTCCATCCCGGACGTTTTGGGGCACGGTTTTCACCTGATTGATTCCACCGTCCGTGTCAATCCGTATCCGAAAGGTTGCCCCACCGGGATCCAGATGGATTGTCCAGCCATGCGCATTTGAGAACTGTCTTCCGATCAGATTGGGATAATCTCCTCCCACAGCTGTTCGAAACCAGAGGACATACGTCCATGTTAAAAACTCAAAGTTTTCTGGATGGGCAATCTCAACTCCGTTGGTGCCGTTGAATTCCAAGGCCTTACCAAACTTGCCATCAACCCATTTGGGGGTTTTATCAAGCGTTCCAAGATTTCCGTTGCCGGAAGCATCTTTGGCGGTATTCCCCTGATTCTCATCAAACAGCCAAGCCCCCACGAGCGTTTTGGGGTCGATCTTGGCAACGGTCTGTCCGACGAAGAGGAGGCTCATGACACATACACACGCGAGGGTTCCTCTTGATATAGCTTTCATTTTTCTTCACTCCTTTTGAGTTTATTCGCCACTACCAGCACGATTTCTGTAATTTTCCACCCTAAGCTTAAATACTGATTTAGGGTTGACTTCTCCCATAAGGTTTCTCCTTCCATTCCTTCCTATCATAGGGCAATCCCAAGCCTAAATCGGTATTACGGGTCTTTTTGATTAAATTAGGGGGCAAATTATCGATTTTATGAAATTGCAGAGTTTAGACGAAATTGGGATGTTGTCGGTTTATAACTAACTTTTGTCTCATAACTTTCCTTATCAGACAAAATTTGTCACTCCCAGGCACCTTCTGACAATCGAATCCAGTCACCGCAGGGATTCCTTCCTGAATACCGCGGGCTCAAGTACCGTTGTCTAACACTAAATCCTATACCGTCAAAACGCGATTATACATGAGGACGGTAAACAGGGGCAAGCAGAAATTCCTCAATGACCTTTTTCCTGTTTGCATTTCGCATGTCGCATTTGCAAATTTCGACTCGACGCGACTCCCATAAGGCTTGCTCTTCATGGAGAGTTGGTATATAATAGTTACTCATGTTTAGAAATCATGCCAAGAAACCGAGTTTTTCCGAAAGACTCGGTTTCTAGCCCTCACGTCCAAGTATACATCAAGAGGAATATTTTATGAAAGTCGGAATTCAAACAGCAATCAATGACCCCCAAAAGTTGACGGCGTATTGCCACGCGCTCAATGTTGACCAGGTGTGCCTGTGCGATGCCGTCGTGACAACTGGGGAAGGCCCCGCCCCCCCGGCGGACATCAAGAAACTTTTGAAATTCAAAGGTGCGCTATCTGAAGGTGGGGTTGATCTGAGCGTTATGTTCACGCATGCCTTTCGACACTGCGAGCATGCCACGGCACCACCGGATTGGTTGAGGCGACCGGACGGTCAAAAAGACATCCAAAGCGTTTTGCAAATGATTCAATGTTTTGGGGAAGCCTCTATTCCCGCCGTGCTGTTCTATACCTACATGAGGCGACCAGATTCAAAGAAAGAGGAATCGGAGTCGTGGAAGAGCTTAATGGATTTTTACGAAGCCATTGCTGAACAGGCGAGAACGTCCAATGTGAAGATTGCAACGCACGGGCATTTCCACCCCGATTATCTCATCTGGAATTTTGATAGCATCTATCGCCTGTTGGAAGATGTGCCCAACCCCTATAATGGCGTCACGTATGATGCAGGCATCCTGACATTAGCAGATTCAGACCCGTATCGCGCTGTCGAAGCGTTTTCAGGTCGAATCCATTTTGCGCATGCGCGTGATGTGGTCGGAAACTGGGAGAAGTTTGAGGAGGTCTTCCTCAATGAAGGAGATATAGATTATCCTCGCGTCTTGCGTCTGCTGATAGAAGCAGGGTTCGAGGGAATTATCTGCCCGGAGCATCTCGGACCCTCCAAACCCGGCGAAAATCTGGAAGCACGAGCGGTTGCATACCTTCAGCAAACATTAGGGAGATGAGATGACTGGTGACTGGTAAATTGGTGAGTGGTGACTGGTAACTACTAATCACCAATCACCACTCACCGCTCACCAATCACTCCTGAAACTGTGTCCAACGATGAGATGTGAGTGATTTATGGCAAAGGAACTCACAATTGAACAATTACTCGAGCGTGGGTTGGAAAAATCGGCGGCAACGGAGGTGCTGCGACAGGTGAATCCATGCCTGTTATCCCTTCCAGCGTCCGTGTGCTGGCAGAAGGTTTCTCAAGAAGTCCTGCTCCCAGACCACCCATTTTCCCTTCACAAACTGCTGTATGAAACTGTTTTTTCCGATTGGGATTTGACACAGGGGCCTCCGCCGGCGTGGTTCCCTTCTGATGTGTCTATCCAAATGACGAACATTGGCAGGCTCATGAGAGCATTGAACCTAAATTCCTACGAAGCGTTTCATGCGTGGTCGGTCCAGAATCGTGCTGACTTCTGGGAGATGATGGTCAAAAGATTGGGGATTCGATTTCAACAGGGGTTCACGAAACTCGTTGAGCTATCCAACGGTGTGGAGTCGCCCCAATGGCTCGTGGGGGCAAGGCTCAATATCGCTGATAGTTGTTTCAACGCGCCAGCGGATGCGATCGCAATTATCTCTCAACAAGAGGGCGGTACGCTTTCAACCCTGACCTATAAAGCGCTCAATTCGCTGACCAACCGGGTAGCGAATGCGCTGACGCGTGCCAGATTCAATCCCGGAGACGCCATCGCGATTGACATGCCAATGAATGCCGAGTCAGTGGCGATTTACCTTGGGGTCGTCAAGGCTGGATGCGTGGTCGTTTCCATCGCCGATAGTTTCGCGCCACATGAGATAGCGACGCGCCTGCGTCTGGCAAATGCGAAAGCCATCTTTACTCAGGATTATATTCCGCGCGCCGGAAAGCGGTTGCCGTTATATGAGAAAGTCGTTGCCGCCAATGCGCCACAAGCGATTGTCCTTTTCTGTACCCCCCCCTCTGTCCCCCCCGCGGGCAGGGGGGATGCCTCTCTCTCCCCCCTGCCCGCGGGGGGGAAGGGGGGGGGATTGCGAGATGGCGATCTAACCTGGAACAAGTTTCTTAGCGATAATGACGAATTCCGTTCAATATCCTGTCAGCCGGCTGATTACATGAATATCTTATTCTCTTCGGGGACTACAGGAGAGCCCAAAGTCATCCCCTGGACGCAGACCACGCCTATCAAATGCGCGGCTGATGCGTCCTTGCACCACGACATTCAGCCGGGAGATGTTCTGGCGTGGCCGACGAATCTTGGGTGGATGATGGGGCCATGGCTCATCTACGCGAGTCTAATCAATCGGGCGACCCTTGCGTTATACGATGGCGCACCGACGGGCAGAGGATTTGGTCAGTTTGTGCAGGACGCTGGCGTCACCATGCTCGGCGTGGTTCCCAGTCTGGTGAAGACCTGGAAAAATACGGAGTGTATGCGTGGGCTTGACTGGCGTGCAATCAAAGCGTACAGTTCAACGGGCGAATGTTCCAACGCTGAAGACATGCTGTTTTTGATGTCCCTGGCGGGATACCGGCCAATTATCGAGTATTGTGGTGGGACAGAGATTGGCGGCGGTTATATCACCGGGACGCTGGTACAACCCGCCGCGCCTGCGACGTTTACAACGCCTGCCCTGGGATTGGATTTTGTCATCCTAGCTGAGAACGGGCATTCCACCGACAATGGGGAGTTATTTCTGATACCGCCTTCCATTGGGCTCTCCACAACGTTATTAAATCAGGACCATCACGAGGTCTATTTTGAAGGGACGCCCGAATGGCCGCATGAGCACGCGGGAGCTTCCCCCCGCCCGCGGGGGGGTAGGAGGGGGGTGCCTCTCCGTCGCCACGGCGATCAGGTCGAACGTTTGGGCGGCGGCTACTATCGCATGCACGGCCGTGTCGATGATACGATGAACCTCGGAGGAATCAAAGTGAGCTCGGCAGAGATCGAGGAGGTGCTCAATTCCGTGGAGGGGATTCACGAAACAGCAGCGATTGCGGTATCTCCGCCAGAAGGGGGGCCCAGTCAACTGGTGATTTACGCTGTATTATTGCCGGGGTCCAACGTGGAGAAGGGGGCTTTGAAGACCGCTTTGCAAGCGGCTATCAGGCAAGAGATCAACCCTTTGTTCAAGATTCACGATGTGGTGATTGTGGATGCATTGCCTCGCACTGCTTCCAACAAGGTTATGCGGCGCGTGCTGCGGGACCGGTATCGGGATGAATGTTTGAGATCGGTTCCATAGGTGGGTCGATTGTTGATCTCCCTCTCCCCGCTGTGGGAGAGGGCCGGGGTGAGGGGGTGAAAACGCAGAGCGTAGAACGTGAAACGTGTGGGAGTGTTTTCTTTCCCCTCACGTATCACGTTTCACGCCAATAAGAAGGAAGGTATTGAATGGATGAACTTAACTTTGTAGCGGAAACAGTAGGTCGGATGAGAGATCTTTATGGTTTAGCAGGAAACCATGAGGTCATCCGCAGAACGATAATTTCGCGGATTTATTACAGCGCGCATCACTTGAGCCGGTATCTTCTAACTCGAGTTGGATTACGCCCAGAAACCTGGCGAAGGAATATCCATCAAAGGGTGATTGATGAAATTCGGAGACAGTTTGTGGTGACAAACCTGATAAATCCTCAGATATTTTTGTTCCTGAGAGATATGCGACGGTATCGGGTCAACGCTGATTATCAATTAAGCACACCTATCAGCGAAGATGATGTTGACAATATGTTCGAGATGTTCGATGGTTATCTTAACGAATGTAGACGATTACTGGAGGTGATTCCATGAATGCTATTAAACGGAAAGCACTCAAACTGCGTATTACGGAGTTAGCCCACAAACAGTTTGGGGATGTGCTAAAGAAGATTCGGTTTTCAGGGCCCTTTGAAGAGGAGGATTTGGATGTCGATCTCATCTTACGCCAAAGAATACCGCTGAAAGAAATCGGCGAGAAGCTTTGGAATATCTACCAGCCCCTCGAAGAAGAAGGATACAATGTGTTGATAGGACACTGGTTTGATGAGAAGGCAAAAAGGAAGGGCGGTACACACCCCAACCTAAAGAAGGTGCCTCCCACCTGTGCCAATCAAAAGGGGTGATTCTATGAACGCTTTCAAACGGAAAGTTCTCAAGCAGCGCATTACGGATTTGGCCCAAGAACAGTTCGGCGAGCTGCTAAAGAAGATTCGATTTTCAGGCCCCTTTGAAGAGGAAGATTGAGATGTCGATCTCATCTTATACCAATTTGCGTTTCAAAAAGTAAGAGAGTAACCAAACTTCCGAAGTCTTTGAGACTTCGGAAGTTTATCAAGTTACTTTATAGAATGCAAATTCGTATTACACACAAAAATCCCTCTGAAAGAAATCGGTGCCAAGCTTTGGAACATTCGCGAACCTCTCCGAAAAGAGGGATACCATGTGTTAATCGGATGCGAGTTTGATGAGAGGTCAAAAAGATAAAAAAACGAAAATCTGATTCTCGTCGATATAGACAATCTGGGCTTTCAATAAAAGCATTGTCCGCAAGCCAATCGTAAGAAATTCCTTGCCCTCTGACGCGAAATCGGTTATCATGTCGGCATGTTTCAAACTTCCTAGAAAATGACTTGACTTGACTCACAAAGCGTGTCAAGTTGAGCGAAGCGAAATCCCCGATCAAAGATCGGGGGAGGTTTCTGAAACATGCCGCAATTCAGGCGCATTTTAAAAATGATACAAGACACTTCATGGAATAGGAGGTTCACCATGTCAGATTTTTACGGAATTGGAGAAGTTTTTGTCAAAGTGGCTGACCTTGACCGCGCGATCGCGTTTTATCATGAGCTCCTCGGTTTTGAGGTCATCCCACGCAACAACGAACAGGTGTATATCCATTTGGAAACCGCCCATCTCGTCCTCAAGAAAGCCGGTTCGCCGGGGCATGATGCCGGTGGTCCCATGCACTTCGCATTTGTCACCAGCACCGAAAAGATTAACGAACTTGCGGAGAAATTCGCATCGTTGGATTACCGGACGCGCGGCCCCTTCGATTTTGAGGGCCCACTCGGTTGCCGCGCATTTTTCGTTTTCGACCCCGATGGAAATGAGGTTGAGTTTAGTGATCTCTATTATCGGAAGTACGTTCGTGAAACGTGATGCGTGAAACGTAAAACGTAAGGCTCACGTATTACGCCTCGACTGGAGGCACGAAATGAGCACAATAAACAACTTCCAATTTCCAGCAGGAGTGAATTCGTATGGTCACTGAGAAGGAACCTCAAATTCGCGTTGTCGGTATCTGTGGGAGCCTGCGAGCTTCCAGCTATACCCGCATGGCTGTGAACCTCGCCCTTTCCGGGGCGGGACAGGTTGGCGCACAAACGGAGCTCATCGATTTAAGACACTATCAGTTAATTTTCTGTGGAGCGGTGGAGGACGAAGAGGACTATCCCCCCGATGTCTCCAAGCTTTGTGAGAAGGTCAGGGAGGCGCGGGGCATTATTCTTGGGACTCCTGAATATCATGGGAGTGTGAGCGGGGTGCTCAAGAACGCCATCGACCTGATGGGATTCGATGAGTTTGAGGGCAAGGTGATTGGCTTGGTAGGCGTGTCCGGTGGACGTATGGGAGCAATCAACGCCCTTTCAGCCCTGCAAACCATCGGGCGACAATTGCACGCATGGGTGATTCCGCAGCAAGCCTCTGTTCCTCAAGCGTTGGAAGCATTCGACGAGAACGGAAATTTGTACGACAAAAACCTTGAGGAGAGAATCATTGAGGTTGGACGTCAGGTGGCGCGTTTTGCTTATCTCCATAGCTCGCAAAAAGTCCAGGACTTTCTGCGGCTGTGGGAAATCGCTCCCCACAACCCCGGTGGCGATAAATAGTGGCGGAATTCTTAGCACACCAGACTTCCGAAGTCTCCAAGACTTCGGAAGTCTGTTACTTAACCATTTCCCATGAGCTCATGGAAATGTTGCGGATAGAGCTTGATACCCGCCTTAATCAGGGGCGCAAGCATCATCATCTTCGAGAGTGAGCCGATAGGCACGATCTGCCGTTTGGTAATCGCGCCCATCACGTCCATCCCGCCCATCCAGAAATGATGGGCGACATCCCCGGTCATCGCCAGTTCAACATCAGGCTTTTGGTGACATTCATCGTAGGAGATGGATGACTCCCCATTGTGCGCGACAAGCGTCATGGAACCCGCGGGTTCAGTGTAGGTGAATCTGACCGTCAATTCTAGCTTCTTCAACACCGCTTGCGTTTCTGGATGGGATTTCATCCGCTCAAACAACCCACCGATGCAGGTATAGAGCTGATCTGCGGTCTCAAAAACGGGCATCGCTCAAAAGCCTCCCTAAAACGTAAAACGTAATGGATGGAGGAAGGATAGAACTCCATTCTTCCAACCTTCCACTCTTCCATCCTTCCCTTCCTTTCACGTCACGTTTCACGCATTAACTCCACAGTCGGTCATGGGAACGTTCGTTATCCCATTCCGTCGTCGGGGCAAAGTATTCCGGATCGCTTGGGTGGAGATGCGCCTGAATCACCGCCGGATTGAGGTCGATGCCCAGCCCCGGTGTTTCTGGAACGTCGATATAACCGTTTTGGATAATCGGATTGGGTAACCCGGTGACCATCTCATTCCACCACGGCACATCAACGGAATGGTTTTCCAGAACGAGGAAATTTTCCGTCGCGGCGGCACAGTGCACGCTTGCCATGGCACAAACGGGCGTCCCCGCCATGTGCATTGCCATAGCGATGCCGTGCTCTTGAGCGAGGTCGCCGATCTTCTTGGTCTCCAGAATCCCACCAGATGTGGCAATATCCGGGTGACAGATCGCAATGGCTTTGGCTTCAAACAATTTCAAGAATTCCTCTTTACAGTAAATATCCTCCCCTGTGCAAATCGGGGTTCTACAGGAATTTGACAGCCGTGCATATTGATCGGTGAACTGCCACGGAATCATATCCTCTAGCCATGCAAGATTGTACTTATCCAGCGCTCTGCCAAGACGGATGCAATCCTCAACCCCAATGTGACCGAAGTGGTCAACCGCAAGCGGAATCTCGTAACCAATCTCCTCGCGCACTGCCGCCACATAATCGCACAAAATATCGATGCCTTTTTCTGTCAGACGGATGCCGGTGAATGGGTGCATCAGGTTATGGGTCTCAAGATTCCCTGCGGGCGCGGAGAGTGCCCCGGGGGTATCTCTGAGGAGGCCAACCCCCACGTCCATCTTCAAGAAGGTGAAGCCTCCCGCTATTCGTTCCTGAAGTTTTTTGCCCATCTCCGTCCCATCTCTAACCGTTGGCGTGTCACAATAACAACGAATTTTGTCGCGAAATTTCCCCCCCGCCAGTTGGTAGGCAGGGACGTCATACGCTTTGCCAGCCAGGTCCATCAGGGCCATCTCAATCCCACAGACCCCTCCGCCCTGGCGAGCATGATGTCCAAACTGCTTAATCTTGCGAAAGATTTTGTCAACGTTGCAGGGATTCTCCCCCAGAATGCGACTCTTGAGTATCAGGGCGTAGGTTTTGCTCGCCCCATCGCGGACCTCGCCGAGCCCGTAAATCCCCTGATTGGTATCGAGCTTGAGGATGGGGCCCCCGACTGTCGTCTTAACGAGGCGCATATCGGTGATTTTGAGTTGAGATGGACGAGAATAGGTGTTCACGTTTGATAAGATTTTCTCTGAACTGTCTGCCATAGCATAAATCCTCCTATTGCATCGTTACTTTGGAATGTTTCAGAAACCTCTTTCCACCCTTTGTTATCGGAAAAAGTGGGAGGAACGGATGGAAAGGGGAAAGGATGAAAGCGCTATACACTTTCCCCAATCTTCCATCCTTCCATTCTTCCATCCTTCCAATTATCTAGTCATTTTGGCGGTGATTTGAAACATGCCTCTATTTTAATACAGCTTTTGCGTTTTGCGCCATTCTGCAAAATCCGCGTCAATCTCCGCTGACCATTTCCGATCAATTTCGCCCGGCGTGTACTTCCCCTCGCGCAGGCGTTGGTGGCCAAACCGATCGCGCATCCGGATATCCTCAGAGCGCTCCACAACCTCCAGTGCAAATTGGGGCGGGATGAAAATGACGCCCCCTCGCCTGCCGAGAACGACATCACCCGGCAGGACGGTGGCGTTGCCGATGCGGATAGGGATGTTAATTCCCACCAGCGTCACATTCGCGATGCCGGTTGGGTCAACCCCGCGCACGAACGTTGCGAAATTCGGCAGCTCATAGATGCCGTCTAGGTCGCGAATGCCGCCGTCAATCACCATGCCGGTTTTGCTACGCGCAAAAATCGCATTGCCGAGATTGTCGCCCGCATACGTTCCCTCTTTCACCTTGCCGAACAGATCAACAACGATGGTGTCATTTTCGACGAGCGTATCAATCACCCACGAATTTTGTCCACCGATACGCCCATCTGCCTTTCCCTGTTCCTCGACGACGCTGTGCAGGTCGGGACGCTGCGGCAAAAACATCGCTGTAACGACTCGTCCCACCAGAACGCGGTCCGGGTGAAGGTTCATCCAATTCCCTTCAAATTGGAAACGATAGCCGTGTCCTTGAAGCACTCCCCACGCTTGCTCAATGGTCACATGCTTCATGCGTTCCAGAAGATCGTCCGGCACGCGCGGTCTACCATCAGGGAGTCGGTCCCCCGAATATTGCTTCGTAAACTCAATAATATCTTCTTTGCAATTCAGTCTCACGTTGATTGTATCCTCTCTATTCTATATTGCCTAATTATACGACAATTGGGACAGGATTTTCCATTAAACCCCCCAATGCCTCGTTCTCCAACAAACGCGCCAATTGTTCTTCGTACTGAGCGGTTTCTTCGTAAAGCACCTTGGCTTCAGCAATCAGCCCTTCATCCATTTTGCGGCGGGCACGCCACAACACACTGGTTTTCTTCGCTACGAGTTTGTCGATTTCATCACTGTAAGGAACGTGGTAAGGATGATTCGCACTCATGATTTCCTCCTGTCGATGGAATGAAAAAAGGATGCGCTGACGGGAAAAGTCACACACGACAATATAGCCGTCTCGCTTGTACGAAAGGATGGAAGGTTAGAAGAATGGAAGATTATCCGTTTACTCCCCCATCCTTCCATTCTTCCTTTCCATCCCTTCCCTTGCTCCCTTTTGTCGGATCTCCTTCTTACGCCAACCCCGCCTGCTTCCACACCGTATCCAACGATTCGGCGGTAAGCTTGGCAGCGTCCGTCGGCGACATCTCGCGTAACTTCTGGCTGAAAGGCTCCGGGGTTACAGGGCCATCATAGCCGAGGTCGTTGAGGATACGCATAAACTCCCCAAGTGGAATGACCCCCGTTTCCGCTGGCAGACAACGCACATTGTCAATCTGATCATCGGCGTCGATGCCCGCGGGCGCGTCGTTAATGTGGACATAGACGACATCATCTTTGGATAGGTGCTTGATATCATCAAGCGTCGCGCGGCAGGTGTACCAGTGCCACGTATCAAGCAGCAGCCCAACGTTGCCCGTGCCGATTCCCGCGGCGAGGGCGAGCATGCCGTCCATCGCGTAGACGAACCCGTACTTGTGAGATGCGCGGCTCGTGCGCGGCCCGATAAACTCCATGCCGAGCGAATGCCCGTAGTCTTTCAGAATTTCCGCCGCCGGGCGCAGGCGTTTGACGTGGAAATCCCAGTTCTCCTTGAACGGACGGTCATCCGCCCAGCCGAGGACAACGGTGTTACAACGATGGCAGCCGAGGTCTGCGGCGAACTTCGCCAATGCAGGCAAACGCGAGAGGCTTTCGTAATACTCCGCGTCGTTGCCGCGCCAGTTAACCGGTAGCCCCCAACCCCCCATCGACAAACCGGCGTTCGTCCAGAGGTCTTTGACGGCCTGAACCGACGTCTCTTGCGCCAGCTTGTTCGCTTCTCCGAGGTTCAGGTCCAGTCCCTCGAACCCGGTGGACTTTGCCAATTCCAAACCTTCTTGCGTATTCGCCCGAATGCCGATGGCACCGGGGCTTAAATTTTTGAACATGATGATTCCTCCCTAAGTTGTTTGATGTGAAGAAAAATGTGAAACGTGATGCGTGATGATCATCGAATCAAGTCGTATCGCGTATCGCGTGTTGCGTATCGAGAGAAAACGGTAGTTGCCTAAAACGGGCGAACCGTCCGCTCTACTTTTACGATTTTCTCATAAAGGGCGTGCAATTTCTCCCCGATTTGCCGCCAATCGTAATCCGCTTCGACCCGTCGGCGTCCACTTTCGCCAATCCGCCGGCGCATCTGTTTGTCCGTGAGCAAGCGGAGGACGGCATCAGCAAAGCGCGATGGCTCATCAGCGATGAGAATCTCTTCACCGTCAATCAGATGCAAGCCTTCCTCACCAATCGGCGTGGATACAACCGCTTTTTCCATCGCCAACGCTTCAAGGATCTTCAGTCGTGTGCCGCTGCCCATCCGCAGTGGAACCACATAAACCGCCGCTCTCGCGATATACGGCTTTACATCTTCAACCCGCCCGGTGACGATGATTCCGGGCCGCTCTGCCAGTTTTTGTACCCGATGTGTCGGGTACTGTCCAACGATGTAAAACTTGAGACGCTCGGCAGGAGCATCACGCTCCCATCTGGCTTGGATAAGGGGGAGTATCTCATCCGCAAAATAGATAACGGCATCTTCGTTGGGATACCAGTCCATGCTACCCGTATAGACCAACGCTTCCGCTTCTTCAAGCGCATGGTTCGGCTGATACGACTCAAGATCGACGCCGTTCGGGATGACCTCGATGGTGAGCTCGGGGCAGACCTTTTGGAGCAAGGCGCGATCGATTTCAGAGACACACGCAATCGCGTCAAATCGTGGGCTCATGGAGCGCTCGTAGCGCGCAAAGGCCCGCGCCTGCGTCCAAAAGGGAAGTTTGCGTAAAGGATTGTCCGTCTGTTCACAGAGCCGACGCCAGATGTAGGAATCCATATTCTGCTGAGAGAGCAGGGTTGGCAGATTGGCCCGCGCGCGATATTGAGCGGCGTGAAACATCTCGTAGTGAATGAGATCAAAAGCATCCCCCGCTAACAACGAATGAAACTTCTGCCTGAAGGCAGGATAATCATATCGCGCTACAGTGATGGGTTGCCCTTTGACCAAAGCACGTACCGCCGTTCGCAGGTTCAGCGGCGGGAGATTCGGCCCCCGTGCGACCAGATGGGCATCAATGCCCAGGCTGCGGAGATGCGCGATTCCTTCCGGGTCCGTTGGGGTCGTTTCCAATGCCAGGAAGGTAATCTGATTTTTTCGCGCAATCTGCTTGAGCAGGTTCAACACGCGGATGCGTCCGCCATCGGTGGGAGGAAATGGTACTGTGATCGATAGAAAGAGGATTTTCATGACAAAGGAATCGACAATCGACAATTGACAATCTGATTTACTTCCTTGCGTAACCGTAGATGATATACTTGCTTTGCGCCTTCAAAAACGGGTTCATCGCCCAATCAAGGAGAGAAAGCAGCCGTCTGTGCATCTCTGAGCGCCCGAAGCATGCAAAATAACCGTAAGTCCGGTAATGGAAGTCGGAAAATTGGGAAGTCAACTCCTTCATTTCCTGCACCGTCACGTATCGCCATGCCCCTCCCCACTTTACAAATTTCTCCCTGAAAAACGTATGAACGGCGGATGCTTTTAGATTCTCGGCAAAAAGCAGGATGCCGTTGGGCTTGAGAACACGGTAGATTTCATCCATTGCTTGCTTTTGCCGCGCCTTTCCCCCATGGATGCCAACGTTGCCTAAAACGGATTTGAATGCGACGATATCGAAAGCGTTATCTGGATAGGAAATGTTCGTGACATCGACACTTTCGTAAGCCACGCGGTCGCTCACCCCGTAACGTTCCATGATTTCTCGTGCCCGTTGCGTTGGCTCCCTGAAGTCTGAGCAAACCACCTCACACCCTCTCAAAGCGAGATAAAGCGAGAGTCCCCCGTTTCTTCCGCCAACCTCTAACGCTCGGCGTCCCGCCAACGGCTCGGTAATCTCCTGGTCCCAATAGTTCAGCGCCTTTCGCCAGTTTACCACATCCCACTCGATGATGTCGATATATTTTTGTGAATCGGATTTCATTTCGTGAAACGTGAAACGTGAAACGTAATGCGTAAATATGAAGTTTCTGACGCATGCCGTATTATACATTACGCCCCTCATTTCCTCTCATTTTTTCTTCCATTCTTCCTCTACTTCCAACCTTCCAGCCTTTTAAAGACCGTCTACGCTTGCGCCAAGCGTCCGATTTTTTTCAGGCTTTGCCCCTTTTTCCAGCCAGGGAAGGGGTTGTTCTTCCGTTCTATCAGGATTTATCCATACAACCCTTCTGATTTCTCCCACGCTTCCGGCTGCCGTGGCAAAAAGTGTTCTTACAACCTCATCAAGAGAAATCACGATCTTATCCGTTGCCAGCGCTGCTTCGATGAGACGAAAATCCTTTCGCATCACCTCGAGATCGCTTTCACGAATGGCAGTCCTTTCGATCTTGCTGCGCAATGCTTCATCTATGGCAGGATTGATATGATATACTTTCCTTCGCGCAACCATCGAGAGTCGCCACTGACGCGCAAAAATGCTCTGGTGCTTTTTCCATTCAGCAGTGATATCCGGCGTCATGACTACCCAGTAGGACATCGATAACACGACCTTCAGAAAATCGCGGCACTGTTTCGACGTTGGATGGGTCGCCTCCTCACCGCCAGCCGATCCGGCAACTGAAGCATCAATAACAAGTCGTCTCGAAACTTTTGTCCGCATGTCACCTCCTTGCCAATCGCGGTTCAGCGGCGTCCAGATAGCGGCTTTGCGCTTTCAGTTCTACATCGTCGAAATCTGTAGGCCATTCACCATAAGCCCCTGCGTTGTCTAAGTCAACGCTGTTGACTTCAGTGACACCGTTATTTCGCCGTTTGAACCAGTGAAGTTTGACCAGCTCCGGCGACAGCTTCCCTTCAGCAACCAGCGTCTGAACCCCCAAAAGTAGCAGTGAACTGTGTGTCTCTGCGACGACCCGAACCCCGCGTTTTGCCGCATCAGCCAGAATCTCCGCCAACGCAAATTGAGCGCGTGGGTGGAGGTGCATCTCGGGTTGTTCAAGGTAAACCAGTTGCTCTGGCTCTGCGGCAAGCAGGGCGACCAGCACCGGCAAGACCTGTGACACCCCGAACCCCACATCGGCAATGCTCACCATATCCCTTGCCCCGCCCCTGGTGCGGTGAGGGGTACGACCCACGCGAAGTTCAATTCGAGTATCATCAATCCGTTTCGACTCCACTTTCCAGGTCAGTCCAAGCATCTCAAGCGCACTCCCTAATGCCCCGAGACGGTTATCTTTGGTCTCCTGCCAGTGGCTGATTACACTTGCAAAGTAATTTTCAAATGTGCCGGGGTACTCGGACCCAACGGCGGTGGTTTTATAGGCACGTTCTGGGTTGCCTCTTAATCCGGGGACATGGATGAGCCTGTGAATATCGCGCTCGAACGGAATGGTTGGAGCAAAGGGTGAAACAAACGGAAAAGTAAAATCAGGCCCCATTCCAATATACAGATTAAGACGAAAAAAACACCGTGTACGTTCCACTCCTTCAATGTGTATTTTATCTACTATAGAAGGGTTTTGTGGAACTCCCCATGATTGGAAAATCACCGACATTATTTCTTCATGCGACATTTCAGGCCGCAGGGTAATTGGCTCTTCTTGGTAGTGATACGTCATCTCAACAAGTTCAATGCCCTTCCGAGGTAGCTTTTTGAAGATGTTGGTCAAAGATAGATCGCCGTCAATCTCAATCTGGATCGTCAAGCTGTCCGTGCTTTCCTTTCCGGCCAACTTAGACAAAAATTGTTCTACAGAATTAAACCGAACATTGGGGCCATCAATCAACAGCGGCCCCGGATCATACGTCGCCTCCAATGTCTGCTTGAGCATCAACAGGGGCTGCATGATGCTCGATTTGCCCGAACTGTTCGCCCCAGCGAGAATTGTCAGCGGACGAATTTCGATTTCGCATTCTTCGGCGAGCGACTTATAACCGCGTACTGCAATCGCGGTGATTCCCTCCACGGCTTTTGGATTCGTTTCGGATTGTGGTTGCATTCATCAGCCCCCTCAATGCTTGCGGATAAGGACAAGCTTTCAGTGTGCACGTTTCGCGTCAGTTCAATCGAGTTTACCACAAGAACCGGCCAACGTCAAGTCCAATTCTTTTACCATGAATTCTGATGCGCTCCCGGTATTGAGCACACTCGTAGCTCCCGTGAAATTCCAATTTCCATCGGCGTCAAGCGTAAATTTTGTTGATGAATAACGATAATTATGCTATAGTAACTATGCTAACTAATTTTCAATTGATTATCAATTGAATATTCAACATTTCGACAGGCTCAATCCAAGGAAAACAGCGTGGATTCTGACCCCAGCCCGTAAAATGTAAAGTTTATTATTGAAAATTAGTTAGAGGTTTATAGGCTGTACAGATAGCACACGCGAAGATTTCTTTGAAATTCAGAAGGAGCTAGATCGCCTCTTCGATGCTTTCATTCAACCCTCTCAAAATCTGACAGCGGAAACCGCACTTTGGCGACCACCGATGGATATTTATGAAACGGTTGAAAGCTTCGTGATAAAAATGGAGGTCGCTGGTCTGAAACCTGATGAAGATGTTCAGATTCAGTTGAATCAAAATATCCTGACGATCCGAGGGTATCGACAGGAGCGGACAGCGCTGAAAAAGGAACATTACCATCAAGCGGAACTCAACTATGGGCCATTTGAGCGCTCTATCGTGTTGCCCAATGTCCTGGCAGAGGGTGTTGAGCCGAGGGCAAGTTACGAAAATGGTTTTCTTGAGGTTCACATCCCTAAAGCGAAGTGTAATCATCCGAAAGAGATTATCGTCCAAGTAAAGGAAGAACCAGAAACCACACATTGAATCCAGCACAAAACATATTTAGAACTTACACATTTTAGAAATTTTCACTGAATCCTGCATCTTGAATCTGGCATCAGGATTCAAGATACAAGATGCAGGCAGGGCGATCACTTTCAACATGAGTTGCGTGAGTCCTGATAATATATAAGGAGCTTAATGATGAAGAGTAAACCTGAAGATGAACAGACACTGAACGCCGACATCCCAGAAGAACTACCGATTATACTTCTGAGGGATGATCTGGTTATTTTTCCTTATATGCCTCCGGTTCCACCCTTTTCGCCGTATCATATCGCCCTGTCGGGGAAGGCAGTTGCAGCGGCTGTGGACGATGCGATGATTAACACCTCACGGCTCATTTGTGTCTTTAAGGAGTGGAAGAGCAAAAAGACAGACGACCTAACGGTTGAAGATTTTAGTCCCGTTGGTACCTTAATCTATATTGTCAAGTATCGAAAAGATGATGAAAATGTGTTGTTCCTTGCGCAGGGACGTGCAAGGATTCAAATCGAAGAGATCATTCAAACCAATCCATTTATCAAAGCGCGGGTTCGCCTCATTGAAGAGGAAGAAAAGGATAGCGCCGTTGAAATGGAAGCCCTCATGCGCAGTACCATCAATCTTTTTCAAAAGATCGTAAAGCTCTCGTCGAAATATCCGGAGGAGTTGGGGATAATTGCGGATAATATCGACGAGCCGGGTCGGCTTGCCGATTATATCGCTTCTATCCTCGATTTCAAATCCGCAGACAAACAGTTAATACTAGAAACAGTACCTGCCAGGGAGCGGTTAGATCAGTTAATCGTCATGCTCACCAAAGAGTTAAATCTCCTCGAACTGGAAAGCAAAATCCAATCCGATGCCCAGGCGGTGATCAGCCAAGGGCAACGTGAGTATTTTCTCCGAGAGCAACTGAAAGCCATCCATAAGGAGCTGGGTGAAACCGATGACCTGCCGATGGAAATCGAGGAGATGCGTGAACAGATCGAAAAGGCAAACATGCCGGAGAAGGCACGTCAAACTGCGGAAAAGGAACTCAATCGCCTATCCAAAATGCACGCTTCCTCCCCTGAATCGACGGTCTCCCGCAATTATCTGGACGGGCTGATCAATCTGCCCTGGAGCGTCAGCACAGAAGATAGCTTAGACATCTCTCACGCACAAAAGATTCTTGACGAAGACCACTACAATCTTGTAAAGATCAAAGACCGCATCCTGGAATATCTCGCGGTGCGTATGCTCAAGCAGGATATGAAAGGCCCTATCCTCTGCTTTGTTGGGCCGCCGGGGGTTGGGAAAACCTCGTTGGGGAAATCAATCGCCAGAGCCATAGGGCGCAAATTTGTGCGTCTCTCATTGGGAGGCGTTCACGATGAGGCGGAGATTCGTGGACACCGACGAACTTACATCGGATCGATGCCCGGACGCATCATGAAGAGCCTGCGTCAAGCCGAGTCGAATAACCCGGTTTTCATGCTGGATGAGATTGACAAGCTTGGGTCGGATTTTCGTGGTGACCCCGCAGCGGCATTGCTCGAAGTCCTCGACCCGGAACAAAACAATACCTTCATGGACAACTATCTCGATGTGGTCTTCGACCTCTCAAAGGTGATGTTCATTACCACCGCGAATCAACTTCACACGATTCCTCTGCCCCTACGCGATCGGATGGAGATTCTGGAATTGCCCGGTTACACCACGAATGAAAAAGCGATGATTGCCAAGCAATATCTCATTTCTCGGCAACTCGAAGCACACGGCATCACGGGGGCTCAACTTTCCATTGAGGATAGCGCGATTCACAAGGTGATTGACGAGTACACTCGCGAGGCGGGGGTTCGGAATCTTGAGCGTGAGCTGGGCACGCTCTGCCGCAAAGTTGCACGCCGGATTGCCGAAGGCAAAAAGGAGTCAACGCTTATGACAGCGAACAACATTCCTGATTACCTGGGTCCAATCAGATTCTATTCCGAAGTTGCCGACCAGAAGGAACAGGTGGGCGTTGCGACAGGCATGTCTGTTACCGCTTTCGGGGGGGAGATTCTGTTTGTCGAAGCAACGAAATCAATCGGTGAAGGGAAACTGGTCCTGACCGGGCAGATGGGGGATGTCATGCAGGAATCCGCTCAAGCCGCGCTGAGTTACGTCCGGTCCCAATCGGAAGCGCTGCATTTCGACCCTGATTTCTTCAGGAAACATGACATCCATATTCATGTGCCAGCGGGTGCCATTCCCAAAGATGGCCCATCAGCGGGTATCACGATCGGAACGGTGCTGGCTTCTCTGGCAACGAATCGGAGCGTTATCCCCAATATTGCAATGACGGGAGAGGTGACGCTTACCGGGCGTGTGCTACCAATCGGTGGTTTGAAGGAAAAAATTCTGGCTGCCAAAAGTGCAGGCATCAAGACCGTTATTGTACCGCGCCGGAACGAGAAAGATCTGATAGAAGTTCCTGAAGATGCGAAGGAGGGACTGACGTTCGTGTTCGCCGACCACGTCGATCAAGTCTTTGAGAAGGCACTCAGAACAGGAAAGCCGAAAAGGCAGAGAACGAGAAAAAGGGAATCGTGAGGCCCAGACTTCCGAAGTTTCAACACGAGAGCAAATCTGAGCGGATGCGAACCCTTGAGGGAACTGAAAAAGCACAGCTCTTGTACTAAACTTCGGAAGTCTAATGCTTCACCACCTTAAATTTGATGGTAGTGGCGACTTCAGTCGTTTTGAATCTCATCCGCCACGCCCGATTGTCAAATTCGTTGGGGGGACGGCAACATGAACCTACCGAACATTATCCCAACCGTTGCCGCTCACCTGCAAGGTCGTCGGACGATTGACTTCGATGAGGTAAGCCTGACCGCCGTCAATCGGGACATCCCCCGCCCCGCCTGGGCTGTCCACCCCCGGTGTGAAGGAGATGAATTTATTCCCGTCGTAGCTCAAGATACGCTTTACATTCCCGCGCAGTTCCGTTGTCTGTGCCAGCGCGCTGATGCGAGACAGATTCGCATCCCGCAAGGGCACCCCCACGAGATTCAGCCCCGCCGACAGCGGCACAACACCTATCAGCGCATCGCCGCGCAATTTTAGCGTCACAGAGCGTTTCATGATAGCAATCACCCCCGCGTGCGGTTCGAGGGAAAGGTTGGCAGGAAGCGTGTTGAGCGATGTCGCATGCGTGACCTCAAAGAGGGAAAAGGATTGGAACTTCCCCGTTTGGTTATTATACGTGATGAGTTGATACACGTTGGCATCGCCGCCGAGCAGGTCGTAAAGGTCACTGACCCGCTGAATCGACTGTGGCTGTTCATTGATGTGGGTGATTGCCAGCGGCAGGTGGCGCAGGCTGATGCCAGCAGGAAATTCGAGCAAGAATTCATGAAACGCCGGCAGCGGTGTCTCACTGCCAAATTCGTAAGCCCCAATGTCCACTGATGCGCCAGCGATACGGAGTTTCCCATCGAGGTCAAATTGGGGGGGAGCAACGACGCTGGTATCTCCGGCGTCGATAGCAGGCGACCCCGGTTGTAGATGAAAATCATCGTTGTTTGCATCCACGAACCGTGCATCCCCACCGATGTTGCTGTTGCGTCCCGTCCATGAAGCATCTGCCAATAACGAGTGACTGATTTGGCTATCCGCAGTTGCCTGATTAAAGTTCGCCACATCAGAACGATTCCCGGCAAAAAGCGTGTTCACAACAGTGACCTGCGGTGTTGTTACCTGTGTAAAGACCAGCACACCCAATTCGTGAAAGGCGATGGTGTTGTTGATGAGACGCCCCGAACTCCCTTGTAGTACAACGCCGTGTCCGTTCGTATTGCGGCTGCGACTGATGAGGTTGTTGATTAAAACGACCTGGGGAGAGGTGAGAGCGACAACTCCCGCGCCGTTACGAACCATGATGTTGTCACGGATGGTAACGGTCCCGGTGGCGTTGGAAATCTGGATTGCCCAATCGAACTCACCGCTTGCATTTCCGTCGTCGTTGCGGGAGATGGTGTTTTGCGTGATTTCCGCCGTTGAGTCTGCGATGCGGACGCCCGTGCTCTGATTTTCTACAATGGTATTGCCGGTCAGGACGAGCTGTGACCCATCCTGCGCCGCAATCCCCCCGTCCCTATTTTTGCGCAATGTGTTCCCCTCAGCGCGGACATCTGATTTGATGAGCAACACGCCCAATGCACCGCTCTCTTCGATGGTGTTATCTTTGAGCAGCGCCTGTTCTATCCCCCCGGAAATGACGAGGCCGTGATTCAAGCTCCGATGTATTTCGTTGGCTGTGATGGTCGCTTTGGAACCCAACACAACAATTGCTGAATCTCGATGGTCCGTAATCTGATTCCCTTTGATTATCGCTTCAGACCCATCCTGAACCACCACACCGTTTTGCGCATTGCGAATTTGGTTTTGTTCAATCTGTGCGATAGACCCTGCGATGAGCACGCCGCTTTGTGAACTTTCGATTGCGTTGTTCTGAAGTGTCATCACAGAGCCATCCTGCACAAAAACGCCATCCAGAATATTCACCCCTTTCAGCGTGATGTCAGTTGCACCGAAGGACACAACGGTTTCGATTGACGGTTGAGCGCCGGATGCGGGGCGGATTGAGAGTAGGTTCCCCGTAATTTGCACCCTTTCGTTGTATATGGCGCTATCGGTAATCTCGATTTGGTCGCGGGGCATCGCCCGCTCCAGGGCGGCGGAGATCGACGGAAAATCCGCACCGCCCGTTTGAGCGACGCGCAAGGTCTGCCCCGGACGCCCTGTGGAGAAAACGGAAAATTCCTTCAATGCCGCATGCCCCTGGAGGTCAACCACACCAAGAGCTACCCGGTGGGCATCCGCCCCTGATAGCTTCGCATAAGAAAACGTGACGATCTGCGTCTGGCCGTTCAGTTTTGTACATGCTTGTATCTCCGGCGAACCCACCGCGGCAGCGCGATTGACGCCATTCGCAAAATCGGTCGTGATTGGCAGCAACTGCGCTTGGTGTAAGCCGTCCGGGTCGCTCAACTCAAAACGGAGCGTAATGGAGCTGGCCCCATCCGGATATTCGAGCGAGGAAGTTATCCGAATCGTCGGCTCCGCCGCGCTGGTGAAATTGCGGTTCGGATTAAAGTAGCGGTTGACATCCAGAAATTCCGCGCTGCACGCAGAAAGGCGATCGGGATTATCGCCGTATGACATGATGTTCGTATCATCGCGAAAATCATGTTGGAGTCCGAAGGCATGTCCGAGTTCATGGGCGACGGTTCTGAAATTGAAACTGATACCCGATGCAGGGACGAACGCCACACCGCCATTAGGTCCCCTTGAGCCACCGACGCCGCCTGCGCCGTTAATCCGTCCATCGCTGACATCGACCGCAACCAGATAGATATTATCCGTCAACGAAAATTGAGCATCAAGTTCTGCCTCGACGTTGCGACTTGTGTTTCCGCCGAGGTATTGGCTGTCGGGAAACCGTCCGTTGACACGGAGGACAACTGACTGCCCGGCGGTGTTGGTTTCAAAGGCAAAGGTTTTTGGTCCATAGCCGTGGGCTTGCATTTGATTGGCATAAAAGGCTTGTGTCTGCTTGATGAGCGCCTCCATTTGTGCGGGGACTTCCGCTCGGAAGAGGCGGTCACTGGGAATGAAGTAAATCAGTCGAACCACCAGCGGCCCCGCCGCGGCAAGGCGATTCAACTGATAACGCTGCCGTTGATCGACACGAAAACGATAAAACGGCAACGGCTTGCATGTGAATGAATTGGGCGCGCTATAGGCAAAGTAAATTGGCGTAAATAAGAGTGCAAAAGCAAGGGATAAAAATCGAGATTGACGGTTCATAGTGCCACTCCTTGAAGTAAAACGCGATACATGGGTCTATCGGGATTTTGGGATTGCTCCTCAAAAACCTGAAAAATTAAAAGTTCGCGTCGAAAATAATGCTTGACGAAAGTGGATGAGATAGGTTATCTTCTGAGAAGCAGTTGTATTCATCATAATTGTCTCCCATTGAGAAGATATGTTGAAGATATGATAACTTCTTTCCTCTTTCTTTTCAATCACTTTTTGCGATTTGGCTCATGTTAAATACGGGGCTAAACCCTTAGATTTCTCCCCTCACCCTGGCCCTCTCCCACCAGGGGAGAGGGAACTATTCGCCTTAACGGAATGCGAATGGGGGGGTCTTTTTGATGAATCCTGCATCTTGAATCTTTTACCCTTTCATAGAAGTCTAACATATTATAAGGAGGTGTAGAACATGACACGACCTATTGTCGCTATCGTTGGAAGACCCAATGTCGGGAAATCTTCCCTCTTTAATTTAATCGCCAAAAAGCAGATTGCGGTTGTCAACGATCAACCGGGAGTCACCCGAGATCGGAATTATGCTGACGTGCAGTGGACAGACCATCACTTTACGATTGTGGATACAGGGGGGTTAGACCTTGCTCCTGAAGATGACCTTATTGATAGGGTCCAGTTGCAGGTCGAAGTGGCTTTGAGCGAAGCGACAGTCATCCTATTTTTGGTTGACGCAATGGCGGGGATTCTGCCGCAAGATTATGTCATCGCGGACCTGCTCAGAAAAACTGACAAACCGATCTTCGTGGTTGTGAACAAGGTCGATAACGTTAGATTGAGCACTGAGGCGTTGGAGTTTTATGAACTTGGGCTCGGCGAACCTTGCTTCATCTCATGCGCCCAAAACGACAGGATTAACATCCTTCTTGATGAAGTGGTGTTCGCAATGCCAGAAGGCGAGATGGAATCCCCTGATTCTTCAAATGGCATCAAAGTGGCCATCGTTGGGCGTCCAAATGTGGGGAAATCGTCGCTCATCAACGCAATTCTCGGTGAGGAGCGGATGATTGTTGATGAAAAGCCGGGGACGACGCGTGATGCGGTGAACATCCGTTTTGTGCATGACCATATTCCCTTTGAGCTCATCGACACGGCGGGCATGCGGAAGAGATCCGCAATTGATGGCAAGCTGGAACAATTGACCGTTCAACGTGCCGTCCGCAGTATTCGTCAAAGCGATATTGCATGGCTTGTCCTTGATGCCTCTCAGGAAATTTCACAGCAAGACCAAACTATCGCGAGTTACATCGCGAAGCAGGGGGTGGCGTCTATTCTCGTTATCAACAAGTGGGATGTGATTGAGAAAGACAATTCGACCTATAACCAGTTTGTCGAGTCTGTGGGGGACGAATTTCCCCAGCTCTCGTATGTACCTTTGCTCTTTGTGTCTGCGCTCACGGGGCAGCGCGTGAAGAAACTCCTTGATCTCAGCCTGGTCATTCACCGCGAATACTGCACGCGCGTCCCAACCCCCGCATTAAATAACCTGCTGGTGAAATTGACCAATGCGCATGAGCCACCACGCTCCGGAAGCGTCCGTCCTGCGCTGAAATATATCACACAGATAAAAACCCGCCCCCCAACTTTCCTGATTTTTGCCCGTCACGCGGATAAGATTCAATCACACTATGAAGCCTATCTGATGCACGGTATCCGCGAAGCCTTTGGATTCAGCGGGACGCCGTTACGAATTTATTATAGAGATGGGGACGCGAAACGTGGAACGTGAGACAAATTTGGATTGAAGAAAATAGTCATTGTCGGGGCAGGTGTTTGATGTGATCAGCCGCTTGTGTGCTGGCAGGTTGCTCCACGCGAGAGGCAATTTGAGGCTTGACTTTTTATCAGAAATTTCTTACACTTAGTGTATGGAGATAAGACCCAGAGAAGTACGCAATTACATCACACCAGACGGACGCGAGCCTTTTGAGGAGTGGCTTGATTCTCTCAAGGATAAAAAGACCCAGACCATTATCGTGAAACGAATTGAACGGTTACATCAGGGTAATTTGGGGGACGTCAGAAGGTTGAACGGAGATTTATACGAGTTACGAATCCATTACGGCCCGGGTTATCGAGTGTATTTCGGTGATTTAGGTAGAGTCATTGTGCTCTTACTCTGTGGAGGTGCTAAAAGAACGCAACGGCGGGATATTCAAAAAGCCAAAACCTATTGGGAAGAATTCAAAAGGAGAGACCATGAATAGAGAATTCATACTCAAAAATACCACCAGTTTCAAAGAGAATCTCTTAAAGAGGCTCCAAGACCCTGAATTCGCACAGTATTATCTTGAAGCCACCTTGGAGGATTACGAGGAAGACGGCGATACGGAATCGTTATTGTTGGCGATGCGAGATGTGGCTCAAGCGCAAGGTGGGATTGGAAAGTTAGCGAAACGAACAGGAATTAGCCGTCAACATTTGTACGATGTACTTGCCAGCAAACACAATCCCAGATTGGATAACCTCCTGGAGATTCTCTCCGGGTTGGGTTTTCGGATTCGGTTGGAGCGGCAGGAGACCACTGAACAGCCATCGCCAGTGGCATATATCTGATAAACTAATGGCGATGGACAAACAAGAACGCGAACGGCTCACCAAGCAACTGAAAGATCACCGAGAGCGGCGGGGGGTATGGAGGAAGGAGTGAGTTTGACAGTTTGCCAAAAAAGTCAAACTCACTTTTTGCAAAGTCTTTCTATCACTGAGTTTAGGGAATCAAGCGAAAAATTCGTGTTTTCTTTTGTGTTATACTCCACTTCAATCCAATCAGTAGAAGATTGCCAAAGTAGTATCTTCTTGCGCATAATTTGAAAGATGTAAACTTTGTCGAAGCTACTATTTTTCAAATCGCAATTGAGTCCACGAAAATCTCTAAGCTTGTCTACAAGATAAAGTGGATCCATGGCTTGAGAGATTCGATGACCGCTCACAATTAAGAGCCATTTTTCATCAGGATTTAGAGGGTTCCATCTGCTCACGCCTGAAGCTTTTTTTTGAACACAGCTCTGTAGTTCGCATTCATGTACTCTAACTGACCCGCTATTATGGTTTGAACGCCATGTGACTTTAACGTTCTGAACTTTCAGACGAAGTGAGCCAAGATACTGATTTAGCAAGGGCAAAGAACTTGATTGAAAAGATGTGAAACGTTGTTGTTCGGAGCTAAGGTGATTGAGTTCATCAAGAATGAATTTACAAAGTTCCTGCGCAAATTTACGGTGCTGCCCTTTGGGCGGTACCTCTAGTGACTCCTTAAAATTAAAATCAAGTGAAGCAGAAACTTCATTCAGGCCAGGATAAAGACTTCGTTCCTGTTCAATCACTTCTTTAAGCTTTTCCCATTCCCCTTCATATTCCTTTCGTCGAGAGTTCTGATGGTACCGAGTTACCTCTACACCAATCGTTTTTCCATCTAAAACCATTACAAAATCAGGTGGTTTTTCTCCTTGTTCGTCTCCGCGTCTGAGTTGGTTAGGATTCAAGTTGAGTAAATTAAGGAATGTTGTTAAATAAAGATGCTCAAGCGTTTCTTTTTTTTCTTTTTGCGAACTTTTCTTTTTAATCATCTGAAAACCTCCTGAATCGTTTTAATTCCCAATGTCGCTTCACTTGACGGGATAATCAAATGTCCGCTAACTCACATTATCGGACGTTATTCGCATCTTTTTGAGACTAACAGAGGCGTAAAACCGCATTCGACTGTCCCTGGTTGAGACTCAATTGACAAAAAATTCGTTCGATAAGAGGTGGGCTATTCTAGCATCCCCGAAATTTTCTGTCAACGAAAAAATAGGTCGAATAGCAATTGGGTTGTATTTTTGGCGATGACGCCTTCTGCTGTAAACTACGACAACTGCCTTTCACCCAGACCCCAAACCCCCAGTGTTTAAGCCACACACCTAAGAAAGAAATCGATCTCATTAAACAACGGTTACGAATGGCTCAAGACATAGCGAAAGGAAGATAGATGATGGCAGATTATACTCTAAGTTCAGGAAACGTTTTTAGGGATTTAGGGCTTCCGAATCCTGACGAAAGATTCGCAAAAGCGAAACTGGCATGGAAGATCAATCGCATCATTCAAGAGAAGGGAATGACACAAAAGGAAGCTGCCCAATTTTTAGGGGTGAGTAGATCGAAAATGACAGAATTGAGAAACGGCAGGTTGAAGGGCTTTACCATCGATCTGTTGTTTTCACTTTTAGGCAAACTAGACCACCATGTCGAAATTCGTGTGAGCCCGAAATCCGTTTCTCAGACAACAGAAACTATCCATGTTGCGCAGATTTAACACTGTTTTTGTCAAACCTTCGGAAGGTTCTGAATTCTGAATGAGGCTGCTGAATAAGGAAAAAACAAGTGGCCAAAAAATTACCTCAGAACAACTACCAGAAGCGAGTGCACCGCCGTGGCGAAGACCGCTTGCGCGGCGATGGGATTGATTACTATCTTTCGCTGGCAAGCTCCCTCGATCCAACGGATAGAGAGATGGCAATGAAAAACCTTTGCCCTTGCCATGTCCGAAGACAGATCGACGCCGTTTGGGAAGCCTTATATCGCGGACTACAGGACCCAGACCTCAAGGTTCGTCAAGCCGCCTGGCATACGCTTGATGATGGTGGGCGTCCAGATGACCCGAAATTGAGAACCGTCTTTGAACAGATTGCGCAAACGGAGACGGATGCAAAATTACGTCAACGTGCCGCCGCGCTGGTTCAATCGGCCCAGAAAATACAAGTTGAAATGGCTGAACGCATCGGTCAAAAGGCTCACTATTTTCGTGGGAAATGTGACTGGTGTGGCGCGGTAAATGTGCTGGTCACTTATGTGTATGACACAGAGATCGAGATAGAGAGCGCACTAGGACGGTTAGGACAAGTGTGTGAAGTTTGCGAACGTGAAGTGTGATGCGTGAAACGTGAAACGTGAAACGTAATAGAGAAGCGGAAGAATGGGTTGATTCGTCAAGTTCTATCGCCCACATTTTTATGAAGAACACTGTGGAACAAATTCACTAAAACTACTGACTTATTTTTGAGTCATCCAGGAGTCGGACGCCTATGATTCCCGATGAAGTCTATGTTCAAAAAACGATTGAAGGCGATGGTGAGGCATTCAATGAGCTGGTGCACCGTCACCATGCCAAAATCTATGGGCTTGCATACCGAATGCTCGGCAATGCCGACGACGCAGCGGATGCAACGCAAGACGCATTTTATGAGGCGTATAAATCCATTCGATCATTCCAATTCCAATCGAAGTTTTCGACATGGCTGTACCGAGTCGCGATTAATACCTGTCAGCAACACCTCCGTAAAGCTGACTCCCGAGAGCGCACGTTAGGCGCCTACACACAGGATATTGCAGACAGGGAAGCCCACTATGATAACGAGTGTCCGGATGGAATGTTGCTGAAATCAGAACGCGATCGGATTGTGCAAGATGCAATTAACCAGTTGCCGCTGAAACAGCGGACGGTTATTACCTTATTTTATATGCAGCACCTGAAATATCGTGAGATTGCTGAGTTGCTGAACTGTTCGGAAGGTACAGTTGCATCGCGCCTGAATACAGCCGTAGTAAATCTTAAGTCAAAACTGAAAAATCTACACAAGTAATGCCTACAAAATGGGGGATGTTTATGAATCCCAAATGCAAACAAGTTATCGAAAATCTCAGTCTGCATCGGAATCCAGACCTGACTCACCGAGAGAAGGTTCAACTTAAAGGACATCTCATCGAATGCGCAGTCTGTCAAGCGGAGCATGAAGATATGTTACACACTGCGGCAATTCTCGAAAGCCTCCCTGAACCGGTGCCGCCCCTAGATCTCGTTGAACGCATTCAGGCGCGGATTCGCCAGGGCCGCCGCCATCTACTATTAAACTTCTTTGTAAACCCCATTGCCCGTGTCCTCCTCGCCCTGAAGTTGGGCCCCCATCCAACCTTTGTCAACTACACAGCGATGGTCTTCTACCTCGTGTTGACCATCTTTTTAGTGAAGCTGACGTTTTTTGGCCCAACAGAACCACCCCCTGTGGCTCCACTTGCCGTTAAGCCTTTACAGCCACATACACGAATCATTCAGTTGGGTGCCGTAAAAAGGGCAGCGCTTCAGAGCGTCAGGATAGAGGACGAAAAATCAAAAGAAGTTCCGATCAAACCTGAATAGATTGTGTCAGTGAATGAGGTGTTATACCTAATACCTCATTCACTGACCTCCTCCCCCAATCACCTACCCTTCTGCTTTGCTCTCTCGCGCCCCCTTATTCCCTTATCCTCCGTTTTTCGGTTGACCCATCAATCTGCGAAGTAGTATAATGTCTCTAACTATGGAGACACTTCATCCTGCCAACCAATCAAATGTTTCACTTCCTTCGAGGCCATGCCTCCGTCAACGGATGCGGCGATTCTATGAAACATCCGAGACATACAAAGGGCTTTTGGCTGAACATGATGAAACCTATCTGCGCACTTATGTTGAATTGGTCCATCGCTACGCACTCCCAAACTCGCGAATTCTGGATGTCGGCTGTGGCAATGGGCTCTCAGCGATGTTGTTGAGTCAATTGGGGCATCGCGTGGTGGGAACGGATATTTCGCCGCTCTTTCTGGCGGAGGCGCAAAAATGGGAAAGCGATTGCTTGGAATATCGTGTCTGTGACGCCCTCGAACTCCCGTTTGAAGCGGAGAGTTTCGATGTGGCTACCTCCAACGAACTGATTGAACACCTCCCTGATGTTGAAACCGCCTTACTGGAGATGCTCCGAGTGACGCGGCGTGGGGGCAGGATTATTGTCGCAGGCCCCAATCTTTGTTCCCCCCTGATGCCGTTCCTGGATGGCTTGCGAATGATTGCCGGCAAAAAGGGCAGACCGATATGGGCAGAGACAAAACGACAAGCCTTCCAGAATGCTTTGAGGAACTCTGCCCTTTACTTCAAGAAGCGGTTTTCAACACAACCCCAGTTTTTATACCGCGAGCCAGACATCGAAAATCGAATCATTGGGGGCGATGCGGACAGCGTTTATTATGCAAGTCCGATCGACCTGGAAAAGTTTTTCCGGCTTCGCGGTTTGCGTATCGTTAAACGCTGTGTTGGTTTTGGCGTCAAAGGAAAGGTTATGGCGTCCTGCTTTCCGCGTGTGAGCCTTTATATTAGCATGGTGGTTGAAAAATGAACATCCGACCCAACGATTTTGTCCTGGAAATTGGGAGTGGACACAACCCCAAAATTCGATCCGATATCTTGTGCGATAAATTTATCAATGATGATACCCAACGAGGGGGCACGATTGTCATGGATCGCCCGATGGTTGAAGCGGATGGACAGTATCTGCCGTTTGCGGATGCCTCGTTTGATTACGTCATCTGTTCCCATGTATTGGAGCATGTCGAAAACCCGGAGCGACTGATTTCTGAGCTCATGCGTGTTGCCTTACGGGGCTACATTGAAACGCCCTCTGAGGTTGCGGAGCGGCTCTACGGTTGGCCCTATCATAATTGGATTATCAACCTGATTAACGGGCAGTTAATGATTCAAAAAAAAGTGATGAAAGATCAGTTTGGCCAACTGTTCCATGCGCTTGCGGCTCATGATAGGAACTTTGCCAGGTTTCATATCACCCACCACCATATCTTTCTGGTGCAGTACGAATGGGAGGGAAAAATCGACTATCGCATCCTTCCACCGGACACTTCGCCTTTAGACTTGGAAGCGCCACGAACGATAGAAACGATGCTGGATGGAGTGGGGGGGGGGCCTTCATGGCAAAGATGGATTCCACTTGTCAAGTACGCCATTCCAAGGAAGTTGGTTCGCAAAGCGAAATCCCTTTTAGCCAAGCAGCGTCAGCAATCTAAGAAAACGCTTCGAGAGATCGTCGTATGCCCTGTTTGTAAGGGACGGGTCGAGTGGGAGAAGGTTCAGATTCGTTGTGGACACTGCAACGCTGTTTATCCCATTATCGACGGGATTCCTCGACTGCTTCCGCCGCATCAACATATCAGGAGGGCGTGAGTCAATTCGTGTTCATTGGTGTTCATTTGTGGTTCCTTTCAATTCAAAACTAACATGGAAGGCTCACTGTTGCACTTGCGACTATCCTATTCATTCCCCCATGGCCAAATCCTGCCATCTGTGCCTCGCTGGGCTTTCTCCCACTCCGCATCTTTCTCCAGATAAAGGGCTAACGCTCGCGCCAATCGCGCACCGTGAGGCGTGGGACGCGGGCGAAGTGCCGGACATTACCCGTGACAAGGGTTGCACGGTAGTGGATAGCGATAGCGGCAATCATCAGGTCACGACGTCCGATTTTCTGCACGCCGCGCTGCTTGGAGAGGTCGAAAAAAATGGAGGCGGCTTCCGCGTCCATTGGCAAAATGGCGGGGAAGGCCCCCAGAAACGCCTTCGTCTGATTGAGTCGCCCTTGTGCGGAAACGATGCGCTCTACGGTGTCCGCTGTTTGGAGTTGCTGGTAGCGCCCCGTGAGGAGCTCGCCTTCGTTGATGACCGTCGTGCGCCGTTGTTCGATGGGCGTCGCTCCGAGGAAGGCGAGGGCTTGCGCGTTTTGGCGGAGGCACTCGGAGATGATGTCAGTGTCGAAGATGTAGTAGAGTTCACGGGTTCCATCGGACATTCAGGATACTCCCTTCCCCGTCCTTCACGATACTCACGGCGAATCATCGGCATAAACTCTGGGTCGTCTGCAAAGATGCCAAAGAACCGCAGCATCGGATCGCGGATAATTTTCTCCTCAGTAATGCCGAACGGATATAGCCGCGCCTTTTCTTCCTCGGTCAGTGGCGGCTCCAATTGGGGCTTTTTCGGTTTCGCTAGCATGGTAATCACCCCCAGTGGCGAACCGGATTGTGGAGAGTTAAAGACCTGGTTATCAATTTACCATATTTTCTGATGGGTTGTCAACTTCAATTTGTTAATCGATTATAAATTCTGAATTTCAGAAGCCGCACGCCGCAAGGGTTTTTTCAATTCAAAATTGATAATTCAGAATTCATAATTACGTGTGAATCGATTGTGCTTGCAGACCCCAAAGAAATTGTGCTACAATGAAACAAACTTGAATGATGACGGAGGTAATTGCTTGAAAAAGATGGAGCATCAACAGACTGGAATGCCACGTATTAAAATGTACACAACCGATTTTTGCTCTTATTGTGATAGAGCCAAACGGATTCTTGGAAGTAAGAAACTCGAATTTGAGGAGATCAATATTCACGGTCATTCCGACATGAGAGATGAGATCGAAAGGCTCACAGGACGCCGGGATGTGCCGCAGATTTTCATTGATGACGTCCACATCGGCGATGATGATGATCTCGCGGACCTTGCCCGTTCTGGGGAACTGGATGAAATGCTCAGACAAGGAGAACAAACACAAATGGAAGAGGTTAAAAAAAACGATGGCGATGGTTTAGAAGAACGTAACGTTATTATTATCGGAGGGGGCACGGCTGGCTTCGCTGCGGGTGTCTATACCTCGCGCGCGATGCTGGAACCCCTGCTCATCACAGGTGATGCGCTCGGCGGGCAACTCTCGTTGACGCTCGACCTTGAAAACTATCCCGGATTTTTTGGCACCGAAGCCTCGGAATTTATCAGAGACCTGCAAAAGCAAGCGGAGCGTTTCGGAACAGAGGTACGCTTTGACACAGTAACGGCGGTGGATTTCAAACGCCATCCGTTCTATCTGAAAACCTACGAAAAGGAATATCTTACCAAAGCCGTCATCATCTGTACAGGTGCTTCACCGCGCAAACTTAACATCCCCGGCGAAGCGGAATATGGAGGGCGCGGTGTCTCCTACTGCGCAACGTGTGATGGATTTTTCTTCCGAGACCAACGCCTCATTGTTGTCGGCGGCGGCGACGCGGCGCTTGAGGAGGGGATGTTCCTCACCCGATACGCGTCAGAGGTATACATTGTCCACCGTCGCGACCAGTTTCGCGCCAGCCAAATTATGCAGGCACGCACCTTCAAGAACGATAAAATCAAGTTCATCTGGAACACGGTTGTTGAAGCGATCCAAGGCGATGGGGATAAGGTAACCGGCGCGTTGCTCGAAAATGTGAAGACGGGTGAAAAGGCTGTGTTCCCGATTGATGGGGTGTTTATCTTCATCGGACATATACCGAACACGGAGTTATTCAAGAACACAATCGCACTTGATGAGCAAGGCTACATTATCGTAGACAAACTCCAGCGCACGAACATCGAAGGCGTTTTTGCCGCCGGCGATGTCCATGACCACGTTTTCCGTCAGGCGATTACCGCAGCCGGTACGGGGGCTGCCGCTGCAATCTCCGCGGAGAAGTTCATCGCGCAGTTGGAAAACCGGGCGTATCCGGGGCAGTAGGGGTTAGGTGTTGGGGGTTAGGGCGTATTACGTCCATGGGTTCAGGAGTTCAGGGGTTCAAAAGTTCATTGACGCAAGACGCATGGCGTTTTCGGTATTTTGAGTTTCAAGTATCAGGTGCTATATGAGTTCCATAGAGAATCAGACCATAAACCAAATAATCCCAGCGAGGAAATCATCTAATCGAAAGGAGCATCCCCATCATGAAAAATCGATTGGGTTCGGCACCGACAGTTCACAGGCGATATACTGTGAAGGATTTTTATCGACTGGTCCCAGGCGGGCAAAAGGCAGACCTCATTGGTGGAGTCATCTATATGGCGTCTCCTGATTCAACCGAAAGCAATGACATTAACGTGTTTTTAATTTGTCTCATCAAGGGCTATGTTGACGACAAGAACCTTGGTTACGTTTCTGGCTCTCGATTTGCCTATAAACTGGATGAACACAATGCTCCTGAGCCCGATGTCGCTTTCGTTCGCCGGGAGCGGATGGGGCTTATTCACAAGACCGGCATGACGGGGCCTCCGGATATCGCCGTTGAGATTGTCGCGGAAGAGAGCGAAGAGCGGGACTATGACGTCAAGAAACCGCTTTATGAGGCGATGGGGGTTCAGGAGTATTGGATCATCGATCCGCTGGGGATGAATGTCGAGTTTTATCGACTGGTTGGCGGGGAATATGAGCGAATGCCGTTGGAAGATGGGGATATTTTTCGATCCGACGCCCTTCCGGGGTTTTGGTTAAATGTCAACTGGCTTTTTGCTCGCCCCATGCCCAGCGCTTACGCAAAGTTGCGGGAGATTTTGGGGGACTGATGAATTGCAAAATCCTGAAGCATTCAGACTTTTATAGGACTTACGCAGTTGGTGAGAGAGAGGTTCTCTGCATCTTGAATCCGCCGGGTTGAACCTGTCGAAACCTTGAATCTTGCATTCCAGATGCAGGATTCAGAGCCTGCCCCGATCCATCGGGGATTCATCATGCCGCAACTCCGTCTTGGTATCAAGTGCGTAACTCCTATTTTAGTATTTTATACGGAGGACTGAAAAATGGCAAGACTCGCCTTGGGACTGGATTCAAGCACCCAGAGCTTATCAGCGATTGCCGTCGATATCGATACTGGAGATAAAACTTTTGAGCGTTCCCTGGATTACAGGAAAGATGCCCGATTGAACAGTTTTGGGGTTCGGTCTGACTATATTATACCGCCGCGCGTGGGGGGTGAAGCGGACCAGCCTCCTGAGATGTTTTTGGCGTCTCTGGATGCCATGTTTGACGACATGAAAACGGCCGGAGTACCGCTGGGGGAGATTGTCGTTATCAACGATTCCGGTCAGCAGCATGGCCATGTCTACCTGAACTGCCAGGCGGAAGGGCTCTTTTCCGAATTAAAAGCGGAGGAAAGCGCGGAAAAAGAGCTCCTCAATTTACTGGGTGGCAGTTTTGCCTACCTGACCGCCCCCATCTGGATGACGTCTAATACAGTGGAGCAGACAGAATTTGTCAGAAGAGGGGTTGGCGGAAAGGAGAAAATGATTCGCCTTTCGGGTTCAGATGCGCCGCTAAGATTCACAGGCACAACCATGAGAAGGGTTGCCCAACAGTTTCCCAGAGCTTATGAGGCGACGGAAAACATCCAGTTAATCAGCAGCTTCATCCCCGCGGTGCTTACGGGAAATTCAAAAGTCCCCATTGATTATGGAAATGCTTGTGGGATGTCTCTCATGGACTATCGAGCCAAGCGTTGGTCACCAGAGTTGCTTGAGAGCACTTCCAAAGGGTTGCCCGGCGGTTTGGTAGCCTTCAGAAAGAAATTACCTGACCTGGTCCCTCCTGACACAATCGTTGGAAAGATTGGGCCATATTTCGTCGAAAAATACGGTTTTAACCGCGACTGCAAAATTGTTGCAGGCTCCGGGGATAACCCACAGGCAAAAGTATTGGTTGCGGACAATTTGTTAAGTCTGGGCACCAGCTTTGTCAACATGGTTTCGACGGATGGCGAAACGCTCGATATGGAAGGGCTCGCCAATGCCATGTATGACGGAATCGGAAGGCCATTTATGTTTGGGTGCCGAACGAACGGTGCGATGGTGTGGGATATGGTTCGGGTGCTTTATGGCTTGGGCAAGGAGGATTACGGCCCAGCAGAAACGGCATTGGGGCAAGTTTCACCCGGTTCTTCTATGGCCCTCTGGCATCCTAAAAACGAATCCTTTCCGCCCTCGGGTAGCTTCGATTTAACCAGAATCACGCATCGTACCAAGCCCACATTAGCATCAGATTATGCGGGTATTATCGAAACCAGTTTGGCTGCGGTGTATGTCCATTCCGAAGCCTTTACAAAACAGAGCGAAGCGCCATTGTATGTTACGGGGGGTGCGTCTGGCAGCCCGGAGATCATGAGGCGCGTTGCAGCAATATGGAATCGAGAGCTCATTCCGATGGAAAAAGGCGGTCCGGCTTTGGGCGCAGCAGTTGCCGGCGCGTATGCCTACTGTAAATCTCAGGGTGAATCGTTTGACGTGGAGGCATTTAGCCAGGGGTTATTAAAAAGAAGCCAGCCAATCACGCCAAGACCGGAGGATGTTGCAGCATACCACGGCCCTGGAAAGTATCTGGAACAATTCAGAGCGGAAGAAGCAAGGATTATTGCAGAACAACCGATTGGATAGATTTCTGGAAGGCTATCAGATCTATGATTAAAACTTCTCAAGATTCAGGAGATTAATGATGTTTGATTTAATTCTGACCGTGTCTGTTGTTGTTGTATCAGCGTTTGCTTTAGGAGTTGCTATATACAACATCATAGACACTCGAAAAAAGTATCCCCCAAAACTCTATTCGGGGGAAAAAAGGGGAGTCTGGCAGATAAATACGACCAGAGCTACCGTGCGCTCTATCCCACACTCAAGCCGCAGTTTGATCGGATGACGGAGGGGGTAAGGGTTAGCTGAATTGCTTAAAATCACATACTGAACGCCGTGATTTGATAGCGTGATGATATTTATAACGTCAGAAGAACTTGAACAAGTCCTACTGCTAACCCTAAAATGTTTATAATATCAGACGGTGATAGAGAGGTAGAAATCTTCTGTGAATAATAAGTAGTGCTTTGTTGAGGAGAATACTCTGGTATTGCGCTTACAAGCGCGTTATTCCATGCTGGGATTTTATTATCAATGATAGAGGCAATTGGAATGGGCAGGAGGTCAAAGTAGAACTCAACTTCAACATCATACCACTTGCCTAATTCAGCTCTCATATCTATCTCAATAGAGAATGATAAATCCTCTTTTTGAATGATGGGAGTTCCATCCTGCTCATCCTTTTTGAAAAGTATATATCCCCACGCGTCTTTTGTATAACAACGACTCCTATTAGGTTCGAGAATTTTGCTAAGTTCATGAGGATAAGCGACTCTGTTACCAGCTCTTAGTATGATGTTAGGTGTCCATACCTCACCAACATAAGTTTTTTTAGTTTTCTTAAAAAATTTCCCAGTTACTTCTTTATAAAGGCTTCTTTGCCAACCTTTAGGACTGGAAATTAAACCCTTAATAGGTTTGATAATCAATAAAAAGGGAATACTTCCGTGAGTTTCCAATTTCATCCTTAAATCTTGACGGATTTTAATTCCTTCGGCTGTGGACTTCTTCTCTAATTGGCAGTAATAGGTAATTATGGAATTTAGTAGTTCATCGCTTAACCACGTCATAGTTAAATCCCCTATAATTCCTTCTTCAACCTTGATTTGGGCAGTTGATGTGTTTCTTTTTATCAATCCCTGAAGTTCTTGAGGAATGTCACTTTTTTCTTGAGCTATTCCAACTCGTGGGATGATGTAAAAGGTTAGAAACATACTAAGGAATAATAAGGCAATATACGATTGCTTTCTTGGTATTTGATTCATGATTGCACTCCTTGCAAAACTTATTTTATTAAGAATACCATAGGTATTATGGGTAGTCAAGCTGATTCTATTGAATCAATGTTGTCTATCGGGAAGTCACCCACAGCGAAATGCGTGGGGATGGCATCATCTTAGATTACAAAGACAATCGCTTAGTCGGGCTAACCATTCTGGATGCCTCGAAGCGGTGAGAAGTTACTTACCTGAAGGACATGAGTGCAAAGGAGAAAAGACGTTATGGCAAAAAGAATTGACTCCCTCCCTGAAGACTTCGGCTCCCTTGAGGCAGCGGAGGAATTTTGGGAGGCGCACGACACAACAGATTACCCTTCAAAAAAGGTTGAAGCTGTCAATATCGATATTCAAACGATGACGTTGGAACTTCAGTTAGAAGCGAAAGTTGCCTATCGACTCATCAAGATCGCCGACGAAAAGGGAATTTCCATCGACAAGTTGGTGAACGCTCTCTTAAAAAATGGGTTGGAAAGCTACGAAATCCTGGTTGGAAAGATTGGAAAGAAGTGAACAAAACGGTAAACTCAAAGTTGTCGTGGAAAGGGATTAAAAATGATTACGAAACAGATCTTGACTTACGAAGACTACCTCGCCCTGCCAGAAACAATGCAGCGATATGAAATTATTGATGGAGGCCTGATCATGGCACCAGCACCCTTGATTGGACACCAATGGAGATCAAAGAAAATCTTCCAGCCCATGGATGCTTACGTTGAAGAAAATCAATTGGGGCTTGTCGTTTATGCACCGGTTGACATCATGATCAACAAGAATCCATTACAGACCCGACAACCGGATGTCCTTTACATCAGCTTTGAACGGCTTGAAAAATTCAGGTTGGATGACATGGAGGAACTCCCTTACCTTGACGTTGCGCCGGATCTAGTCGTTGAACTGATCTCCCCGAGCGAGTCATCACGAAAGGTTGAAGATAAACTCGCCGACTATCGAAAAATTGGTGTTCAGGAATGTTGGCTCGTCCGTTCAGCGGAAGGGGCGATTGATGTGATACGATTCTTCTCCGAGTTCACCCATGGCCTTGAACGATTCCGTCGTGGAGAGCGGGTTCGGTCTGATGTTTTACCGGGGTGGCAGCCGCTGGTCGATGCTCTCTTGATGCCTCTGACATCTCTCAAACCCCGAAAGTGAATCTCTACGCACTACGCACTACGCGATATCCATCATGAACAAACTTACCCATTTTGACGAAAAAGGACACCCCCGAATGGTTGATGTCACCCCGAAAGCGGAGACGTTGCGAGTGGCAGTGGCGCGCGGGCATGTCTCTGCAAAACCGGAAACCATCCGTTTAATCGCCGAGCGAGGCTTCGCAAAAGGTGATGTCCTCGAAGTCGCTCGACTCGCCGGCATCATGGCAGCCAAGCGTACCGGCGAGCTCATCCCGCTCTGCCACCCGCTCGCCTTGACTTCGGTCAAAGTTGATCTGTCAATCAATGAAGTGGAACACCGCGTTGAAATTGAGGCGGAGGTGCAGACCGTCGGACGAACGGGCGTGGAAATGGAAGCCCTCACCGCCGTTTCCGTCGCTGGCTTGACCGTCTACGATATGTGCAAAGCGGTGGAGCGGGAGATGGTCATCTCCGATATTAGGCTGGTCAAAAAAACGGGCGGCAAAAGTGGGACGTTTATTCGTGAAACGTGAAACGTGAGGCGTAATGCGTAAAACGTAAAACGTAAGATCTAAAGTTTGTGGATGTGTAGATTCGCTAAATCGAAGGAGGACACGATTATGGAAACTGTTCAGATTCAACTACCACCTGCACTGTTGCAACAGGTACATCAGGAGGTGTCTTCGGCTGAAGCCTTGAGTCTGGTTGTTGCCGAGGCACTCCAGATGTGGCTGGAGAAACGATCGAAAATGGCAACAGAGGAAGAAAAAGCCTTGCAAACGCTCAGGCAAGCTGGACTCGTTATGACTTCAGAAAGGCAACGTGCATTTGCAGAAGGCATAATGGCTACACTGCCTCGCAAAGGTGGGACTTCCACTCGCGCCCAGGTAGAAGCCTCACTGGCTAAACTTCAGATTCCCTTATCTGAAGAGATTATCGCTATGCGGGGGGAACGCTGATGGGGTTTTACTTTGATAGCAGTGCAGCGGTCAAACGGTATGCTCCGGAAATCGGTTCTGGATGGGTAAATACCATTTGTGAGTCCACCGAGGATGAAGTGTACCTGGGTCAGATAGGAGTTGTAGAGATTGCTGCCGCCTTGAGCAAAAAAGTACGTACCAAAGAGTTAACTCAGGAAGACTACGAGGCAATTTTGGAGGTATTCTTGGAAGATGTGTGCAATGGTGAGTACCTCATCGTCCCATTGAGCGACCAAGCTGTCGAACTTGGGGTAGATTTGACAAGACGGCATCCACTGCGAGGATATGATGCAGTACACCTTACCACTGCCATTATCCTCAACACAGCTCTAGTCGGTGCCGGGATGTTGCCTATCATCTTTGTTTCGGCGGATAAGGCGCTGTGTGAAGCAGCACGCAGTGAAGGTCTTTCTGCCGATAATCCGAATGAGCATTGAATTGGCGATCGAACAAAACTAAGACAACGGATCTCAAAAAAAGGAGAGCCGTTGCCGGCACCATTGAATCTGGAAACCATCTGCTTAAGGAAAGATATATCTAAGAAGTTTCTTCGTGCGTATAAAGTTGCTGCCGGAAAAAAGAATAAGATTAAAACGCAGTTAGAATCACTTGGCATCTACGAAGGAACATTATAGGACTTACGCAATTATAGGCGAAGGGCATGTACAGTGGGCAGCTTGCCCACTCAGGAGCGGGCAGGCTGCCCGCTCTACGAGAGCGCTCCTTTCCTCAACTGCGTAAGTCCTAATTATATCCAGAGCTCGATCATCAAGCCGCATTTGTTAAGAACATTTGGATAGTTCCTCGGAAAAAGTGAAAGGACTATACCCATGGCAAGTCATCTGGAGGAGACCTCATCATGATATATGTATGGGAGCTAGAGAAGGACAAACAACTGTACGTTGAAAATCAGGGAACGCAGACCGTTATCACCATAATTACCAGCCGGTCAGGCGAGCGGCAAGCCCAACGGCGCACTTTTGAAACCGGTGTGTGGCGTGTACCTCCGCTTCTGCTCAGAACGGCAACCGATCCGGTTCTGCAAATGGAATCCGCCCGGGGGCATATCTTCATGCGCATACAGGATAACGATGTAAGCCCCCTGCGGACTCCACCCTTGCTCATCGGTGCGGAGGTATTGCCACATCAGCAGGTCGCTAGTAAAGAGGAAATGGATAAATGAGGAAAGGAAAAAGGGAAGGAAAGGAAGGATGGAAGAATGGAAGAATGGAAGGATGAGAATCACCTCTTACGCTTCACGTTTCACGTTTCACGTTTCACGCATCACGTTTCACGCATCACGCATCATATAAAGGAGATTACGACTTATGATAAGAACACGTTTCGTTTACGCACTTTTGATTGGGATTCTGTTCACTGTTCAGGCTGGATTTGCCGAAGATTTCGACAGGCTCAATCCATCGGATTACGCCCTGATTATCGGCGGCGTCGGTGGGGAGAAATCCTTTTACGATGAGTTTTGGCGGGCAACATCACGGATGCATGACCTGCTCACCAAGGAGTACGGCAATTCGCCCAAGAATATCACGTTCCTGTTTGAAGATGAGGGAACCACGCCAGGCCTGGTCAGTGACAAGGCGACAAAGGCAAATGTAGAGCAGGCTTTCGCCGACATGGCGCAGAAGGTAAAACCCACGGATCGGTTTATCCTCTTTATGATTGGGCATGCGACGAGATCAGGAGGGGGTCTGAAATTTAACCTCCCCGGCCCGGATGTCAGTGAGGCGGAATACGCGGATTTCATTAACCGTATCCCTGCCCAACAGGTCATCTTGGTTTTCGGGTTTCCCTACAGTGCAAACATGGTTCCCCTGGTCAGCAAGGATGGGAGGACGATTATCACCTCCTGCTCTCCTCGGGAGGGATACATGCGCTCCGGATTCGGGAATATTTTCGTCGATGCGTTTTCCGATGGGACAGCAGATACGGACGGAGATGGCGCGATCTCTTTGCTGGAGGCGTTCTTGTACACCCAGAAGAAGGTGAAAGAATGGTACGAGAAGGATGGGGCTGTTGCCTCAGAACACCCCCACCTCGACGATAATGGTGACGGTATCCCCTCGCGCCAAGACCTGCCCGACGGTAAGGAGGGAACCCTCGCGGGACGGACATTCCTGGGGAAACGGCGTTCGCCGCTCATCGCCGCCGCGCAGCCCCCTCAATCGACAATTGACAATCGACAATCGACAATCGACAACCGACAATCGACAACCGACAATTCTGAGACGAAGCCGGCAAATGACGCGCCGCTTCGCTATGTGCCTGACACCAAACTGAATTCCGAAGCGGAGCAACGACAGATCAAAGCGTTGATTGCAAGCGCGCCAGATGCAAAAAAATATCCGGATGCCAGTGCCGTCGTGTTGTGGGAGGCTGAGATGTTAGACATCAATGAGGATGTGAGTTACGTCTATTCGACGCGGCGGGTCGTGAAGATTTTTAACGAGAAAGGGCGCAAATTTGGAGAAATCAGCATCCCCTATACGCGCGGGAGCGATGACATCACCATCCATCACGCCCGAACCATAACCCCTAACGGGCGCACGGTTGAACTCGATTTGAGCCAGATTGTCAAGGACATCCCGCCGCCAAGTGCGGTCCAATCAGGCTTGTTTGTCGATGCCCGTCTCATGCACTTTACCATGCCAGAGATGTCCGATGGCTGTATCATTGATTACGCTTATTCTTCCAACAATCGGGGACATCTCATGCGCGGTGAATTCTGGCGTCAGGTCTACTTCCAAACGTCGGAGCCGATCCACTCCTACCGCTTTACCGTCCAGACACCTAAGAAAAAAGAAATTCACTATCAGATTCATGGACCACAGATTCAACCGGCGATTACGGAAACCAACTATACACGTACCTATACGTTTGAAGTGCGGGATGTCCCCGCGTTGCGTGAAGAAGCGTTTATGCCTCCCGTTGAAGACCTTGCGTATAGTATCAGTATCTCCTCACTTGATTCGTGGGAGACACTCATCGAATGGTATGCGACGCTCATCCGCGAGCAAGACCATATCACGCCAGAAATCGAGAGTAAAACGAAAGCGTTGCTGATGGGTGCCTGGAGTCGAAAGGAAAAGATTAAGCGAATCTACGAATATGTCGCAACGAACATCAATTACGTTGGCATTGAGCTGGGCATCTGGGCGATTAAGCCTCACGCCGCTCCCCAGATTTTCAAGGAGGGATACGGTGACTGCAAGGATAAAGCGACGCTGCTCAGTACCATGCTCGCCGCCGCCGGGATTAAGTCCTACCCTGTGTTGATCTCCGCGGGGGAATCCAGTAACGTGGTTCGTGAGATTCCGTCCCTTGCCTACTTTAACCACATGGTTCTCGTCGCGGAGGAAAATGACGATGGGGGCCTCATCTGGCTGGATGCGACCGCGGAAACCTGTGCGTATGGCGACCTACCCGCCAGCGATCAGGACCGGTGGGGGCTCATCATCAATCCTGATTGGGTCAAGGCGGACACTGCCTCGCAAAGCGCGGGGACGCGGAAAAACAATGATGCAAGCAAAGGGATGCAGGTTCGCTTATATCAATTTGCCAAGAGCCCAACCCTGCCTGCCGATCAGAATCTGAAGCGCGTTGTGACCCAGATTCAGGTGGAGAACGATCTTTCCGTGAAGGTGAATCAGGAAATCACAGTGACGGGCGAGTTCAACACGAAGCTACGAAGCCATTTGAAATATATCAGCCCTGACGATCGAGCGAAGTTTCTGCAAGAGTATATGGAGCTGGATGACCGCGCGAAGTTAGATAAGTTTGAGATTTCAGGTTTAGAGACACTGGGGAAAGAATTGAAGCTCACACTCACATGGTACTGCACGGATTACCTTTTCGCCATTGGTCGTCAATTTGTCCTTGAATTGCCGATTGTCAAGCACCCTTATGCCGCGTTACTGAGCGAAGAAAGCCGGACGCACCCGGTCGCCCTTGGCAAAGCGCTCGCTCTGGAGGATGAGATTACCGTCAATTTGGGGGACCGATTTACAGTCGATTCTGTGCCTGAGAATCGTGAGGTGAGCACCAGCGTTGGTTCTATCCAAATCAACTACACCCAATCGAAGCGGAGAATGACGATGAAGCAAACCCTCCGTTTCCAGACACCGACAGTTGAGGGGGATGGGGTCACTGCCCTCAAAGAGCTGGTCAGAGTGGCCGCAAACAAGGGAACGAAACGGGTGATGTTAATCCAACAGTGAACGTGGGCGAATAGAGGAATCCAAAAAGGAGATAGACTCAAGTGCAAAATTACAATCGCGTTGAACTGGGAAAGTATATTGTTGCCGATCAAGGCATTTGCCATGGGCAACCTACGTTCAAAGGGACACGGAAGATGGTCCATCTTCTACTGCTTTGTTTCCTTGAGCGGGGCAAAACTATCGAAGATGTGGCGAGAAGCGCTGAACTGCCGGTTGAAGCCGTGGAAGAGGCCATACGCCTTTCCGCAACGGCAGTTCATGACTATTTGAGTTTGCCGAACTCGCACCCCAATTTGAGAAAGGAGGAATTCAGATGCATACTCAAAAAGGAAAATCAGCAATGATGCTTGCCTTACAAATAGAAGCCAATGATGATGGCTACCTCGTTTCTGCACCAGAGATACAGGGAGCTTTTGCAGAGGGAGATACCATTGAAGAGGGTATTTTTAACTGCATTGATGTCATCAAAATGATTTTTGCTTATCGTCAGGAAAGAGGTGATTCACTTGGGCATAACCAGGTCGAAATAACCCCCAATCAGCCTTTAACCATTGCTGTTCCTATTGGAGTCTGACCGATGGCAAAGCTACGTGAGTTGAGCTATACGGAAATCATTCGACGGCTACGCAAACTGGGATTCCGATTTTATAGACAAGGTAAAGGCTCCCATGAGTTATGGGTACGTGATGCGGATGGCACGGTTGTCCCTGTTCCGCATCACAAGGGGAAGAAAATCCGTAAAGGAACCGTCAGAGCAATCATCAGGGAAGTCGGTGTTTCCGTTGAAGATTTTATGAAGATGTAAATATGGGGTGGGTGCCTTGCTTTCAAAGAGTCACGCGGGAGTGCTCACCCAAGCGGAAAAGTTGGAACTTGATGGGTTGATAGAGGAATTTGAACAGAAATCGCTGGAGAAGGCAGAGGCGATGCACCTTCTAGCCCAACAGAAAGGAACGATTGAGCGGATTTCAGGCAATGGCGAGGAGACACGCTCGTGAGCGCATCAAGAATTCCACAAAGGAAAAACAAGTTGTGGGCGGGCAACGGTTGAAGCCCTACAAATGAATCGTCCACGTATTGTTCGGATTAGAAGTTTATGGCGGGATTTGGGATTGCACTCGCCAACTTGATGAATGGGATTTGCCGATCATCTGGACACAAGGCGAATCACAGGGGAAAGATTATGGAAATGCCGTCGATTGAACCAATTTGCCAGGCAGTTGTCCAAAGGCTACGAGAAACGCTGGGGGAAAAACTGATCGGCGTTGCCCTATTTGGTTCTTATGCCCGCGGCGACTATCACCCCGGTAGCGACCTTGATCTGCTCGTCATTGCTGAAGGGTTGCCCGCTCACCCGGTTGAACGGATTCAATGGCTCTACAACCTGGTTGTGTCCGTCGCAAAAAAGCGGGTCGGATTCGTGGCGTGGACGCCTACAGAATTTTCGCACGCATTTCCGTCGCTTTATCTTGACCTTGGTTTAGATGCCCGCATCCTGTTTGATCCGAGTGGTTTTCTTTCTGCGGGACTCAAACGCGTACGGGAGATTATCGAAGAAGCTGGATTGTATCGCACTCAAAATGGACGCAATTTTGCCTGGCGTTTTAAGAAACCGCCCCAGCGCGGTTTCCAAATCAATTGGGAGGGTTATCATGAATTCAAGTGACGATGCCAAATATCGGTTGCGCATTGCGGTGGGTTTTTGTGAGGAGGCAGAGCGCAATTTTAACCGCAGTGAGTGGCGCGCTTGCGTCGATGACGCCCAACTTGCTGTCGAAAATGCCGCCAAGGCGATTATTTCTTGTTTTCACCCCGCCGCGCGGACCCATGAACCTGATAAGGAACTTCAAACCCTCTTGGATACCCACAAAAGCTTACCAGCGGATGTGACGTCTGCCATCTCCGCCGTCATTGTTTGCTGTCAAGCACTGGGTTGGAATGCTCATGTTCGCACTGATTACGGAGACGAGGCGACCCGTCGCACGCCATGGGAACTTTTCGACGAACCTCAAGCCAAAAACGCTTTGCAACAGGCGCGTGAGGCGGTTCAAAATGCAGAGCATGTTGTGGAACATTTTTATCCTTCTCCACCTCCATCGCCCGCGCAGGCTTCAGCATAAACGGGCGAAAAGGTAGAACTACGGATGATGTCGGATGACACAGATTCGAGATAACAGACTTCTGCCCATCCATGTCATTCTATAGCTCCGTGTTCTAATTTTTCGGTTGATTTTTGTGAGCAGCGAAGCGGGTTGCACAAGGGGCACAAGAAATTCAATCGGCGATGAAAGTCGCCAAAACAAAATTAACGGTGGTGGAACATGGTTCTACCACGGGACACAAAGAAGGAGAATTGGCTATGGCTATGATACGAAAAGAATTTTTGAGACAATGGGGATGGATTGCGATGTTCGCTGTTGGACTGATGGCTATGGCACTAACTGCATGTGAGAGTAGACGAGTGGGCCTTACAGTGCGTCCGGCACCGGAACCAGAACTTGTTTGGGAGCAAATTGGTCCGGAGGGCGGAAATATAACAGCACTTCTAGCGACGCCTGATGGTACTCTCTATGCGGGCATGAGAGCCTCTCCGGGAGAACTTCCGAATATCGGTGTCTGGCGTTTAGAGAATGGGAGCAACTCCTGGGTCGGTATAGGATTGGTGAATACTCCGGGCATGGGGGGTTCAGTCACATCGTTAGCCATTATGGGAACGGCGCTCTATGCAGGCACGGAGAACGGTGTCTTTCGCTTGGATGCTGGGGATAAGACCTGGACGGCAGTCAACACCGGATTGCTGAATCCTTTTCAATTGCCTAATTTTCCTCCTCGTTTCCTTAGCGTCACATCGTTAACCGTTATGAGAACGACGCTCTATGCAGGCACGGAGAACGGTATCTTTCGTTCCGACAATAGAGGTGATACCTGGACGCCGGTCAGTGCGGGATTGCCGCAGACGGAGGTCTCAGGGGGAACGTTTACGGCCACAGCAACACACCGGTACACTTACAGAACAATCAGAGTCTCAGCGTTAGCGGTTATGGGCACGACCCTCTATGTAGGCACAGGCGATCGTGTCTTTCGTTCGGACAATGGAGGCAATACCTGGACGGCAGTCAATACAGGATTGATGAATTCTTCCATTACGTTGTTAGCTGTTATGGAAACGACGCTCTATGCAGGCACACTAGGAGGTATCTTCCGTTCCGAGAATGGGGGTAACAAATGGACACAAGTCAACAAAGGATTGACGAATACTCATGTCCGGTCATTGGCATCTTTTGGCACAGCGCTCTTTGTGGGTACAGACAGTGGCGTCTTCCGTTCTGAAGATGAAGGTGACACCTGGACTAACAGAGGGTTGACGGATCTTACTGTCAATTCCTTAGCAATTATAGACACGACGCTCTATGCAGCCACAGACAACGGCGTCTTCCGTTCTGAAGATGGAGGTGAAACTTGGACGCCGATCAACACGGGATTGACGAACTGTCACGTCCATTCGTTGGCGTTTTGGGGCACAACGCTCTATGCGAGTACGGATCACGGTGTCTTTCGTTCTAAAGATGGAGGCAACACCTGGATGCGAGACAACAAAGGTTTAGAGCATTTTGATGTCATGGTGGCTTTCGGCACAATACTCTATGCAGGCACAGCCTACGGTGTCTTTCGTTCCGAAGATGGAGGTGACACCTGGACTAAGATTAATACGGGCTTGGGGAAGCGCATTAGCCCTCAGTATTCTATCCCATTTGACGTCGAATCGTTAGCAGTTATGGGCACAACGCTCTACGCAGGCACAACTGATGATGGTGTTTTTCGATCCGAGGATAGGGGCAATACTTGGACGCCGGTCAAGACCGGGTTGCCGCAGGTTGTTCGGGTCTTATCGTTAGCGGTTATGGGCACAACGCTCTATGCAGGCACAACAATCTCTGGAGGAGACACCACAGGTGGCAGTGTCTTCCGTTTGGAGGCTGGTACCAACAGGTGGACTGAGGTCAATACGGGATTGACAAGTCATGCCTTCTCTACGTTAGCGGTGATAGGTACGACGCTCTATGCAGGAACTTGGGGTGGTGGCATCTTTCTTTCACACAATGGAGGCAATACTTGGACGCCGGCCTTTGGATTGACACGCTATACAATCACTTCGTTTGCGGTGATGGACACGATACTCTATGCAGGTACGCGAAGTGGTGTTTTTCACGAGCAGGCTCGAATCAATCCATGGAAGCCGGTAAACACAGGATTAAAGGATACTGATGTTTTCTCGTTAGCAGTTGATGGGACCACCCTCTATGCTGGTACTAATGGAAACGGGGTTTTTCGCGCCTCTCTTTCCAAGTGACAGGCTCGACCTTGGCTACCAACCCGCTGGCATCTATCGAGAGCGAACCCGCGCCGCCTACTGGGACGGGCGCAACGATGTCGGCGAGACTGTCGCCAGTGGGGTCTATTTTGTCGTGCTGAAAACGAAGGAATATCAGCAGATGCGGCGGATTGTTCTGCTCAAATAATACCTACGCATTAGCCCATGACACAACGTCACAAGAGGGGCTACATCACTCACCAGAGGAGGCAGACTGTGAGGCTTTAGGTGAAAGTATTAACGAGGAGCGCCGGACATAGGCAGGACGTGTGCGTCCTGTGGAGGAGTTGCTGAGTGAACTATCAGATCTGTCGTGGCATTAGCGCGGCGTGCGTCGTTCGCAGGGTGAAGGAGGTCGTCTAAACCCATGCTCTGACAGGGAATTGGCCTACGAAGCGAAAGGAGGCAGCTTGATTACTCCCAAGCAATCAGATGAAATCATCCTCAAAAAGTATAAAGACAAGTTACCTGACGACAAGCAGGAAGGAGGCCTCGGGGAGAAAGGGACAAAAGTCTTGGCTGACACCGAATTCAGAAAGGTATACGATGAGGCATTTGGTGATGATGGAGAATATGACCTTACCATTGCATTTGCTGCCCCAAGCTCAGGGGAAGTATTTATCCATAGGGAGCGGGCAAATGAAGGCACACCGTACCATGAGACGTTGCACCTCTACAGCAACGATGAATATCTGGAACTTGGTAAGAACATGATCGAAGGCACCACAGAGTACTTTACTCGGAAAGAGACCGACGGACGAGGCATCAACCGTTCAGGAATCTATGATGAAGAAATGTCTACGATTTCGGCGTTGGCAGATGTGGTCGGCGACGACGTGCTCGAACAAGCCTATTTTAGTGGCGATGTTGATGGTCTGAAGGAAGCAGTGGACAAGAAAGTTGGTCAAGGTGGCTTTGACAAGTTTCAAAAAGCAATGAGTGCCGGGGACTTTGATGATGCCAAGAAAGCCCTTAAACCATCAAGAGTCAAAACATGATAGTTTCGTAGCTTTCTGTTTGTGGTTGTTTCTCATGCTCCTGCTGTTTATGGGGGCGTAAAGGCGGCTAAAAATATGAGCAAATGTAATTCTTCCATGTTTGAAGTATTGATTAAGGAACTCAAAGCAATCGACAGACCAGCTTTTGAGATGGCTGTACTGGTTGTCGAGAACCCGGCAAACCGGGGAAAGCTTGTGGCTAAAGCTCAGTTGTTGCGTGAAAGGCTGAAGGAGATTGGCAATGAATTGAAGACAAACAATCCAGAGGCCTTCAATAAGAGATCAGATCAAATCTCTGAGACCTTACTAGACCTGAAATTTGTGGCGGGTCAAACCAAGGGAGTTAGCCTACGACTCAACCGGATCATTCAACAGAAAAAGCGCAATATGAGTGCTGTTCGCTAACAGATTGCACGGGGAAAAGAAAGCAGAGTTCCGCTTCGCTCTTAGGAGAGGTTCTATGAGAGATGAGATTCTAGTACGAGACAAGGAGTTTGATTCTTTATCCACCGAGTACCTTCTGAAACTGCTCCACAGCAATTCCAGGCTTTATAGAGCACGCGCCTTGTCAGCACTCGCACGCCGCTCAAACCAAGAGGAAGCCATTACCGACCCAGTTCTAAACGTAATTACCGAATCGAAGAACAGAGAAGCAAGATTGCTGGGCAGCACCATCTCCGTTTCACATATCGGTTTTGCAACCTTGTGGGAATTTGGCCTGCCAAGCGCCAGAGAATCCTTGCGAAGACTGCTTCAGGATTGGCCCGAACCGGATCGAACGGATCTTCTCTGGTTCTTGAAATCGCAATCCATTTCGATTGAAGAAGCATCAGGAGCGAAGAACGCTCTTCCCACAGTCCAATCATGCACCCACACCGATACCCATTTACCTCTCACGCATCACGTTTCACATCACACGTAATACGCATCACACATCACACAAGGAGTAACTTAACATGCCAGCAACACAAGAAATCCAAGCCATTGAAAAACTCATGGACGGCAGAGACCTAATTCTGAAGCAGTTGAAGAAAGTGATTATCGGTCAAGAAGAGGTCATGGAGCAGATGCTCATGGCATTTTTCGCTGGTGGGCACTGTCTGCTTGAGGGGGTTCCCGGACTTGCCAAGACCTTGATGATCAAGACCCTTTCCCATGTCTTAAATCTCAAGTTCAAGCGCATCCAGTTTACGCCGGATTTGATGCCCGCAGACATTACCGGCACAGACGTTTTGGAAGAGGACCGTTCGACGGGGCATCGAGAAATCCGCTTCATTCAAGGGCCAATTTTTGCCAACATCCTGCTTGCGGATGAGATTAACCGGACCCCTCCCAAGACCCAGGCAGCGCTGCTTGAAGCGATGCAGGAGTATCACGTCACAGCGGGGGGGACACTGTACGCTTTGGAACGACCGTTCTTCGTCCTCGCCACGCAGAATCCGATCGAGCAGGAAGGGACGTATCCGCTCCCGGAGGCGCAGTTGGATCGTTTCATGTTCAAAATCGTGATCGACTATCCCAACGAGGAGGAGGAGGTCGATATTGTTGCTTCCACGACGAGCATCAATGAACCTGAACTTGAGACGGCCCTTTCCGGCGAGGACATCATGGAGTTGCACAAAATCGTCCGGCGGGTTCCAGCCGCCGATAACGTTGTACAATATGCAGTCAAGTTAGCGCGAACCACACGTCCCACCGGGAAAGATGCACCGGACTTCATCAAACAATGGGTGAGGTGGGGCGCGGGACCACGCGCTGGACAGTACCTCATTCTGGGTGCGAAAGCACGGGCGATTCTACGCGGGCGATTCAACGCTTCCTGCGAGGATGTTAGATCCGTGGTACACGCCGTTCTCCGCCATCGCGTCCTCACCAACTTTCACGCAGAAGCGGAGGGCGTTGATGCCGATGGGATAGTGACCCGCTTGCTGGATACCGTCCAGGAACCGGCGGTGCGGATGTAACAACCCGCCACAGTCGGCGCAAGGTCATGCCCCATTCTCCGTCTAATTTTCTCACTTCATTCCTTCGCTGGTTTTACCATCGGTTCTTTTGGTTATTCTGCGGCAGTGTGGTACTGGTGCTTCTGCTATTTGCGCTATGGCTCTGGCGCGGCGCTCACTATCTCATCGTCGAAACCGAGATTTCACCTTCTGATGTGATTATTGTGCTTGGCGGGAACACGGAACGCCTGCGGGAGGGCGTGAAGTTATACCGCTGGCAGTATGCGCCCCGCCTGCTGTTCACAGGGGGTGGATTGCAAATGCGGCTCGCACACGTTCACCTCGATTGGGGGCAAATCATGCAATACGCAACGAAAATCGAAGGCCTCCCTCCCGAAGCAGTCTTCGTTGATATGGAGAGCACATCGACGTATGAGGATGCCGTGAATACCAAAAGAATTTTGCAAGCGCATGGATGGACATCTGCTATCGTTGTGAGTTCGATTTACCATATGCGTCGTGGACGGATGATTTTTGAGAAGGTTTACGCGGGTAGTGGCATCCGTTTGCAATATCACCCCGCACCATCGGATGTCTTTCGCCCTGATGGGTGGTGGAAGCGTGAGGATGATCTGGTCTATGTCGTTTCTGAGTACATTAAGCTGGTAATGTATTGGATAAAGTATTAGGGCGTGTTGACGAACTGTTTCGCAATCTAACTGTAGCCCAAGATTCTATCTTGGTTGGGGACGAGGTGCCAAGTTAGAAACTTGGGCTACGAGCGCATTTGCCCGAGTTCGTCAACACGCCCTAGTGCATAAAGGAGGTTGTTCGATATGCAAAGAATTGAAGCCAATATCCCATTTAAGGCACCGCCCACCTGGGCGCTCTGGGAGCGAAGTTTGATAGATTTAATGAACGAATCGGTTCATCCCTTTTGGGAAAAATACATCAATGCAGATGGCTCGCTCATTTTTCGCGATGACTTCCGCAGCATTGATGGACTCGACGACGCTTATGAGAGTTTGTATAACTGGCCCCTGTTCTACGCATTGGGTGGCGATGATGCCCTTCTGCCGCTCTCGCTCAAGGCGTGGAATGGAATCACGCGCCAGTTTACCCGATACGGATTGGTACACAACGAATATGAACAGGGCTACGACTGGTTTCATCAAGGGGAAGGCTACCTTTACTTCTACTTTTTCGGGTTAGCCGATCCGACGAACAGCCAGAACATTGAAAGGGCGCGGCGATTCGCCGGACTTTACATGAACGAAGACCCAAACGCCCCGAATTATGACGAGAAGTTGAAGCTCATTCGGTGCGCCCATAATGGGAGCAGAGGCCCCGCCTTTCACCAAATCGGATCCGGTTCCTACGGTGCCTCTGACGGGATGAGACCGTACGGTTTACCTTTCTACGACCTCCCCGGCATCAACACTTACGATGACTTGAAAGACCTCGAAAATGCGAAGCGAATGGGCGAGGCAATGAAGGAGCGGATGAGTCGTGGCGATGCCGTAGCGAACCTCGCCGTGACGAGCTTGGTCACGAATGCCTATCTTTATACGGGCGATGAAAAATATAAGCGGTGGGTGTTAGAATATGTCGAGGCGTGGGTGGAGCGGACACGGAAAAACAACGGCATCCTACCTGATAACGTGGGACTTTCAGGGGGCATCGGGGAACATATAGGCGGAAACTGGTGGGGGTCTTACTACGGATGGACATGGCCGCACGGTTTCTATAATGTTGGGATGGCGGCTTTAATCGCCGGTCAGAACGCCATGCTGCTTGAACGCGACCCCGACTATCTTGAACTGCCCCGTTCACAAATTGATTTGGTGATGAGCAAAGGCGAGGTCAGGGATGGGAAGTTTGTTGTGCCTTACAAGTATGGGGCGCAAGTTGAGCGAAGCGAAATCCCGCAAAGCGGGAGGTGGTTTGAATACATACCGCTGGCACCGCACTATCTTGTCAGCCTGTGGAATATGTCAACGGAGGAAAGGGACTGGGAACGGATCGAAACGTTAAGGAAACTCAGTCATTACGATTGGAAAGAGGTCGGCTATTTCCGCAATAAGCACGATGACGGTCATGAACCGCCCTGGCTGTGTTTTCTGCGCGGCGAGCACCCGACCTATCCCGAAGAGATTTTGCGTGAAAGCCATGCGCAGGTCTATCGGCGTTTGGAGATGATTCGTGAGGACACACAAGCCCCCCAAACCTACAACGTCCACCATTGGCAACAGCGAAACCCCGTTCTCACCGAAGCGTTGATTCAACTTACACTCGGTGCTACGCAAGTCGTCTATAACGGCGGATTGCTCATGGCGCGGGTGCGGTATTTCGATGGGGAGCGCAAACGTCCGGGACTCCCGAAAGATGTGGCGGCTTTGGTCGAAAAACTTGAGGCGGAGCGGACGGTTTTACAATTGGTCAACTTGAGTCCCGTTGAGGAACGAGATGTGATTGTGCAGGCGGGCGCATTCGCCGAACATCAGTTCACAACAGTCAAATATCAGATAAAACGGGAGGCGCGGCTTGAAGAGCAGAACATAGCAGTGAATGATAAGCGCCTCCACATTCACCTGATGCCGGGCAGTGGGGTCACGCTTGAGATTGGGACGCGCCGTTTTGTCAATGACCCGACTTATAGCTTGCCGTGGTGAACAATTCGGAGACTTATTACTTTCGGATTTCTTCCAAAAGAGCAGTGTAAGGGGAGGTGAGCACCATGATACAGATCACTATCTGTCCATCTTGCGGCAGTGACAAAATCAAAAGGGTTCAACAGGACTGGACTGACGAGTTCAAGGGCAAAACCTATACTGTGCCGGACCTGGAATTCTACGCATGCCCGGATTGTGGCGAGAAGGTCTATGACCCGCAAGCCATGCGGAAAATCGAAGCCCACTCTCCGGCTTTTGCCAAAGCCCGTGTGAGGAAAAAAGTTCGCGTGGCAGTTAATGAGTGATCAGGAAAAATCTGTTGACACGAACCGAAGAGGCGCATACAATAAAGAAGGGCAGTTGGAAATGGTCGCCTGCCCACGCATTGTACTGACCGGTGGTCCCGGAGGTGGCAAGTCCACGCTGATGCACGAGTGTGCATACGCTTGGCGCAGGCATCCTCGGTACGTCTTGATTGATAACGCTGACCGGGATTGGCAGGACAAGGCGCGGGCTGCACGAGACATGCTAACTTGCTGGCTTGTGTCAGCGAACGAGAAAGGAGATTAAAATGAATAGAAGTGCGCCGCATCAGCGGTGAGTAGAAGTGCCAACTAAGTTGGTATGAATTGTTG
>CAZOAL010000002.1:0-288534 GCA_964577695.1 uncultured bacterium | reverse complement strand
TAGGATACCATCCTATCCCAAAAAAGTGCAAGGAATTTTTTGGAACTTACTTAAGACTTCCGAAGTCTTTGAGACTTCGGAAGTCTGGACTCAAATTTCCAAAGCGACCGTTTACTCTTCACGCACAACGGCAACCTTCAGATTCGCAACCACCTCAGCGTGAAGACGGATAGGCACCATGAAAACCCCCAACTCTTTAATGGAGTCAGCCAATTCAATGTGACGTCGATCTATCTCAATGGATTGAGCAGAAAGGGCCTCGGCGATGTCCATTGAAGTTACAGATCCAAAGAGCCGATCGCTTTCTCCGGAACGCTTGGCAATCGTACACGTTACTTCTGAGATTCGGTTTGCCAATTGTTCTGCATCTCGTTTTTCTTTTATATTCTGATTGGTCAACACTCGCTTCTCATGTTCGAGCATTCGCTGGTTCTGTGTCGTGGCTCGAATGGCGAGTTGCATCGGAATCAGATAGTTGCGGGCATAGCCATCAGCCACTCTTAAAACTGCCCCTTCATTTCCAAGCCCATCTACTTTTCTTTTTAGAATGACTTCCATACATCCTCCTCGCTTGTAATCTATACTTTTGCAGTTTTTAGAGAAAGACTTCGTGATGCCGGAATCTCATTCCAAATGCAAGATGCAGAATTCATGAAGCCTCCATCCCCACATGCGAAAGTATAGTTGTCATGATTCTCTCTTTTCGCACTTTTTGTCGGAACCCGCATGAATCACTTCGGTACGTTCAGTGCAGGTTCTGAATCGTGAATCCTGAATTTTGAATCGAAGCCCTTCAGTTCCATCTGGGTTCTCCCCAAAATCCGCGAAAATAGATGATTAATGTTGTGTAAAGGGCAATAAGGCAATATTACGAGCCCGCTGGATGGCTCGAGTGACTTGCCGTTGATGCCCTGCACAGTTACCCGATATCCGTCGAGCGAGAATTTTTCCGCGTTCGGTTGTAAAATTCCTGAGCGTCGCAATGTCCTTATAATCAACTAATTCAATTTTCTCCATACAAAGTCGGCACCGTTTTCGGCGCATAACCCTTGTTGTTGCATAATTTGCCATGACTTCATGCTCCATGTCTGTAATAGAAGTGGAAAAAGCGGGCATCAACTTTGCCCGCTTTTTCATTGCTAGACTCTTCAGTTTTGTTCAAAAGTGGATTTCAGAAAGGAATATCGTCAGCGGTCGTCGGTGGTTCATCAGGTGCTGCTGCAGATTCTGTCCCCTGGTCTCGGATAGCCCCCCCCTCGCTGTCCTGACGACTCCCTAAAAGCTGAACCCTTTCAGCGGTGACATCCAGCTTACTGCGCTTTTGCCCGTCATCAGTTTCCCATGAATGGTAATGAAGACGACCTTCCAGCAACAGAGGGTTGCCTTTTTTCAGATATTCATTACAAATTTCCGCCTCTCTTCCCCAGGCAGTTATATCAACAAAACAAACTTCTTGCTTTTTCTCGTTAGACTGTCGATCGTTGTAAACTCGATTCACAGCCAGTCCGAATGTTGCCATAGCCGTGCCACTCGGAAGATACTTCAATTCTGGATCGCGCGTCAGATTCCCCATAAGTATGACCCTGTTGTAGTTTGCCATGATATTGTCTCCTTCACCTGATTGGATGTTAAAACGAATACAAGATACGACTAAAAATCATCATCGTCCTCGTCTTCCTCATCTACTAGCGCTCTCCTACCTGCTTTTTGTGCCCCACCTGCATCATGTCGAATGGGTTTGGTCAGATCCCCTTCAAAGCTCACAGTCATATACTTGATAATTGGTTCGTTAATCTGATAGTACGTGCTTAATTGACGTACAAAGTCAGGATTACTCTCAAAAACCAGTAGCACAAAGTAGCCATCATTGTGCCGCTTCACCTTATAAGCGAGCTTTTTCCTCCCCCAGAGATCTACCTTTAGAATCTTGCTCCCACTGGACTCAATGGTTGCCTTGACACCTTCGATGACCTTATTTGTTTCGCTTTCATCGAGTTCTGGATTGATAATAAAAATGGATTCGTATTGGCGCAATTTTTTGCCTCCCTTCGGACATAAGGCTCCATTATAAATTTTGACTTACAATCGTGCAGGCTCAACAGTTGCTTAAAACCTGCCTTATCAATTATGGAGCAGAGATTGGCGAAATTATATCATAACTCGGTTCACTTTATCAACTGTTTTTAGAAGGGATTAGAAATTTACAATGAGATCTAAGAATTTCTGTCTGGATGTGAAGGCGTATGGAAAACTTCAAAGGGAAAGAGGGAAAAGTGACTGAAGTCATGAGCCATGCAGCGAACCATGAGATGATATTGTATCGCACAGACGGACAGTCCATTTGAATGTGAGCCAAGTTACGGAATTGCGGAATCAAGCGGTGTATGATTCAAATGAGATGAAGAATCAGATCTAAACGATTCACTAATTAAAACGTAATCCCGCTTGGCAGGAGCCTCGCGCTCCCACTGTTGAGTGAATCTACAATCGATAAGCCGCAATGGTAACGAGGAGGTTACAGTTTGATGAATCACGCCCGTCCACAAGGTATCTGCCGTAGAAAATTCTTTTCAACCACCCCTCTTTTCTTCCTACTTTCTCTGTTGTGCTCTTCCCTTTTCAACACCTTTGCCCGAGACGCCCACCCTGCATTAAACACAAGTTCCGATCAGAACGGAATTACTGTCGAATTTGCTCTGCCAGAGCTCGTGGTTTCAACAGAGGAGCATAATGGTGTTCGGTATCAGGCGGTTAGTTACGCGGAGAGCGGGTTTACCACTGAGGCAGGCAACCCGCGCATTCCCGTGTCTCGCCTCATGCTTGGCGTGCCAGTTGACGTGAACTTTCATGTCGAAGTGATTTCTGCGACGAGTGAAACGCGGCTCGGCTATCGTCTTCCGCCCACCCCCTATCGTGTCCCCCAAACCACGAGAGACATCCCCTACCCGCGGGCGGGGGGGGCGACCGATTCAGAAGATTTCCAGACGCTTGTGGATGAGTGGCGCGAAGATGGAGACGCCTATCAAAAAGCCGCCTCCTACTATCCGCAATCGTTGGCGCAAATTGTTTACGAGGGCACCATCCGCTCTCAGCGCGTGGTCTATCTGGAGATTCACCCCATCCAGTATCAGGCAGGTTCAAGGTCGTTGAAGGTTTATCCGCGCGTGGTGGTTCGCGTTCACTTTACGACCCCTGCCCGGCCTTCCCTCCCCTCCAGGGGAGGGGTAGGGGAAGAGGTCGGAGGGGGAAGTTTCAGCGGTTCACTCACAGGTTCGGCACCCTCCCCCGGAATTGAACCGGATCGATTCGAGCGGCTGTTCCAAACCACGTTGTCGAACTACGATGATGCCAAACGGTGGCGTGTTCCGAGAACACCCATCGCCGGTGCCCCTGCTGTCCAGCAACCCCTTCAAGGGGCGGATGAGGTTCGGTATAAGCTCCTGATTGACAAAACAGGCGTCTACCGTCTGACGAGCGAAGATTGGCGGCAGAAATGGGGGATTGATTTGAGGGGAGTCGATCCGCGCTATCTGCATCTGCGGACGAACAACCGAGAAGTCCCAATCTATATCCACGGCGAAGCGGATGGTCGTTTCGATCGCGGTGACTATATCGAATTTCTCGGCTTAGACGCAAAGAGCCGGTATACGCTATGGAATGTCTATTGGTTGAGCGTCGAGCAAACGCGGGGGATGCGTGTTTCAGAAATCAACGGAAGCCCCGATGATCCAACGGCGAAGACCGTTCCCGTCTTTAGATCGAAACTTCAGTTTGAAGAGGACCACCTGCATAGCGTCCTACAGCATGTTCAGCCTGAAGATGTTTCACCGGATGACAAGCACGGCTGGTTTGATGCAGTAGACTTCTGGTATTGGACAGGCATCAAAAATACGAGTGACTTTAATGAAGTTACGCTTGAGTTCCCGCTTTATGACCTCACCCAGAGTTTTGTCCAACCGAAAATTCATGTCGTGCTGCAAGGTGGAACACCAACCCAGCACGATGCCCTGGTCTCAATTAACGGGGTACGGATCGACGAAGCCAAGTGGTTCAGTCAAAACGTCGCTACGGTCAATCGAACGCTACGGGTTTGGGATAACTTACGGGATGTAACCAAAGGCGAAAAGAACGCCCTGACCATGGCACGAATTGATACCACGACTGAAGAGGATACCACACGCTATCCTTATCATATCTATATTAACTCCTTTGAGGTTGAGTATACCCGTCTGTTGAAAGCGGTCAACGACTCGATTGACTTCATATCTCCTGCCAGCACAGACTCGTATTCTGTCCGCAAGCGACGGAAGTTGGAATACACGGTCGAAACCTTCCTCTCACCCGATGTGGAGCTCTTTGAGCATGATGGCGACGTGTTGGTTTCAAAATTACAAAATCCAAAGATAGAGCCTGTGAACCTCGACACAGCGGAGCGGGAACGCCTCCGCGCGATCTTTCGCGAAACTGATGCCGCCTCCCCCCCGCCCGGGGGAGCTCTACGTGATATTCCGCGCGTCGCATACAACGCAACCTTTCAAACCCCAGATTCTCACGATGCCAGGTTTATCGCAGTGTCGTCCGCCGGTGTACGGGCACCCGTCCGTGTCGAAGTCGTTCCCCCCAGCGACCTGCTTTCCACTTCCAATGGCGCGGATTATATTATCATCAGCCACCCGGTCTTCTTTGGGCCGTCGCAAAGGTTAGCGGAGTGGCGTTCTTCATCAAAGGGCGGCGGATTTCGCGCGAAGGTCGTTGACGTGACGCAGATCTATAATCTCTTTAGTAATGGTATGGTGAGTCCAAAAGCGATTAAAGAATTTCTGAAATACGCTTATGAGAATTGGCAGCCGCCCGCTCTCTCTTATGTCGTGATTATGGGAGATGGCACCTATGATTTCCGCGGCGTTGATAAGGTCATCCACCCCGAACCTCCCGAAGTGATGGGGTATATCCCAACCCACTATATCTGGACAACCTCCTTTGGACAAACTGCCATTGATCACTGGTATACGACAGTCAGCGGGATTGACGAACTTCCAGATTTCTTCATCGGCAGGCTCAGTGCGGAGACGCTTGAGCAAGCCAAGGATATTGTCGATAAAATCGTCAACTATGAGGGAAATAGGCCCAATGGAAGCTGGCGTCGCCAGATTATCTCTGTTGCTGACGATGAGATTAATAACTCCGGCGATTTCATTTTCAAGAAAAGCCTGACCGAAATTGCGCAAGGCCACACCCTCCTCGGCTATGATACCGTAAAGATTTTTCTTGAGGATGTCATTAAGATGGTCAAGGCGAATCCGGCGGCTTACCCTGGAAAGTTACCGCAGCGTGTTGCGAAAGATATGGTCATCGCAGCACTGAGCCAGGGCGGTGTTATCGCTCAATATGCAGGGCATGGGGGCCGGATCGTTTGGGCGCATGAAGCAATTTTTGACAACGCATCGGTTGATTTACTGGAGCAAACAGATCATCTCCCCTTTATGCTGGTGTTGAGTTGTTATAACGGCTATTTTGATGCCCCCGGCGAACCGAGCCTGGCGGAGAAGTTGCTTAGGAAGCGGAGAGGCGGCATTATCGGGATGTTGAGCGCCACCCGCCTGACTTACGGCAGTGGCAACGATTCCCTCAACCGAATCATTTTCGATGCGCTGTTTAAGCGAAATGTGCGCGAGCTCGGTGAAATTAGCTTCAATTCCAAAGTGGAACAACTGATGATGGATGGGCTGGGCCAGCTTGACGTCATGATGGAATACACGCTCTTCGGAGACCCTGCGATGAAGCTGGCAATGGCAGATTATGAGATGCAGCCGCAGGTTGAGACGAAGACAGTTGCACCCGGACAGGTCCTCAAAATTGCCCCAGGCCAGCTCCTCAGTGCCGAATACGCCCCAAAACTCAAAAAGAAACAGTTTACTCCCCTCTCCGATTTCAACGGAAAACTACAGGTCAAGGCGATCTTCCCCGGCAAAACCACGACAGTCAAACAGGACAGCGGAGAAATAGAGGCTTATGCCGGCGATGTGGTCGTTATTCAGGAAGCACAAATCAGTAACGGAAGATTCCCGGCATTTTCCATTTCGGTTCCCAAAGAGATCAGCGCCGGTGACGCTTATGTTGAGTATTACGCTGAGAACGTCACCCAAATCGCTGTCGGCGGAGCCTCCTTCACAGTGCTCATTCCGAAAATCCTTGATGTACAGCCCGAAGTCGTGACCGATACGACCTTCCGCATCTCCACACAGATATCCGATGAGCTTGGGAGTAAAGGAATCAAAGATGTTGTTCTTGAATGGCGAGACCCAGTCGAGCGGAATTGGTTTCAGGTAACAATGCTCCCAGCCCCCTCGCGTGGTGAGGGTTGGTACACATTATCGCAACCCTTACCGTTGCCCGCCAACGGTGCCCCGATCAAGTACCAGATTACTGTCACCGATCTGGATGGTCACACAACCACCTCCGATCTGCTGGAATACCGCCCGTTTGTGCTTCCAAATGTAAGGGTTGTTGCTACAGAACCGTTTTCGGAGGCGCTGATCTCCTACGGTTATTCCCACCAGGAAAAGGCATGGATGCTCAACGCCGATATCGAGCAGGTCGAAGAAAATCCCAACACTGACGATTGGAAGCAGGTAGAAGTTGCATTCTTTGAAGGCAATCCCGATCGCGATGGCGACAACCTCGTTGATGCCGATGCGAAGTTGTTGGGGCGGGCGCAGATGGCCCCCACCGCATGGCAGCGTAAAAATCCATTAGAACCCCACAAGACCTCAATTACCGGTCAAAAACCTCCGCTTGCGTTTAAGGAAACGCCGCTCAACACCAACTGGATTGCGACAGCGACCATTCGATATGAATTGCCGCTCGGAGACCACGAAATCTTCATAGTGGTCGATCCGGACTTTGAGGCCGCCAGGGAGGGTGAGGCTCCTGCCGAACCGTTGCACGGAAAACTGCTCGAAGGAGATGAAACTGATAACATCAGTTCTCGCCGCATCCAGGTTCACGGAGCGCTCATCGGCGGGAGTGACACGCGCGTCTTTAGCCAGGATGCCATTATCGATTTTCGGGTGCCGGCTCGCGCTGTCACTCAGCCTGCTGTGTTGACAATGACGCCCGTCAATAGCCAACAGCAGCCCAAACCCCTACAGCAACCAAGTCTGAAACCGATTGCGCTACCCAATGGCAGTGACGCGGTTGCTTACAGCGCAACCTTGGATAACGAATCAGCGAACCAGGCAATCCGCAATCCGCAATCCGCAATCCGCAATCCGCAATTGAATCAGCCGATTACAGCAGAAATCCGCTTCGACCTCGCCGCATTGAAAGCTTCGGTCCAAGCGGAATTAGGCCTGACAGAGATTTCTGCGCTTGCGCCTGATCAGATTGTGGCCATCAACGAGGGAGCCGAGCAGCAAGCAAAGGAGATCGGTATGTACCTTTGGGTGGAGGCGTTGGGTAAATGGGTACGTCTCAGTTCAGAATTGGTAAAATCGTCTAATGGAACGATGCAAACGCAAGCTGCTCTAGCAAACCTACGCCAATCGAATCATGGCAATGGTGAAGTCGGCAAGGTTGAAATCGCACCCCAAAATGGAGGAGCGAGAACAGGCAAGTGGATTCTACTCTTTACCTCTCCTAACACGTACCGTGTGTTAATCAGTGAAGATGGGAAGCCGTTAGCGGAAATCAATTCCAATCGCACGGTTGAATCATTCGGGGACACGGCTGTCGGGCGAGTGGATAACTTGCGTTATGATAACGGGGTTGCCATTGGTATTAAGCCCGGTGAGAAGGCATTTCGATTTGGAGATGTGCTGACCTTTGAAATCTCGCGATCGAACACGACTGGTGATGAGAGCCCCACCTTCTACGCGTCCTCTTTCCGGGAGCAAAATAGAGGGGACGGTCCCCTCCAGTACATACACCTTGAAAACGATTCGGCCGCGCCACCGGATGGGTGGGTCCTCCTGTTTACCGATTCGGAGCATTTTCGGGTCGAAGGACAAAAGACGGGCATCTTGTCGCAGAATGGGCAACCGGTCATCGGTAAAGTTGGAGAGGAATTCGCATCCCCTGAGTTCGGTTTGACGCTTAAAATTCTGGCGGGGACATCGGAATTTCAGGCGGGGGACAGCTTTCGCTTTGAGACCAGCACTGTCGGGCGGATACGCGCAGAAGTCCCAATGCTCGGCACATTGACACTTATGAGAAGCAATGATGCCATTCCTCCAGACCTCCAATTGACGGTTGGCAAACAGAATTTTGTCCCCGGCGATCCGGTTTCTTCGGAACCGCTCATCCAAGCTACCCTCACAGATGATAACGGGATTGATTACATGACTCGCCCTATCCGTCTTGAAATCAGTTGGGACAACCGAGAATTTACGTTAATTCCGGAGAAGGAATATCGCTTGAGCAATCGCTCCGGTTCCAATCAAGTCGTTTTGAACTATCAATCCCCCAAGTTAGAGCCCGGAACGTATCAGGTTCGTTTGACCGCCAGCGACCTCGACGGAAATAAATCTGAGCAGGAGATTGAATTTCGCGTCCATAAGATCTTTCAGTTGCTCAAAGCAATGAATTACCCCAATCCATTCAAGCGAAAGACGGACATTACGTGCGAACTCACCGGTGCCGCTGATGAGATGACGATAAAAATTTACAGCCTGTCGGGGCGTTTGGTGCGCGAGTTCAAAGAGCCCGCTCCCGCTGGATTCATGATGATGCCGTGGGATGGGCGTGACCAGGATGGCGAGGAGGTGGCAAATGGCGTCTATTATTGCAAGATTCGCGTCAAGATGGCGGGGGAAGAAAAAGATCTGACGGAGTACATCAAGATGATGAAGCTGAAGTAGAACATGCTGGCAGATTGTTCGTTTCCGTGATCAGATTAAACGGGCACCAAACCAAGGCTGATTTTGAGCGCTTCGTCCACTTTGCTCATGGTTTCATCGGATAAATGTCCCCATCTGTCAATGACCCGAACTTTATCCACTGTACGGATTTGATTCAGCAGCACTTTGGAATCTTTGCGCAATCCACCCTCGGGCGCAAAAACCTCAACATCCGTCGGGTGTGGTGCCCGTGAACTAGAGGTTATCGCGGCCACAATGAGAACAGGACTATATTGATTTGCCACATCGTTTTGAATCACAACAGCAGGGCGGACTTTCCCCTGCTCAGAACCACGTACCGGCTCAAAATCGATTAAAAGAACATCACCACGTTTATATTCTTCGGTATTCACTCTGATTTTCCTTTATCCTGTTCCACATAAGTTTCATAAGCTTCCTGTTTAATAGGGAACCACTCTTCGGCAATTTGTCGGTCACTTTCGGCGTTTGCGAGACAACCTGCCTTCAGTTGTTCCCTGAGCTGGAGACGTTTGATTTCACTCACATACTGAGTGATGGCCTCGGCGATAAACTGACTGCGCTTTTTGGGCGGCGCAACTTCCTCCAGCAACTGGAGCGTTTCTATCGGAATAGAGATATTCAGTCGCTTATACTTCTTCAAAATGCTTTGCATGACGTGTTATCCTTTCGCCATTTATGGTGTGTAATAATATACACATACATTGTATACTCAGAGTGAATCATTGTCAAGTATAAAGACACTCACTGATGTCCTGAACTCCGTATCTTTTGTCAATTTCTGATTTGCCAATCGTGGGATGCAAGGTAGCATAAAACCAATCCATAAGCTATACTTAAAGGCAGGGAGGTGGTCAGATGCAAGAGGTGGAATTTGCTCGTGAGACATTGAGATTTGCGCAGATGTTTCTGCACATGGGTGTCACCAACACCTGGTTATATCGGATGCTGTTGGGGAGGCTGTATTATGCCGCTCATCACCTGGGTAGGCGGCTTCTCATCGAAGTTGGCCTCCAGCCTGATCAATGGCGTGCAAATGTGCACCAACAAGTCTTGAGCGAATTGCATCAGCAGTATGTGGCAACTGGACGGTTGACTTTAGACGCCTGGAGAGCGTTAGACGGACTACGGGACTTGCGTTTAAGGGCAGATTATGAGTTGACGAGACCTATACATCTCAGGCAGGTTAATCATGCAATGGCGTTGTTTACTCGTTTTACTAACGAATGCTATCAAATTTTGGGGGTGAACTAAATGAACTTAAAAGAAACTGTTGCTCAAATGACGCAGAAGGAACTAGGTGAGTGCATTGAGAAAATCGAATTTGTGGGTCCCTACGAGGGCGAAGAGTTCAATATCCTCATCACGCTCCGAGATGAACCCGAAGATTTTTACGATCGCGAGGGACGACTTCGTGACCGTGTGTGGGAATTGGGCTATGACATTGGTATCTTTGTGGATTACCCTCCACAGACAATTACAGTGTAAAGTGCTAAACTGTCTTGCTATTCACGCAGTTTTGCTATCAAATCCTGGGGGTGAGTTAAATGGACTTAAAAGAAAGGGTGGCTCAAATGATTCAAGAAGAGCTAGGAGATTGTATTGAAGGGATACGCTTCACGGGTTCGTATGAAGGCGAGGAGTTCAATGTCATCATCACACTCCATGGCGAGCCAGATGATTTTGAGAAGCGGAACACTTGCTTACGTCTTCGTTTACGGAAGTTGGGCTACGACGTTGGCCTCTTCGTGGAGTTTCCCGAGGAGACCATTACGGTGTGAAGCGCCGGGCTGTCTCGGTATATTGGGGTGAGTTAAATGGACTTAAAAGAAACGGTTGCTCAAATAGTTCGGGAGGAATTAGCGGAATGCGTTGAGCAAATTGAATTTGTAGGCCCCTACGAGGGCGAAGAATTCAATGTCCTCATCACACGCCGAGATGAACCCGAAGATTTTGACGAACGTGAAGGAGAGTTGAACATTTGAATTTCGGAAAAATGGCAATATGCCGGAAACTGATCATCACAAGTTTTGTTTTCATCGCCCTTTTCAGTTACAAAGCTGCTGAAGCGGCAAGCAAATACGCGGGCGATTTTTTGACACTCGGCGTGGGAGCGCGACCGTTAGGCATGGGCGGGAGCTTTGCCGCCATCGCCGATGATTCCACGGCGACTTACTGGAATCCAGCCGGGCTGGGTCGTTTAAGGCATTCCGAAATCGCTTTTATGCACTCCAGCCTTGGCGATCTGGATAGCTACGATTTCGTCAACTACATCCACCCCGTCCGACGAAATGGGGCTATCGGGCTCAGTTGGCTGCGGGTTGGCGTTGATGACATCCCAATCACGAGCGTACAGATTCCCAATGGACCTGTTGGACCAAGGAATCGTCCTCAAATTGAGGGCTACTTTAACAGTACCGATAACGCCTTTTTACTCTCTTACGGAAGACAAATCGGATTTAACGTGTCGTCGGGCCCCCAGCCGAAACGGCTCAATCTGTTCGTGGGGGGAAATGCCAAATTCATCTACATCTCTGCATTCAAAAATACAAATGCGATTGGCGTTGGTGGAGATGTTGGCCTGCTCTGGGTGACTAACCCGGAACGCGCCAGTCGATTTTCGATCGGCGTTGTCGCGCAAGACTTTTTCAAAACGAAACTATATTGGAACACGCCTCCTGAAAACTCGGACCAGGCATCGCACACAGATACCATCAATCCCAATCTGAAATTGGGTATCTCTTACGGTCAAGACCTCGCGCCCTTGAATAGCCGCCTGTTGTTGACCGTAGATACCGATAGCCTCTATTCCTTTGAAATGCACTACGGGGCAGAGTACGTCTTCGCCGATCTGCTGTCGTTGCGAATTGGCGTTCAGGAACGCAAAGGGTTGGAGACGATTCGTCTGATGACGGCTGGTGCCGGGCTACGGTTATCTTTCATCACCGGCGCAGCCTTCTCTGTTGATTACGCTTTCCTCAGCAACAGTGAACTCGGCAATAGCAATCGAATTTCGTTGATGACGCGGTTCTAGAACAGGGGTAGCACATGTCTCCTGACTTGCGTAAACAGGAAGGAAGGGAAGGGGAAAAATGAGGAGACAAGGAGATTGGAAGGAAAGGAAGGATGGAAGGAAAGGAAGAAAGGAAGAATGGAAGAATGGGAAGATTTCGATGCGCTCAATCCGGCGGGAAGGGAAGGAAGGCATTTCTTCCATCCTTCCCCCGATAGATCGGGGTCTCGCTTCGCTAGAGACTTTCCTTCCATTTCTTCCCGAAAAATGTATCGTTTATTTTTAAAAGTTAGTTAGCACAATAACGCCTTTTTTGTTTTGAAATTGCTACATGTCAAGGCCTGATTTCAGATCGAAGGAGAAAATGCAATGCCGGACCATCAGATCAAAGTCGCTGCATGTCAACTGCTGACGAGCGAAGATGTGAAACACAGTGCCTCGAAGGTTCTCGAAAAACTGGAAGCGTGCGCAGAAATGGGGGTTCAGATTGTGGCTTTTCCAGAAGGCTGTCTGCACGGTTACTGTTGCCGAATGGACTATTGGGAGCGGATTTCTCCGCTCGTCTTCAAGGAGGCTGAAGCCGAAATTGCCGCCGCCTGCCGTCGTCACCACATCGCGACAGTCGTTGGTTCTGCGCACAATGCCGATGAAAATTGGCACAACGACCTTGCGATTTTTGATTCAGAGGGCGTGCTCAAATACCGCTACGGGAAAACGTTCCTCGCTGGTGAGAAATGGTGCACTAACAATCGCGGCAAACTTCCGGTGGTGCGTTTGGCAGGCGTCGATTGCTGTTTTATCATCTGCCACGATGTCCGATATCCAGAACTGGTCAAACTCCCCGCGGCGATGGGGGCGCAACTTTGCTTTTTCTGCTCATGCGAATCGGGACTGTTGTCCGAGTACAAGTTCTCCGCCTATCGCGCCATGCCGATTTCACGCGCGACTGAAAACGGCATATACCTTGTCATGGCGAATACGCCGGCGAATCCGGATAATCTGCGGGCCCCCGGTTCATCGCATGGGAACTCTAAAATCGTCCACCCCGACGGCAACGTCATCAAGGAGGCTGGATTTTTTGGCGATGAAATCGTGACGGCGACGATCGATCTCTCACACGCAAACGGGACGATGGCAAAGCGAACGTATAACGAAGAGACCATCTTGCGGGATTGGTTTCGGCAGGGGTGTGAATTCGTCGTCAAAGTCTCAGGATAAGAAGGAAACAAAGAAACAGGGGGAGTGAGTGAGTCGAGGGGTGAGTGGAAGGAAAGGAAGGATGGAAGGAGGGAAGGAAGGAAATATGCAAATGTGCATAAGTGCAAATATGCAAATGAGGAAATGGGGTTTCACCTCTCACGCAATACGCATTACGCATTACGCATTACGCATTACGTTTCACGTTTCATGCCTTGCCAATACAGAAAGGAGGTTTTTATGTCATTTACTCACTTATTGAACACCATCCAGAGTTATCGTCGAGAAATCAACGATTTGCAAACGGTTACAAATCTCCTCAATGACGCCTTCAGTGATTGGCTCGCACTAAAAGGAATCGGTAGAATTGCTGCGCTTGACGGTGGTCAACTCGTGATGAACGTTGATGGACAGTTGAAACCTGGACACGCCTTCAGTGTTGATGGCATTACATTACACAATCGGTTTATCACGGTGAATCTTGACCCATTCGATTCGTTAGATAAAGTGTCAGACGCACTCGAAAAAGCCCTGGAGTGCTACCTCTCAGAGGGCGATGGGGCTTACGTGTGGGTAGTTCCTGATGGCTACATGGCTTCACTGACCGATGCCGAAAAGGAGTGGGAAAAGCACGGCGGAGGCTACTTCTCCCACGAATCGATTTGTGTTTCCAATACAGCGGACATTGATACGCGCTGTCAACTGGAAGTGCTTTACGAAGAGCGCTCCCAAGCGCGCGTGACCTGCGAGTTTGAGGTCGCTGCCCATCAATCGGTCCATTACCGATTGGACAAACTCAAGGCCGCGAAGGGTGAACCGTTGATCGCTAAGGACGCGCCTGTGAGTTACAAACTCACAAGCCACGATGCGCGGGTTGTCGTACAGGGTTCGCGCATTTTAACCTCCGGGGAGGCGAGTGAGTTTGCCAGTTTTGGAACCGTCATGGCATGGTGTCCCCAGCAACGACGATAGCGATTTTGAACGCCCTATCCAGCTCTTCAAGCGGCTGCTGCTTTCGTCGCTCGTTTGCACGCAATGAATAGCGTAGCTCTGATGCAAATTGGCGTTACCAGTTATGTCGGGAAAGTAAATTGTCGTATTGCGACCAATATGATGAAACATCAAGTTCTTTTTCCGCAATGTCGCAGGCGACATAAAAGGGTTCAGCGTGGTAAAAGATCTCATTTAATATCCCTGGTTGAGGCACTTCGACGCGTGTGCGGAGGCCTATACTTTTTTGATGGGCATCCTGTTTCTTAAGTCCGAAGATTTCCACGAGGCAATCTTCGACGACGGCCCAAAAGGCATCCTTGGCTTTTTCAGGGATTGCGGACATTGCCGGGTTTTTCATAGAATTCTCCTCGGATTGCTATTGTTCAGAAGGTCGGCGGCCTTATCCGTATGAAAACTGACCTGGTCCACATCGTAAAGTGTCAGGCGCTGTTGCCAGGATGCAACCACTGGACCGATGACGACATCATACCAACCTTGATTCGTCACTCTCGCATGATTGCTTCTGCCTCTACGGCAATGGAAGACCAGGCTCCAAAAGTCGTCAACATCAAAGCTGGCACGGACAAACCAAAGGCACTCAAGGTCTGCCAGGGCATCCCGATTGACCTCAAAGCGAATGATAGCGGGGCGGGTTGTACCCTTTCGCTGTGATAATTTCACAGCCCATGAGTTCGCCTGTCGCTCGACAGTTGTTGTATAAAACCCACGCCCGAAATCGGTAAGAGTACGTCCGCGTCTGACATCAACGCCACGGAGAATTGATGGGACATTTCGATCCACGGTTCCATGATACAATATCAATGGCTGATTTGTCCAGGGCGGTGGGGTTGGGACCATAAGTGTCATTTAAGACGCTTTCATTGTTCTATGTGCATGCAGATTGAAAGCAAGTTCTGAGGAATGGATGAAAAAGTCGATCAAAGTTCTAAGTACCTATCCGGAAACCCCTCCCCCGGCCCCTCCCCTACGAGGAGAGGGGAGCATACTCCCCCTTCCCTTGCAGGGAAGGGGGCCGGGGGGTTAGGTTCCCGGATAGCCTCTAAATCCAACTTCAGATAATTTCAAAATAGCGTTTCAACTCCCAATCCGTAATCGCCTGACGAAATTGTGCCACTTCCCATTCACGGGTGAGGACGAAGTGTTCTATGAACGCATCACCGAGACAGGCGCGGACAAGCTCGCTCCTTTTCAAGCGTTCGGTTGCGGCTTCCAACGATTTCGGCAGAGATTCAACTTTCCCTTGAGGTGCTTCGTAAGCGTCTCCGTTGAAAGGTTTGCCGGGGTCGAGTTGATGTTCAATGCCATATAACCCCGCCGCAAGACTGGCCGCCATTGCGATATGCGGGTTGGCGTCTGCCCCTGCGAGTCGGTATTCCACTCGCGTGGATTGCGGGGAAGTTCCCGAAATTGCGCGGAGCGCCGTGGTTCGATTTTCAATCCCCCAGGAGGCATTCATTGGAGCCCACGTGCCGGGAACCGTCCGTTTATAGGAGTTGATTGTCGGGCAGATAAGCGCGGTCATATCCGGCATCGCGGCGACCTGCCCGGCGATGTAGTGCCTCATCGTTTGAGACATGCCCGACGGATGGGAGGCATCAGCAAAGAGATTGGCCTCGCCTTCCACATCCCACAAGCTCTGATGGAGATGCCCGCTACAACCGGGATAGTTCGGACTCCACTTCGCCATGAACGTGGCAACAAGCCCTTGTCTGGCGGTGATCTCTTTGATGCCCGTTTTGAAAAGCCCCGCTTTATCCGCCGCATTGAGTGCCGTATCATAGCGAATCGCGGCTTCGTAGACACCGGGGCCCGTCTCCGTGTGTATGCTTTCCAATTCGACGTTATACTCGCGCATCCCATCAATGATTGCGTGGACGAGCTCGGAAGCCGCAGAGGCGCGTAGCACACTGTAACCAAACATGCCGGGCGAAAGCGGGGTCATCAGCCTGAACCCCTTTTCATGCAAAGAATGGGGGGTTTCTCTGAAAATAAAATACTCATATTCCGCTGACATGAACGGCAGAAATCCCATCTCATTCGCTTTACGAACGACTTTCTGAAGTAACTGGCGCGGCGAGACAGGGAGCGGCTGTTCTTTGCTCCGGTAAAAGTCAAGCAAGAACAGCGCAGTATCCGGTTCCCACGGAATGGCACGACAGGTGTTCAGGTCGATCCGGGCGAGGAGGTCGGGATACCCGGTGTGCCAGCCGGTAATGGTCGGTTGATCGTAGAGCTTATCGCCTGAATCCCAACCGAACACCACATCACAGAAACCTAACCCTTTCTCAACAGCGGAAAAAAATTTGTCGAGTGAGATATACTTTCCGCGTAAAACCCCATCAATATCAAAGCCCGCGAGCTTGACTTTCTGAATCCTTCGTGTCTTAAAGAGATTTTTGATCTGATCGATGGTCATGAGATTTCCTGATTGATTGAGAGTTAGGCATGTTTCGGAGAACCGTTTACACTTCGCGTCGTGTGTCAGTTTGCCCTTTACGCATTATGCAAAACGTGTTAACTTTTGCGGAGGTTTGAAACATGCCTCAGTTTGCACATACGCCTCATAGCAGCGATGTAGCACCACCTCAAGTGGCGCATTCCACAGTCCAAGTTGCGGCACGTCGTAGCGGGATTGAAGCCCTAAGGCTTTGACACTTGCCACGACTTCAAGGAACGCCTCATCAAAACGGAGGATCTCAGCACCCACCACCTCGCCGCTTGATTCGCAGATGTAAGTGAGAGCCGCCCCCTTGAGAGGGAAGTTTTGGCGCGGGTGCACCGATTGATTCTGCATGGCTCCCTGGAACACGAAGTCTAAGACGCCATTTTTGTATTCAACAGTCAACGGAATACCCATGTGCTCACCTTATAGCACGGATTAACGGAATTATCAGATTTGTGTATTGGTCAGCGACATCGTAGACATTATCCGCTTGACAATTACAGAATTATCAGATTTGTTTCTACTTACCTTTCGCATAATCCACAGGTAACTTTCCTGAATTATCCGCTGATTTCGCGGATTATCGCGGATTTGAATCGCAGATTGAACCACAAAGACACCAAGACACAAAGGAAAATCTTAGATCCGGTTCACTTGGTGTCTTCGTGTCTTGGTGGTCAGGAGATCTCATACCAGATCTTGTGGGATTAAATTTGAGATTACACAATAAAAATAATGCGAAAGGTAAGTGATAACACCCTGACGAGTCAATTCAGCATTTCCAAAAATCAGTGTTCCGCTTTGATCCCCCCCCACAATGTGGCGAGCTTTCCTTTCGCTTCGACAGCTAATCCTGGGTCATACTCTTCTACGGTCGAAAAGATCAATATCTTCCTCTCACCCCCGATGGCATAAATCTTGCCGTTCACCGAGCTGGTGGAGAGACTCAATCTTGCCGTTGGCATGTCGGCTTTCTGGGTCCATTTGTCTCTCACCGGATCGTATTCCTCTACGGTCGAAAGAACAAGTCCCCCAATTCCTGTCCAGCCGCCAATGGCATATATCTTCCCATTCACGACACTGGTGGAAAAGCTGACTCTTGCCGTTGGCATGTCCGCTTTCTGGGTCCAGGTGTTCGTTGTCGGATCATATTCTTCGACAGTCGAAAGCGCAGGCCCAGGACCCGCCCACCCACCAATGGCATAAATCTTTCCATTCACCGCACTGGTGGATAAAAAGTATCTTGCCGTTGGCATCTTCGCTTTCTTTCTCCATGTGTCTGTGGCCGGATTATATTCTTCGACGGTCGAAAGGGTAAATGGGGGGACATCTCCCGCACCCCCAATGGCATAAATCTTGCCGTTCACCGCGCTGGTGGATAACCACGCCCTTGCCGTCGGCATGTCGGCTTTCTTAGTCCAGATGTCCGTCACCGGATCGTATGCTTCGACGATTAAAATCGTACCAATGCCGCCGATCCACCCGCCAATGGCATAAATCTTTCCATTCACCTCGCTGGTGGATAAAAGATATCTTGCCGTTGGCATGTTGGCTTTTTTCGTCCAGGTGTCCGTCACCGGATCGTATGCTTCGACTGTTGAAAAAGCTTTAACTTCCGCCCCTCCGATGGCATAAATTTTCCCATTCACCGCGCTGGTGGATAAATACCTTCTTGCTGTTGGCATGTCTGCTTTCTTTGCCCATCTCCCATCTTCTGCAAAACTCATTGAAGAAAAGCTAAACAGCCCGCTCAACGCGAATCCGACGAATATCCAAATCACAAGCGGTTTCATCAGAAATCTCCTTTTTCGCTTATCTGTTTATGGAATTATCTTGACTTTGTGAGATTTCCTTGTAGCCTAAGATTCTATCTTGGTTCATGAACGAAGAGGCCAACCCTTCGGCTTCGCTCAGGGCAGGCTTTAGAAAGTTAGGCTACAAGGGCATCCATTTCTAATTTACCAAAGTCAAGTTAGAGATCAATTTGTTTCCCTTGTGCAAACGAGTCACTCGCTGCCATCATGATACGGAAGGTTTGGAGCGCATCACGGTAAGGGGAGCGAATCTTTGAAGCCTCCCCGCTTTTGATGGCATCGATAAAGATGCGGTCTTCATATAGGTAGCCGTTCACGTCGTTACCAAACGATTCTGTTTCCCCGGCACGGTTGATGTTGACAGAACCGCCGCTGACTTCAACAACGAGTCCACGACAGAAAACCTCGAGCTTTACCCTTCCCCAGCCTTGCAGCATACATGCCGACGTAATGTTTACGACTGCGCCGTTTGCAAATTGAATATTAACGATACTCAGATCATCGATGTCATAGTTGGGAATATCCGTCATACTCCCTCGTGCTGCGAACCCATGCAACGCAACCGCCTCGCTGCGAACGAGGTAACGGCAGAGATCGAAAATGTGCGTGGTCTGTTCAACGTGCTGTCCACCGGATTGTGCTCGGACACGCCACCATGGGACGCCCGGCATGCCTCCCATCCAGTAGCCTAACGCCCCAACAATTTTTTTTCCTTCAAGTGCTGCACGCGCCTTCTCGGTATTTCCCTGATAACGCCAGTGGTAGCCGACGCTGGTCATGTTACCACTTTTTTTTACCGCTTCGTAGATCTCAAGCGCCTGCTCCAAATGGACAGCAATCGGTTTTTCAACAAAGAATGGAATCTTTCTTTCACAGGCGATTAATTCAGGTTCACCGTGTGCAAAAGGCGGCGTGCAGATATAAATAGCGTCGAGCTCCTCCCGATCGAACATCTCTTTGAAATCCGTATAGGGATTTCCGCCAAACTCTTCCGCCCTTTGTCTGGCTCGCTCCTCGGAGATGTCACACATTGCAACTAATTCGACATCCTCAAATCCAGCCAGATTTCTTAGATGCCCACCTGCCATCCCACCCACGCCAATGGCACCAACTTTAATTTTCATTGTTCTTCTCTCCTTGACTAAAGCCAACGTTTCATGTACTGTGCTGATTTCGGCAATTCGACTTCGCTCGGCCCAGGAACGCCACACTCAAGTGCCATATAGTTTTGATAACCAACCTTCCGGAGTGCCTCAAAACCAGATTTGAAATCGGTATGCCCATACCCGGGAAGTTGCCGGGTGCTATCGGCCAGATGAACGTGCTTGATAAAACTGCTGGCAGCTTCAATACTCTCGGCAATGTTGCGCTCCTCAATGCTCATGTGAAAGAAATCCGCCATAATCGCGACATTCGGGCTGTTCACCTGTTTGCAGATATCAACCCCATCGTTCAAGGTTTTGATGAAATGGGTTTCATACCGGTTGAGCGGTTCCACAAGGATGATCGATCCGACCTCTGACGCATACCCACCGAGGTCCTTCAGCAACTCGACCAGCAATTCGACTTCCAGTTGGCGGGCGGTCTTGTAAGGGCTCAAGTCATTGATGCGGGGGCCACCGAAGATCGGCACCATAATTAAACCGACGGCCCCGATATTCGCGGCGACCTTGAGTAACGTCCGAATCCCTTCGACCGCTTTATCGCGTTCACTCCGAGCGCCATCCAACAAACACCCGGAATATCCGGCACAGATGGTGCTCGGCTTGACCGGATGATTCTCGGTGGCTCGAATAATTTCGTCTTGACGCTTTTCCAATCCACCGCCCCAAAATTCAATCCCTTGATAACCGTATTCAGCAAGGTTGTCGAGCTTTTGGGAAAGTTCTTTGCCTGACACAAGTCCCTCTTGGCTTGCTAATTTCATCTGCTTTCCTCCCATTTATAAAATGATAACATGGTGTCACCATACTGTTCTTGACGATTTAATATCAGTTCCCCGATTTTCGTCGGCAACAGGTAATCCATTTCTGCAGACTTCCGAAGTCTCAAAGACTTCGGAAGTCTGAACCGATGCTCTACAACAATCAATCCATCTGGCGAGAGCAACCGCTCCCGACCAATCTGCTCCAGGCAGGGGCCATAAATGTCAGCATCATAAGGCGGGTCAAAGTATATCAAATGAAATCGCGTTTTGCGTGTGCCGAGGTCCGCAAGCCCCTTCCGCGCCTCTCGTTTGATGAGTTGGACTTGTGGGGGCTTGGGGTGAAATCCGCACTGTTCAAGATTGGATTCGATAACTCGGATACAATGATAATCGCGCTCAATAAATGTTACAGATTTTGCCCCTCGGCTTAACGCCTCAAGACCGATATTCCCTGTACCGGCGCAGAGATCTAAAAAATCGGCACCAATCACTCGCTCCCCTAGGATACGAAAGACCGACTCTTTCACACGGTCCGAAGTGGGTCGTACTTCTAAGCCCTTGATTGTGACTAAACGCCTTCCCTTCAATTTGCCGGCGATGATTCTCATGTTGAACCCTTGGTGCGGTTCCTGGTTTTTAGACGTGAATCGGGTACAGGCAGATTATACTATAGCCGATTTTTACACGTCAACCCCAAACCAGATAGAAATTTGCAAATGGGCAAATGAGCAAATCGACATTTTGAAAATCTCCGAAGCCTTGATTAGCCAAACATTGACTCAATGGACATTGCTTTCAGTGTCTCGACGAGCCTGAACACCCAAGTTGACGGATTCGGAAATAGGTTGCTTGAATCTGGACGGTTTGCCAACACACGTTTGGCACGTTCAATGGCTGTATCTGTGTGGGGATAGAGTTCGCTGAAAACGTCGCGGCTTTTGGCGTAATCGGGGAGCAAAGCCTTGAGCGCTCTAACGACTTCATCGGCGTTGGCAAAGGGGCGTGTGGTGTATTCAAAATGTAGCAAGTACCAGTATTCAAACGCGGGATTTGAGATAGCGAGCTCCAATTTATTGGCTTGGGCTTTATTCACTGCTTGATGAAATGATGGATTATCTGTTAGTCGCTCTACATCAAAGACACACCAAACTTCATCAAATTCGATAGAGCTCCAGTGGCCTTTACGCTGTTCCTTCTTAACCTCTTTTTTACGTTCATTTCGTCTGTCCAAGGCGTCATTCACAACGGTAATCGGGGCAGCTCCTTCTCCCACAACCATTACATCAACCTCTGTTAATTTCAACTCATCTCTAAATGCCTTGAAGTAATTTGGCTCTGTTTTTTTCCCTTCGCACACAATGAGAACGCATTTTCCGGGTGATTGGTCCTCCTGTCGTCGCCTATGTAAAGCCAGGGATTGAGTGCGTTTTTTCGATTTATTTCTCGGCATTGGATATAAGTCCTTCCAACAAATCTTCTCTAAGAAACGGAATCGCTCTGTAGCGCCCGTGTAGATAACCTTTGGCGAGGGCCTCATCTTTGCGTGGGATAAACTTTAACAAAGGATAAAGATGAGAACCCCCGGCTTTGTCTTTTTCAACGAACCAAATTTGGTCACGGCGGAACAGGGACGCGTCGAGCAAAATGACATCGTGGGTGTTGAAAATGAGTTGGGCATTATCACCATTTACATCTGAGTTATGGAACATCTTAACTAACTCCTCGACAAGAATGGGGTGCAGACTGGCATCAAGTTCATCAACAAATAGAGTGCCTCCCGACAGCATAGTATACCAGAACCCAACAATGGCAAACAGCCGCCGCGTGCCAAGCGACTCATCTTGCATTGGGAAAGGAATCCCAGCACCCTCCTTTGTTTCATGTTTCATCTGAATGTCAATATGTGTGGATATTTTTTCCTCAACGGAGAAATCAATAATCCCTAAATCCGCAAATTGCAACCAGTGTTTCACCGTGGTGTGAAAAACCCTATCTTTCATTGCTTTCTTCGCAGTATATTGTTGAAAAAATTCGTGACTAGACTCATCGACATCAATGACGAGAAGATCAGCAGAAAACCATCTGTAAACCTCAGAAAGTTGTTCGTGATTAAATGTTGCCGCAACTGATAGAAAGAGCGCATTCGGTCTGGTCAATCCTTCTAATCGTTTCTTTTCTCCTTTCAGGTTGGGACCAAAATACCAATCATATTTTTTCGTGTCAGGTTTTGCAGTCCGCTCAAACCAGGTCTGAGGTTTCCCTTTCGGGTAAGCAATCAACCACTCCTCATACACACGCTGGCGGTCAACGGAGAACCCATATTGATAACGTATGTCTTGATGAATGAATGTTACCTCAAACTCGGAAGGAGACTTGCTGCTCTCCTTGTCAAGCCGGAAGGGCTGTACGGGAATTTCAGTATCGGGTGTGTTTTGGGCGGACTGCTTGACAAATTCTTGAACGAAACGAACTGCTGCGTTCAGGTTACTCTTGCCGGAGGCGTTCGCGCCATAAAGCACAGCACTTCGCAGCAGCTTTAGCCCACCAAGTGCTTTAGTGGTAGAGGTGTTATCCGGCAACGACTTGTCTGAGCTGGCGACCATGCTCAAGACCTGCTCGGTCTGAAAGGATTTGAAGTTTTTTACGCGAAACTCGATTAGCATTTTTTGCCATCCCTCTAATTCGCCAATGTCACATTAGAAATGAGATTCAGTCGTAGCCCAACTTTCTAAGTTGGCCTACCGAGGGCATCATTCGCGGAAACCAAGATAGAATCTTGGGCTACAGAGAAATGTGACATTGGCAAGCTAATTTTCACACCTATTTGGCATGTTTCAGAAAATGGTTTGCATTTCAGAGAGCGGGAAGGATGGTAGGAGTTCGTCCCCCATTCTTCCATCCTTCCATCCTTCCACTCCTTCCTTTCACGTTTCACCCATCACCGCTTTACATCGAAACCCCTAATAGCCCCCGCGTAAATTGAAAGTCCGTGTTTCCCTTTCCATAGAGCCTGGGCGTGTATCGCCGGGATGCCACTTGCAGGGTGACTTCCAGCATCTGGGCAGAAAAACTGTCGGGCGTCCAGTTTGGGGCAGCGGGCACCACATCCAAATCCTCCTGATAAAATGAGCGAGTGGTTTCATCCGTCGTGGCTTGAATCAGGGGAATCATGCGATGCGCTTGAAGCGGGTGCCCCACAACATGAGCGAGCATCACATCCACGCCTGTCGCCCCCAATCCCGTCAATGTTTCGACGACATGGTCGGTGGGAGTCTCCATGATATGAAATCCCGGTTCGACTGCGCTTTGACCGTAGGCGAGGGTGTTCCTGACGGGTTGATCGCCGAAGACCTTTTCTAGGTATACGGGCGAAGTCAAGAATGTCGCATTGGCGGGAGCGACGATAGTTCCACCGGAACCAACGATGGTTTGGGTGAGTTGAGCCAAACTCTGCGCGGCAGTGTCGGTGATTTCCCCACTTGACATCAAACCGATACGAAGATTTTCCAAACCGACATCGGCCCGGCTTGGGGGGGTCATGGACTCCAAAGCCTTTCTGAACCAGCCCTCCACTTTCTGGGTCACCGCCTCAATCCCACCATCCAATTGCACGCTCGCCCAACCGTAACGCTCACGGGCAATGCCTTGCTTCGCGAGCGCGTTGCTCATATAGTCGTTGTGGGTTTTTTCACAGCCGTGTTCTAAGAGCAACCCGAACGCGACGATCGGGTGCGTTAAATGCCCGACCAGGGTCCGTGTATAAATTTCCTCTGAGTTTCCACTGGACACGCCGCACCCCTCCGTGTGAGCGAGCGCCACAAAGCGAGAAATCTCATGCTCCCATCCGATTCCATCGCGATTTAGGCGAACCGCGATCATCTGGGCGATCTGGCCAGAGCATAAGCTCGTTGGCAAAATCAACCCAATCTGATCACTTCGATACCCCTCTCGCGTTTGGATGGCGTTGAATGTGAGGGAGACATCCCCCTCTCCCCCCTGCCCGCGGGGGGGTAGGGGGGGGTACAGCGTGCCTTCGACCCTGATGGGGATTGGTTTCCCATCCGGTGGTTCGGCGGACAGTATCGGATCCAGATTGATTGGCCCTGTTTGCATCCAGTTTCTCCAGATGGAGACCTGAGAATGCCCCGCCTTCTCCCCAACGGAGCGTTCGCCGGAGGCAACCTTGACCGTGAGGTCGAGCATCTCCTGCCCCAACTTTTCCATGGGGGTTCCGTCCAGGTATGCCCCCGCATTCACATCCATCTCTTTTCTCAATAAATTGTATCGCCCGGTGGTGGTGACGATCTTGATCGTTGGCACAAAGGGGAAGTTCGTAATTGAACCGTTCCCGGTCGTAAAAAATATCATGTTGCAACCGGCGGCGACTTGCCCGGCGATCCCCTCGAGGTCATTTCCGGGGCTGTCCATAAAATAAGACCCCGATTCAAGCATTCGCTCTGCGTACTCAATGACCTCATCCAGGCGAACGTCCGGATGTTGCTTCAACGCCGCGCCGATCGATTTGAGGGAGATGTTGTATAACCCTCGAAAGTTGTTTCCACCCGATGGATTGGCTTCTGCGGTCTGCCCATGCCAACTGACCCTTTCCTTAAATCGCTCAATCGTGTCCAGAAACTTGCGGGCAGTTTGGAGGTCTTTAACGTTCTGAAGGATGTAGTGTTCAGCACCGATTAACTCATCGGTCTCCGCGAGATTGGAACTTCCCCCGTAACGGATAATCTCCTTGGTGACATAAGCGATCAACGGATTGCCGGAGACCCCCGAAAATGCGTCCGAGCCGCCGCACTGAAGCGCAATCTTCAAGTTGGAAACGGATTGTTCCGTTCGCTCCATCGCGTTGACCGTATCCAGCCACCCTTTGATGACCGCCTCCCCTTTATCCAAATTGGAATGAAAACTCCCTTGTAGGCTCAAGAAATGGTGGGGGACATGAGCTATCGGATAGCCATGTTGCGCCATGTAATGCTGAAGCATCTGATTCGTCACCGCTTCAGAGCCGTAATCAACCGCTAATATCGCCCCGATATTGGGATGAACCATAAATCCCGCAAGCGTCCTAAGTAATAATTCCAGATTGTTGGGCTTTGTCCTCGTGCCGCCTTCGGTGTGTGTCACGGCGACGATGCCATCAATGTTTTGATAATTGGCTGCGACCCCCGTGAGCCCATCCGCGAGCGCCCTCGCATAGCCGGACGTTTGAGACGTTGTCCCCATGACGACGATATGGTTTCGCGTCCCTACGCCCCGATCGCCTGCCCTTTTATAGCCAAGGAAAAATCGATCGCGGTTATATCGAGGCACCTGCGTCCCCGGCTGAAATGCGTTTTCATCCAGGCGATAACGGGCGATCTCATCCCTGAAGTTTGGGCGCGATGGCAGTTCAAAATGGATATTTCTAATGGCGAGGGCGTCCAGAATTTTCTGGTTGCAGATGTAGTCTCCGGGGGAGATGTCAGTCGTTGCGACCCCGAAAGGCAATCCCCATGAAAGCAGGGCTACGCCTTCAGAAATTGCGTTGATGGCAAATCGATGTCCCTCTAAAACCGTGTGAGATATGGAAAAGCTATCATTCTTGTTACTGATTTCCGAGCCCGCTTCTATTATCCGCGTGGCAATCGCCACATTGTCATTCGGTGCTGGAAGTCTTCCTATCGTGTGAAAATCGTATCGGTTCCCCATGTCATTCTCCTTAATTATATAACTATTAGCATATACCAATTCAAGGGGATTGTCAACAGAAAAAACGGGCAAGTCCGCGAATCAAACCTGCCCGTCGCTTTTCTACCAAGTTTCATGATGCCTACCAACTTATACCCGTTCTATATACTGTCAACGGTCATAACTAATTTTTAATAGTAAACTATACGTTTAAGGCTTCGCAGACTTCCGAAGTCTCGGAGACTTCGGAAGTCTGATGTAAACTTTATTTTTTAAAGTTAGTTAATGTTGAATGCGTCAGAAAGACTGTTCTGTTTTATTGACATTGATTCACGACATATTCTCCATGATTATCAAGCCTTTCTACATCCAGAAAGACTTTTTTATAATCTTTGCAACTGTGAACTAAAAGCATCGAATAGGGATTATTGGATTTATCTGAGATTAAGCACGCACAATTCAGGATTTCACAAAATCTGCCAATTGTCCGTCTCACACTGTAACGAGCCAGTTTTGGATCACGAAGGTATATCGAAATGAGCATACAAAACTCTCCTGAAATGGACCTGCTTTCACAGATGACTTTCATACGCTTGCCTATCCTTTTTGCTTTATAAATAGTATCGACGACCAGAACTTCCGAAGACTCCAGCGAAAATAATTGACAAATACCCCATGTCACCTCATCTGAAGTCAGTTTACGATTTACAATCACATCTTGCCAAATCATGATTGACTCCTCCAAGCCTTTCCCCCTTTTAGTCGAATTCCTGCTTGACATGCAATCTGCCAACAGTTAAAATATATCAAATTCATCAGTTTTTAGCAATCAGTAAATAGATGTTAGAAAAACGACATTATCGAAGGAGGAATTTAATCGCATGCCAACATACGAATACAAATGTCTTGAGTGTGGGATTCGATTCGATCGGTTTCAAAGCATCACCGAGAATCCTATCCAGGAATGCCCCGAATGCAGAGGTAAAGTCAAACGACTCATTAGTGGAGGGGCAGGATTAATCTTTAAGGGCTCTGGTTTCTATATTACAGACCATCGGAGTGAAAGCTACAAAGAGAGCGCGAAGAAAGAGACGTCTTCCTCCAGTAGCAGTGGAGACAGCAAGAGTGGAGATTCTAAAAGCAGTGGAGACAGCAAGAGTGGAGAATCCAAAAGCGGCAAAACCGAGAGCGAAAGCACTTCTAAAACGACTTCAGATAAAACCACTTCAGACACTACCAAGTAAAGGGGGAAGACATGAGCCACCAACATCACCATCATGCTGGGGCTGTTGGGCATCACGAGCACAGCCACCAACATCATCTTCAGAATAAATTTCGATTTGCGATTCTGTTCACAAGTCTAATATTCATTGCGGAGGTGGTCGGAGGGATTTTATCCAATAGTTTGGCGTTATTGAGTGATGCGGCTCATGTCTTATCGGATTCGCTTTCGCTGGTGATGAGCTGGCTGGCGATCTATTTGTCAACGCGCGCAGCAACCAGTTCACGCACCTACGGCTATCATCGAACAGAGGTTTTCGCGGCGTTCATCAACGGTGCCTCACTGATCGCCATTTCGGGTTGGATCTTTTATGAAGCCATTCAACGGTTTATACAGCCTGAACCCGTTAAAACCGCAGAGATGCTTGTGGTAGCTTTCATCGGTTTCGCGGGGAATTTGCTTATTGTATGGCTATTTCACGGGGAAGGTCACGGAAACCTCAATGTGCGTAGCGCGGTGCTCCATGTGATCGGAGATGCGCTCTCTTCCGTCGGGGTGATCGTCGGCGGGCTCATCATATACTGGAAGAGTTGGTATCTCGTTGACCCGATTCTGAGTTGCGGAATTGGTTTGGTGATTCTCATCGGGGCGTGGCGAGTCACGAAAGAATCCACCCACATTTTGCTGGAAGGCTCCCCCAAACACGCCGATGCGCAGACGGTGGCGGCGCACCTCTGCGAAATCAATTCCGTCAAAGATGTTCACGATATACATATCTGGTCATTGTGTTCCAATTACTATGCGTTGAGCGCCCATGTGCTGATGGAAGAGAACACAGGCAAAACCTCCCACGAACTCCTGCAACATATCAATCACGAACTCCAAACCCAGTTTAGCATTTTCCACACAACGATTCAGATCGAGCGCGTGGGTTGCGCCCATGCAGGCAATTTGCTGTGTAACGCGCCCCATCATACGTGAAACGTGAAACATGAAGCGTGAAACGTGATAAATGATTATCAGTAGTCCGCAAAATGTGGAGTGAGGGTGTGCAACCCCACTTGTCTTAGACAGCGGGTGTTTTACAGCAACACACCCGCTGTCAAAAGACAACCGGGGTGTTACGTTTTGCGCACAAAAAATACGTCCACACAAGAAGCCAATTGGCGTAATGCGTAAAACGTAAAACGTAAAGAGGGCTGAATGACGTGTTACGTGTTCTCGAAGTGTCAACTGTTTTCTAAAACATGCCATAAAAGGAGGAAAATCTGATGATTTATCAAAACCAAAAGCAACTTGAATTCGCAAACACCATCATTGTTCTTTTCGTTCTTGGCACACTGTTGTTGCCTCTCCGTGGGTGGTCACAAGACGATCCCGTAGAAAAACTGATTACAGATCTAAAGGACGAGAATTCGTCTGTCCGAGGGAGCGCGGCATGGGCACTGGATACCATAGGAGGCGTCGAGGCGCAAGAGGCTTTGAAGGTTTTCTTAAAAGGGATAAATCTTCAACAGGTAGCAGCAGGTTATCAAGCCTTCATTAGCAGAGGGGAAGCCGATACAGAAGGGCTCTTGATTTTTGTGTTACAGAGATATGGCAGCGAAACAATGGCAGCGGATTTTTGGTATTCCGGCAATGGGAAATTACATAGGGCTGCAACGATCTGGGCGGAACAGCATGGATATTCAATTCCTTCCGGCAGGAAGGGTGCGCTTCGCTGGGGGAGCGGTGAGAAATAAGGTGCGTCGCCCTTTTTCAGATGGGCACGATCCCCTCTCTTTGAGAGTGTGTTGAAAAAGTCCCTGTAGTGGCGACTTCAGTCGCTCATTAAGCGGTGTTGGTGGAACCTTTGCTTTTAGAAAAACTCGAAAGAATCGCTCAACAAAAGGGGGTTTCCCTGGAAACGTTGGTTAATTTGTAGCTCGCAGAAAGGTGCTTGCTGAATGGATAACCCTCTTTTCATGAGCCCAGGAGGTCGTATCATGGCTAGAACCGTATTAGATCGTCCCATCGGCAACCTGACGTTGAGGGAATTGCATGACGTGATTCGTCAGATTGTTCACGAAGAGGCCTTTTCGCGTTGGCGAACTGACAAGGATGGCAACCTCATCTTTCTCTTTGAGGAGGACTACGCGGTATATCTTGCCAAACAGAAGGACAAACTTCCAGGCGAGGTCAACGCTTATTTCATTGATGAACAGGGTTTCACTGTGCGCTACGCTGATGAGATACCAACAGCCAAGACGCGGAAGCGGATCGAGCAGTCAAAGCGGGAAATTGCCGAAGGGAAGGGATTGAGCCTTGAGGAAGCCAGACAACGTCTCACGCCCCGTTAGAGAGCAGCGCAAATGGGAAGTGACCCTCTCACCGACAGCATTGCGCCGCCTCGAACGCCTTCCGCCGGCGATGGTGCAGGACATCCTTGATAAAATTGAATGGTTGCGTTCCGACGCTGACAGCATCAGACATGCCCGCTTAAAGGAGAGTAACGAGTTCAGTCTGCATTCAGGGCAATATCGCATCCCTTATACTCTCGACCACTCGCGACGGCACATTGAAATCCTGGACGTGGGCAAACATGATGAGGCGTATCGACGAGTGCGAGGGAGGCGACAATGAAGAAACTCACGAAATGGCAATTGCAAGACTGTGGGCATGTTTCACATAGCGTGGATGTAAACTTGAATCAACAGCTAAAAGGGTAAATAGACAATGACATCAAACGAAATTAGAACCACTTTTTTAGACTATTTTCGGAAACAGGGCCACACCATTGTGCCGAGCGCCTCTGTGGTGCCTGCGGATGACCCAACCCTGTTATTCACGAACGCTGGCATGAATCAGTTTAAGGACGTGTTTTTGGGGATTGGTCGCCGCGGATACAAGCGGGTGGCTGACACCCAGAAGTGTATCCGCGTCAGCGGAAAGCATAATGACCTTGAGGAGGTCGGCTACGACGCGCATCATCACACCTTCTTTGAGATGCTGGGCAATTGGTCTTTTGGGGATTACTATAAGCGTGAAGCCATCGCTTATGCGTGGGAATTGGTCACGGAGATTTGGAAAATACCGAAGGAGCGATTATGGGCAAGTATCTATCTTGACGATGATGAGGCGGAAAATTTTTGGCTGGAAATGACGGACTTGCCCGCTGAACGCATCCGTCGATTTGAAAAAGACAATTTCTGGGAAATGGGCGAGACGGGGCCCTGCGGTCCCTGCTCCGAAATCTTCATCGACCTGGGACCAGAGGCGTGTCCAACCCCCAATCGTGCACACGAGTGCGGCATTAACACCTGTGATCGGTATCGTGAATTTTGGAATCTGGTGTTTATTCAGTACAATCGGGACGCAGATGGAAAGCTACATCTCCTGCCTGAGAAGCATGTCGATACGGGCATGGGCTTTGAGCGCATCGTCGCCATCATGCAGGGCGTCGATTCAAACTATAAAACGGATGTGTTCACCCCCCTTCTCGACGCCATTGCCAATCTCACCAATCAGGCGTATTTTGACGACAGTCGTGGTGTCCCGCACCGCGTGGTCGCTGACCATCTGCGATGTCTGACGTTTGCCATCGGCGATGGCGTGATGCCTTCCAACGAGGGGCGTGGCTATGTCATCCGGCGGATTTTGCGTCGCGCTGTCCTTTACGGCAAACGGTTGGGCATGAACGCACCTTTCATTTATCAATTGGTGGATAAAGTTATCGAGTTGCTTGGCCCTGTTTTCCCTGATGTCACACCACGCCGCGATTTTATCAAACGGATTATTCACGGCGAAGAAGGACGCTTCCATCAAACTTTAGATCGCGGGTTGGAGATGCTCAGAACCTCACTTGATGAGTTGGTTCATCGGGAGGGTGAGGCTGTCCGGTCTTCGACCGAGACTCTTCGACCTGCCGAACCAGCTCATCCCTCCGAAGTTCGGGAGGAACTTCACAGAACCCCTCCCTCCCCCCCAGGGGAGGGTAGGGGAGGGGTTCAACCGGTCCTTTCCGGCCAACGCGCCTTTGAGTTGTACGACACATTCGGTTTCCCGCTCGACCTCACCCAAATCCTTGCGCGTGAACGTGGGGTTTCTGTTGATGAAGTGGGCTTCGCCGACAGTATGTCCCAACAGCGCCAGCGGAGTCGCGCCGCCTGGAGAGCCGCCGGTGGCGGAGGGGGCGGCGGTGACGTGTATGCAGAAATCCTCAAAGAATCGGGGACAACCGAGTTTTTGGGGTATGGGAGGCACAGTGCAGAATCGGACATCATCGCTCTGGTCCGAGGGGATGAGTTGGTCTCCGGCGCTCATGAGGGCGATGAAGTTTCCGTCATCCTCAATCGCACGCCGTTTTATGGCGAATCGGGAGGCCAGGTGGGTGACATCGGAACGATTGAAAGTCACAACGCGAAACTTGAGGTCATCGACACCATCAAGCCAATTCCCGATCTTTTCGTCCACCAGTGCAAGGTGATCGAAGGAGAGATTGTCCCTCAGACGACCGTCGAAGCAACAATCAATTCAGAGCGACGGGGACATATTGCCGTGAGCCACACCGCGACGCACATCCTCCACAGCGCACTGCGGGCTTTGCTTGGAACGCATGTCGGTCAGGCGGGGTCGCTGGTTGAGGCGGGGCGATTGCGCTTCGACTTCACACACTACGAAGCTATCACCGCCGATGAGCTGCACGACATCGAAAGCTTCATTAACGACAAAGTTCGTTTGAATCACCCGACCCAAATTGAGTATCTGCCGTTGGAAGGCGCGAAAGAACGCGGGGCGCTGGCTTTCTTTAGCGATAAGTACGGCGAGATTGTGCGCTTCGTTCAAATCGGTGACTACAGTAAAGAACTGTGCGGCGGAACGCATATCCACGCCGCCGGAGAGATTGGGCTGGTGAAGATTGTCAGCGAAAGCAGCATTGCCGCTGGTGTCCGCCGCGTTGAGGCGCTGACCGGCGCAGCCGCCTATCGACACATTCGCTCTGAAGATGACACCCTCACCGCCATCGCGAATCTGCTCAAAACCCCAAAGCATCTTACGTCTGAACGGGTGGAGAAACTCCTTCAAGCCAATCGAGAGCTGGAACGGCAGATGAAAGCTCTGCAAGAGAAACTCGCGATCTCACAGGTGGCAGAGCTGGTTCAGGGGGCTGTCGTCGTCGATGGATTTCGCGTCGTTTCGGCTATTATCGAAAATACGGAGCGGGATGGGCTGCGTCATCTGGTCGATGAATTGAAGAATCGCATCGGGTCCGGTGTGGTTGTGCTCGCTTCAGCCATTGGAAACGAAGCGGCGTTTATCGCGGGCGTCACCGCCGACCTCGTCAAAAATCCTGGCTTGCAAGCCGGGAAGATTCTCCAAGAGGTGACTCGCCTGGCTGATGGCCGCGGGGGCGGGCGTCCTGAACTTGCCCAGGGCGGCAGCAAAGAACCAGGCAAGATGAAAAGCGCGATCGATGCGGTCGTGAGCATTGTCGCCAATGCTTCAAAGAGGTGAAAAATCATGAGAAAGAAAACCGCTATGGAAGAGCCATGTTTCAAATTTCCCCCAAAATGAGTTGACAGTTTGGATTCAAGATTCAAGATGCAAGTGAATCCTGAATCTTGAATCTGGTATTCATGAAGTGTCAATCGATTTTGGGTGCCTTATGTTCGATGAAAACCCAAATTCTCCGCAACTCTTATCATCGGAACATTGGTCTTTCTGGTGCTGCATGTTGCTTTGCGCCCACAATTCAAGATATACGATGTCACAAAGGAACACACCGCCTTGGCATATCCCTGACATCGAAATTCTTCCTTCGTCCAAACAGCCGCAGTTTCCCAAGCAGACTCAGAATATTTCCAGACGGCTGCGATAGAGACGATGCTGCCGTCCGTCACAATGGCACAATACTGATAGCCTTGCTTATGCCAATCATCCCACTCCTCTCGCGACGGGGGGTTCTCAAAGATAGCTTGGACAAGATGAAGGTCTCTGTCCGGGTCGAGCCATCCGACCATATCGTGCGCGACAGGTTTGAATGTTTCTTGAGTACACTCAAATGCTATATATGTTGTCTCCTTACTCACAGGGGTTACCTCCAGTTCACTTAATCTTTTCTCTGTTCTGATCACGTTTCACGTCTGGCAACGTCCGCGATTCGCTTGAGCCCTTTCGAGTTCATATTCAACGGCACCGCGCACTCCGGCGCAATCACCGCCACTCCCGCGCCAATCGCCTCGGCAACCTCTATGTCGATTTGTTCCATTTTCCCTTGATACAAGGTTTCTGGATTATTAACATTTCCGATCAAGGCGATCCGGTCCCCGGCGATCTCCACCGCTCTGTGGGCGTTGTTTTTTGAGTCGAAGTGAAAGGCATCAAATCCGGTTTGGGCGATATAATCCAACCGATCGAGCGTATAGCCACAGATGTGCAGGACGATTGGGATATCAAGCTGTTCCCGAATCCGCTGATGGAGGGGCAACAGAAAGTCCCGATAGGTTTCGGCACGGCACAGGTCACCTGTCAGATGGTCTGCCAGCGTCAAACAGTCCGCCCCCGCCTCAATCTGCGCCTGCGCGAACATGATGGTTGCGTTCATCAAGCGTTCCAATATTCCCGTGACCTCGTCGGGGGCATCGATGATGCGAATCAGAAACGGTTCCAGCCCGAAGAGGTGATATGCCAATGTCCACGGCCCCATAACCTTGCCAACCAACGCGACCTCATCGCCATAGCGTTTCTTGAGGATGCGTAACGCATCGAGCACGGTGCGTGTCGGGGGGCGATTGAGATAATCCGATGGAATGTGGATGTCTTCGGGGGTCTCAAAGAGATGTCCTCGCACCGTTGGCATGTGCTCCGGATCTTCCCAATCCACCCTACAACCGAATGCCGCCGCCTCCTGCTGTACGGAGAAGTAAGGGGCGATCGTGTCATAGCCCAGGATTTCATAACCGGCAGCGGCTAACCGCGCCATCACCTCTGCATCGGTATGCGCCTCCGGGAAAAAACAGCCGGTTGCTCTCATGAGGTCTGTGGTGATAATCGATGTGGGATTACCGACGGATGGATAATCCGTCTGTTCGTGCTTCAATGCGCTTAAAAATCGTGTCCGTGGTGTCATGTTATAATTCTCTCCTTCCCTTCAGCCCCTACCCTTTACCGCCTCAACGAGCAAATAGGGGATACCTGATAGATTTCGGATTTCATCAACGGTAATAACGTCAAATGAGCGAAGCGTTTGATTGTCATTTCACTTTCTCTTCGTCGGGCATTCCTGACAGCCTACAACACGCGCACCACAACAACCGTCAGATCATCTTCCAGTTCGTTGCGTTCGGTGAACGCTCGGACATCGGTATGGATAGCATCGACCCACGCCTGCGCTGGTTTGGCTTGGGCAACAAGCGAATTCAGCAGCCCCCACAAGCGCGACTTCTCGTACTCCTGCTCGCTGGCGTTCCTTGCCTCGGGAAGACCGTCACTGAAGAGGAGTAGCACATCACCAGAATGCAACGGCTCGGTTGTCCCGACAAACTCAGCGCGGAGCGGGCAACCGAGTGGGACCTGGCTGCTGACCTCCAACTCAACGGGTTTGCCGCCGCGAAGTAAGATGGGTTCGGGAAGCGCGGCGTTGAAGCAGGTCAACGTTTTTTCACGCAGATCGATGTGGGCAAATGCCGTTGCGACAAACGCTCTTTTCGGGAGCGTTTCCTGTAGCGAACGGTGCATCTTCGCCATCATCTCAGCCGGTGTTCTACTGTTTCGGCTCTCGGATTGCAGCATCCCGTTGGCGAGAAAGGTCGTCGTTGCGGCTTTCATGCCGTGGACGGTCACATCCATCAACACGATGCCGAGTTGCGTCCCCCCCGTCCACGGGGGGGCTAAGGGCGATGCCCCCTGGTCCCCCCCCACCCCGGCCCTCCCCGTGGACGGGGAGGGAGAAGGGCGGGGGGGGGTGCCTCGTCCAGCCAGAGGTAGGTGAAGTAGTCCCCGCCGACATCCGTCGCAGGCTCGCAAGCCCCTGCGATGTCGAAGCCTTCGATCTGTGGCGCACTTTTCGGCAGCAGTGACATTTGCATCTGACGCGCTTCTCGCACTTCAGCCACTGCAACCCGCTGATAGGCTAAAACCTGCCGGCGGCGTTTGACCAGGACAACCGCTTGAATCACCAGCAACACAGTCAAAATCGTCCCGCCGCCCACAGTCGGCACCAGGAAACCAGCGGAGGCATAGAAGGGCGGGACGACCTTCACCGTCACGCTGGCGGGCTCGGAGTAGACGAGATCGCGGTTCACGGCTTTGACTTTGAAGGTGTAGCTTCCCGGCTTCAGGTTGAGGTATTCCGCGCTTCGTTCGTGGGTGGGGCCTTGCCAACCGTTGTCAGCGGGCAAGCTGCCCGCTGTACGTTCGTGCCCTTCCAGTCGATAAAGATACTGCATCGCTTCTGGACGGGTGACGAAACTGACCGCTTTGTAGTTGACCCTGAAATGCTTTGTTCCCGCAGACAGCGTGACCTCCTTCGGATGGGTGTAGACCTGATCGGCAACGATGGATTCAATATAAATCGAGGGAGGTGTCGGACTGGGGGTATACTTTGTCAGTCCTCCATGTGTACCAATCCAGATATTTCCCGCCCTATCTTCATGCAAAGCCCAGACGCGGTTACTGGGGAGCCCATCGGCGGTCGTGAGCTGCGTGAAGGTATTTCCATCAGTGGCACACTTGATAACGCCTGAATTCAACGTGCCGACCCACAAATACCCCTTCCGATCTTCAATCATCGTCGTGATTAACTTCCCGACAAATTGGGGAAGTGTGACAAACGATTTTCCATCCTTGGATTGAGTAGCGGGGGGTTGAGTAGGCTTTGCCGTATCGAAACCCGAAGCCGTATCGAAATCATATTGGCTCAATCCACCCAAGGTTCCAATCCATAAGCGCCCCTGCCTATCCGTCAACATCGAACCCACAAGGTTCTCCACAAGTCCATCCGCCTGGGTAAACCCCCCTTCGCTTCCCCCCTTCCCCCCCTCAATCCCCCCCAAAGTTGGGGGGGAAGGGGGGGCGGGGGAATGAGGGGGGGCGTATCGGATAACTCCGTCACCCCAGGTGCCCATCCAGATATTTCCATGACTATCTTCAGTCAGCGCAACGATAGAATCAGACGGAAGTCCGTCTGCCATTGTCCAATTGGTAAAATGGTTTCCATCATATCGAGAAAGCCCACTGCCCCGAGCGCCCACCCATAGATTTCCATTTTTATCCGCTATTATTGGATTCGTCACATCAGAGACGATACAGTTTCCAACTAGCCCATTCAGCGTTGTAAAGCGCGTATAGTTTGTTCCGTCGTATCGGATGAGACCGCGACCTTGAGTTGCAAACCAGAGATTATGCTTTGAATCCGATAAGATCATAAATACATTACCCAGAACACGCCTGCTTTCCGCTATCGGCTGAGTAAATGTTGTGCCATCGTATTTGACAACACTACCATTGGCGGCTATCCAAAGATTTCCTTGAAGATCTTCAGCAATCGATGTAACATCGGTTTCAGACAAATCTTCCTGAACGCCATAATTTTTCAATACACGAAGGTTGAATTTACTGAGGCCATTTGCATTGCTATGTCCGAACCAAAGATTTCCTTCTCGATCTTCAAAAACAGTGTTAATATAATTTCCTGCCAGTCCATCCGCCATTGTGAAATGGGTGAACGTTTTCCCATCATATCGGGAGACTCCTCCATCCCAACTGGGTGAGGTAAACCATAAGTTTCCCTCGTGGTCTTCTAACATATCGGAGACGGAATTCGCAATCAGCCCTTCCTTTTTCGTAAAGCTGGTCCATTTTTCGCCCGCCTTGCGACTGACCCCGTTGTTGGTGCCAAACCAGAGAACTCCCTTTCGATCTTCGATGATAGCGTGAACGTCATTGCCTGCCAATCCGTCCGCTGCTGTGAGGGTCCTGAAGGTTTTTCCATCATATCGACTGGCACCACTTCCTGTTCCAATCCAAAGGCCCCCTCGACCATCCTCCATAATGGTGTTTACCAGATTATCTGCTAATCCATCTGCCGTTGTAAAGTTCGTGAAGGTTTTTCCATCATATCGGCTGATGCCGCTGCCAGCACAAGCGAACCAGAGCGAGCCGTTCCGGTCCTGGGTGATCGCCGTGACAGCATTTCCAGCGAGTCCATCCTTAACGGTATAATTGACGACGTTTTGACCATCCCACCGAAAGACACCTTTCGAGGTCGTTCCAAACCACAGGTGTTCCGCTTTGTCGATAAAGAGCGACAGCACATAAGTTCCGCGGAATGCGTCATTGAAAGTCGCGGGCGTAAAGCTCTCCCCATCGTATTGGCAAACGCCATTTTGCGTGGCTATCCAGAGGATGCCACGCTTGTCCTGGGCAATGGCGGAGACATAGTCACCAATCAGTCCATCAGAGGTTGTATACTTTTTCCACGCCCCGGAGTGGCTCGCCAGCGATTTTTCCAGGGATTGATAAAGGTGGCTCAAGCGTGTCACCGCTTCAGATTCTCCAAAACTCTCATTCAGAATTTCCCTCACCTTTCTAACAGTGGGCAAAAGCGTCTTCTCAGATGCCAGCAGGCGTTCCTCAAGTTTAATGAGGTAGTGGCGATCGACCGCCTCATCCTGATCACCGACTTGAGCGAATCGCTTTTGGATGCCATCCGCGTCAGAGATCGCCTCGAGCTCGGCTTGTAGCCGACGCGCTGTGAGATTGTGGGGTTCTAATTTGAGAACCTGCCCAACTGCTGTGCGCGCCGCCTTATAGTTCTTTTCAGTCGCATAGAGCTTCGCCAAACCCAGCCGGGTCTCCACATCCTCGGGAACTCGTTTGAGCGCCCGTTCATAGATTTCAATCGCCTGATTCATCTGCCCCTCAGATTGATAGACCTCCCCCAAAATTTTAAGCGCATCGGTCGAAAGCGTCGGTTGTTTTTCCAGAAGCGTCCGGAAATCTGGCAGCCGGTTCGTTCCTCTAAAATAGTCGTATAACGCTCTCAAGGAAAGTTCCTTTTCCCAACCGTCTGGGTTGTCCACGATAGCCCTTTGAAAAAATGAGAGGACGGCTTTGGCAGATTCAGGCGTATATTCCCAGGAGATGGGTGAAAAATAGAGCTTCCCATCATAGTCGAGATTGAGCATTGGTGACCCATGATGGTGACAGCGAACGACCAGCACCCGATGGCCAAAATATTTTAACTGTAAGGTCTTTCCCTCTCTGTAAGTATAGCTCTGGGGCGCGTTCATATCGAAAAGGGAAAGAGCGCCCGAGAATTTCATCGGATTAAATTGATAGTGATAGCTGCACGGCATTTTCGGATCTTTATAAGCCGTAAAGGGGGCATCAGGAACTCCCCCTGTTTCATCAGCAGGGCACAGCAGCAGCTTGGAGTCTTGCAGGTACTTGGGATAGAGTTCCGACATCCAGTCGGGCAGTTGATTGTTGTGGCCGGCTCGGTAAGCGTCAATGGCTTTTCCGATCGCGGCGAGGTGTTCCATGCAGATTTTTTTCTGCCCTTCCCGTTCCGCTGGATCTGCGGTGACATCAGAAAGGGAGAGAATCGACAAAACAATTGCTGTGATGATAAGGAGGGGTTTCATTGAGGGTAGCTCCTTTCTGTGAATTACGGTTTCTAACTAATTTTGAAAAATAGACGATACATCAGACTTCCGAAGTCTCCAAGACTTCGGAAGTCTGAAAATGTAAACTTGAAAGTTAGTTATAAATCACACAATGATAACAGCATCTTACACATTGTCCATCTGACTAAATAAGGATTCACCTCATGTTCATCATTATCTTGAGATTGACAAAATGGGGGGAACACGGTATACTCTAACCACTTGACAATAACTCGTTTCCAGGAGTAAAAAGAATGAGCACGACAAAACCTAAAAAGAAATTCGATAATCAGCGAAATAGGCTCCATGCCATCGCAAAAGAATTTGCCGAAAAAATCAAAGACAACCTGGCGTCGCTGGCGTTGTTGCCAAGCCTCGTGGAACTTATCTTCATCTCATCGTATTATTTGAATTGGATGTTCCAAGAGATTTGGAATTTGAAGTTTACGATTCTTACAGCGAAATTTTCGATAAATACGATGATGGTGAAATCACCTTCGAGTTTGATCCAATGACCAGCTTGTCGCCAGAGACAATTGACGAAATGGCTTACGATGATGCGAATAACATCATCTACCGTGTCGGTTTATTATTGGCATAATTTGAAAATGAGTCTCAATATCATATAAGCATGAAACCTTTACTACATATTCCATCTCAATATTGTATTATAAATACGACGATATAGCTCGCCAATGTCACATTTCCCTGTAGCCCAAGATTCTATCTTGGCCCCCGCGGCTGATGTCCTCGGTAGGCCAACTTAGAAAGTTGGGCTACGACTGGATCTCATTTCTAATGTGACATTGGCGAAATAGTATATCAATGATATTCCGCAATGGTTTCCATCATCGCCCTGAGATTTTCCTCCGGCGTCCCCGGCAGCATGTAGTTTGAGACGCCTACGATTACCCCGCCGCTTCGCCTCGCCTCTTCGAGACAGGAAAGTGTCTCAGCAATTACTTCCGATTTCGTACCGAGATGGAGGGTATGCGAGCTGATATTGCCGATCAGAATGAGGTTGGGGTATTGTTCCCGGAGTCTCCGCACATCCATTCCGGCTCGTCGGTCGATCTCATAGTAGCCATCGACGCCCGAACCTCCAAAGAGGTCATCTGCCACCGGCCAAAGGTTGCCATCGCTGGCGAACAGATAGTAGATGCCGTGTCGATGGCATGCCTCGGCAATCTGCTGCAACCGAGGAAGCATCAGTTCGTGAAAGGCTTTTGGAGAGTAAAACGTGCCTTCATTGGCAGCGAAGTCGCCTCCACCAAAGATGAATTTGACGCCAATTTGAGCCAACCCGCTGATGTGACGTATCGCCCGCTCAACCTGCAGGTCAAGATGACGCGCAACAAGGTCGGGTCTCAACGCCACCGCCTCAAGCCAAACCTGGTCATACGGGATGCTCAATCCGCCTCCACTGACGCGCACGACGTATTCCTTGCCATACTGCTCCATCAGGGCGGCTGTACCTGAAACATCCGGTTGGGTGCGCGGATTCTCTGCTGACGCTCTCTCCTGTGACTCCAGGTTTCGCTCAATGTGCTGAAACGTTACTTCTTCTACGGGAGATTGGTCTATGACCTGATAGAGCTCAGTCTCTGGGTCAAACCGCATCACGCGCCACGGCTCCCCTCTCTCGCTGGGAGAGGGGCCGGGGGTGACAGACTCCTTATGACCGTAGCGGAAGGTATATTCATCGATTTTCTGAGTCGGTTGGGTTGGCATACGCCAATATTCGAGGCGCAGAATGTCGTGATTCAATGCCCGCGCTAGGTCGAAGGCGTCGGCGAGGGACCTTTGGAGAAATGCAACATGGGCATCCGCGCCTTCCCATAGCGCCGCCGCCTCGCGCCACTGCTGGATGCCTCCCCCGACATACACCTCACGCCCTAAGAGCATCGAAGCCACTTGACTCGAACAGCCAAGATGATGGACGGGAATTTTATCAGTTTTCTGGTGCGCAAAGGTCGCTAAAACACGTTCTCTCGGTGACACAATTATCCATCCTCCCGGTTTAGTTTTTCAACTTCGCTCATGTTAAGAAATCGTGCATAGACCGGCATGTTTCAGAAACCTCCCCGCTTTGCGGGATTTTCCATGAAATTTGAAACATCCCCAGAAAAATGGAAAATTTCAACCCACGGGAAGCATGAGCCCCTTCTCAATGGGTTTCTGAAATTTCATGCGAACTAACAAATCTTTAATCGTTGCGGCACGAACCCCTCCGACCCCCTCAATGGCTTGCAAATCCTCCATTGTCGCATCATAGATGGCGCTGAGGGTCTTAAAGGTTTTGACCACATTCTCAATCACGCTGATCGGCAAACGGGGAATTTGACTGAGCAGGCGATACCCACACGGTTCGATTGTATCCATATAGGCTGAGACATCGCGTGGAAATCCAAGCGCAACACTGATGTTGCCTCGATCTGCCAATGCTTGAGCATCCAGTTTGAAGATCCGTTCAAACACCTCGTCCTCTTCCCTTTGCTCCGCCCGGTAGTAGTCCAGAATGACGAGAAGCGCTTCTTCCACTTCGAGGGTGAGCTCTGGAGGACGGAGTTGCAGCGATTGCCCTTCATTCCCCAACTCAATCTGATAGCGATTCAGATCGCTTTCTGCCCGGCGCACCATCTCCATCCGCTGGATGACCGTTACCACATCCACAAGCGTGACTGTACCGCCCAATTCTGCGCGATCGAGTTTTGCGATTGCAGAACTTAACCCTTCCAGATACCGATTCAATGCCAACATGGTTTGATTGGCCCCGGAAATCAGCACGGGAAGCCCCCGAAAGAGATAGTGCTGATGCTTGAGATAAAGGGTCACAGTATTGCGCCGTTGGGAAACCGCCAGCGTAATTTTCCCCGTTTGCTTTGAGACCTTCTCAGCCGTTTGATGGCGCATACCCGTTTCACGAGAGGTAAATGTTGAACTTGGCCGGAGATAGGCATTCGCCCGGACAATGCGATTGAGGTCTTCTGACAGAATGATTGCCCCATCCATTTTTGCCAATTGATACAGGCGAGTGGGCGAAAATTCGCAATCGATCTCGAACCCTCCTTCAGTCAACTCCAATACATTTGGGCCATCTCCAATGACAATGAGCCCACCGATGCCGGCTTGCAAGATATAATCGATTCCCTCACGAAGTTCGGTCCCCGGAGACAGCAACTCCAATGCTGCCAAAAATTCGCGTTCCCTATCACTCTCTCGGAGCTTCTGCATCTTTCCTACCTCCATGTCAATGAATCATACCATGCGAAAGAAGGTTGTCTCCTGATACGAATGCAATTCTGAATTGAAAAATCCCTCGCCCCATCTGGCTTCTTTCAATTCAGAGACTGTTGCAAATCGGATGTCGTGAAACTCTTAATGCTGACACACTGATGTCAGTATTAACTTGCTAAAACGGGAAAAATGCCATAAACTCTCAACTTGACAACAAATAAAAGGAGATAGTTTATGGCGCACGAAATTATCCGTCATGATAACCGATTTCGAGTGTTTGGGCTTTGTGAGTGGAAGGATGGAAGAATGGAAGAATGGAAGGAATCCCTTCCATCCTTCCATTGCCTTCCCGCTTGCCACGTCCCAAAGCTTCACTGTGTCCCTACCTCCGCTTGCCAACGTCCGCCCATCGGGGGAGAACGCGACCGAAGTGACATCGCCCGTATGACCTATCAGCAGTCCAAACCGTTCATAAGTCGTCGTGTCAATCAGGTCGATAAACGCTCCGTTCGCCACCGCCAGCAGCCCCCCGTCCGGGCTCCACGCCACCTCAGACACACTCGCAAAGCCCAGCTTGCCAACCGGGAAGACCTGGTCCTGGTCCTGGGCGAGGGTGAAGCCGGCGGTGAAATAGAGGAACAGGGCGAGGATGGAAATTTGGAAAAGTCTTACTTTTTTCATTGGTGTTACCTCCTTTTGGAGCTCCGATAGATCGGAGCTCAAAGCGAAAGTCGTCTTACGACGACTTGGATTTGTTTTCAGTCCACTGTCAGTGGACTTGTGCTTTTAGCCCTGATCTTGAGATCGGGGCTGTTTTCCTTGACCATTCAGGAGTTGCCTGAGTTTTTCTCGCGTTTCTGGAGAGAGTCCACGCAAGATCTCTTCGGGAGTCAGGGCGCGCACCACATCTTCGGGCTTCAGTCCGCGCAACCGCTCTTCAGGAGTCATAACGGGAAACAGATAATCTCTCGCCATCTGCTCAAGGGTCTGTCGGTATTTATCCGTTTTTCCAGCCATCTTTAACACATCCTTAATCAGTTTGGAATCCGCAAAATGAGCGTAGTAGATATAAAGGGCATTGTCTTCAGCGACAATTCGTTCAAAAAACTGGCGCAACTTCTTCTTGGAAGACGCGAACAGAATCAACGGGTAATTCTTAGGTTCAATCTCCAGTTCATTGCACACGAACAGGTGAACGGGTAGGAGATCGGTGCTTTTGTAGTGTCCCACGCCGACCTGTTCCCATCTGACATCATCCGGGCATTTCTGCAAGACGTTGATCGGTTTCCGAGCGGAGACAATGGTGACCGTCATCTCCTTGGCCGTGAGCCCCTTTTCCCCCAGATACAAATGGCTACGACCCCGAATCAGGTGATAGTCGAAGATGGTCAGCAGATCGTCTTTTCCCTTGTACTCCAATTGGTTCTGAACGCGGAAATAGTCAAAAGCTGTTTCTGCTCTGACCTTCTCGATCTCGACAGATGACTTCAGAACGACAAGGGCATCCATCGTGCGCGGAAGTCGGCTCACTTCGACTTGCGTTTGGATTGGCAAGTCGAACTGTCCGAAGTTGTGTGTCATCACTTCTTTGAAAACGGGATCAATGTGATGCCGTTCAGGAAGGGATTTGGTCATGTTGTTGGTGAACATCAAGCCTCCTTCTCGTTGAGAGACCTGTAAGCCCTTTTCTTTTTTGCCAACATGAGTTTTCGCGCCTGTCTACGGGCTCTCATGTCAGATGTTGCCTCATCATCTTTTATGTCAAATTGCTTGTGCTCCAATCGAACAGATGGTATCGAATCTAACAGCTCTTTCTTGTCAATACTGATAAATTTAAGCCACTCCGTCAGTGCCCTTTCAAACTCAATCAAGGGGATTTCACATCGGTCAAATAGATCAGAATATTCATTTTCAATCACGACGTTATCACCCGTTACCGTGATGGTGTGGGCATTTCCGGTTCCACGATGTTCCGACTCTGCCTCTTTTTTGACTTTTTCGATGCGCCTAAGGAGCCTTTTGCAAGAATGGACATCTCCTTCAATTTCCTGTTCAAGGTACCAACCCACCAGTTCATAAGGCGAACTGACCTCCGCTCGCTGCACGCCATATTCATCAACATAACATTTAAGGTTCATATAAGCCCTTTCATAAATATTTTGGATAAGCCGTATTTATATTTCCGGCGTTATTAAGGGGCATGTTTCAGAAATCTCCTTACACCCTTTGGGGGTTGGAAGATCGGAAGAATGGAAGGAGGGGTGGCAGTGGCTCATCTTCCATTCTTCCATTCCTTCCATCCTTCCACAGTGTAAAGTTATTTTCTGGGAAATTTGAAACATGCCGAAATCTTCTTTACCTTTCACGTCTCACGCATCACGCGAAACGCTCCCTGCATCTCCGCATCCTGATAATCCAATGTCACCGAGAACGTATCTAAAGCCTCGTAGGTGTTCAACTCGGCGCTCATCTGTTCATCCGTCCAGCCCGTCATCTGCTTGATGTTGTTCCATTGGGCTTCATAGAGCATCAAGACAACAGTATGATTCATGTTGATGACATGGATAGATTCACCGAGAATAACGGTCTGGAGGTTATCAGGATAGACCTCTTCGAGGAGATATTTGTATATTCGTAAAAGCTGATAATGCTTGTCAAGCAGTCGCTCACGATTCCACCGATCCAGCGCCTGATGGTGGCTTTGCATCACTGGAAGCGATTTCGGGGTCTCTGTGTCATCACTGAGCAGATGGGCTGATTCATGGATAGTGGCGGCGAGATAGTGTCCCCGCTGAATGCCACGCTCGGTGCTTGGAAGATAAAACAACCCTTGGGACCGCGCATAACTGAGGTTTCCCAAAACCAGTGACTTGATGACCAACTTCGTGCTTTCAATTCTTCTCAACGCTTCATTCGCATCTGACGGCGGCAGGATGTCACGATACTTTTGATAATCTCGCTCGAAATGACGCCAGTAAACATGATTCGGGTGACTGCGAATGTTAGTAATATAACTATTGCGGAGCGATTCCAATCCGCCGACATAGCAGACAGGGAAGGCAACCCTTTCAGTAAAAAAGAGAATTGAATCGTTCGCATAGCCAAGAGCAGATGCCTCACAATAAGGGTTTTCGTCTTTGACATTGAGGTTGCGGATTTGCGCACAGAGCGAATCATTGGTATCGCTGATACCAATCATCGATAGGGAGGTGACATGGGGAAATTCCGTCAGCGGAAGAGCAGGCGGCTGAATCCGAACAACTCCCATCTCCACGGCATGGGTGAGACTTCGTTGGATTTCTTCTTCATTGTTCCTCAAACTCTGGCGGAAATGTTCCGACGCAGTATCTCTAGCTTTCAGACCCTTCATTTGATCGAGGACAAACGATTCCATGCTTTCGCGGACCTGGTCCCACGCTCTCGGATTGGAGATACGCCGGGTTGCTCGATGGTAGAGATCGCGGAGGCCCGCACTCATGCTATCAAGGGCTTCCGCTTCCTCCTTCCTCTCCTCAAGCGTAGGGAGAAGGGGAGGGGGAGCACTCGCTCCGATTAAACCGCCGCGCCCGCAGGAGTACGCTGGTAAGCCTCCGTCATCCCGTGGAAGTCATCCCTCAACTCGATCAGGGTTTCCCGTCCCACTCGACTTCAAAATTCAACGAGGGGTACGCGCGATTCTTGCCATTGGGGGAGCCAGTCTCCCGACGAGGCGTCGTATAGGGAGCCAGGTAGTAATCCAGTTCTTTCAACGCCGCGTAGCCATTGGCCTTGATGACTTCTTGCGCGATCGCCGTGTTCCCTTCAAAAACGTGCGGTAGGAAGAGTAAACCTGTAATCATCGCGTTCGGCGCAATCTCCCTGGCAAGAAACGCCATATCGATAAAACTGCCGCTTCCAGTCCCCCCCGCCAATGAAGTCACGATAACGATCTCGACGGGATTATCAACTGGGGGGAGCGAGACGACTATCTCCCCGACCTCTCCCCCGGCCCCTCCCCTGGAAGGGAGGGGAGGGGCCGGGGGGTTAGGTGCGAGAGGCGGAGAGGAAACTGAACCCCCCATCGAAGTATATCCCATCTGACTCGCGACCTGTTGCGCATTCGCGCGGATAATACGAATCTTCTGCTCAAGCTTCTTTCTCAGCGTCGCGCAACTGTGGAAAAATGCGAGGCGACCCAATGGACGAATCTGCTTTGCCCCTTGGGTCAATGCAGATGTCCCTAAAAGTTCAAGCGCTTCACGGTTAAACCACTTAAACATAAGCGCATATTCATCGGATTGACGATAATATTCAGCAAGCTTGGCAGGTTCAATTTTTCCACTGACCTGCTCGTCATCATCAAAGTAGAGCCGCCGCTCTATCTCATCGTATTTTTCCCGATTGATGTTGACCTCCTGCGTGTCCGTGTCGAAACACAGATACTGCGTGATCGGTAAACCAACGGTGCCATGTCTTTCATAAAAGAGACGACGCAACCGTATCAACACCTCTTTACCAGAACCACCCAGACCGATCAACACGGTTGGGCGGATGGCGGCTTCCGTTTGTAATGCGCGGGCTTGTCCGATAATGTCGAGTTTGAGCATGGCTTGAGACTCCGGTTAAAGGCACTTCGCCTATTTGTCACCCGTCCCCTGGCCGAATCGACCCTGTTGACTCACGACAAGCAGGACGACGACAAGGGCGGTTAGCCCCCCCCAAAACAGCCAGTTGACGTTTTTAAGGTGTTCTACTATCCCCGTTACAGCCACATTTTCTCCGCGATACGTATATTCGCTGAAGCATAAGAAACCCAGTACCAGAATCGATAAGATAAAAATGGCATTGAAACAAAAAAACGCTGGCAAAGGCGGTTTGTCCTTTTCCAGCGCGGTGTTGAAGCCGATTACGATAATTCCGTAGATGATGAAAAGCAAGAGCAAGAAAATTCCCAGTTTCGCTACAAAAGCGTCCACCTGGAAAAATGGATTGGAAACAGGTGTTGTATCTAACCGCTCGAGTGGTTTAAGACTTGAATCATCGCCGAGTATCTCATCAAGCGTTGGGTGTTTCCGCTCCGATGGCGGGTCATTGGGGCGAGCATTGAGCAAACGGGGAGTCGCAATAGCGCATAACCAGAGTGCCAGAAAACCAGAGAGCCATGCGTGAACCGTGATGCGTGAACCGTGATGCGTGATGCGTGAAACGTAATGCGTAATGCGTAAATGAATCAATGAACGCATGGATGGACCCTCCCGCTGTCCCACTTCCTTCATGTCCTCATTTCCGTCCCTCGCTTTTGAATCCGTGTCATCCTCTTAATCTGTGTTCTCGCCTATTCGCCCATTCGTTGATCCGTTAAGGCGTTGACGGCACTCGAATGGGTCGATGCTCACGGGCTGACTGATTGGCAGCAATCGATACCGCCGCAGACTTGAGGCCATCAGAATAGGATGATCTGATAATCGACGCATCCGCCGTCTGAATCGCTTGGATAAACGCTTCATCAATGGAGAGCGTGGGCGTATCGGGCACCTCAATCGTCGCTGCCCCCTCGGGTATGATGCGGGGTGCCCCTCGGTCCAATTGCAAGATGATATGGCCCTCAATGATATACTCCGTGCGCGAACCGCCTCCCCCCTGGGTAAGCGCGGAACTGGTCGAAATGTAACCGACCGCGCCGCTTTCAAACTGAAGTGTCACCACTTCTGCGTCGGGGATGGTATGGTTTTCCTCATCCACATTCACCTTCATCGCATCAATCTTATACACTTCAGCGATCTCACCGGCGGTGTAGCGAATCAGATCGAGTTGGTGCGTCGCCTGCTCATGGAGCATCCCACCTGACTTCTCCATCACACGCCACCAATGGCTGGGTCCCCCAGCGATTCCGCCCCAGCGATGGCAAGCCACCATCCCGATTGTCTTATCCTTGAGGAAATCGCGCGCAGCGGTTGCGACATTGCCGTATCGACTTTGATACCCAACGCAGGAAATGACGCCTGCCTTCTGGATGGCTTCTGCGATTTTAATTCCCGTTTCGATGTCAAGCACGACAGGTTTTTCAACAAACAGATGGAGACCGCGTTCGGCGGCATAAATCTCCGCGTCGGAATGGGCAAAGGGGGGTAAACAAAAATAAGCGGCGTCGAGGTCCGCTTCATCAAACATCTTGCGATAATCCGTGTACGCGACGCCGCCATACTGTTCGACTGCTGCCTGGACGCGCTCTTCGGCAATATCACAGAGTGCAGCAATGGACACGTTTTCTAGCGTCGCAAGTTTACTGAGGTGGCTATTTGCCATTCCTCCCGTTCCAACAAAACCTATTTTTACAAGATTATTCATGGATACCTCTTTATATAGCGTGTTGCGTGATATGTGATGCATGAATTTAGGCGTTAGGTGTTAGGAATTAGGAATTATAACATCTAATACCGCATCTCTTTGTGGGGATACGTGACGTTTTCTCCGCCGTGGCACCGATAGGTCGTGCGTTAAGCAGGAGATACGTTAGGACTGTCCTGTTTGCGCTCAATCCGTACATCGCCTGTGTCGCAGTCAATAAACAAGGTGCAACCCGTCAGTAACGCCATGCCGACAAGGGCTTCCTCGCTCTCGGTCAGTGGTCGATTTCTTAACTTCGACTCGGGTATCAAGACTTCCGAAGTTTTGGAAACTTGATTGCTCGCCAGACACGCCTGAGCAGCGACCATGCGGCAAACCGCGTCCGGGTCCTGGAGATCCGACTCCCCCAGCGTCGTAAGCACCCCCGTCCAGTTCCCTTGCAGCAAGGCAGCTTTGGCGGCCTCGGGCAGCGGAGCGCTCAACCCCGAAGGCAGTGCAAAAACCATCAGCAGGACGCCGACGATAGCGACGCACCCCCATATCGTGTGTTTCCTCCGTTTGAGACAACATCCCTTTGTCGCCTTCAACATCGCAATCATCTCCCTTCAAAAAAGTAACCGTGCTGTCCCCGCGCCCTTGACGAGGGAGAATTAGGTCGGGGTGAGGCGAGGAAATAGTTCAGCCGTCCCAGAAAGAATCTGGATAAAGTAAGGCCTTTAAACGAATGGCACTGACTTAAGCGGCCTCTTGGGGCAAATCCGGTTTTTGAGTGCACTTTTTAATTCTGTCAACCAGGGAAAGTGAGACAAATGCCCCTCACTTTCTCACCTTCTTACTTTCCATCTCTAAAAACCGTTCTTTAAAGTAAGTGCCTGAGGTAGTGCCATCCTCCTCCTTATAGACCCCACCGTCTTCGAATACATCTCCAAACCTGCCTATCTCAGCCCCTTTAGAGAGTAAGGTTTGCATTATATCTGTTAAATCTGTACCATCTGTAATCAAATATACCCTCCCCGCCAAAAGCAAGGCTGTCCGGCCTAGACTATCCCTTGCGTTGACATCAGCTCCGGCATCTAGCAATAATCTAATCACTTCATCATAATGAACTCGAGACGCCTTTTCAGAGGTGATGTAGGTGATGTAACGTTTGTGCAGCATTGCTACTAAGGGGGGGCCTTCAACGGAAAGATCTCTGTAATTCTCTTTCATTGAAAAGGTTGAATAACCTCCGCCAGATTGTTTTTCGATTGTGATACCCATATTAACACCACCATAAGTGACATACCGATATGGCACATTTGGATTAGCCCCCTTGGAAAGCAAGGCTTTTACAATATCCTTCGCTTTCCAATCGTCCTCAAGACGATATAACGCCCAAATCAAGGCTGTTTGGCCATCTTTGTCCTTTGCATTGACATCAGCTCCTTTGAAGAGTAAGGCATGCATGATTTCTGGATGGTCGTACTTTACTGCCAGCATCAAGGCTGTTTGGCCATCTTTGTCCTTTGCATTGACATCAGCTCCTTTGAAGAGTAAGGCATGCATGATTTCTGGATGGTCGTACTTTACTGCCAGCATCAAGGCTGTTTGGCCATCTTTGTCCTTTGCATTGACATCAGCTCCTTTGGAGAGTAAGGCGTCCACCATTTTTGTACTGTCACGCCCTGTAGGGCCGTACTTTGCTGCCAGCATCAAGGCTGTCTGGCCATCGTCATCCTTTGCATTGACATCAGCCCCTTTGGAGAGTAAGACGTCCACGATTTCTATAGTATAGTGTCTTTGTGCGGCACTTATCAAGGCTGTATAGCCCGAGATATTCTTTGCATTGACATCAGCTCCTTTGGAGAGCAAAGCGTGTACAATTTCTGTATAACCTTTTTCTGCGGCTAGTATCAAGGCTGTATAGCCGTACTTCCCCTTTGCATTGATATCAGCCCCTTTGGAGAGCAAAGCGTGTACAATTTCTGTATAACCTTTTTCTGTGGCCAGTATCAAGGCTGTATTACCTTCTTTATCCTTTGCGTTGATATCAACCTTTTTCAAGAACCTGTTTTTAGCCAGTTTAGTTTGAACGCCATCAACGTTGCCTGTTTTTGTTAAATCTATCAATGATGGTCCACAACCTACAAAAAACACCATTGGTACTGATGATAGGAAAAGAAATATCACCATGTGGGAGCGCCAATGGTTTTTAAATGACACATAACCATGGGGTCTTTTCGTTTTGATTTTTCTTTTAATCATCGGATTTTCCCCCTGTCACAAGGATTTCCTTCCTTGTAGAGATTTTTGCGATAAAGAACTATAAAACCAATATTTTGCTATGTTTCCGGGATGGTTCAAAAACAAAACCGCTTTTCTGCTCGTTACGTAAATGAGTCGCAAAGCCCTATCAAATCTCAATTCTAGGCACGGATGACCTCGGCACAAACCAAAAAGCCCTGGCGTAAATCGCGGGCGGTGCTTCATTCAGAGGTTGTCAATGGACTGAGATTCATCAGTGCTGATGTATATGTCCGGCCACTAGAAAACTCCGGTACTTTGTACCAGCCGCCTTCGCGAAAAAGAATTTCACCTGTTTTGGCACTCTTCCAAACCAAGCTCCACCGCTCCGTTTGAGAAAAAGCCAAGCTGTCGATAATCATAAGTTTTGAGTACAATCCATAAAAGTCTAAGCGAATGACGCCATCTGCTTTTCTGGGGTTATCAACAAAAACAAACCCCTTGCGAGTCAAGGTTTCTTTTATGGCCTCCGCTTCCTCGGCTTGCAAGCCATTAAGTTGGACAACAACCCGCGGTCCCCGTGCCCGCTCGGTCGCCCGTTCTGCTATCTCAAACTTTTCTTTAGACAAGAACTTAGTGCGTTTGACAATCATAAAATCACTGCTGGAAAATGCCAGCCCGAGGGTGGCTTCTACGAAAAAGCCGGTAAATCTACCCACATAAGGTTCCAATGGAACTCTATAACCTGCTGCACAGGAAAAAAGATGAGTATCATAGCTTAATGAAAACTCAACCAATCGCGGAAATTTTTTGCGATGCGGCTCGTTTCCCGGCAGGAGATAAAAGTTAGAATTAAAATCTAAGGTATGACGATCTTTCATCAAAAGAGGAATAGAGAGCCCGAAAGGGAACCAATAATCTATACTATCATCTGTCTTCCACCTGTGCGTGAAACTACTTAATACCGCATCGCTTTGTGGGGATGCGTTACGTTTTCTCCGCCGTGGCACACCGATAGGTCGTGAGTTAAGCGGACGGTACGTTAGGACTGTCCTGTTTGCGCTCAATCCGTACATCGCCTGTGTCGCAGTCAATGAACAGGGTACAACCCTTCAGTAACGCCATGCCGGCAAGGGCTTCCTCACTCTCGGTCAGTGAGATGCGCACGGTTTGCGTTTCACCAAGAAATTGAACAGTACCCCGGAACCAGAGTTCACGTTCGATACGTCCGTCAGCATATTCTGCCCACTCGGTGCCTGCCAACTCCAAACCAAGTGGCACAGCGATATCCAGCGGCAGGCATACTGCACCGTCAAAGCCTGTATCTACCACGGCTTCAACTGTCGCTGAAGCCCGCAGTCCACTCACCTCTATCTCCACGTATGCTCTCATCGTTTCACCTTGAAGGGATATTTCACAACCGGTCCCCCGTCCACGCGCACCAGAAACATTAATTTGTCTGGAAACTGCTCCCAGAACTTCTGTGCTGTTTCAGTGGGCGTCTTGCCCAACACATACCCCCCGTTCTCCACCTCAATCGCGATGACTTCATCGGCGTGGTCCGGCAGCAGCGTCTTCTGAAATTCCTTCAGCAGTTCATCACTGCGTTTGTTGAACTCCTTCCAGTTGACCTGGCGCACTCGTTTCACACTCATGACGTATCACCTCCGCCTTAAATTGACGATTGACAATTGACAATTGACAATTGAAATCGCATCTCTGTGTGAGTCTCACAAAAGAATCGTCGCATTTGGAAGTCCAAATAGTATAATACCTGATACCTAATACCTACTCCGCATCAAGTCCGGTACACCGTTGGGTCGGTGACGCCTGCCTCCGCAAATCCCTTCTTTCTTAACAGGCAACTATCACATGAGCCACACGCCGTGCCTTGTTCATCGGGCTCGTAACAACTGAGGGTTAATCCGTAGTCAACCCCGAGCTCGGTTCCTTTTCGTATGATCTGCGCTTTGGTCATGGAGATGAGGGGGGTTTGAATCTTTAACTGCGTTTTTCCGTCAACTCCCGCCTTCGTCGCCAGATTTGCCATGCGCTGGTAAGCCTCAATGTACTCAGGCCGGCAATCCGGGTAACCGCTATAATCAAGCGCGTTGACGCCCATAAAAATGGTATCAATGCCTAACGTTTCTGCCCAGGCCAGCGCAAAGGACAGAAATATCGTATTGCGACCCGGAACATAAGTCACCGGGATGCCAGTTCCGATCTCCTGCTCCGAACGATCTTTTGGAACATCAATGTCATCCGTCAAAGCAGAACCGCCGAATGCACGCAGGTCCATATCCACGATGATGTGTTTTTGGACCGCCATCTTCTGGGCGATTTGCTTCGCTCGCTCCAGTTCCAGGGCATGCCGCTGACCGTATCGGAAACTCATGGCATACACATCGTAACCTTGGGATTGAGCGATGGCGAGCGTCGTTGTTGAATCAATCCCACCGCTCAACAGCACAACCGCTTTTTTTTTCACCCTGAATACCTCCGCGTGAAACGTAAAACGTAAAACGTAAAACGTAATGCGTGAAAATAATGATTTAGGATTGAACTCATATTGAGTAAATCCTCGTAGGGTGGGCACCGCCCCCCAAAACACGCATCGGTGGGCGGTGCCCACCCTACGGTTCAAGAGCATTAACGAGAACCGGGTATGAACAATAAACGTATCGAGATTTCCTTTTCAATCTTCAATATACAATTAGAAATCGGGGGTTCACGGGCTTTGCTCGGTCTCGGTTGGGGGCACCGCCGGTGGAGACTCAGAATCTGGTGAGGGGTGCACCACTTCGCTGGGGGTCCCCTCTTGAGGTTCGGCGTCCTGCGGCCGTGGCTCTGTTTGGCTTGGTATCACCACCGGTTTCGGTTCAGCGGTTTGTGGCGTTTGCTCGGCCTCATCTGGTTTCACCACCGGTTTCGGTTTGGCTTTCCGTTTCGGTTTCGGTTTTTCCGGTGGGCTTGCCGTATCTGCAGAAATCAGATCGATTGGGGCATTGCCATAAGTTCCTTCAATCAACGGCATGAGCTTCGGTGCCAGGGTCTTCAATAACTGAACCGGCAGCGCGCTCGTGAAGCTGTAGCGGGCGGCTTCTGGACCCGCCACATAAGCCGTTAATGCGCCGTAAAACCGGTCACCGATCAGGAAGACGAATGTTGCCGTGCGGTTGATGACCTGGGACGAAATCAATCTCCCTCTCGCTCCGTAGCTCTCGCGGCGGTTGTCACCGGTGCCGGTCTTTCCACCGACAGGGATGACACTTCCGTTGGATCGGACAAAGGCTCGAGAGGCACGCTTGGCGGTTCCCTTTTCAACGACACCAAGGAGCGCACGCTTCACCGTTGCCGCAACTTCTGGTGGCAGAACCTGTTCCCCCGCGTTCACATCGTTTCGGAAGATGGTCTCATACGGCGTGTCCTTCGCAAAATGGAGCTCTTGCGCTCGTATGGTGGGATACCGAACCCCATTGTTAAGGATGATTCCCACCAACTCTGCTAGAGCGGCTGGCCGGTCGGCGGAACTTCCAATGGCAGTCGCGTAGGAAGAGATAAGGGAATCAAAGGGATACCCAACGCGCTTCCACGCGTTCTCGATCTCTTGGAACGCTTCAGCCTCAAGGAGTGTTTTAATTCTAATGTCCTGGGCATGCTTTCGATGGGCGCTGAAGAGCCACTTATAAACCTCCTGACGTTCCTTCGCGCTCGCCTTGATGACTTCGGAGCGGCTCGCGCCCGGATGACGGCGCAGGTATGCAACGAGCCAAAGCTCCAGTGGATGAACCCGGGCAATGTATCCTTGGTCCGCCAGGATGAAGGCATTGGGGGCATACTTCTCATACATTTCCTGAATTTCATCATCGGGAAGAGACGAGTCGGGCAAGTGTGAGCGCATAAAGACGGCAAACGTTTTGATATCTGCTTCAGACCGCACCACCCTGAATGCCGTGGCAAATCGCGCCGGTATGGGGCGAACTCCCTGTAGGAGGGTCTCCATGGCTTCTTCAGGCGTTTTTTTCTGGTACTTCTTGTAAAAGCGATTCATATAAACTTGCCCCTCTCGATCGGCGAAGCGCGACAGGTATTCTTGCCGTCTCGGGTCATCACTATCTTCCAGGATTTTTGCCATGGAGTCCGGTCCCTGAAACGTATAGTAGTACACAATGTCCCGCATCAGGCGTATAAAGACCAGGTTGACCGAATTATGGAATGCGTCCCGCACCGACATGCTCCGCCCGTTATCTGAGCGGTTGAAGTTCGCGAAGGTGTGCAGCCCGCCCCCCGTGAAGAATCCCTCCCCGGGGCTCGCCGAGTACCGGCGTTCCATAGCGGCTTCCAGGGTTGCTGTCAGGGTAGTATCTTGAGCCGTCGAAAGATAACTAATCACCCACTGGCTCAAGCGGTCGGACTTGTGGACAGAGACAGTGCGCAACTGCGCTCGTGGAAGGCGGGCATAGCGGCCGTGCAGGTTGGCGATGATCTCGAGATAGTTGACAAGGGTTCGCAGCTTCGCTGTAGACCCCAGCTCGAGCTTAACCCCCTCGTTGATGTTGAGGGGCTGATCGAAGTTATCCGTCTGGACGCGAAGCAAGTTGACATTTTGACCACGTTCGTAAAGCGTAAAGCTATAGATGACTCCGGCTGTATTTCCGCGTCCGAGAAGATGCTCTCCCTGGAGACCTGCTGAATTGGCATAAGCGGGAGCGCCCACTTGCCGTAGAACTTGCGTGACCCCCTTTTGGGTACGAACATCCAGCGTACTCTTCACGGTCAGGTCGAAGCGATCCAAGTCATACAGTCGAGGTACGTTCAAGAGGCTGAGGAGATGGGTCCGAATGGCATTGTCAGCTTTGCGTTCCAGGAAGGGGACATCCGGCAGCGCCGGCGCACCCCGGCGAAACTTAGGTCTGGCTTTGAGGGCAGCGTCTCGCATCTCAAGCGAGATAACACCTCCCTCGGCTAACAGAGAGAGGTAGCTATTGGTCAGCGAATTCAGCGCCTCCCGGTTCTGGATGAGGTAGAGGAAAGGTCGCCGTTGGGCGAGAAGCAGGCTTAACGCCTGCCGGTATGCGAGTGCCCGGGCCTGTAGGTTCTGGTCGCTATGGTTCGTCAAGAGACGGTTCACAGAGTCGAAATCAGATTCATACCAGGCCCACAAACCATCGCCGAGTCCGCGGACCTCACCATAATCCGGAAGTGCGGCCAGTGGAACAGAGTTGATGTAGTCGAGGATGACCTGGTAGCGGGCATTTAAGGTCTCCTCCCCATCCAGATAGGCGCGCAGGGACGCTGAAGCCATCTGCTTGAGTTTATCGATGGGCGAAGACGTCCGTCCCTCGGGAGAGTGCCGGAATTTCTCCATTTGTGTGGCCAGCGTACTGCCGCCTGAAACATTTTGGTCTTTGTCTACAACATGCCGCACCATCTGGAGGGCCGCCATGGCAAGGCGATCCCATTCTACGGCAGGGTTACGGTAAGGGTAACGCGGGTCAAGTAACTCCCGGTTCTCGATAAAGAGTAAGGTCCTAACAATCAAATCTGGAATCGAATCAAAGGTTTTGTAGACCCGCTCCGGGTAACGCGCCTCAAAGATAACACGCTCATCCCCATCCAGAATACGAAGCCCCGCTTGAGTTTTCTCGTGGTAGGTTGGAAAAATACCTCGGTCTGTAAGCTTAAGCATTTCTGGGGAAAAGCGCGCCTGCGCTTCAATCTCATACCCCTTCTCAGCCCGCTTCTCTATTAAAGCGGGCAGATGGGTATATCCCAGTCGCTCGTCATAAGGGCCGGTATCGGGAAAGCGAATGGCAGGGCTTGGTCCGGGCTCCATCTGAAACGTCAGTTCACGCGCCACACCCGCCAGAAATTTGGCCTGGTATCGGGACGTCCGAAGTTCGTTGGCAACCAGTCCCCCGAGAAGTACGACGATGAACAGAAGTAAGCCCCCGACCCCAATGCGTATTCCAATTCGCCGCACTCGGCCAGCGGAAGTTCTCGACCGGGGCGACTGAATGTCTGGTGCTGTTGGTACAACCCTCACGGGCTTACTTTCAAAATCTATTGTATCTTCCTTTTTGTGCATATTCAATCTCCAAAAAGCCTCCATCAAATCCTTTTTGTTAGCATTGACGGTGCAATAAAATAAAGTTTACCAAAGTTTCTGTGTTTTCTCAAGGATTTTCTTGGGGTAAACGAATGATGGCGTGCCAAACGTGAAACGTGACGAGTCAGGTTTCATACAATTCGTTTAATCTCCAGAACTGTCATGTAAATTTCGACTTGCTCAAAACGCTGTTCTAAGGTCTTTTTCAATCGGCTCAAAAATTCAAAATTGGTGTTTGTTTGTGGGACTTCCACAATGAGAGATTTGACTGCATCTCTATAAAGCGTTCGCTCTTCAACCCAATATCCATTGAAGGCTGGAACACCTGCTCCTGATGTGATTCGGCATCCGCCAAACTTCTCAACGATTTCTTGCACGGTTAAATCGATTTTTTCGGATTCTATTGGAGTCCCGTCATTGTAAAAAAGAGGCAAGAGAATCTCAATTTGATGCCTTGGGAGGTAGCACCTCCGCCATTTTTTTCGAGTGAAAACCATCTTCCTTTCTTTCGACCCAATGGTAAGGAATTTTTGCCTTATCCAGGCAATCAAGTGAACTTTTAGGGACGATAAACACATGGTTTGGTAGACAATACACATCACTGTGTAAAATCAGCGCATGCAGACCTTTTGCTCGATACTGTTCCTCAAACTGAATCGCAGGCATTTAACCGCCTCCTTTCTCTTCTGGCCAAGTCCAAATGTTTTCGTTTACATCGCTTACGACACGGCAGGAGCACGATAGCAAATGCTCCCGTCAATGGCAAAATCTGCACCCTCTACATGATATGAATGGCGCGATCGTACGCGGCTTCCGCTGATTCCATGAGGACTTCCGCAAGGGTTGGGTGGGCGTGAATCGTGTGCGCGAGGTCTGCGACGGATGCCCCCAGCCGGATCGCTAACGCGGCTTCATGGATGAGATCCGAAGCATGCGCCCCAAGGATATGGACGCCGAGTATATCTCCAGAATCCTGGTCCGCGATGATTTTGACAAACCCGTCCGTTTCACGCATCCCCAATGCCTTACCATTTGCGGCGTAAGGGAATCGTCCCACTTTGATCGGGTAGCCTTCCGCCTTTGCCTGCGCTTCAGTCATGCCAACCTTCGCAATCTCAGGGATGGTAAAAACGCAGCTCGGCACTGTGCCGTAATCCATCTCTGCGTTCCCCCCCATACAGTTCTGGGCGGCAATCATGCCTTCCGCTGATGCGATATGTGCCAGCAGATAACGACTTGCCACATCGCCGACTGCATAGATTCCGGGCACACTCGTTTCCATTCGTTCGTTGACGCGGATTTTGCCCCGTTCCGTACCAACGCCTACCCTTTCCAATCCGATTCCTTCGGAGTTGAACCGTCTCCCAATTGAAATCAGCATCTTTTCTGCATGGATGGACTCACCCGATTCCAGCGTTGCCGTCACCCCTGACGCTGATTTTTCGACCTTCGTCACATTGGCTTCCGTCTTGATTTCAATCCCTTTCCGCTTCATGAACAGGCGAACCTGCCGGACCACTTGCTCATCCTCTGTCGCTAAAATCGTCGGCAATAATTCAAGGACGGTGACCTGACAGCCTAACCCATTGAAGATCGAGGCAAACTCACACCCAGAGACACCGCCGCCAACAATGACCATGCTTTTGGGAAGTGCCGTTAATTCAAGCACACCCGTCGTTGTCAATACCAGTCGTTCATCAATCTCAAAGACCGGGATATTCGCCGGTTCAGAACCGGTGGCGATGATAATCCGCTGCGCCGTGATCTGCTCCTTTGCGCCATCCGCTTTCGTCACTTCGATCGCGTTTCTGCCCGTGAGCACCCCAACCCCGTTGATCGTATAAACGCCGTTTCCTTTCAGCAGTTTCGCGATTCCACTTGTCAACTGATTCACCGTGGCGGCTTTATGTGCCAGCACTTGCGGATAATCGATTTCCGCCCCTTGAATCTTGAGTCCAAACGCCGCAGCGTCTCGGACTTGCGTCGCGAGGTTGGCAACCGCAAATAATGTTTTCGTCGGGATGCACCCACGATTCAGGCAAGTGCCGCCCCATTCTCCCTTTTCGATTAAGCAGACTTTGCCCCCCAACTGCGCTGTCTTGATCGCGGCGACATAGCCCCCTGGCCCGCCGCCGATGATACCGACATCAAATGTGGACATTCATCCCTCCTGTTCGTTTTAAGTCAATAAAGTGTACTCAATCGCCTAAAATGCCTAAAGTTAAAAAAGATATTTTTTCTGTGCGGATGAGTTCGTGTTCTTTCTGATTTCTGGGGAACCTCCACCATGATAGGAAGCATAGGGATAGACTTTTTCCCAAAGCGTTTGACAGATTCGGCATTGATACAAGTTATCCCAGTCATCATAAGCGCTCGCTAGGTGAACTAAAGTGCTTTCGATTTTCTTGAGTGCTTCATTGCCTTTGAAGATTTTGTGTATCTCACAATTGCAAGTCATCTGATTTACTCCAATCAGTTCAAAATTCGCAGGCTAATATTCCGACTCATTCGCACTCTTGGGTTCGGAATAACAAACTCACGCGCTCCTCCTGCTGTCCGTCCAAAACCGACAAAGCCGGGGTACATTCTAAAAACAGGGGAAGCCAGGCATTTGAGGGAACGCAAAGTAAACTCCACAATCCCAAAAGGCCCTTGTAGCAAATTTTCTGTCTCATCAACTAATGCTAATCTTCTGGCTAAACCGTGTGCATCAACAACATTCACTATATCGTCAGCCTCTGTCACGAAAACACCACCCCGCTGATAGGGGCGGCCTAAAAGACGACTTTGACCCCGTTGCAAAGCGTACACAATCTCGACAAGGACGACACGGGCAAATCGACGATTCGCTGGGATGGGGTTTGTTATATGATTCATTGGGGTTTCGTTAAGGCATCTGATTGCTTTGCCGTTGCTCAACGGATTGTCATTGCACAGCGAAAGCCGAAATCACTAAACTGTTTGTCAGGGGCAAGGCTGCTCCGTGCAGCGCACCGTGCGAAACGGATGCGATGCCGCCACGAACCGCCGCGCGCCATGCGACGTTCCCCGCGCCTTGGGCCGGTCGGATTCCGCGCCGGTGAGATTTCGTAATAAGAAGCGTCGTACCAATCCGCGCACCATTCGTGGACCCCCGCTGACATGTTGTACAAACCGTAGCCATTCGGTCCGTCAATCCCCACAAGTTCGAGAGGCGCATTCCGTCCGCCCTGGTGGTCTGCCGGTAATTCATCGCCCCACGGATACTCGCGCCCTTCCAATCCACCCCGCGCGGCTTTTTCGCGTTCCGCCTCCGTCGGCAGGCGGTACGCTTTGCCCGTCAAATCCTTCAGCCAATTGCAATAAGCGATGGCATCATACCAACTGGGACCAACAACCGGCTGCTCCAGATGCTGAAACTGAGGTTCTCCCCCAAACGGTGGCGGTCGGTGCCCTGTCATCTCCATAAAGCATACATACTTGCGGTTCGTCACGGGATATTTGGCAATGGCGAAGGCATCCACCCACACGCGATGGATAGGGGCTTCATTATCCGCTCCCTTTTCGCTCCCCATGAGAAAATCCCCTTCGGGTATGAGAATCATTTCGGGTTCGATAAACCTCGGCTTTCGCATTGGCGTTCCCCTGCAACGTTTTGCAAATTTCCACCTTGACAATTTTTTGAATATATGCCATTATAGCATTCACCCGTGTGGATGTCAACTTCATTTCCGAAGGGTCGATTTTTTACTTGACACAAAATTGGGAAGCCTGAAATGGATCGAATTCTCCCAGAGGAAAAAAGAAGGGTTGAGTGACAGGTTTCAAATTCCCGAAAAAATGAGTTGACACTTTATATGGAAGATATTGTCCAGTCTTCCAACCTCAAAGCGTGTAAAGTTGAGCGAAGCGAAATCCCGCAAAGCGGGGAGGTTTCTGAAACCTGCCCCCACCGACCCAGTGGTTTATATTTTATACACTCCATGTACAAAATTTTTATGCGACTCCCCAAACGGTTCTATTGAAATTGCATCAATCATACGAGTTTTTCGGTTACCGCCCAATCGAGTACAACCGAAGGTTCGTCTTTCTCCCTCTCCCCACTGCGGGAGAGGGCCGGGGTGAGGGAGGCGAGCGGCCCCCTGGGGTGTTTTCCCCTCACCCGAACCCTCTCCTCCCCCTCCTCTGTCACTTTGTGACAGAGGGCGAGGAAACCAAGCGAAAAACTCGTATCAATCATCGTTAGCCACATCTCAACAGGAGAACCTCATGTCACAAACCCAAACCATCCGAATCGGTCATAGCCCCGATTCCGATGACGCTTTTATGTTCTATGCCCTTGCCAAAGGGCTCATCCCAACCGATGGGGTTGAAATCGTTCATGTCATCGAAGATATTGAAAGCTTGAACCGCCGTGCACTGAATGCAGAACTGGAGGTCACGGCAATCTCTGTCCACGCCTACGCCTACGTCGCCCATCATTACGCTTTGATGCCTTGTGGGGCAAGTATAGGGGATGGATATGGCCCGCTCGTCGTCTCAAGGGAACCGATGCGTAGGGAAGAACTCGCCGGTAAAAAAGTCGCCATCCCGGGCAAGATGACGACAGCCTATTTGACGTTGCGTCTCTTTCAACCCGATTTTAACCCTGAAGTGGTTCACTTCGATCAGATTCTGCCATACATTCAACAAGGGAAAGCAGATGCGGGGCTGATTATCCACGAAGGTCAGTTGACTTATGGTCGCGCAGGATTGCACAAAGTGGTTGACCTGGGCGAGTGGTGGCATGAGGAGACGGGCTTGCCGCTGCCGCTGGGCGCCAATGCAATTCGGCGAGACCTCGGGGCTGAGAAAATCCGCCACATCACCGCTCTCCTCAAGCAGAGCATCCAATACTCGCTTGAGCATCGTGAGAAGGGGTTAGCTTATGCAATGACTTATGCACGAGGCATGGAAATTGCGATTGCCAATCAGTTTGTAGGGATGTATGTCAACGACTACACCCTTGATTACGGAGAAAAAGGTCGAGCTGGCGTACGAGCGTTGCTCCAGCGAGGTTACCAATCAAGGGTTATTCCGCACCCGGTTGATGTTGAATTCGTAGACATCTGATCTATCTGTATGTGAATTGGCAAAGAAAATGTGAAACGTGGTGCGTACCCCCCGTCCGCGGGGGCCAAAGGGAGCGTTCTTGGGTCTGCCCCGTGGACGAGGGGGCGTGAGACATAAAGCATCATAGACCCATAGACCCATCGTTCTATCATCCTCATCACTAAAAAACAAAGGGCTCATTCTATGAAAGTTCGCTTTTGGGGAGTGCGGGGCTCAATTCCGACCCCTGGACCCGAGACTGTCCGTTATGGCGGCGATACAACGTGTATTGAGGTACGGGCAGGTGGAGAACTCATTATCATCGACGCAGGTTCAGGCATTCGCCGTTTGGGGATGCATTTGCTTAAAGAAACTGAAGGACACCCCGTTCATGCTCACCTGCTCATCACCCATACCCATTGGGATCACATTCAAGGTTTTCCTTTTTTTCAACCTGCCTTTACTCCAGGCAACTCCTTTCACGTTTATGGGTGTGGTAACACACACAAAAAACTCGAGGAAATCCTTGCAGGACAGATGGAAAGTGAGTATTTTCCAGTCCCGCTCGGCGATATGGCAGCAGCGATGCACTATATTGGGATTTCAGAACAGCGTTTTGAAATCGGCGATGTTCAGATTCAAACGATGTTTGTGAATCACCCGGGCATGGCATTAGGTTATCGGATTGAGCACGCTGGAAACGTATTGGTTTTCAGCGGCGACCACGAGCCTTATGACTATTTTCTCTCGACTGCTGAAGAAGCGTACCAAATCGACGGTGAAAGCATATCACTTGCCGAGGTAGAAAGGGATGAGTGGATTGCACGGTTGAATCGTAAAATGGTGAAGTTTGCGGAAGGGGCAGACCTGCTCATCTTTGATACCACCTACAGGTATGAATTGTATAAAGCGGAAAAGCGGGGCTGGGGGCATTCATATCCCGAATACGCCGTAGAAATTGCTGTTAGGGCAGGTAGCAAAAGGCTTGCGCTCACGCATCATGAGCCCCTCGAAACCGATAGAGAAGTGGACGCGAAGGTAGAACACACCTGTCAATTTATTGAAAACATTGGCGCTGACATCGAATGCTTTGGGGCACAGGTCGGCTTAGAAGTGCATATTGGGGAAACGTAAGACGTGAAACGTGAAACGTGAAACGTGAAGCGTAAAGCGTGAAACGAATCCTTCCCTTCCTTCCCTCCTTCCATTTCTTCCCTTCTCTTCCTTCCCCCATTTTCCCATTTCCTCTCATTTCCTTCCTTTCCTCACGTTTCACGTTTCACGCATCACGCATTTCGTATGACATTCGCTGTTTCTCTGGCGACGATAATCTCCTCGTTTGTTGGCACAACCAGCACCCTGGCTCGACTCTCGAGAGTGGAGATTTCGCCTTCGCCGGTGTGATTTTCGTTCTTTTCTGGGTTTAATTGGATGCCACACCATTGTAGCCCATCGCAGATTTTAGCTCGCGTGGGTGCGCTCTTTTCACCAATACCGCCCGTGAACGCGATGACATCAACACCCCCGAGCGCGACAATATAGGCACCGATGTACTTTTTGACCTGGTAGAAAAAGGTTTCCATCGCGAGGCGGGCGTTGTCATTCCCCGCCTTCGCCGCCGCTTCGAGGTCGCGCATATCCCCGCTGACCCCAGAAATTCCAAGCATACCGGATTCTTTGATGAGTTGACGACGGATGTCGTCCGCGCTCCAACCTTCCTTATCCATCACATAAAGCACAGCGAACGGGTCGAGGTCACCACTCCGTGTGGACTGAATCATCCCGTACTGCGTCGAAACGCCCATCGTGGTATCGATTGACTGCCCATCGCGGATGGCGCACAGCGACGAACTCCCGCCGAGGTGGCAGGAGATAATCCGTAGCCTAGCCCCTTGTGGGCATCCGAGCAGTTGCGGCACACGTTCCGAAATGTAGCGGTGCGATGCGCCATGAAAGCCGTAGCGACGGATGTGGTATTTCTCAACCCATGGGCGTGGGACGCCGAATTCATAAGCGTAGTCCGGGATGGTTTGATGGAACCACGTTTCAAAGACGGCAACGAGCGGCGTCTTCGGCAACAGTTCTTGGAAGGCGCGAATCGAAGCAAGGTAAGCCGGATTATGCAATGGGGCAAGAGGAATGTATGCTTCAAGGGCTTTGATGACATCCGCTGTAATTAACGCGGAACGCCAGATGCCTTTGGCAAAAATGGTTTTGAAGCCCACCCCTGCGAGCGCGTTGAGATCGCGTATCACGCCCTGTTCGGGATGCGTCAGCCAGTCGATGGCGTGAGCAATCGCTGCATTATGGTCAGGGGCATCCATCTCGCCCTTCACGACCGGTTTGTCAGGGACGGCGTATGTAAACAGCGAGGGCGGATTTCCGATTCGCTCGACTCCCCCTTTGGCAAGGGATTCGGACGTTTCCACATCAATAATCTGATATTTGAACGAGGTGCTGCCGACGTTGGCACAGAGTATAAGCATAGCCTTTCTCCCTTATGCGGATATGGAAATGTTGACACGGTGTGTTTGACATCAGGATTATATGCAGGATTCAGGATTCAAGGTTTCGACAGGCTCAACCCGGCGGATTCAGGATTCAAGATTCAGGATTCACTTGCATCCTGCATCTTGCATCTTGCATCTTGCATTCTGAGTTTGACCACACTGCTGCTGTCAACTCAATTGAGGTGGTAAAATGAAACATGCCGATTAAAATGGCCGCTCCCCTGAATATTCCGAATCCGCTTCATCCAGCTCACCTGTTGCGTCAGATACGTGCGATTTTCCATCCCTTCCTTGATTGGAGTTTTCGGGGATTTCGCTCGATTTGGCTGCCGCATCTAGTTGACGGATGCGATCGATCAGTTGTTTGAAGATTTGCGGTGAAGATTCAGCAGCGTTCAATTCTGCCGATAGTTGTGACCATTGCCATTCAGTCATATCGTTACGAGACTCAACCGCATATCGACGCTTCACATAGTTCCAAAAATCGGTTTTGGTAATGCCCTCTGGTTCAAATCGCCCTTCGAGTTTGCCCGCCATAACAAACGCAGCTTTCTGCGCATTGCTGATCGTATCCTTCCGAGATTCAGTGGGTAATTCCATCTGAGATTCAGCGGATTCTGTGGTTCGATGCAGATAGAATTTGAGCACTTCCTTGATGATAGACACAGGAAGCAACTGTTTGATAGCGTTGCGTTGTGCCTTATGGATAGCTTTTGTAAACGCAAAGGGGTCGGGGCGGCCTCCGGCCATTTTCGCTTGCTCATACGCCCCATAACGCGAAGACCCGGTCAACGTGTCCGTTGCTTTGACAATCACGATCCAAGAGTGTTCGCGATCTTCATACTTCACCTCATCGACCTGAATTCCGCCTCTGCGATTGGCGGCTTCGTTAATCCCCGCTAAGGTTAAGCCTTCAACCGTCTTCCCGCCTTGCTTAAACGAGTAGACATAATCTCGAATGGCTTGACCCGTCATCATTTCAATAATTGCCTGGTCATCGACCTGGTCTAAAACTTCATAGTCAGCAACGGGGACGAGTGCATTTTTAGATTCTTCAGCCATCTTGCTCCTCCAATTTCGTTTGTGAGAAAACGCTGTAAGTGTTTAGACTTCCGAAGTTTGATACCTCACCGCGGTGTTTCAGTTCCTTCACGTTTCGGCTTCCCTCGTGTGTTGAAACCCCGATCATGCCCCTCCTAAGTTGGGACATGATCGGGGTCTGGGTTGCCCTTCTGCTCATCACTGAAAAAATTGTGTTTAGAGATTATGATAACAAATTATATCACAAACGTCAAGATGAAATATCGATTCTGTTAAAAGTTGCAATCAAGCCATTAATCATAAGAGCTCTGCAAATGGGTGATGACAAAACGCGCCCAATCTGATATAATCAGTAAATCACACAACAATTGTACAGTAAAGGAGAATGATCTTGGCGTTTGAATTTTATCCTGGCGGTATTTATCGAGAAAACGTTCCGACAATCGAATCGGTCTTAGGCTATGCCCCCGGAGAGCGATTGACGCGTTACGCAGACCTGGTGCGCTATTTGACAACATTGGAACAGCGTTCTGATCGTGCCCTGCTGCGCACCTACGGCACGACTTATGAAGGACGGGCGCAGTATTATCTCATTATCAGCGACCCCGCGAATTTAGGGCGACTGGAAGAGACAAAGTTACAGATTGCCAAACTGGCTGACCCGAGCTGCCTTGGCAACGCAGACGAAGCGGCTGAAATCATCGCGGAAACGCCGGCAATTACCTGGATTGGGGCGAATGTCCACGGAGGTGAACATTCCACGATGGAAGCGGCGATGTGCATCGCATACCAACTCGCAGCAGGCGAAGATGAGACCACACGGCATATCCTCAATCAAACGGTCGTCATCATCGATCCGCTCCAAAACCCGGATGGACGGGAGCGCTCCGTAAATTACTTCTATTCCGCCTTTGGGCTTCGTCTGAATTCCGATCCAAACGCGGCAGAGCATCGTGAGCCGTGGCCCGGTGGGAGAGGGAATCATTACCTCTTTGACCTCAACCGGGATTGGTTTCCCATCACGCAACAGGACACCGTGGGCAAAATTCAGGCGTATCTGGAATGGCACCCGCAGGTATATGCTGACCTCCACGAGATGGGGCCCGACAGCACCTATTTCTTCTTTCCGCCTGCCAAACCGATCAACCAGAACCTCCCCGAACAGACGATAAAATGGTGGGAGATTTACGGCAAAGCCATTGCGGAGGCATTTGACAAACATGGATTCGATTATTTTACAGCGGAGATTTTTGATTCCTTTTATCCCGGTTACGGCGAAAGTTGGCCCGCGTTTCAGGGCGCGACCGGGATGACCTTCGAGCAGGCAGGGGTGCGCGGCATCCAGATTAAGCGGAGTGACGAGCGGACGCTCCATTTCCGAGATGCAATCTGGCATCACTTCACTGCCGCGATGGCGACATGCAACATAACGGCAAACCATCGTGCGGAGCGGCTCAGAGATTTTTATCTGTATCACCAGACTGCGATTGAGGAAGGACGGTCCGGGGAGAGCAAGGAATTCATCATTCACCCCGGCGATCGAGGGCCAGATGTTGCCCGGTTGATGGATAATCTGATGCTGCAAGGGATTGAAGTTTACGTTGCCGACGAAAAATTTACGGCAACCGATGTCCACAACTACGACGGTGAATTCGCCTACTCGAAGGAATTTCCCAAAGGCAGCTACATTATCCGGTTAGACCAGCCCAGGAAACGCCTCATCCAAACCCTCTTTGAACAGGAGGCGATCATCGACGCAACGTTCCTCAAAGCGGAGCAGGAGCGGAAAGCCACGAAACGTTCAAGCCAGATCTACGACATCACCTCCTGGTCAGTCCCGCTAGCGCAGGGAATCGAGACCTATTGGACGAATCGGTTCACTGAGGTTAGTATCACGCGCCTGCAAACCTCTCCCCCTACCCCTCCCCTAAAATGGGAGGGGAGAGAGGAGGCACCCTCCCCTTCCCTTGTAGGGAAGGGGGCCGGGGGGTTAGGTAAACAGCCCACCGTCGCTTATCTCCTCCCCTACACCTCGAACGCTGCCGCGAAGTGTCTCGGAACCTTGTTGCAGAGGGACTATCGCGTGCATGTCGCTCGTGAGGGGTTTCAATTGAACGGGAAGCCCTTTGATCGGGGGACACTCGTCATCAAAGTGGGCGAAAATAAGGGGGATTTGCACGAGCAGATTGCGACGCTGGCAGCGTCTGAAGGGGTTGAGTTTACCCCCACGGACACGGGGTGGACAGAAAGTGGAATCAAGCTGGGCAGCCGTGAAGTTGTCTACCTCAAACGCCCCAAAATTGCTGTCCTCTACGACGTTCCCGCCTCCTCCCTGTCTTACGGGTGGATAGCTTATCTTTTCGAGCAACGATACGGGCTTGAATTCTCCGCGATTCGGTTGGACATCTTGACAGACGGCGAACTCAATGATTATAATGTGATCGTTTTTCCCAACGGTTCCGCCGATACATATCGGACCGACTTGGGAGAGGGGGGGCTTAAACGGCTAAAAACCTGGGTTCAGAACGGCGGCACGCTGGTGCTGATCAAAGGGGCAGCCGCTTTTGGGGCGCATGACGATGTGCAGTTCACCACCTCACAACAGATTCATGACCTGCGAAAACTCAGCCCAGACGCAGAAAAGGAGAAACCGCAAGAAACCCAAGAGGACAAAGGGGAGGGCAAGGCTCCCGCCGCGCCAGACGAACCCATCCCGGAGGAATACAAGCCCGACGAGATACACGGAGCGGTGCTTAAAGTCAAACTGGACCCGCATCATTTCCTCAACTACGGTTACGGAGAGGTAATCAATGTCCTGATTGATTCGGATTATCTCTTCACCCCTAGCAAAGAGGGGCATAACGCCGCGACCTTCGTCGATTCGTCCCGATTGCGAGTGAGCGGCTTGTTGAGTGAGAAGATGGCAAAAGCCCTTCCCAATCAAGCCTACCTGATTGATGAGCCCACAGGCAAGGGACATGTCATCTTATTCGCCGATGATCCAAACTTCAGGGCGGCCTGGGATGGGCTTACGCGGCTTTTCCTGAATAGCATCTTTTTTGGACCGAGTTTGCGGCGGTAAGGTGAGGAAATGGAGAAATGATGAATAATCAGCGCGACGAAACTGTAGATGTGTACTACCGCTATGTTTCTAAAAGGGAAACTGAAATTATCAGGAGAACGGGTGAAATACCCGATGTAAATCCGAGAGGCGAACCCAAAGATATTTATCTCACTGACCGCAAATATAAAACGGCTGGTAGAGCCAAAACACATCTCCAACTGCCTTATAAACCGGATTATCGCGTTGAAATTGATCCGGAAAATGTTAAAAATCCCACACCTTTGAGAAGAATTCAGCCAACTGATAACCCCCAATGGGGAACAGGTGGAGGAACAGAATCAATCACCAAAGAACCGATAGAGGTTGATCTGAATAAGATAATTCGACTGAAAGGAGGTAATCCTTAGTCTTATGAATTTTCCAGATAAAATCAGTATAACAGTTGAAAACCTTGAAGACAAAAAAGCTGCCCAGAATTTAGTGTGTTATGTTGAAATTCTTGCTCAGAAGAAGAATAACTATACGCTTGGGCCTTTTTTAACGGACGAGTCAGGAAAAATTGTTTTAACTCAGCGGCTTATTGGGGATACGATTACCGAATGGATGAATGAATATCCGATGGATTATGCTTCTGATTTATCGGATTGTAAAGATGAAATCGTTATAAAAATTCCCCCGATTGCACAACTCAAAGAAAGAGTGACAATCTTGGAGAAATTTTATCCTGATGAAGCCGAAAGACTTCAAGCTTTATTAGGTAAGGCTCATAACGATCGATTAGCGACCAATTTTCAGAAGACTTATAAAATATCCGAATCCATCAAGGTATCTATCCCCCCTTATATCGGTAAAAGCGATGTGAGGAGTTAATCGATTTTGCGCTGCACAGGGCGGAGTAATGGGCCGCGAAAAAAGCGGGAGGTACACAATGGAAGAAAATACAAAAAACGTAACTCAGTTGATAGCAGCCTTGGGACATAGGAAAAAATCGGTCCGTCGGTCTGCTAGAGAGGCATTAGTGAAAATTGGTAGCCCCGCTGTGTCTGCGTTGATAGCAGCTATAAAAAGTAGTAAGTCTCAACGTGTTGCGAACGCATTGGGTCAGATTAGGGACCCTGCCGCTGTACCTCAGTTGATAGCCGCATTGAAAGATGAGAATGAATCCGTTCGTCACACGGCGATTCAGGCACTCGGGGCAATTGGTGATCCTGCCGCTGTGCCAGCGTTGATAGCCGCATTGAAAGATGAAAATAAACCAGTTCGTCACACGGCGATTCAGGCATTAGGAGCAATTGGTGATCCTGCCGCTGTGCCAGCGTTGATAGCCGCATTGAAAGATAAGAATAAACCAGTTCGTCGGGCTGCTGCTCAAGCATTAGAATCAATTGTGTCAGTGTTGGTAGCCGCATTGAAAAAAGGGAACACCTCCGTTGTGCCTCAATTGATAGCCGCATTGAAAGACAAGAATGCATCCGTTCGTCGCACCGTTGCCCAAGCATTAGAAGCAGTTGCCCAATCAGAATTAATTGTGCCAACGTTGGTAGCAACATTGAAAGAGGGGGACACCTCCGTTGTGCCTTCGTTGATAGCAGCATTGGAATATGGGAACACTTCTGTTCGTCGCACGGTTATCCAGGAATTAGTAGTAGTTGGTAACTCCGCTGTACCAGTTTTGGCAGCAGCATTGGCAGATGAGAGTGAATCCATTCGTTGCACGGCCGTTCAGGCATTGATAGCAATTGGTGCACCTGCTGCGCTAACGTTGACAGCAGTGTTGAAAGATAAGAGTGAATCCGTGCGTCGGAGCATATTCCGAGCATTAAAAGAACACCATCCAAGTGATTTAGTTCGTCACACGGCTGCTCAAGCATTATTAAGGACACTTGGTGGCCCCGATTCGGCTGCGGTAGCAGCGTTGGTATCAATATTGGAGAAGCAGTCAGAAGAAATAGAACAGCCCAAAGGTGTGGAGCAGCCAGTAGTATATGTGCAAAGGGGAGGGGAAAGTGTAGATATCGAGCTAGAAGGAGTAGGGGCGGTAAATGCCGCCGCGCTTCCAATCCGAATTTATGGAATCACCAAAGCTGGATCGGAGATTCTGCTCGACACATTCAGAGGCAAGGGGAAGGGGTGTTCTATCCTCGATAGCCGTCGCATCCAAAGATACCGATTTCAGTTTGCGAGCGGGGAATCGATTGAGAAAACAAAGGACGACCTGCTGAAACAGTTGGGGGGCAAGTACAGCATTTTTGAGCCCCTTCAAAGCGCCGCAAGGCTGCAAAACAACTGTTATGATACCGCCCGACAGATCATGACCGAGGCGTGGATGGCGCGGATGTACACCGTTCCTCAGTGTGAGAACAAGGTTTTAATCAATGCCCCCGGGCTGGGGTGTGTATTCGTCGATGAGCAGATCGACCCCCCTGGCAGTTCTCCGTGGATCAAAGCGGCATGCCTGAGTTCCTCCCCAACTTTCAGAATCAATTGTACCTGTTTTGCTGAAGATTTAGATGGACTTCCCCCTTCAGGACAGGGCCCAATTAGACTCACCTGCGCGATTGTGATGAAACCGCCGGATGGGGTTGAATTTGTCATGGAACTCGCCGTTGACGATTCCGCCAGGGATTTTCTGTTCCTCGCCTGTGCTGCGATTACCCGCGATTTCTGGGTCGGTGAGATGTACAACTACGAGAAGCGTACCTATATCAGAAAGACGCAAAGGTTCGTCAAAACCGAGCAAGTGACTTACATTCCGCGCAAACGAATCTCCTTTGCCATCCCCAAAAGAGAAACGGAGATTGGACGAACGTTGGTTGACATCGCCCCCTATCTGGTTTGTGGGCATTTGCGGCAACTCCCTTATGGATGGGAAGCCAGCGATCAAGCGAGACAAAACGCAAGGGCATTTGGCTTCAACCTGTCCGATGGGTACACATTTGTTAAACCTCACCAGAGAGGAGAAATTCAGCAACTGCAAACATTTCGCAGCAAATCTGCTTTACAACTCTTATTCGGGGAATAAACACAGGTTGTTCATCAGGTTGAGTCCTAAGTGCTTCATTTCTTAAATGCAACGAAGGTTTGAGATTCTTCGCTTTGCTCAGAATGACAAAAATGTGCAAAAAAATTTTCAGGTACTGAGTCTATATTTTGCGCTGCATGAGGCGTAACAATTAGTGAAAGGAGAGCACCATGCGACACACAACAGAAATCAAATTGGTCAATCGCAAAGATGTCATATTAGCTGAAGAAGGTTTTATGAAACCTGAAGGGGTGCGTCAATTGGTCGTTGAAGACGCCCTTGTTGATACCGGCGCATCCGGTCTATCGCTGCCAACGTCCATCATCCAAAAGTTGGGGCTCACTCCCGTTAGCAAAGCAATGTCGCTGACCGCAAACGGCGTGGTTGAACGGACGGTTTACTCGGAAGTAGAGTTCACTATCCTGGGGAGAGCCCGATCTATTCAGGTCACAGATCTGCCCGATAACGCCCCCGTGCTGGTTGGGCATATTGTGATGGAGTTACTGGATCTCTGGTTGGATATTCAAAAGGGGCTTATCTATAACCCCACCCACGGAAATCAGTGGCTCGAGGAACAGCTTTGAATCACCTGAAGACGTAATGCGTAATGCGTAATACGTAACTAAGTTCTTCTTACGCATTACGCATTACGCATTACGTCTTCTTTGGATATGACTATCCAAGCCGAGCCAGTCTATGACGCTATGGAATGCAATTTGGGTTATTAGACATAACTTCCGTATTGTAGACGCTCCCCGACGCGAGCCGTGCGATTGCTTCGCTTGACGCAATCTGGACCAAAGAGACCCTCAATTTCTGAAACGAGGGATGGATGGTAGGAGATGTTATAGCGAGAACTGCATTGCGCGATGACCTCGCCATACTTGGGACTCCTGAGACGCAGAATGAGATCATACTCCCCACGATTTTGCAAACAGATCGCCTGCAAGGCGTGGATCTTCTGCTGGTTATCAACCTCGGGGATAGCCACTTCAATCGCCGATGTCATTCTTTCGACGACTTGATCAATCGGGAGAACCTCGGCCGCCTGAATCTGACGCACATCTTCTTCCATCTCGTCATCATCAGCCCCGTTTTTCCGCCGGCCCTGGCTCACATTGCCGCGAATCCATACCACACTGCCCTCCTCGATTGCCGTCTTTGAAATCTTGTAGGCTTCGGGAAACACAACGACATCGGTAACACCTTCCAGGTCTTCGATAACCACGATCGCCATCGGCTCACCGCCCTTCTTGGTTTTAGTCAGACGCACCGAAGCGATGAGTCCAATAACATAGATTTCTGTGCCGTTGGGATGTTCAGCGAGTGTCTGTGAAGTCGCAGTGGTGTAGTAATTCAAAATATCCTCATACTGTTCTAGCGGGTGCCCTGAGAGATAGAAACCGAGATATTCCTTCTCATGTTTGAGCACTTCATCATACGGCCATTCGGGGACATCTGCCAGCTCCACTTGTATCGACGGTCCTTGTATCGACGATGTTGTCTCTTCAACCACTGATCCGAAGAGGCTCATCTGTCCCTTCTCCAGGTCTTTTTGGCTACTTTGAACCGCCTTGAGCACCTGGTCTAAACTCGCCATGTACTGCGCCCTGTGCCCGCCGAGTGAATCAAACGCCCCCGCCATAATCAGGCTTTCAATCGTGCGTCTGTTCACCGATTTCGCAGTGGCTCGCTCACAGAAATCCTGTAGCGACTTAAATGACCCACCCTTTCCGCGTTCTTCAACAATCGCCTGGATGGCGGTGTCACTGGCATTTTTGACCGCTGCGAGTCCGAAACGGATGTCCCCCCCCCCGTCCACGGGGGGGACCCAAGGACTATCCGTTTGGCCCCCCCGCGGGCGGGGGGGTACGACAACCGTGAAATCCGTTTCACTGCTGTTAATGTCCGGTGGCAATACATCAATTTTTATACCAAGAAACTCTGCTACCTTGTGACACTCCGCGATATACTTCATGATTTTATCGCTGTAGTCGGATTCGCCTGTCATCAGTGCCGCCATGAACTCGCGGGGGTAGTGGGTTTTGAGATACGCCATCTGATACGAGAGAATCGCATAAGCAGTATTATGGGCTTTGGGGAAGGCATACCTGCCAAAGGGTTCAAGTAAGTCGAATACCGCGGCGGCATCTTCCGCATCAATTTCTTTATTCACTGCGCCTTTGATGAATTTTTCCCGTTGCTCTTTCAGCAGGTCTGCCTTCTTTTTCCCCATCGCATAACGGAGGACATCCGCTTCCCCAAGCGTAAACCCTGACATATCTCGGGCAATCTGCATCACCTGCTCCTGATAGACGCACACACCGTAGGTATTTTTGAGGGCGTTTTCCAGAATGGGATGCGGGTATGTCACCTCTTCCAGCCCAAGTTTGCGGCGAATGAAGTTATCCATCATGCCGCTATCCAAAGGCCCGGGGCGATATAGCGCGGTGATCGGCATAAAATCCTCAAAATTATCAGGCTTGATTTGCATCACGATGCGACGCATCCCCGGCGAGGTTTCCAACTGAAATAGCCCTGCGACAAGCCCCTTGCTGATTAAGGCATACGTTTGGGCATCATCGAATGGAATATTCTCCAGTTTCAGGTCCGTGCCATGCCGCTCTTTAATCAGGGCAAGGCAGTTGTAGACTTCGGACAAGGTGCGTAAGCCGAGAAAGTCGAACTTGACCATGCCGACATCTTCAAGGGTTTTTAACTCAAACTGTGTGGCGATCTGATCATGTTTATCTTTGAACAGCGGCACGTAATCCGTGAGAGGACCGTTTGCCAGCACAACGCCGCAGGCATGGATGGAGACATGCCGCTTCATCCCTTCTAGCGATTTTGAGAGCTCCATCAACTCCTGATTTTCAGATTCTTCAGTGATTTCTTTGAATTGCGGTACGTCCGCTAAGGCTTCATCCAGTGTAATTCCCGGTATATTTGGAATCAGCTTTGTCAACCGATCCACGTTAGGCAACGGTATCTCCAGAGCTCGCCCCACATCCTTAATGGCTGCCCTGGCACCGAGGCTGTTGAATGCGGCAACTCGCCCGACGGAATCCATGCCGTACTTTTGGGTGAGGTACTGGATGACGAGGTCGCGGTGTTCGGGGGCGAAATCAATGTCAATATCCGGCATACTCACCCGTTCAAGGTTCAGAAATCGTTCAAAAATACAATCGTACTCCATCGGGTTGAAGGTTGTTATGCCGAGCGCATATAACGCCAAGCTACCCCCTACCGAACCACGAGCGTTCAATGGGAAATCTTGTTTTCGGGCATAGTTGACGTAATCCCACACAATCAGGAAATAGCCGGCATAGCCCGTCTTTTCAATGATGGATAACTCGTAATTCAGTCGTTTATCCATTTCGGTCGAGAGCTCACCGTACTTTATTTTCAGTCCTTCGCGGCACAACTGGGCAAGATAGGTGTCAGCGGTATATCCTTCAGGCACCTCAGACCTCGGCATAATATTCTCGCCGTAATCGAGTTCAAGTTGGCACCGCTTGGCGATCTCGAGGGTGTTGGTAATCGCTTCTTCGGGGAAATCCTTGAGCACCGCGTGCATTTCATCGATGGCTTTGAAGTAAAATTCGTTGAGAAACCGCATGCGCGTCTGGTCGTTCACCGTGCGTTTCATCTGAATGCACAACAGAACATCGTGCATCTTGTGGTCGGATTTGTTGAGGTAGTGACAATCGTTTGTTCCAACAAGCGGCAAATTATATTCTTTGGCAAGCTGGACGATGATCGGATAGGCACGCTGTTCTTCGGGGATGCCATGGTTTTGAACCTCCATATACAAGCCATCCTTGCCGAGAATCTCTTGCAACGTCAGCAGATTTTTCACTGCCTCTTCCCGTTGATTTGAAGCCAAAAGCGCTGGAACAAAGCCCTGGATGCATCCGGACAGCGCGATGATTCCTTCACGGTATTCGCGCAAAATCTCCATATCGATGCGAGGCTTCGAGTAGAACCCTTCGATATAGCCGAGCGAAACCAACTTCATGAGATTCTTATAACCGCTCGCATCTTCCGAGAGCAGCGTGAGGTGATACGGACTGCCCTGCTCCTTTCCGCGCGCATGACGGCTTCCCGGGGCCACATAAACCTCGCACCCGACAATCGGTTTGACGCCCTTATCCTTCGCCGTTTTATAAAACTCATAAGCCCCGAACAGATTGCCGTGGTCGGTCAGTGCAACTGCTGGGGCACTCGTTTGATACGCCCACTCGACCATGTCCGCGATTCGACACGCGCCATCAAGCAGGCTATATTCGCTATGATTGTGTAAATGTACAAATGCCGGTTTTGACATGTTCTCGTCCTATTGTTGTTAAGTTTGTGAAACGTGATGCGTGAAACGTGAAACGTAATGCGTGATAGGTATCAGACATTCAGACTAACACCTGGCACCTATACTTTCGACGGTCATAAACTGACACTTTTAATGACTGGTGAATAGGTGAGTGAGGGGGTGAGTGGGTAGACGTGTAAGCAAGTTGGCGGGTAGGCGTTCACTTGCCTACTCGTCCACTCGTCCACTCGTCCACTCGCCTACTCACTCACTTCTTAGGTGGTGGTGGTGGAAGCCGTTTTTTAATATCGTGAAAACGCTGAGAATCCTTCACCAGGTTGGGTTTCGGTGGCAAGCTGGTTATCTGCGAACGCACATTGGCGATTCGTTCGTCAGTCGGTGGATGCGTCGAGAAAATCTGTTCAATTTGAGACGGTTGGGTTTTCTGCAACTGAAGGAGTTTTTCAAAGAAGGTCGCCATCCCGTGGGGGTCGATGCCTGCATCGTAGGTCTCCTGGACCGCGTATCCATCCGCTTCCCTTTCGGCATCACGGCTGTACTTCATGAGTGTACCCGTCGCAACAATGCCACCGACGATTTTCTCCAGTTGGTTGGGGGCCTTCCCCAAAACGAGTTGCGCCACAGCCGCGAAGCCGAGCTGCTTGGTCAACTGCTTCGCCCCATGCTTGCCAACGATGTGACCAATCTCGTGTCCCATCACGCCTGCTAACTCGGACTCGTTTTCGGCGGCGCGGATGAGTCCCAGGTTGACATAGAGATAACCGCCCGGCAATGCGAACGCGTTGACCACTTCCGTATCAACTACCTTAATATGGTAGGCGATGGTATTCCGCCTGGAATGCAGGGCGAGACGTTGCCCGAGTTCAACAACATAGGCTGTGACAACGGGGTCCTGGTAAATCTTAATATCTTTTTCGATCCCTTCGGCGAACTGCTTGCCAAGTTGGATCTCCTCGTCGTCAGAAAAGATGTTAATCTCACTTAACCTTCCGCCGCAGCCGATCAGCCCGCTGCTCACCAGAACCATGAGTGTGAGATAAATAATAGGTTGGGTGATTCCATAAAACTTTCGCATGAGATTGCTTAAAGTCCTCCTTGTGGATAAAACGTGAAACGTGAAACGTGATGCGTAAAACGTAAAACAATTCGCTGATGCTTTGAGACATTGATTTACCTATTGGGATAAGTCAAGATACCCTTGCATTTTGGCTTCGAGATTCGGTGCGATATCAAGCTCTGCGTTCGACACTGGTGACGTATGGCATTTTGTTCACCTCCAAATTCTTACACCGTTTCAATTGCCGTTGAGGGTTTGCTGGAATTCTTCCAGCGATGCACTCCGGATGACCTGACGCATCAGGAATCGCAGTCGATCTGGGGCTTGGATCTGATGGATGGCATCGGAAATGGGACCAGGGACGTCCCCAAATCGCTCATCCAATGCCTCGATGATCATTTGTTGCAATCCCTGTTGCAATCCCTGTTGCAACCCTCTCTCCATGCCGATTCGTTCGATACTGGTGATGTATGGCATTTGATTCACCTCCTCTAAAATTTTAATCTCTTCCCAAAGACGGTCCTGCTCTTCCTTGCTCACCTGGATGACCCAATCGATAAAATCAAACAAGGCAACGATTTCCTCTGGGCTAAATCCCCTTTCATACAACCGCCGAATCAGATACCATTTGGCATTGAATCGCCTCCTCCTTCGTCGGAGACGTTCCCTTTCTTGAGCCGCTAAAACCACGACCGCCATAGGGTTTTCATCTTGCTCCAGTTTTTCTCGATCATAAGCCATCAGGTTCAACGCCAGATACCAAAACTCAACTCCGCTGCCAAACGCCTTCTGCTCATACCTCCCATCTGCTGTCCCACTCGCTTCACCTGTCAGAATCGCTATGCTCACCACCGGCTTCCCGTATCGCTCAAAGATTCGATAGAAGTAGCGGAACATCCGAAGAGAAAAGTCTTCCTCCTCCTCCGCTTGCACTTCGATGTGAATGAGTATCCACTCTTCGCCCCCATCCTTGAGGAAGACTTTTACCAATTTATCGACAAACTTCGCCCCTTTGAGGCTCTGTGGAGAAATTTGTTCCATCTCCTTATCCAGAAATTCGAACCGCTTTTGGAAATCCACCGCCTCATAAAGTTCAGGAACAAAGAAGCGCAGAAATTGGGGAAAAAATCGCTCGATCACCTTCTTCCACGCTTCATCGAAGTATGTCCAATATCGACTGCTTGATTTTGGCATTGTTTCCCTCATTGGGAGTTGAAACGTTATCTCAATATTTTGGGGAACAAGACTTCCGAAGTCTGCCGGAGATAAGTAAAACCAGAACAATGGCGTTAAGACTTCGGAAGTCTCCCCCATTTTTTGAGAAGATACTTTGAAACGTTATCTCAATGTCTCCAGAACCTGAAAGTAATTCGGGAAGGTTTTGCTCACACACCCCGGGTCTTTGATCTGAATCCCCGGCACTTTCAACCCAATCAGAGAGAAACTCATCGCAACGCGGTGATCCCTATACGTGTCAATCTCCGCAGGCGTAATCTGTGATGGCGAAATTTCCACCCCATCCTGATGCTCGACGACGGTGACGCCGAGTTTCCTGAGCTCCGTGACCATCGCATGGATGCGATCTGTCTCCTGCCAGCGAACATGCGCGATATTGCAGATGATTACCTTACCATCCGCAAACGGGGCAATCGCGGCGAGCGTGAGGGCGGTATCGGAGATGGCGTTCATGTCCACATCGATTCCTTTGAGTTGCTCCGGGCCGATGACTTCAATCCCATCGACATATCGATTGACCTGGCACCCCATCCGCTCCAGCACATCGACGAAACGGACATCGCCCTGAACCGAGTCCATACTGAGGTTGTTTACCCGGACCCGGCCACCTGTGACAGCGGCAGCGGCGAAGAAGTAGGAAGCGTTGGAAGCATCCGGCTCAATGGCATACTCGCGGCGCTGATACCGCTGTCCACCCGCAATGCGGAAATATCGGTAATCTTCGTTGATGACGTGCGCCCCGAATGCCTTCATCACGGACATGGTGATATCGATGTACGGTTTGGAAATCAGTTCACCCGTTACCTCAATTTCCATGCCGCGTTCCGTACAGGGGGCAACGAGCATCAGTGAGGTCAGGAACTGACTGCTTTTGCTGCCGTTCAGTTGGGTTTTCCCACCTTTGAGCCCGTTTGCGCGAACGATGACCGGCAGGCAGCCGTTTTCAAATTGCGAGCAGACATCGACACCAAGTTGCGTGAGCGCATCCAGCAGATCTGAGATCGGACGGGAGCGGCGCATCGGCTCGTCGCCGTCAATGACAAATTCGCCGTTGCCGAGCGCGGCATAGCTCACAAGCGGTCGCGCCGCCGTACCCGCGTTGCCGATGTAAAGCTCGGCGTGAGCCACAGGGATTTTCCCCCCGTTGCCGATAACTTCAAACGTACACCCTCCTTCATCGGCTTCGATTTCGACCCCAAGTTCTCGCAGTGCCTGGCACATATAGTGGGTATCATCGCTGAACAGGGCACCTGTCAGCCACGAACGCCCTTGGGCAAGCGCAGCAACCAGCAACGCCCGATTGGTATAACTCTTTGAACCGGGAATCGTCACAGTTGCATCAATCTTCTTTTTAACGGGTTGGATTTCGATCATGGGTCATTTCCTGAAGAGATAATCCCTTCATTTCAGTGTTTTATCCCCTCGTTTCATTCAGCATGACATGTATCTGTCAAATTTAAGTTAAGGTATCTCGCCAATGTCACATTTCCCCCAATAGATCGGGACAGGCTCTGTAGCCCAAGATTCTATCTTGGTTCCCGCGGAGGATGTCCTCGGTTGGCCAACTTAGAAAGTTGGGCTACGACTGGATCTCATTTCTAATGTGACATTGGCGAAGTATTATTGTATCATAAATGCTTTCAGGTTCACAGCCTTATCTCCCGTTTTCTTCAACAAAAAAGGCGATGCCCCTTCCAATGTGTATGAAGGAACATCGCCCCATATAGATTGTGAGCCCATCAAACGTTCTTGAGGAAAACAGAAATTTTGATTTGACTTTTGGGGAATTGTCTGGTAATATTATGTCGTATACGACGGAATTGTATCTGCTATCCGACATAATGGATTGCAAAGAGGAGCAGGAGAAATGTCCACGCACGCCGAAAACGCCATGCGAATCATGCACATGATGAAACTTGCGCAGGCTGCGGTGAGATCGCGCCGCATCCAGCAGGTTGTGCCAAACCGGCTGACAATCGTGCAATTTAACGCCTTACAACATCTTCACTGGTACGGTGGGGACCCCGGCATGACAATCAGTGAACTGGGGGAACATCTCGGGCTTGCCCACAACACCGTCTCTGGACTCGTCGATCGTCTTGAGCGTGATGGCTGGACGACCCGTCGCAAATGTGATAAGGATCGCCGGCAAAGCCGCGTGCAGTTCACAGCGCAGGCAGAGCAACTTTTTCGAGAAGGAATGGAACGTGAGACTGATTTTTGGCATCGCACGATTGGACAATTGACCCCTGAAGAACAGGAGGGGCTCATCAACAACCTGACACGCCTGACACAGGTGATGGAAAAGCCGGTTTGGCCAAGCTATGATCAACTGCACCCACGCGACCCGAATCATCTACAAGAACGGTGGAAAGCTGAACTGGACGAATTAGCGCATTCCAAGTTGCAATCGATTGGCACTCGCCTTATCCTGGCGCAGATGGCAGAACAGCAGAATCAACATGAACTCGCTGCTTATCTAAAACAGGTTGCCTCAGAAGAGATTCGTCATACGAACCAAATCTTTGCACAACTTGGAGAACGGAAGAGTCTGAAAATGGCATTGGCTCACCTCGTTCACCAGGATCGAGTTGTTTTGGAAGCCCTGCGAGATCTTGTAGACACCGCACAGGCAGTAAATCACGGTGAAAGTTTAGATTTTTTACAGCAGATGGTTGAAGATAATCAAAGATATAAACGGTGGTTTTTCAATATGCTCAAACAGATGGATGAGAAAGATGAAACGGTAGGGACATAGTAACTAGACTTCGCGCGGATATCAATAGCACTTTTTCGACAGGCACGGATTCACAATTCACGATTCAAGATGTGGGGGACATTCGGAAACGATTTGAAACACTGAAGTGCGTAAGTCCTGCCAGATTTAGAGGCCATCTGGGTTCTTACTCAAATCTGCGAAAGTATAGCCCCTACTACGACTTCCCATTCGTCAATCTGTTCGGGCAATGCGAGGAAAAAATGCTACAAAGTATAGAAGGTCATCATGAAGTGCTCCCACGATGTGTGGAAACGTGTCACGACGACGCACAACTTATTGAGCAGTTTCAACAGGGGGATGAATCTGTTTTCAATAAATTAGTTTTGCGTTATCGTGACCGCACGTATCGATTAGCCCAACGTTTTCTTCCAAACCCCGAAGATGCGCTTGATATTACACAAGATGCGTTTATCCGAGCCTATCAAGGGCTGTCAAATTTCAAGAGAGAATCTCAATTTTATAGCTGGCTCTACCGAATTACCGTCAACCTTTGCATTGATTTTTTGCGGAAAAACGCTCGACGCGAGATGGTAACTTATGAGTCGGAATCTGATGATCTCCCCATGATGAATGTCGCCGACACCAGCCTCACGCCTCCATCAAAAGAGGTCGAAAACAAGGAGCTATCTGCCCATCTCCGCAAAGCCATTGTGCAACTGCCGCCCAAACAACGCGAAATCTTCATTCTTCGTCATTGGGACGGACTTTCACTCAAGGAGATTGCTCACACGTTGGGGCGCTCCAGCGGCACCGTGAAGGCGCATCTCTTCCACGCCCATCGGAATTTGCGAAAGTCCCTTCGTTACTATCTGCAAGATATGGAGCCGTAATTGACTGGAAGGAAGGAAGGGAAGAATGGAAGGATGGAAGGATGGGAACCCAATCTTCCTTTTCCTCCCTCCAACCAATTTCTTCCCCTGAATAGACGCATTCAAACCTAAATATGACCAACCCCCGGTCAATTACGTCCTGCCGCTTTTTTGACCTCCCCCCAGGTGGTCGCGAGCTTACCCTTGGGTTCGACAGCAACCGTATTGGGGTCCATATTGAGAACGCAACGGAAGCCCTCCCGATCGCCGCCTCCAAACCGTGGATTCTCAATGTACCGACTTGCACAACGTAACCCTTCATCGTCAAAACACCACGCGCCACCACGCATGACGCGGTAGGGCGTTGGTGTCAATTTGACGGGATTCTCTTGGGGACAGTTCTGGTAGTAGTCTGGGTCATACCAATCCAGACACCATTCAATCACATTGCCAGCCATGTCGTGTACACCGTAGCCGTTGGGGGGGAAACTGCCCACAGGCGACGTCGTTTCATCCCACTGATCACGTCCACCGACGCCGAGATAGTTCGCTCTGTCATGGGACAACTCATCCCCCCACGGATACAACTGTCCCTCCAACCCACCACGCGCCGCTTTTTCCCACTGCGCTTCGGTCGGCAGCGACTTCCCCGCCCATTCTGCATAAGCCATCGCATCCTCCCAACTGACATAGGTGACAGGGTGGTCATCTGTCGGCGAAAAATATCGAATCGCGATCCAATTCGGAGCGGGGTATCCCGTCGCGGCGATAAACTTTTTGTACTGCCCGACTGTCACTTCATGCGTGTCGATATAGAAGGCATCCAGATAGATGCGGCGGGCAGGCCGCTCATCTTCAAACGTCTCACGAGTTAAAGAGGGGACCCTTCGTAATATCGCGTCGAGCTCTGCATCCGTTGTTCCTCTCAAAAACTCGCCCGCCGGAACCAAAACCATCGGCGCACCATCGAGCGGGCTGATAATCGTTGGGGGCAGTGTCTCCTTTCCAAGACTGCTGAACGGAGTTATCAGGCTACCCATCACGAAAACGATACATAAGAAGCCAGTTAAGGTTTTCACGGTAGCTCCCATTTTCGTTAAATTTTCGTAATCATCATCCTTCCAGCCTCAAACAGAAGTTGAATTTCTCCCTGCCAATCTCGCCCAATCAAAATGTAATCCATCTCTTTTCCGACATCGACTTCTAACTTGAGCCTCCGATTTTGTGGAAAAAACTGTTGATTGGGAGAAAAGACTTTCACCGTGTAATCGTCACAATATTGGAAGGGTGGAGAGATGAAAGCGATGACTTGCTCGGTGTGGGGTTGATACTCTTCTCTCGCAAGAAGTTGTCCTTCACTTGTTATCGAAGGCGCGTAATGGGTCAGGAAGAACGGCGAAATCATTCTCTCTACCTTATTGCCATTTTCATCCTCAATTCCAATGACCAGGGGATGCGGTGAGAGAAAACAAACATTCATTCCTCCAACCCCTGAAAAAATGTAGTATTCCGCCTGATCACTGGGCGGTCTCGAAACACCGACCAGTTTGGCAAAACTTTCTGGAAGGATCGTACAACCGGCACCAGTATCCATCACGATGCTTTTGATACCATGAACCCTACCTTCCAAATCCTTGGCTCTGATAGATATTTTAGCACCTGTTATTCCATTTTCAAAAGAAACAATACCCGAAGAAATACTGGGATAATTTCCATCCATTTGGAGAATGACGGTGATTGCCGACATAATCTTACCTCAACCAAAAATGGGTTTCCGGTGCTCGGAGTATTCGCGTCGCAGATCTTCGTTTTTTGAGTTCGGGATTCTCCTGGTACGTGCGAAGTGCTTGTTGAGCACACTCCGCATTCCTACCAATTCCAAGGATCCAAATTTTATCCTCCACCTGCTGGTAATGGATGAAGAGTTCTGGAAATTCATTCGCTGAATAATCTCTTTTAACCTTCTCCAGAAACCCATCAAACTCGGTCTTTTCAAGCGCTTTCGGTAAATTCTCTAATAAAGCCATGATGAAATGAAAACCTCCCATCAAAGTAAAATGAGTTCCAACAAATTGTACGGCTCACCCATCTACACAAAAAGCCCATATCAACAGTTGCATTGATATGGGCTTGGGAGAGCGATTAGAAGTTCGATTTGATTTTTCCCCATGTCACAGCCAATTTGCCTTGAGGCTTGACTGCAAGGACACCACGAACGCCGAGCTTCATTGAATCATTAATCTCTTTTTCGCTCAGTGCTATGTTGTAGATGACCACTTCATCAATAATGGCATCCTCCACCTTGTGCACGTTCGGATTTTCGCCGGCACCGATATAAATGGATACATCCTTGAACTCCGGCAGCTTGAAGTTCTCCGGCTGTTCGCCGATGAATTTGCCATCGATATAAACTTTGCCAGTTTTACCATCGGCGGTCAAAACGTAGTGATACCATTTTTTCGTTTCAAATGTGAAGTTGCCCAACGTTTTATCAGCGTGGTGCCCTGCATCCCAGAAGGGGTGAAAACCGGGGTCGACCATCGTGCGAAATTCGCAGCATTCCGCCCCATCCCACGCTTCGATGGAGATAATTCCGTCGTATGAATCATGTTTGTTTAAGAAGAGCCATGATTCCAGTGTAATCTGGCCGGTTTTACCGACGGATGAGATGACATCTCTGTGATCCATCTGGACAATGCCACCGTCCAACTGCATTGCCTTGTTGAACTTTCCATCGACGAGCTTTCCGGATCCGACCACTGCTGCGTCGTGGCCGTGGCCGGAGTCGTCCGGGACGGTTTTGCCGTTGAGTTTGTCGAATGAGTAGTACAGAAGAATATCCTTTGCATCATAAGCATAAGCTGTCAGCCCAACGAATACCAGGCTGATTGAAAATAGGGTAAATAATAGCCTTTTCATGAGAGTTCCTCCTGCTCAATGAGCGGTTGTTTGTTTATTGGTAATCAAATAGGTTATACAGAAAGGTTCTTATCCGTTAACCTATATATTCACTTCGACTTTATCTCGCCCCATAAGGTTGCGAGCTTGCCCGCTGGTTCAACAGCAGTGAGCGGATCGGGGCCGCCTGAATCGAAGACAATCACATCGTCGAATGAGACAACATTTGCCTTGCTCGCAACAGTCCCAGAACCGCCGTTCAGTCCAACAAGTTTCTTCGGCTGCCGGACCCCTCCAAACGACGCATACGCCAATGTTTTCAGCCAATTTGCTGGCTCCGCATCCCCAACTGCCCAGATTTTTCCAGAAATATTGCCTGTCCCCGGGTCAATAAACATACTGATCCAATACCACTTATTCAGTTCAACCGGGAACGTTTCTTCTTGATTGGCCCAGGCGCGACGGTCATTCAGAAATTCCATGTTTCTCTCCGCCAACCGTTCATGAACCAGCCAGGTATAGCCGTTATAGTTATCATTCGAGTCAATCCAGACGCCGACACCGGCTCTGGCTCTGTCATTATTGCCCCAGGTTTCCAGTCGCATTTTGACTCTCACGCCAATCGCATCTGGAAATGAACTATCTTCAACGATGGCATAAGTGGTGTCGCCAGAAGATTCCTCCCGTTGGGTCAAAACGCCACCCGCTTCCACCCATTGAGGCGGATTGGCTTTTTCCTGCTGTGCGTGTCCGACAAGCCATTTTGCCCCGATACGATTGTCGTTAAAATCATCATAAAATAGCGTCTTAGAAAATGTGGGCGCTGCAAGATTCAGCATGATTGCAACGCTGACGAAATAGAATATTGAAATCGGTTTCAACCACTTCATCATCTTTCCTCCTTGCTCGATCCTCCGGCCGATAACCATCGGATAAGCTGTAAACAGTTATTCTGGCGATAGACGCCAGCACCTTGATTCTTAGAGTCACCGCTGATTATTGAGTTTCACGTTTCACGCATCACGAGAAATAGGAAGTAAAATCCGACTAAAACTGCGACGATTCCAAAAACACGCCACAGTATTCTCGATACCTCGCCCAAATTGAGTAACGAGTCAAGAGCAACCGTAATCACAACGATCATCACACACACGATAACGAATGAAAGTCGCCATTGAAGGGGGATCTTGGATTTTCGCTCTGATATTTTCATTCCTTGTCTCCTGTTGCCAGGGCACCCAGACTTACCGGCCAACTGAGGCCAGCAGCAAGTGCCTCAACGAATGTATCTGGGTTATAAATTCCAGTGCCAAAGTAGGCACCGACTCCTACAAAAAGAATCATATCAAGGAAAAAGAGTACTGGAAGCGAACTATTGGGCCAGTATTTGTTGAGCCAGTCTTTCGATGTGCTAAATCCTTTTACCCTGCCTAACACCCAGCCAACTACAGAGGCAACCATAACATCCCAAAACCACGGGTGTTTATGCATGTTTGTCATGTTATAGACGTGATCTGTTTCCTCCTGACCGTAAGAAAACCTGGTGAGCCCAATAAACATGAATAAGAGGACATATATCAAACTTTTTCTTAATCGCACCATATTACCTCAAGTCTCCAATAATCTTATCGGAGTCTGCGATTGATACCCAAGTTAATTTTACCCCAGATTATCCGTTTCGTCAATGTCTCTTTTGCGTCAATTCTCACTATCTGTACCAAAAACGTTTTCTAAAACGGTTGATTCTTCCTATACAGCAGGTTATAATTAAACGTAACTTGCCTTGTCAAGATAATTTTCAACTTTTTAAAAGGGGAAATTCAAATGCCATTGATTAAATTTAACGATAACAAACTTGCTGAAGGATTGTACCTGTTAGCCACCAATGGGCAAGTGGGGTGTTACCCGGGTGATATCTTTGTGGTCTCTGCGCGATTGCTCAAGGAGTTAGATGAAGAGTTCAAAAGCAAGGGAATCACTTATCAGGTGCTGAAGCTTCAAGACTTGAACCAGCAGAAATCAGCTCAAGGAGCAACGCCGTGACATACGCGATCGCCTTCAAATATCGTTTTGAACTCCTCATCCCTTTGTTGGACAATGAAGGGCAGCCCTTTGAGGCTGAAAAAATCGTGTCTGTTCGCAATCAGCTTCTTTCACGCTTTGGCGGTTGCCGGATGGAACCTTTAAATCCTCACATCGGTTCATGGACAGAAGCCGAGCAAACGTACCATGACCAACTTCTCATGTATACGGTTGATGCCCCCCGTGAAGATGCCAGCCTGGATTGGTTTATCGAGTACAAAGAGAGCTTGAAAACCGAGTTTAAGCAGGTAGAAATTTATCTGGCAGTCAGCGAAGTTTTGTGGTTGTAATTCATTCCTCCTTCCCTACGGCCTCCGAAAGGAAATTGAGAAATCGGCGAATCATTTTACGTTTCACGCCTCACTTGCCCTGCACCAGCTTTTTCGTTTTCCAGGTTCCCCGTTTGAATCAGAACCATATAATCAAGCCTTGCACCACATTTGACAGGGCGATGCCCATCCAGATACCTACCATTCCTGCAATTGCTCCCGAGCCCAGCCTGCCAACGAAAATCATATCGACAACATTGAAGGAATCCTGGAGTATGTTACTCGCAGTAATCGGCAACGCAAGGAGAAGGAGGTTTTTCAGGATGTTCCCCTCGGTGAGATCGTGCTTGAATTTTTTCTTCATGATTTGGCTCTCTCTGTATTGAGTATTTGGTTGGCTTTTGACGAATCAGCGTACACTTTGTTTAGTGAATTGTTAGGTATTAGGTATTAACTAATTTTCAGATGTAACACGCTTGTCCGTTGATGCGTCCTCGTCGTAGAACATGCTGCCATTCGAGAACGAGCGTGTCAGTGGAGAGCTCATCAACGTTAATTCAATTCTATCACACACCGACGATTATCGCAACTTTGATTTTGGGTGAAATAGCGGGCGAACAGTTCAGGAAACAGAAATGAGAAAAGCCGCCAGTGTCTTTGTGACGCTGGCGGCTTTTTTGTTTTGATACAAGGGGAGAGTTGGCATTATGTCCCTTATGCCGCTATCTTCCGTTTTCGCCAGCCATAGAGGGCTGTGCCGATGATGCCAACGGCAAAGAGAAGCAGGGAGGAAGGTTCAGGGATTACATGATTCTCCCACCCCCATGAAGCCCCATTGTATATAGTGACCCTCTTCGGTGCGTCTGTCTGAAGACTGACAAGGTATACTTCAGCCATCCATGTGTGACTCCTATTGGGATCAGTCCGACGAGTGCCGTCTTCAAAATGGGGCGGCACTGCAAATGGGGGAATGTCAAAAAGGGGATCGCCCGTGGGGAGGACATCATAAAAGGGGACGTCCGGCCGCGTTTGGGTGCCGCTGGGTGATAAAAAATCTATGACATTTTCAGGATTATCATGTCCTGGGTTGTTGGTAATATTATGATTATCAACAACTCTTTGAATCCAATGGAGTACAGTTGTTCCCGCAGTCATAGGATCAGTTCCTGCTCGATTATAATCAAATGCAAAATTTGCCCCAACACGACCAGGATCTGTGGTAGGACTTACAGCGTCATAATGTGTAATATTAAAAGAACCTGCTAAGTCTTGTGCTGCCGCAAGGAAAGTCCAGCCTTCCGCTGCTGTAAATTCAGCTCGAAGCTGGTCCAGGAACCCCGCGGTCCCACCTCGTTGGATGCTGGTAACCGATAACGGGTTTAGCCTTGTGACACCTGTTACCCCACCTCCGAGATTGTATTCCTCTTCAGCATCGTATATAACGGTAGCACCAGGTTGGGGTGGAGTAATGACAAATGCAAAAACAGACTGGCTTGCGAATATGATCAGCAAGGTCATCATTAAACAAACGATGACATATCGTTGTGCTTTCACTTTTTTTACCTCCTTAAGATGGTTTGAGCGTCCTGTAGAGCAGGATACAACGTTAGTTCAATAACACTTTCACAAGCGGAGTAGCTACCTGACCGGTCCAGATATTTTCCAATATCTTCTTTTCGGGGCGATCTATTTGTATCATTTCTTGGATACTGTGGTATATGAACCGGATTTTATACATACCAGGTTTGAGGCCATCAAAATACCATAAGCCGCCAAATCCATCAGGACCTCCAAGTCGAAGCTTGTTATTCTGCCAAGTAAGCGTTCCATCTAGATAAAACGTCACACTCTCTCCGGACTTGACGATTGGACAATCAGATTCCCGTATGAGACGAGATGCATTACGGCCTCCATCCAGTTGTAGACGTTTACCGTTTGGTCCTATCATATCCGGAAAAAGCGTATCAAATCGGCAGAATCGCATTGGCTTATAAGTTTTGTTGGTAATGTGTAAACCCAACTTTATAGGGTTCTTGGTGCCAGGCTCACTTACCGGGATTCGCCAAACGCGGTCCGGTACTAAAGTTTCAAAATGTACACCTTTCTTCTCAACTGCACTGCCTTTGGGAGATGGTAAAGGTTTCAATGTTGTCATAATTAGTCCGGTACCTGCTGCGATCATAATTCCGAACAGAACCGCAACAATTAACCTCGGAAAACCGTACATATTCAATGCGGAATTCAACTGCCTCTCACCCCCTTCATGAAATCAGGCTGGCAACCAACTTTCAGATAGCAGCTAGGTATACCGCTTTAATAGTAGGAGAATTGGCAAGAAGCGATGGAAGGAATTCTTCGGAAGGAATTTAGGCAGGAAGTTTTCTCAACCAAAGCTCGCTGTCATTCCCGCTGCTCTTGAATGGGTTGATTGAACATTTTGAGTTGACACATTGGAATCGCCAACATTATAGCAAAAATGCAACAAAGTGTCAACAGAAAAGTTGGGGCGCGTCATTCACATATCAATCCCCTTCCACCCTTTGGAAGAAACCGAGTTTTTCTGAAAAACTCGGTTTCTATGCCTCCACATATAGGTGCTAAAACGTCGCGCTCACCCCCAACGTCGGGAGAATCGGAAAGAGCGGTTCATTGCTCACCTCACAATCGGTCAGGGCGTTCGTCTTCTCGTCACGGACTTTGCTGAAGGCGTGCTCATGGACATTCGATCGGTTGTACAGGTTTAAGACCTGAAAGTACCAGTTGAGCTCCCAACTTTTGTATACGCTCTTTTTCGTGAACCGCAAATCAAGGCTGTGGTAGGCTGGGAGACGGTCGGCATTTGTGGAGCCAACAAATTGCCGATCACAGGTCAGACTGCCGTCGGGTGCAGTCGCCAGATGCGTTGCCAGCGCTGTTGTGGGGTTGCCTGTGTGGAAACGCCAACTGACGTGGAGGTGCCAACCCGGTGAGAACTGGTAGCCGCCGTTGAGAGCGATGGTGTGGCGCTGATCGGATTCACGGAAGAACCCTTCCGAAGGTTTCAAACCTTCGGAAGGTTGGTCGGTGTGGCGCTGATCCAATTCGCGGAAGAACTCCTGCTCCTCTGCCCGCTCTTTTGCGACCGCGTAGGCATAGCCCAAACTCCCCGTCAGCCGATTGGAGAAGGCGCGGCTCGCAAAGAGATCAAGCCCTTTCACGTTTCCCGAATCCGGGTGGGTGAAAACCTGCGTCTGTCTCCCGTAGTCCCGGATCTGTCCGGTGAGGTTCTCCAGCTTTTTGTAATATCCTTCGACGCGAATCAGGCAATTTCCGCCCGATGCGTACTCCCCGCCGATCACGTAGTGGGTCGCCTGCTCCGCCCTTCCGACACTCTCGATGCCATCCTCAACGGGAATCGTCATCAGTTCAATCGGCTGATGATAAAGCCCATACGCCGCACGTAACACCAGGTTTTCAAGCGGTTTCACTGCCAGCGCAAGCCGCGGACTGAGCTCGTACTTCTGAACATCGGGACGACGGTAATCTTGCATTAGGTAACGCGCACCGACGTTGAACGCCAGCCTCGGGTGAATCTGCCACTCGTCCTGGAGGTAAGCTTTGACCTCACCGCCGCTGTCATCGACGTTCGCCCTGATGCGTTCGTACTGGTCAATCCCCGCGCGTTGTTCACGGATGGAGTAGTCATAAGTCGCAGCAGACCCGCGCCACTCAACCCCACCCCGAATCGTGTGCGCGTCCAGGGGGCGTGCAGTGAGCTCCCCTTTTGCGCCGAGAAACCCGAAGTCCCGTTCATCAACGCCGTCAAGACCTTTCCGCCGGTCCTGGGTCGCTGCACCGCTGTAGAGAAACACATCCGACCAGATACGCTCACTGAACTCATGACGCCACTTCGTCCAGAGCATCGCATTCTGATAGGTCGATTTGAGGTCGTTTTCGTCATCCGCTTCATCAATGCGATTCTTATCCCAGGCGTAAAGCCCGTTCAGGGTCAGCTTGTCCTTTTTCGTGAGGTTGTATGCGATTTTGCCGTAGAGATCGGCGTACTGGGGTTTCAGTTCTTCGTCAGCGCCCATCAACGCCAGGATGAGGTCTACATAGCCGCGCCGCGCGGAGAGTAGCCATGAGCCCTTATCGGACAAGGGCCCTTCCAGCAGGGCCGTGGCGTTGAGGAGATCCAGTCCCAGGTTCATTCCGAACCCCTCTCGACCTCCCTCTTTCGTCGTGATGTCGAATACGCCCGACATCTTATCGCCATATTCGGCGGGGAAGCCACCCATCAGCAAGTCCGCGCGGCGTATCAGCCCGAGGTCGATCGTCGAGATGGCACCGCCGAAATCTTGCAGGTGATACGGCTCGAACAGCTCCATCCCGTCCAATCGCACCAGGATTTCATTCTTTTCACCGCCGCGCACGTTGAACCGTGCGCTGAAATCGTTGGAGGTCACACCGGGAAAGACCTGCGCCGCCCGCATCACGTCGTTGTCGATCAGCGGAAACCGATCAATCTCCTTCTTGGAGAGCGAAAGCGTCGCACCTGTCCCCTCATGGATGGTGAACTTGCCGGGCGTCACCGTAATCTCCCCGAGGCGGATGGGCGCTGACGCCTCCCCGCTTTGCGGGATTTCGCTTCGCTCAACTTGCGCGTGAACTCGATTCGAGAGGGTGATGAGGAAAAGGGAGAAAACGAGAAAACAAGAAAACAAGAAAACGGGAAAGCCAGCATATCGCATCAATAGGGTAGATTCTCTGACAATCTGTTTGAATAAAAATCGAGTTTTGCCCATTGGCTTGATACCTTCTATTTCGCCAATGTTACATTCGGGGAACAATCGCCCCGTAAAACGTGCGGCTCGCTCGTTCGATGGGGAGTTGAAACAAGCGAGCCGCATGTTCTACGAAAGCATCCCGATTTGAATGTGACATTGGCGAGCTATGAACTCGTGAGAAACCCGACACCGACTGCATCCATACCTGAAGTGAAAAACTCGTAATAGTACGGAGATTGGAAACATGCCGCGAATCCCCGCATCAACCCAGTTTCGCCGCTTGCTGGCGAAGGTAGTTGACGCTCATTTCCACAGCCTGGTCCTCTTCCCAATCCTCTCGCAGGCAGTCAACCTCGACACACAACGTGCCCTTGTACCCCGCGTCCTTCAGCACTTTCATAACGGCAGGTATATCCACGATGCCTTTGCCGTTGGGAACGCTTTCCCAGAAGTTCCACGCCTGGGGAGACCCGCCTTTGCGCGGGCTCAGGTCTTTGATGTGCGTAGCGTAGATGTAGGGTGCCAGGAGCTCGGCTGACGCGACAGGGTCTTCAAACATGCGAAGGCAATTGCCTGTGTCGAAATTCACGCCAAAATATTTGGAGTCCACATTGTTGATCAGCGTGAGAATCTCGCTTGCTGTGTAATCAATGTGGTTCTCCATCGCGAGGATGACGTTTTTATCCGCTGCGACCTTCACCGCTTCTTTGAACATCGCCGTCAACCGTTCGATCTGTGGCCCGCGCGGTTGGTCTCGGAACATCAGGCTGCTTCCGACAACGCGCATCACATCAGTGCCTAACGCCGTCGCTGTATCAATCTGCGCGATGAGGTCTTTGAGGGCGTCTTCGTTTTGGCCTGCTTCGAGACCATCAGGGTGCCCCCATGCTGCTACCCGCTCCATGCCAGCCTCATCCAGCATCCCCCTCAATTGTTTCAGGTAGTCTGAGTCAAAGCGGGGAAAGAAGCAGAGCTCCAGCGATACGCCGTCTACCTTGAGTTCAATCGCCCGCCTCACGAAATCATCCGTCGTCCATCGCTTGCCGGGGTCCTTCTGGAAATCGTAGACCTCGCCAAAATAACGGTGGTAACAGTAGCTGTCAATGCCGATTTTCATTACTTAATCCTCCTTATGCGTGTTGCGTAAAACGTGAAATGTAAAGGAAACTATAGTTCGCCAATGTCACATTTGGCAAATTAGAGAGCAATCTCCTCTCGTAGAGCCTGCCGTGCTCGTCCGAGAATCGGACTGGCTGGTTCACCGGCGTTTGGAACAAGCGAGCCGCATGCTCTACGACCATCATTCCCCAATTTCCACTCTCGTGCCTTTCTCTGCGGATTCCAATACCGCGTCAAGAACCTGTTGGTTTTTCCAGCCATCGTAGAAGTTGGGCTCTGGCATTGTATCCTCTTCAATACACTTGAGCAAGTCAGCGATCTGGTTGATGAATGTGTGTTCGTACCCGATCAGGTGTCCGGGGGGCCACCAGGCACTGATATAGGGATGGCTCTCATCCGTGGCGAGAATCGTCCGAAATCCTTGCGTGTGGCTCTCCTCTTCCCGTGAATAGTATTCCAATTCATTCATCCGCTCGAAATTGAAACAGAGGCTCCCTTTGCTCCCGTAAATCTCAAAGTGGTTGTAGTTCTTCCTTCCTGAAGCAAACCGAGTGGCTTCAAAAGTTCCGATAGCGCCATTCTCAAATTCCGCGAGAAAGGAAGCCGTATCATCCACGGTCACTTCGCCCATGCCCCCGCCTGCTTGAGCGGTCAGCATCGTGGTCAGTTGGTCGCTCTCGGCCGGCAGCGGGCGTTGCTTAATGAAATTATGCGTCATTCCTAGCACGCTCTTGATTTCGCCCACAAGGTATCGGGCAAGGTCAATCAGATGTGCGTTCAAGTCTCCGTGCGCTCCGGAACCTGCAATCTCTTTCCGAAATTTCCAGATGAGCGGGAAGGAAGGGTCAACGATCCAGTCCTGCAGGTAGCACGCCCGCCAGTGGAAGATCTGCCCGATTTTCCCTTCCTCAATGAGCCTTTTGGCAAGTCCCACAGCGGGCACACGTCGGTAATTAAACATGATCATGTGCTTGACGCCCGCCTGTTGAACAGCGTCCAGCATTTCGCGAGCTTCGTGGACGTTCAGCGCCATTGGCTTCTCGAGCAGGATATGTTTACCCGCTTTAGCCGCTGCCACCGCAATGTCACGATGGGTGTTTTGTGGCGAAGCGATGTCCACAAGGTCAATGTCATCCCGCTGGACAACCCGTTCCCACGAAGTCTCGATCTCCTCCCAGTTCCAAGCTTCGGCTGCGGCTCTCAGGGGTGCCTCGTTCCGCCCGCAAATCACCTTCATCACGGGGACGCAATCCCCTTTGAAGAAAAAGTGAACGTCTTTATAGGCATGGCTGTGCGCCTTGCCCATGAACTTGTAGCCAATGAGGGCTACATTGAGCTGTCTCGGCATAGCTGAAACTCCTTTCCAGTAACGCAAAATGTAATGGGTCAGACTTCCGAAGTTTTGGAAACTTCGGAAGTTTTGGATTGGCATATTTGCACATTTGCTTATTTTAAGCTTCCGGTGGATTGCCCCAGTCAGGGATGGGGAGCAGTTCGCCATCTCTGAGCGCAGATTGGTGCGCCACAAACCCCGGCGCGCAGTACCGAACTGCCTCCCAGACATTAATGCGTGGCAACCGTTCCTTGTTCACTGAATCCACAAATTCGTGGGCGAGGTAGGCGTGCGAACCGCCATGCCCTCCCAAATCCGCAGCCAGCGGTTCAGGTAAATATTCGTGGTCTTTCGGTGGATGAACCATCTGCTTCCCGTTTTTATCTGCCCAGACCGTCCCGGCGAGAGTGTGTTCAAAACTCCCTTCCGTTCCGTAAATCCCACTTGCCCGCTCGCTACCGGGGTGACCAATTCGACGAAACTCACAGATTCGGGCGGACGCCCCGTTGCTCAGTTTGAATAAACCCACCTCATTAGAAAACCGATTCTTGTAAATTGTATCTTCACGGAACCAATCGTCATCCGGATAGACAAATCCTTGCGCAGAAACGGCGGTCATGTGTGCCTTCGTCACCGAGATGACGAAACAGGTGGAGTGCGTGGGATAGTGCATGGGGATGCCTCCCGTTTTGTCCCGTCCCCACTGGTCACCCCAGCGGTTCTTTGCGACCTCGTACAATCCATGACTGATATCGTGGAAGTATTCCGCTTGACAGTAGACAAACGCTCCAAACGCCCCCTCCGCTGCCTTCTGGCGACAAAACGCGGTCTCAGGACGGAAATAGCTGGTCTCACCGTTCATATAGAGCATGCCCGTTCGTCTCACCGCTTCCACGAGGGCATCACACTCGTCCAATGAAGCCGCCGCAGGGACAGCGGTATAGACATGCTTGCCCGCCTCCATCGCCTGAATCGCTTGGGGGGCGTGCATCCAATGTTGGGTAATAATCACTAACGCATCCAGGTCTGACTTGCAAATCTCGTCAAGGCTGGCATACGTTTCATTGATTTCAAACTGCTTCGCCCAACGCGCCAATCGCTCCGCGCGAAGGTCGCACAACGCCAGCCGATGCACATCCGGGTGCACCTGAAACGACTTGATAAACGCCGGTCCAAACATACCGAGCCCTACGATGCCAACGCTAATGCTCATCTTCTTTTTTCCTTTCCATTTTAATTTGACTTTGTTAAATTCAAAACGGAGGCTCTTGTAGCCTAAGATTCTATCTTGGCCCCGTTGCTCAAGGACCAAGATAGAATCTTGGGCTACAGGTTAATCTAACAAAGTCAAGTTAAGACTTACGCAAATACAACGAGAAATAGGTAGCTTTCCTGTATCTTGCATCCTGAATCCTGAATCCGAGGCCAGATTCAAGATGTGGGGGACATTCGGAGACGCTTTGAAACACTGAAGTGCGTAAGTCCTGCATTTATGAATTTCATCATGTCTCCCCCCGCAACTGACGCCCCAAACTCCCGCCGGGGTGGAATTTCCCAAAGTCCTCTCGCGTGAAGCCTCGGTCAACGGACAGCGCGATTGCCAGGGCGTCACCCAATGCCAACGTTGCGGTTGTGCTGTTGGTGGGCGCAAGCCCCAGCGGGTCCGCTTCCTCGCGCACACCGATGTCCAACGTCACATCGGCATTTTGCGCTAACGGTGAATCCGGGCGTCCCGTCAGCGCGATCAGTTTCGCGCCAATCTGACGGATGGACGGGACAACGTTTAACGTCTCCTCCGTGCGTCCGCTATAAGAGATCGCAATGACGACATCATCCGCGGTGATCATTCCGAGGTCGCCGTGGACTGCCTCTGTTGCATGGACAAAGAACGCGGGTGTCCCCGTGCTTGCCAGCGTTGCCGCGATCTTCCTCCCGATGTGCCCTGATTTGCCAACCCCCGTCACCACGACCCGCCCCGTCGACAGTTGGATTAGCACTGCGGCTTGCTCCAGATTGTCATTGACGGTTTCAAGCAAGTCATACAGGGCGTTAATCTCCGACTGAATGACCTTTTTTGCAGTTTCAAGAATCATGTTTTCCTCCTACTCGATGTTCCATCATTATAACTTACATCCATAGCCTCATCAAGTAGAAATTTGCAATCAAGCAAATTTACAAATTTCTGACAAGATAGGTTTCCCGTTGACGGAATGAAGAAGATGTGCTACCATCTAACAAAACATATCGCCTCGAAGGAAGGAAAAATGATAATCAGGAAATATCAGCCATCTGACCTTGAAGCCCTGCGGCAGATCACCGCAATCTGTTTTGAGGATGTCTCCATTGACAGGAACATCGAAGCGAAGTTCGGCGTCATCGGTGAGGTGGACTGGAAGCAACGCAAAATGTCGCATATCAACGCCGATGTGGAAGCCAATCCGGATGGCGTGTTCGTCGCGGAGATCGATGGAGAGATCGCCGGTTATATCACAACTCGCATTAACCATTGGACAAAGATCGGCGGCATTCCGAATCTCGCCGTGCATCCGAAATTTCAACGCCGGGGATTGGGGAAACAGCTCATTGAGACGGCGTTGGCGCATTTCCAGGCGGAGGGGATGCGCTACGCAAAAATCGAGACGTTGGAACAGAATCAGATTGGTTCTACGTTTTACCCCCAGATGGGCTTTGTCGAAGTTGCGCGTCAGATTCACTATGTCCGTCCGCTGTGATTCAGAAAAAGGCATTGATTTGTTTGATAATTTAAGGTAAAATCGAGTTGATACAAAAGTAGGGCAGGTTTGAAACCTGACCTTACACAAGGAGGAATGCAGAAATGCTCGGTTTGGATCGAATTACTTTTGACCGACACATTATGGCAGGACAGGCTTGCATCCGAGGCATGCGTATCCCTGTTTCTTTAATCGTGAACTTGGTCGCACACGGTAAACAAGCTGTCGAGATTTTAGAGGAATATCCTGATTTGGAGCGAGAAGACATCCAACAGGCTTTAAAATATGCCTCTTGGTTGGCACATGAGCGGGTCTACACACGCGAATTGGAGATAGGTATAAGATGAGATTTCTTGCTGACATGGGCATCTCAATGCGCACCGTTGTATGGTTGCGCCAGCAGGGGCATGATGCCATTCACCTCCGAGAGGAAGGATTACAGCGTTTAGCTGATGAAGCAATTCTGGCGAAAGCACGTACCGAAGAGCGTATTCTGTTGACCATGGACCTAGACTTTGGCTACCTCTTAGCGGTGAGCGAAGAACATTTGCCCAGTGTCATTTTGTTTTGGCTCAGTGATGAACGTTCAGAGATGGTGAATAGACGATTGGCGGATGCGCTTGCTCAATGCATGAGCGACCTTGAGGCTGGAGCTATTCTCTCCGTCAGTGAGGCAGCCATTCGCGCTCAACGCTTGCCCATATAACTATCATAATTCAAATAAGATGTACCTGTAGCCTAAGATTCTATCTTGGCCGCTTTTACTCAAACCAAGATAGAATCTTGGGCTACAACTGGATGGCCGGATAATTATGACCAGCCCTCATTTAACTACATGATTCTACAATTGAGACATGATGTTCAGTCAAACACCGTACCAACATCGATTGGAGTGGGGAAGTCGCGGCGCACGGGAGGCGGCTGAACGCGGTGATGTCGTCGTTATCGTCGATACGTTGAGCTTCTCCTCCGCTGTGATTGCCGCTGTACAGGCGGGGATGGAAGTCTATCCGCTGCCGACTGGCGTGGATGCGGTAACGTTGGCACAACGAGTTGGCGCAGAAGTGGCGGTCCATCGCCGTGAAGTTCCGGCTAAGGGACGCTATTCACTCTCCCCTTTGACGTTTCTGGACGGCCCGAGTGGAAGCCGCGTAGTTCTGCCTTCCGCTAACGGTTCGATGTGTAGTGCTATCGCCAATCACGCTCCCGTCGTGTTGATTGGTGCCCCGCTCAACGCGCACGCAGTCGCGTCTTATGTCAGCCAGTTGCAGCAACGGTCTGGGCTGCCCATGACCGTCATCGCCTGCGGTGAGCATTGGGTCGATGTTCGCGGCGAAGAAAATTGGCTACGTCCGGCAATTGAGGACTACCTGGGAGCGGGGGCGATTTTGTCATATCTCACGCGGGATTTATCGCCGGAAGCTGAGGTCTGTCGTGCGGCTTTCCTGGGGAGCCGTGAGCGGCTTGATGCGTTGATCTGGGAGTGCGGCAGTGGACGCGAACTCCGGGAAAGGGGATTTGAGGCGGACGTCCGTTATGCCGCTCGTCTGGACGTCTGCGAGGTCATCCCGTTGTTGGTTGATGGCGCATTTAAGGAGGTTTATAACCTATAACTTTCGCGGATTTGCGCGAGAACCTGGATGGCCCCTTTCTCTGATTCAAGATGCAAGATTCAGGATTCATGCAGGGAACGACAGAAAATGCGAAAGTATAGAATTCGCTGTTCAGGAGACTCCAATGACCCTGAAGGAAATATACGACCATCTCGCAGGTCGCGTGCCTATTGAACGCCTCCCACTGACATGGGATTCGACAGGCTACACATCGGAAGCGTTTAACCGTTATGTCAGCGATCCGGCCTTTACCGGCTGGACGGGTGATCTGCCTACGGAAGAAGAGGCCCAAATCATTGTTAAGCTGCTGAAGGCGCAAGCTGGAGATTCTCTGCTGGATGTGGCTTGTGGCTATGGGTGACACGCCCTGACGCTGGCAGCCCAGCATGGCATAAAGGTCACAGGAATTGACATCTCACCCGGTCTCATCGCTACGGCCAAGCGGTTTGCCGCGGAACGTGGATCAGAGATTACCTACGAAGGCAGGCAGGCAAAAGACCTGCTGTGGCACAACGCATTTGACCAGGCCATGATTGTCTTTAATTCATTTTCGCTTTTCTCGCCAGCGGATGCTCCAGTGGTGCTGCGCGGTATCCATCGGGCCCTTCGACCGGGGGGTCAGATCTTTTTAGACCTGGACAACAAGCCCTTCAACTGTCGGTATGGCATCTCAGACACGAACTGGTATATGTGGCCCGGCGGTCTAACCTTGCAGGAGATCTACTTTCACGAAGATAGCTCGGTGGAGGTGTGTCGGGATTTGATTTTGAAAACGGACGCGGAACAGGTGGAGGAATTTGTCATTTTCAAGCGCATCTACTCACAAGGCGAGATTTTAGACCTTCTCTCGGACTGTGGGTTCCGGGTGGATGGGATTTATGGTGGATGGGATTTATCGCCGTTGGGGGATGATAGTCCCAAGATGCTTTTGGTGGGAGTGAAGGCATAAGCAGCGGCGAATACAGAGAAGGAGGTTTTATTTGTATTTGGCATTGAGCACAGCACGATGGAAGTTCTTCAGCAACTTAAACCTTGAAAAGGTTCCGGACCTTTTCAAGGATCAACCGCTGAGTTATTTCCTCCGACATACACTGAGGTTACTATTCCGTGCGGCAATCTTGTTAATTATCTCCGCAATGACCAGTTTCGCCGAGCCGAACTTATGGGATGTGGAGTGGGCGAAGTCTGCCCCATTAGAAGTGGAGGTCAAATCGGAAGCGTCCGAAACCGTTGAAGGCAGGGGGTTAATCCTGCGGGAAATCCGATACACCTCTCATGAGTGGAAGGGAAAGCAGATTCGGATTGCGGGCTATCTCGCCATGCCAGAGACGGCAAAAGGGACGCCGCTTCCGGGGTGGCTCAATATGACAGGGGACATGAACGCCGCTAAAACCGCGGCGGCACAATATCAGGTCGTCGCGCTATCCATCGATAGGGTCGGGAGTGGAAATTCCACGGGCCCGAGAGACCACTATCTGGAATGGCTGGCCGTTGAGGGTGAGCCCCGAAACGGATGGATGTACCATTTCGTGATGGCGGCTATCCGAGGCGTCACCTATTTGCAAACCCTGCCGGAGGTGAAGCCGGATGCAATCGGCATCACAGGCACCTCACGAGGGGGCATCTGCTCGCTACTTGCGAATGCAGTGGATGAGCGAATCAAACTTGCCGTCCCAATCGCGGCGACGGGGGACATGGTGAACACGGCTGAATACGCGGCCAATTGGATCTCGTCAATTTTCCTGAAAGAGGGACAGAAGACAAAGGACTCTGAAGCGTTCCGGGTTTTTCATCAGTATTATGACCCACTGAACAGCGTCCATACATCGCACGGGGCTGTGTTTCTGATCAATGGGGCGCAGGACGAATTTTTCCCCATCACTTCGACTCGCCATGTCTTCAATCGTATCGGCAGCGACAAACGATTGGAGGTGATATACGACGGCGACCACGGGTATTACGGGAACAATGAGGGACGGTACGATTCCTATAACAACGGCGTCGAGATTTTCAGGCGTCTGAGTGGGTGCGTGAAGAAAGCAGTAGAACATTATCTCCACGGCAAAGGGGGCATGCCCCAGATGCCGGAGGTGCTGATGATCGAACCCGACTCGCCGATGGAGCTTTCGTTTGCCATTCAAGTTGCTTTGAATCCCGATCTTATCGGGGCGGATGAAATCGACGCGATTCGGAATATCCGCTTACTCTACAGTACAGACGCTTCCTACACGTATCAAATAAAAAACGTGACGGTGAATGGGGCTCGAAATGTCCAGATTTCCTTGAAAGAAGGCGAAGCGGAAAAACTGGTTTACTTTGTCGAAGTGGAATATATGGCGGGGTACTATCTCACTTCCGCGCCGCACTATGCGGGGGGGTTGGCACCGAAGATTCGGCCAGCGCCTTCTTATGAGTAAGGAATGCGCCTCAATGGAATATGGCGTGAAACGTGAACCCATCCTATAAGCTATCAAGTTAAGAAAATTTTCGCGTCGTTGACGCCTTGAACTTAAGTTCAGGCTCATAGCTAAAGTCCACTGAAGTGGACTGAAATACAGTCTCAGTCGGCTTGAGCCGACTTGAGCTATGAGCCTGCGAATTGATTCGCAGGCTCTTGGCGGTCTTAACTTGATAGCAATGGCGTAAAACGTGGCCCCATCCCTACCCATCCGGAGGAAGGGACGTGAAGCGTGATGCTTTTACGTTTTACGTTTCACGTTTCACAAATCGTCACATTTGAAACTGCAAATGGTATTCGATTTCGCCGACACCCTTGATGAAGGAGTCCGTTATGAATATCTATCTGGCTGTTATTCTCACAGCATTGATTGGCGAATTTGTGCTCCGCGGCATCGCGCGCTATCTGAACTTAAAGGCGCTGGATAAAACCCTTCCCGATGAATTTAAGGGGTTTTACGATGAGGAGAAATACAGCCAATCGCAGGAATATACACGGACAGAGGCAAAGTTTGCCTATTTCTCATCAACGTTTGATCTGGTGCTGATCGTCGCGTTCATCTTGCTGGGTGGATTTAATCATGTAGACGGATTGGTACGCGGGTTGAATCTGCCACCGATTCTGACTGGCCTGGCCTTCTTTGGGATACTCTATTTTGCAAGCGACCTGCTCTCAATCCCATTTTCATGGTATGACAATTTCGTCATTGAAGAAAAGTTTGGTTTCAATAAAATGACGATACGGACGTTTGTGTTGGATAAAATCAAGACCTACTTTTTGATCATTGTTTTAGGCTCGATTTTACTCGGCGGCATTCTGTACTTTTTTGAAAAAGCGGGCCCTTATGCCTGGCTTTACGCCTGGGGACTGGTATCGCTTTTCGCCATCATCTCGCCTCCACTTTTTACAACCATCATCGCCCCCTTGTTCAACAAGTTCACCCCTTTGGAAGATGGGGCGCTGAAAGACGCGATTCAGGGCTACGCTGACAGTGTGAAATTCCCACTCACAGAAATTGCTGTGATGGACGGCTCCAGGCGCTCGTCGCATTCCAACGCCTATTTCAGCGGTTTGGGAAAGAAAAAGAGAATCGCGCTTTTTGATACCTTGATTGATAAACATTCCGTTGAAGAACTGGTGGCGATCATCGCTCATGAGGTGGGTCATTACAAGAAAAAGCATGTCCTGAAAGGAACAATCTTTTCTATCATTCAGGTCGGGGCACTGTTTTTCCTCTTGTCATTCTTTATTGACAATCCCGCCCTTTTTTCGGCATTCCGGATGGAACAGGCATCTGTTTACGCTGGATTCGTGTTCTTTGCCATTCTGTATTCGCCGATTGAATTGGTGCTTTCGATTGTCATGAACGCTATCTCTCGCAAGCACGAATATGAGGCGGATGCCTTTGCTGCGGAGACGACAGGTTCAGCGGAGCCAATCATTTCAGGGCTGAAAAATCTGTCCGTTTCCAATCTCGGAAATCTAACGCCACATTCCTTAACAGTATTCTTAAATTACAGCCATCCACCGATGCTTCAACGCATCGCAACTTTGCGAAACGTGGAACGCAATCTATGATACGAATGCAAGGAAAAGTAAAAAAGCATATTGTCTTGAACGGTCACCTGCGTCCTTGGGCCCTTGCGGGCGCGCTCTGTGTTCTCATCATCGTCGTTATCTTTGGAGGTTACGAGTTCGTTGAAAGGAGATGGCTTCAGAGGGCAAGCCCTGAGCTCCTTCATCTGCTACATCTCCTTAGAGGTGTGAGCGCCACGCTTATTGTCGCTACGCTGGTGACGTGGTATTTGTTGAAAAGGGGGGTGCCTCAATTTGTAGGGACTCTCCTTGAAGTACAGGGCTGGTCTGAAGAGCAGTTCTTTTCCTGCTCTGCCGAGGCAGTCGAATGGCTTATCATGCTGAGATGGTTTGCCTTTGTGATTTTGACTGCCATTCTGATTATAGGAATCTTCATTTTGAATCTTGTAGAGGAGTCAACCTGTTATCTTCCGTTGACGGTATGCAATCTTCTGGTGGGTGCAAGTAACGTGGTCTTTGTTCACTTTGCAAAGAAGCCGATTTCCCCACGACGTCAGATTATCACACAAATCAGCACGGATCTCTTACTTCTGACCTTACTCATTCATCATTCCGGGGGAATCGAGAATCCTTTATTTTTTATCTATGTTTTCCATGCCATCCTGGCAAGTATTCTCCTTTCCAGAACCGATGCTTACCGCGTGACCATCTTCGCTTGTTTCCTGTTTACGCTGGTTGTGCTTCTCGAACTGGCGCACATTTTGCCCCACTATATGCTGAAGATTTTCCCTCACGAGCTATTTGAAAAGCACCCCGCTCATGTCCCTGTTTACGTTTTAGGACTCTCTAGCGTTTTTGTTGTCATTATGTTCGTCGTCACCTACCTTTCCACATCGGTGGCAGAGAATCTAAGAGCGGAGATGAGAAAAGAACAAGAGATGACGTTGCAACTGATTCAATCCGCCAAGATGGCGGCTATTGGAGAGATGGCAGGGAACATAGCGCATGAAATCAATAATCCGATCGGGATTATCGTATTAAAGGTCAAAAACCTCCTTGACGATTATCAGGGTCAGCTCCCGCCTAAGGTGATTTCTGACCTTGAGAAAATTGATCGCCAGGCGGAACGCACCGCCGCGATCGTTAGGGGTCTTTTGAACTTCGCACGCCCTTCAGTAGAAAAAAAAGAATTGCTCGACATTCATCAAGTCCTTGAGGAAAGCTTTAAGCTTACGAGGGCACGCTTAGAGAGCGACCACGTTCAACTGAAGACGGAGTTTGCAAATTCATTACCCAGGATGAAAGGGAACTTCAACGAACTCCAGCAGGTCTTTATCAACTTAATCAACAATGCGGTCGATGCAATGTCACAGGGTGGGGAACTTCGCATCAGAACCATGCTTAAAAGTTTTGTCGGGGAAGACACCTCTCTGCACGGAGTTCTGATTGAGGTGACCGATACAGGGGTGGGGATTCCTACCGAGCAGATGAGCCGCATTTTTACCCCCTTCTTCACAACCAAGGGCTCTAAAGGAACAGGGCTCGGTTTAGCTATCTGTAAAGGTCTTGTGAAAAGCCATGGCGGGGAAATATGGGCGGAAAGCACTGTAGGAAAGGGAAGCGTTTTTTTTGTATTTTTGCCTGCCGTTACAGAAGTTTAAAAGAGTGTCTAAAGTGTAGCTAAAGTGTACTAAAGTTTCAGATTTTGGGACGAGGATTTAACCCGCCCAAAATCTGAGTGAGGAAGTTTTCAAGTGCCTCAAGATATAGACCTTCAGATAATGATTTTTAAAAACAGTGTCGAAGACTTCCGAAGTCTCCAAGACTTCAGAAGTCTGAATTTCCAACTCATTTTCTAATTTCTCCCCGCCCCGATTCCGAGAATCGGGACGAGGCTTCCTTGCTTAACTTTAGACACTTTAGACGCTTGAGGCACTTGATTTCACTTCTTTTTTGTGAGAAGTGAAATCGCCTCAATTCAAAATTTAGAGGGAACGTATGAAGAAACAAAAAATCTTGATTGTCGATGACGAACCCGATATGCTTGAAGCCTGTGAAGATGCTCTACGAAAGAACAAAAACCTGGAGATTGCCACAGAATCGAGCGGTCTTTTAGCGGTAGAGCGACTGCGGAACGAAATGTGGGACCTGCTTCTTGTGGACCTCAAGATGCCTGAGTTAGACGGGCTTGAGCTTCTCAGAAAAGCGCGAGAACTCTCGCCTCAAACGGTAGTCTGTATGATAACGGGTTTCCCGACGATAGAGACGGCTGTCGAGGCAGTTAAGTTGGGCGCTTTTGATTACGTGACCAAACCCTTTTCACCAGCGCAACTCCAAACGGTAATCAAACGCGCTCTGGAACAAAAAGAATTGAAAGCGGAAAACCTCTTTTTACGTCGTCACGTCGAACAGACCTACAAGTTCGATACCATCATCGGGAAAAGCCCGGCGATGCAGAAGATATTTGAATTAATACAACGAGTGGCAGATACTCCGTCGGATGTGCTCATTGTTGGAGAAAGCGGGACAGGTAAAGAGCTCGTTGCTCGTACCATACATACCCTAAGCCGGCGCAAGGAAGAGCGCTTCGTCCCGGTCGACTGCGGTGCAATCCCAGAGAACCTTTGGGAAAGTGAACTTTTTGGTCACGAAAAAGGTGCTTTTACGAGCGCGTTTTCTTCTCAAATCGGCCTTCTCGAATTTGCACATAAGGGAACGTTTTTTCTGGACGAAATCTGTGAACTTTCACCTTCTTTACAATCAAAGCTTCTGCGGGCACACCAGGAGCGAGCTTTTCGCCGTGTTGGAGGACGTGAGGAAATTAAGGTCGATGTTCGCATCATCGCCGCTACAAATAAAGATATTGAGAAAGAGGTGAGAGAGAAAAGATTTCGCGAAGATCTGTATTATAGAATTAACGTAGTTCGGATTAACGTTCCTCCACTCAGAGAGAGAAGGGGAGATATAGAGCTATTAGTCCAATACCACCTTGACCGCTATTCCCGAGAATTTGAAAAACCTATTCGCGAGATAGAACCAGAAGCGATGGATATTTTGCTTCAATACCCCTGGCCAGGAAATGTTCGAGAGTTGCAGAACGTACTCAAAAGGGCGATTGCACTTGCACGTTCCAACTGCGTGGGAGTTGGCGACCTGCCTGATGAAGTCATCGACAGAGCAGGTGACGAAATCCTTGCCCCCCCGTCCACGGGGGGGGGAGCTCCGCAAACCGTCCAAACATCCGGCTTCTTCCAACTACGCGCTCAGAATATAGCAGCGTTTGAACGAGAATATTTTAGAGAATTGCTGGCTCGGTGTAATGGCGACGCTACCAGAGCATCGACAGAAGCTCGACTCCCGCGAGGGACTTTATACCGCCTGCTTAAGAATTATAACCTGAGACCGGATCAGTTCCGCAAGTAAAGTGCTTACAGTGCTTACAATTACGTATTGCGTATTCCGTATTTTGTTTTACGCAATACGCAATACGTTTCACGCATCACGCTTCACGTTCCACCCTTCCGCCTTTATCTAATCCTTTGTCTCATTTTTGTGAATCTTATCGCACAAAGATGAGGCACCTGAATAAGCCAGCTTTACCCACCTTTTATAACGATTTTCCCTTATCTGCTCCCGTTTCTGTCACATTTTTGTGAAATCTGCCCCGATAGATCGGGATTTCGCTTCGCTCAACCTGCCGAAAATACCCTTCCCTCTTCATAACTTCTTTCTATGGTTCGTTTGGCATTTGGATTGCACAAGAATTTATCAGTTTAAATTCTGGAATTCCTGATTTGAAGAGGGAAGGTTATGATTTACTCCCGAATGGGTGAACATGCTTTAGCGGCTTTGGTAGGAGTTGCGCAGTGCCCCTGCCCCGGTGGATGGTGCAGGGTCAAAGACATCGCCGAAAGAGCGCGAGTGCCCGCACCCACTCTGGCAAAGGCGCTCCAGATGCTGACACACCCTCTCAGATTTCTCCAGTCGTCCACAGGCCCAGTAGGAGGCTTTAAGTTGCGCAGACCGCCAGAGCAGATTACCCTTTATGACGTCGTTGTTGCAATAGACGGCATAGAGAGCCTGGAGCGATGCGCCATGGGATGGAACACATGCGGTGGAACGATTTTATGTCCGATGCATGCGCTCTGGGTGCCCATTAGAAGCCAGATGATTGAGTTTTTAAAGACCACCACTTTGGCGGATATCTTAGCTAACGTTCAATATCCCAAAAAGGAAGGATAAAATGAAAAACAAAAGCTCGCATTTATCAATACCAAGCTCCACATCGATATCAATCTGTTTCCTATACCTCGTTTTTGTTATAGGGTCGTATGTGTTTATACTGCTGGCGACGGCGGTAAATTCCCATGGAGATGAGGAAAAAATGGATGCGGAAAAGGCTGCTGAATATGTGGGTGCTGAAACCTGTAAAGGTGGCCAATGCCATGATAAAGACTATCATAAGAAACAATACGATGCCCTTATGAAAAGTCCCCATGGTGTTAAAGCAGACCCAAGAACTCCGATGGCAAAGAAGGAATGTGAAACCTGTCATGGCCCAGGCGCTAAACATTCCAATCCAGAAGATGTCGGTCCAATTACTGCCTTGGACCCAAAATCGCCAACGCCATTAGAAACGAAGAACGCCACATGCCTCGAGTGCCATGCCAATGGCAATAGAGCTTTGTGGAAGGGAAGCATCCACGAAAGCAGAGGACTTTCGTGCACAAATTGCCACAGTATTCACGGTGGAAATCCCACCAGCCTTGCAAAACCAACCCAAATTGAGGTCTGCACTCAGTGTCACAAACAGATAAAATCACAGTTGCAGAAGCCATCACACCACCCTATAAGGGAAGGGAAGATACAGTGCGCTGACTGCCACAACCCTCATGGGACAGTGACAGAGAAACTACTTATAGCAAACTCAGTCAACGAGCAATGCTATAGATGCCATGCTGAAAAGAGAGGGCCGTTCCTGTGGGAACACCCACCGGCCACCGAAAGCTGTCTGACATGCCATACACCCCATGGCTCTTCACATGATAAACTGCTGGTTGCAAAGAGGCCGTATATCTGTCAAAGATGCCACTCCAATTCGAGACACCCAGGCACGCTTTACGCCTTGAGCACAACTCAGGCAGGTCAGTCAGTATATAGTGCTTTAAGCAGCAGAGTATTTTACCGTGCGTGCCAGAACTGCCATAGTCAGATACATGGTAGTAACCACCCGTCTGGCAAGTTCTTCCATAGGTAGGAAAAGGAGATGATCAGATGATAACAAAAATTAGTCCCAAGCATATATTCATATTCTTATGCGCTTCTGTATTACTTGCCGCTTTCTTCCTCTTTTTACCACTTTATGCCTTCGCAGAGGAAGATAAAGTTGAATCTGAGGTCAGCGTTACGGTTAGAACGGTAGATGGTGAGAGGGAATCAGCAAAGTTTGGGGAATATAGGGAAATCCCCGCTGGTACCTCAGGCAATCTTGAACTTCTGTACAAGAAAAAGGGGACATATTTCCTTGGTCTTAAGACAAAGGATATATCAGAAGATGACCAGAACCTGGATTTCAAAATCGGTTGGTATGGGAGGTTTAAGATTAATCTCATTTATGACCAGCTCCCCCACAGGTTCGCTTATGACGCAAAGGCATTCCATTCAGGAATAGGTTCAGGAAACCTAACATTAAGCGATGGAATGCAGAAAGACCTTCAGGATTCAACCACAAAAGCGAAATCCGATATAAATGGAGATGGAAAGATAGATGCAACGGATGATTCCACAGCCAGTTCAAGATTACTTGTTGACACCATAAAAAACGACTATTTCCCAAGTGCGCTTCTCACAGACCTTCAACTCTTCAGAAAGACAGGGAAGGCGAACATCGATGTTACGGCACTTAACCCAGTTAATCTGAAAGCTGAGTTGAGCAGGGAAAAGAGGGAAGGCACAAGACCATTTTTTGGCACATTTGGCTTTGGCAATGCAGTAGAGATACCTGAACCGATAGATTACGATACAACAGCACTCAAGTTCTCAGCCGAGTACGCCAAGAAGCCAGTGTATCTGAGCATAAGCCACTATATCTCGATATTCGACAACAATATCAATACAGTGACATGGGACAACCCTTTCAGGATAACAGACAGCACTGCGGCGAATGCCTATACAACTACCTATGCCGCAGGACCCTCTAAAGGATTGATAGACCTCTATCCAAACAACAGATATAACAATTCATCGGTAACTGGGGCATTGGACATCCCTCTCAAGAGCAGACTTTCGGCAACTGCATCGCTCGGATGGATGAAACAGGATGATGAATTGGTGCCTTATACGACAAATACCGCCATCAAGACAGGAGTAGTCAGTGGTGTGGAAAAGGTTACCGTGCCCTTTAATGCTTATGAGAAAGCCAATCTTCCAAAAGACAAAATTGACGCAAAGGTGAACACATCACTGATCAATGTCCTGTTCACATCAAAGCCTCAAAAACTCATTCATGTCAAGGCGAGATACCGTTTCTACGAACGTGACAACCAGACAGAGGAGATAAAATTCCCTGGCTATGTGAGGGACGATGCGGTGTGGGAGCCTGAAGCTATAGAGAACTCCCCCATAGGTTATAAGAAAAGCACAGCGAATATAGACGTCGGTTTTGAGGTCTTCAAAGAAACCGTTCTCACAGTCGGTTACACATTTGACCAGATGAAGAGAACCCATAGAGAAGTCGCCAAGTCGGATGACAATATATTCAAGGCATCACTGGATGCCAAGCCCATTCCTTCACTGTTAGACTTCAAGGCATCTTATGAAAAGTCTAAAAGAGAAGGGGAATATGACTACAAAGCTCCCTTTGAGGGTGAAGAGGCTATTCCACAGTTGCTATGGCTCCGGAAATACGACCAGGCAAACAGGGACAGGGACAGGATTCAGGGTATTCTTTCTGTCTATCCGATAGAATCTCTTACATTAACGGGACAGGTCATTTATGGAAAGGATGACTTCAAAGACTCTCCATTCGGACTTCTCGATGATAAGCATAATATCTACTCCGCCGATGCAGATTATGAAATCACAGACCATCTGAACATTTATGGCTTCTATAGTCGGGAGAAATACAATAATAGTCAGAAGGCAAGGCAATGGTCGCCTGATGGATTAGGCGACCCCTATAAAAAGGAGATCAGCCAAGAATCCCCTAGCAATTGGAGTACTGAAAACGAGGATAAAGTCAATACCTTCGGTGGTGGTCTGGATTTTGAGCCTCTACCCGAAAATCTCAATTTTAACCTCTCCTATTCCCAATCGAAGACAGATGGAGGGATTAAAATATCCAGCCCTGTGGGAGGGAAAGATGCTAAAGGGACAGTCATTGACGCAAATAACTTTGAACCGATTGGCTTTAACGAAGTGGACGATACAAAGTTCCAACTCTTGAATGCCAAATTAAAATATCAGTTTAAGGAAGGCCCTTCCATTACGATTGGCTACATGTTGGAGAAATTTGAGATAAAGGATTTCGTCATCAACCTGGAGAAATCTGATATCAACTACTTCTCCGAAGAAGAGCTGGATTATATTCCAACAAACCCATTAGGCGCATATAATGCCGCCCTTCTCATGGGAACCCTTACAAAAGGGTATGATGTCAATATTGTATATGTAACACTCAACTATCTATTTTAATTTTACGAGTTTTTCACTTTGTTCTCTCTCCCACAGTGGGGAGAGGGAGAAAAGGGGCTGACCCCGTTTGCGAAATCGGGTGATAACCGAAAAACTCGTATTAATTTTTAATTTTCCAGGAGGATATTCGATGAAAAGATCAGCTTTATGGGCGACAGTTCTCCTTATTTTGGCGCTTGTCTTTGTATCACCGTTTTCAAAAATCTTAGCCCAGGCACCATCGGGCGAAAAGAAAGATTCGACCCAAGAAGGGGAAGAAAGCAAAAAAGAGTTTCCTTGGGATAAGGGACCTGCTACCATTGATGTCTCTAAATATCCCACGGAGCAACAAGCCAATTATAAGGTCTTTGCCCAGAAGTGCGCCAAATGCCACACGCTGGCGAGGGCTATCAACTCTCCTTATGCCTTGCCGAAGGAGTGGGAGGATTATATCAATAAGATGAAAAAGAAGAAGCGGTCAGGGCTTGAGGCCAAAAGCGCAAAAACCATCCTGAGCTTTGTGATTTACGACTCTTCGATTCGAAAGAAAGAGCTCATTGAGAAGAAGTTGCGGGAAGCAGAAACTGCAAAATCGGCTAAGGAAGCTAAGAAGTCATAGGCGCTTGTTCGTGTTACCTGCCCGCCGTTGGCGCAGGCGGGTCTGTCATCATAGAATGAAAATGGCATCAGGGGAGGACATCGGAGAAAGGGAGCATCGGCTGTTAGGGGAGGACATCGGCGTGTTAGGAGTGTTCGGAGAAACGGAGAAATATCTTATCTCCCATGCTCCGAAACGCCGTCACTCTGATGCTCCCTCCCGCATGTAGAGGTATGAAAGATCGTGGAGTGCACAATCTGGTCATTCTTGTGGTTTTTATAGGGGTTGGTCTCTTCTCTTTCTACGGATTTATAGGTTATAGAGCCAGACTCTGGAGCCCCCGCTGGGCTATCTCGCCTACCGAGAAGGCATACTCCCTACTCCAGACTGGAACTTCTCAACCTGAAGCAGATTCTCCCGTTGAACGCGGCCGCCTCCTTTATCAGGAGTTTCGTTGCGGCGTCTGCCATGGACCCAATGGAGAGGGCGGGGTCAAAAATCCCAATTCTGATCCGGACGGCACGGTGCCTAATCTCTTTGACCTTGCGGAAGCGTTCACATGGAACGATTTGAAAGAAAAGCTCCTGAAGGGAGCTCATCCGGGAAAGTTGGAGGAGGACAAGCCGGAACCCCCTTTGGATATGCCTTCCTGGGAAAAGACGCTTTCCAATCAGGAAGTGGAGGAGCTGACTCACTACCTCTTCAGCTTGAAGTCTCCCACTGAAACTGCTGAAGCCGATGAGTTGTCTGCCGTCCCGGCACAGGCAGATCAGAGTGAAGTGGTGAAAAAGAAAAATTGGGATTGGAACGGCCTGGAGACGATGACGCTGCTCATGAGTGAGATCGGCACGATTTGGAAATCGAAGAACCAGCCAGTGCCTTTTAGCCATAAAGCGCATGTAAATTTCGGAATGGCTTGCGACTCCTGCCATCTGGGAGCCAAGGATTCGGTTAAAACCAACATCCCCAATGTCCAAACCTGTGCGTTCTGCCATATTCCCGATAAGAAAATGCCTCGAACACCGAAAAGCCTTGAGGAGTATATTCGGGAGATGAAAGAAATCCCCTGGGAGAGAGTTTACCAAACTCCCCAGCATGTGAGATTCTCTCATCAGCGGCATGTGGAGATGGCGGGGTTAGATTGCAAGTCGTGCCATGGGGATATAGCCAATGAGGAAAAAGCATTAGTCAGGCAACTCGTACCGTTTAATATGAGGAGTTGTTTGGGCTGCCACAAGAAGGAGAAGGTCACGACGGATTGTCTGGCTTGTCATCGTTAGGTAGAGCGAGCCGCTGGCTCGTTAAATAACGGGCGAGCCGCCCGCTCATACAGTGAAAGAGGAAAACGGTTTGGGGAGAGGATAAAGAGAATGAAGTTAAAATTTTCAAGGAGAAACATTCTCAAAGGGGCTGGATTTTTGGCAGCGGATTTGGCATTGCCCAACTCCATCAGAGCGCAGGCGCTGCCAGAGCAAGAGCAGGTCGAAGACTCTCGGAACGGAGTGGTGCAGCCGAAAGAAAAACCCCTTCCTCCGTTGGATTCAGAAGCTTATAAACCGGCGGTGTGTAAGCTTTGTCCTGCGCTTTGCATGCTTCAAATCCGAGTGGTCAAAGGCAAACCAGTAGGAGTTTCTGGGCTTCCAGGACATCCGGTAAACCAAGGGGCCATCTGTCCTAAGGGGAATACCATTCTTCAGGAACTTTACCATCCTGACCGACTGCGTTCGCCTTTGCGTCAGAAGAGGCTAAGAGGTTCAGGAGAGTGGGAGAAGATTTCGTGGGACGAGGCTCACCAGATTCTCCACGCAAAGCTTTCCGATCTGATGAAGGGGAACAAGCCGGAAGCTTTAGCCATTTTAGCCGCTCCGCTCCGGGATATCCGCCACGAGATTCAGAAACGGTTTGCTGATGTCTTTGGGACGCCCAATTTCTGGGAGTGGGGCTGGTCTTTGGGCGAGTCTCCTCTTGATGCCTTCAAAGTCATGCATGGCTCTTCAGAAGGCTTATTTTATGACCTGATGAACGCCAATCTCATCATTTCGTTCGGATGGGATTGGCTTCAGGCATTTCCTTCACCTGTCGAAGCCCAAAGGGCCTATAGCGAGCTTCGCCGAGGAAGGCTGGAGAGGAGGACGAGGATGATTCAGATCGAACCTCGCCTTTCCATCACCGCCGCCAAGGCAGATGAATGGATTTCTATAAAGCCAGATACAGAGGGCATCTTGGCTCTTGGAGTGGCTCACGCCCTCATCAAAGAGGAAATTTTCGACAAAGAATTTGTAGGCACCTGGACCAGCGGGTTCGAGGAGTTTCAGAAATTGGTGCTCGAGGCGTTTGAGCCCGAGAGGGTGGCCCAACTCACTGACGTCAAGGTCAATCAGATTCAACAGATCGCCCATGAGATGGCTTTTGTCAAGCCGAGCTTGGCGATTACCTATCGCGGGAGCCTCTTTAATCAAGTGGCCGTCCACTGCCTGAATGCTTTAGTGGGAGCGATAGGGGTTAGACGTGGCGTTTTGTCCACCGAGGCAGAAAAGTATCAATTGACCTTGCCTGCCGTTTTTTTCTCAACACCAAAACCCAAGCCTCAACCCTTTGCTTCGCTTCATCAGATTCCAGAAACCATCATAGCTTCCACCCAAACTCCGATCGAAGTCTTCTGGATGGAGCGGGTCAACCCCGTCTTTTTAAGCCCCCAGCCTGAACGGTGGAAGAAGGCTTTAGAGAAGATTCCATTCATTGTCAGTTTTTCGTCCTTTTTGGACGAATCTTCGCAGTTGGCGGATTTGGTTCTTCCCCCCCACGCCTCTCTAGAGGCGTGGCAGTATGGATTCTCAGCGAATTTGCAAGGCAGTGGGGTGATCAGCTTTGCTCCCCCGGTCATAGCTCCCCTTTATGATACAGGCGACCATGGCGATTTCATCTTAAAGCTGGCCAAGTCTTTGGGCGGGGAAATCGCTCAGTCGCTCCCTTATGAGAGCTTCTTAGAAAGTCTCCAGATAGCCGTCAGCCAGGCAAAGGCCGAAGAGCCCATGCGTAAGGGAGGGTGGTGGGAATATAAAGCGTCTGAGGCAAACATTCGGTCTGCTCTCATGACGGAATCGGGAAAACTTGAGTTTCCGATGGAGATATTGAAAAAACCGAGGATGCAACAACTTTCTGATTCCCTTTACCTCTATGTTTATACGCCGCTGGCTTTCTCGTTTGGGGATGGGGCGCACCTTCCCTATCTGCACAGCGTTGCTGGAGCCCATCTGGGGGAGGAGTGGGAAACATGGGTAGAGATTCATCCGCTCACGGCAGAAAAATTAGGAATCAAAGATAGACAGATGGTTTGGGTGGAGTCTCCAATTGGAAAAATCAAAGTCCGAGCCAGATATTATGAAGGAATCCGACAGGATACGGTGTCCATCCCTTTGGGTTTGGGTCATACAGCGATGGGACGGTATGCAAACGGAATCGGGAGCAATCCCGCCGAAATTCTACAAAGGGAGGTGGACGCCTCAGGCCAGATGCTCTGGCAGGGCACACAGGTGAAGATTTATGCGGTCTAAAGGTCAAGGTCAAAAGGGTCAAAATGCTTGCATTGAGTTAAATCGAAATAATCAGAATGGTCAGGTTTCGACAGGCTCAACCCGGCGGAATCGGAGAGTTTTTTTGAAGTCGCTTTTAATTGCAGTGGGCTCGGTAACAGCGCTTGTAGCCCAGGTCTGGTCAGCGAAGAAGAGGGTGGAGAGCCAGAGCCAGAACCAGGAGCATGTCCTCTCTGAGAAGGAAAAACATCGCTGGGGCATGGTCATCGACCTGGACCGTTGTACCGGATGTCAGAGCTGTGTTGTGGCTTGCTCGGTGGAGAACAACCAGATGTTGGGAAGCCAGGAGGAAGCTGCTATGGGGAGAGTTATCCGGTGGTTGAGGGTCTTTCCCGAAACGAAGGTGGAGGGTTCTCATATAAAACAGCGCTGGATTCCCATGCCTTGCCAGCAGTGTGAGAATCCTCCCTGTACGCGGGTCTGCCCTACCTCGGCCACCTTCATGAATTCAGAGGGAATTGTCGGTCAGGTTTACGATCGATGCATCGGTTGCCGATATTGCGTCAACGCTTGCCCCTATACCTGCAAATTTTTCAACTGGGGAGAACCGCTGTGGCCCACAGAAGTGGAGACCCCCTTCAACCCGGACGTTTCTGTTCGTTACAAAGGGGTCGTGGAAAAGTGCCTTTTTTGTCATCATAGACTTCAGAGAGCCAAGGACAAGGCTAGGGAGAAAGGCTTGCAGTTACAAGAGGAAGACTACATCCCAGCCTGCGCGGCCGCTTGTCCAGCCAAAGCCATCGTTTTTGGTGATTTGGACGCTCCTGAAAGCGAAGTTTCTAAATTGGCTACTCACCCCAGAGCCTTCAAAATACTAGAGGAATTGGGCACGAACCCTAAGATTACTTACCTGAGAGAGGGATGAGAGAGAAATGAGGACGGAAACTGGCACTGATAACACCGACAATGTCGAACTCGCAGTCTTAAAACCCTTGATTACCAAACCCTCACAGCAGTTCTGGATTACAGTTTCGATTCTGTCTGGAGTGTTTCTGTGGGGACTTTTGGCTTGGGCTTGGCAAATTAAAAATGGCTTGAAGGTGACAGGACTCAATGTTCCTGTGTTTTGGGGCCTCTATATCGTCAACTTTGTCTTTTTCATCGGCGTTTCCCACGCGGGGACCCTCATCTCAGCCATTTTGAGAATCACTGATGCCGCTTGGAGAAGGCCTTTTACTCGGGTGGCGGAAATGATCACGATTGCGAGTCTCCCTTTTGCGGCGAGCAGTGTGATTGTGGATATGGGTCGTCCGGATCGGTTCTTAAACGCTGTCTTTTACCCACATCTCACCTCTCCCATTTTATGGGATATTTTGTGCATCAGCACTTATCTGGTGATGTCTTGCCTCTATTTTTATGTGGCGCTGCTGCCGGATTTAGCTTTCTGTCGGGAGCGGATTTCCATGATTTCTGACATATCCCCTTGGCGCTTTCACCTTTACCGTGTCCTGTCTATGGGATGGGAGGACACTCCTCAAGGAAGCCGGCTCCATCATCGCCTGATGAATGTTTTGTCCGTCATGCTCCTGGCTCTAGTCGTTTCTGTCCACACCAACGTGGGGTTTATTTTTGGAATGACGATCAAACCGGGTTGGCATACAGCGGCTATAGGGCCTTACTTTGTGATCGGAGCCGCTTTCCAAGGTTTGGGTGGGCTTGCGGCCATTATTGTCGTGGTGCGCAAGTTTTTCCACCTAGAATATTTCATCACCGAGAAACACCTCAGACCGTTAAAGAAATTTCTCCTCGCTGTGGCCTGCTTCTGGGCCTATTTCACTTTTGTGGAGTTCCTGACCACATACTATGGCCAGAACATAGCCGAAATGGAAGTGTTCCGGGCCAAACTCACAGGTCAGTTTAGTCTTCTGTTTTGGGCAATGCTGACTTTTTGCTTTTTCATACCTTTTCCCCTTTTAGTCTTTGGAAGAGGCAACATCGCTCACATCTTATTTTGGACCGGCATCTCCGTGAACATCGGCATGTGGCTCGAGAGATATACGATCATCGTTCCCAGTGCCACAAAGCCTTTTCTTCCATTTCCATGGGGCCCCGGGAGCTATGTTCCAAGTTGGGTCGAATGTTCCATTACAGTTGCCTGGTTTGCGGGCTTTCTCCTCTTCTTTTTAGCGTTTACTCGAATCTTTCCCATCCTAACGGTTTGGGAAATAAAAGAGCAGTAGCTCTGCGGTTCTCGAAAGGTTTGTAATTTTATTATATTCAGTTCAATTCAGGAGGATGAATCAAATGCGAATCCATTTTATAGCAGTCGTCACATTTATTATCATCTGCGCAGTTTCAATCCAAATCGGTGTCACCCTTAAAAATTCTTATGTCATTGTTGGTGGAGTTATCTTTGCCCTCCTCTGCTCCTCTGCTATCAAAGTTCCTAAAGAGTGGGAGAGAATGCCTGTTCTCAGAGTGGGCAGATTCCACAAAATGGGTGGCCCCGGATTGTTTTTCATCATACCCATTATCGATTCGATCCCTTACATTCTCGATCTCAGAATCGTCCCTTATGAAGTTCCAGACCAAAAGACTCTCACAAACGACAATGTCCCAGTCACTGTCGATGCCATTGTCTATTATAAAATTGCGGACCCAGAAGCAGCAACGCTCAAAGTGGAAAATTATAAAAAAGCAACACAACTTGGAGCAGCAACCGCCTTGCGGGATCTGATCGGCAAAGCCGATTTAGATCAACTTCTCGCAGAGAGGGAGAAGCTGGCAGAAATGATCCGCATCCATCTGGATTCACTGACCTCAGAGTGGGGAATAAAGGTGCAAAATGTTGAGATCCGGGATGTGAGCGTACCAGAGAAGTTGGAGGATGCGATCGCAAGGGAAGCGGAAGCGGAGAGAGAAAAGAGAGCGAGGTTAAAGTTAGCTGAAGCGGAGAAGAACACGGCACAAATCATCTGTGACGCAGCGAAGATATATAAGAGCGATCCAGTGGCGTTGCAGTTGAGGTCGATGAACATGTTATATGAGATGTGTTTGCAGGGTCAGAGCACGGTGATCTTTGTGCCAACAGAGACGCATTTAGGGATGCCATCGCCAGTTGGGGTTTTAGGGATAACAGACAAGATGAGCGATCTTCTCAAACCTGCTGAAACTAACCAGACTCAACAACCCAAGACGAGCGAGGAAGCATGAAACTCACCGATTCGTTTGGGACTGTCCTTAGCAAATGGGATCAAAAACAGCGCTACGCGTATAAGAGCCTATCCTAAAAATGCTCGGCGTGGATTGCCAAGATTTCTTGGTCTCGATACGCTTCGCTACTCGACCACCGACGGCTTCGCCTACTCAATCCACGCCCGAACCGTCGGATTTGGCAATCCGACGGGAGCGTTGAAGGTGAAAACGGACTTTTAGGATAGGCTCTAAGTACCTGAACATAGGTTTTCGTCGGTTCCCAGACCCGAAGGGTTTCAGAAACCCTTCGGGTCTGGAGCCTGGAAATGCCTCAACGCTTTGACTCACCGGCTATACACTTCATACATTTCGATTGGCTTCTCCATGGTCATTGCCGCTTCTACCCACCGCTGATACCGTTTTGAGAAAACCCGTTCGCTTTTGGCAGAATCGATACTGAGTTCTTGACACGCTTTGCCGTTTATGGTATGCTTACCCATAAGCGTCCTCCGTAACACCCCATGGAAAGTAATCTGTGAACAATGACTTCCCAATTTTAACATGAGAGCTTGCCTTGAGCTTGTCGAAGGGACGCTTCCTTCTTCAGGTCAGATTGTCAACTCATAAACATGCCAGTCTCGCGGCTTAAACCCAATTTTTCCGTTGAGAGGAGCGGAAACCGTTTCCCCCAACTTGAGAAAAGGGGGCTCATTCTGCCTTTCAGCCGAGAGGCAAGCATCAATTTTATATTCGGTTAAAATGCTTACACAAAAAATGCGAAAGAATAGTATGATGAAAGTAGCAGTCATTGGACTTGCAGGGGTTGGTCGCGTTCATGTTGACCAATGGGCCGCCCTTCCCGCTGCTGAGTTAGTCAGTGTATGTGATATTATGCCCCCAATCGCAGCCGATTTCGCATCACGGCACAACGTCAAGGGGTACACTTCCGCCGAAGAGATGTTAGACAAAGAAGACTTGACGGCAATCAGTATCTGCACGCCGCCGAAAGTTCACCTGGTGCTTACGCGCATGGCGGCCGCGCGCGGCATCCATGTCCTGTGCGAAAAACCGATGGCGAGTCACGTTGAAGATTGCCAGGGAATGATCGACGTGTGCAAGGTGAATCGGGTTGTCTTGCAGATTGGGCACAAGAAACGGTTTATCCCACCACTTGTGCGCCTGAAGGAACTTGCGGAAGCCGAATTCGGTCCAATTCAGTACATGGTGCATCGGTATCCGCATCCGGGGACGTCAGACAAGGATTGGTTCTGGGCAGAGGACGATGGGGGAGGTCCCATCCTTGAAAATGCGGTGCACGCCGCAGATATTCTCGGCTTTCTAATGGGAGATGTCGCGCTGGTTTACGCAGAGGGCGGTACGTTTTTCGCGCAAGATCGGAAACCGCAGATTGACTGCGCAGTTTTTACATTACGGTTCACAAGCGGGGCCATTGGAGTGGTCAATGCGGGCATGGTTTCAATGGAGACGTTCAGCTTTGAAGATTTTTACGTCGCCAATGAAAAGGGAGTCGCTGAAGTGACGGGCAAGTTTGATCGCCCTGAAATTTTGCGCTATGGGTTCCGCCAATACCCAAGCGTCGTCCAGCAAGAGAGCTACCCAAACTTTGACGCTTTCCGCGCAGAGATTGAGCATTTTATGGAGTGCATTCAGACGGGCAGCGAACCCATCGCAAGCGGCGAAGCGGGCATGAAAGCCGTGGCGATCTGCCGGGCGGTCAAGAAGTCGGCGGAGATTGGTGTGCCCGTCGCGCCGTGATGACGAAACGCAAAGAAAAGGAAGGATGGAAGGATGGGAAGAATGAGAGCAGGAAACCTTCACGGAAAGGATGGAAGGATGGAAGGATGGAAGATTGGAAGAATTGCCTTTACCATCCTTCCAACCTTCCAACCAAGCGCTTCCATTTCTTCCTCTGAATGGGCAGATTCAACCTAAATGAGGGATAGTCATAATTCGCCGGTGGTTGAATTGTAGCCCAAGATTCTATCTTGGCCCCTGGCGCAAGGGCCAAGTTAGAAACTTGGGCTACGATTGCCTCCCATAGGAATTATGACCAACCCTCACCTAAATCGGTATTACGCAACACGCAATACGCAATAAGGAGGTATACTTCATGCAATTCAAACGTGAAGACATTTTAGCCCGGTTACGGGCAAATATTGAGGCAGGCAAACCGATTATCGGTGCGGGCGCAGGAACGGGAATCTCTGCAAAGTGCGAGGAAGCTGGGGGGATAGACCTCATCGTAATCTATAATTCGGGACGTTTTCGCATGGCAGGTCGGGGGTCGCTGGCGGGAATGATGCCTTACGGCGATGCGAATCAGATTGTCGTTGAAATGGCAAGCGAAGTATTACCCGTCGTCAAAAAAACGCCTGTGCTCGCTGGTGTCTGCGGGACGGACCCATTTCGCTTGATGGATGTATTCCTCAAGCAGATCGATGCGATTGGATTTTCGGGGGTGCAGAACTTTCCGACTGTGGGTCTGATTGACGGCGTTTTTCGTCAGAATCTGGAAGAGACGGAGATGGGCTATGGCCCGGAGGTGGAGATGATTCGTACTGCCCACAAATTCGGCATGTTGACGACGCCTTACGCCTTCAACGAGTCGGAGGCGGAACAGATGGCGGATGCAGGCGCTGATATCCTTGTTGCGCACATGGGGCTGACCACGAAAGGCTCCATCGGTGCGAAGACAGCGTTGACGCTCGAAGAGGCAGCTAAACGGGTGCAAGCCATCCATGATGCCGCGAAATCGGTCAACCCGGACATCCTTGTTATATGTCACGGCGGACCCATCGCAGAGCCACCGGACGCCCAGTATATCCTTGACCACACAAAGGGAGTCGTTGGGTTCTACGGCGCCTCAAGCGCAGAGCGTTTGCCAACGGAACGCGCGATTACGGCACAGATTGAGTCGTTCAAATCCATTCGCTTATCTTGAAGTGTATTCCTTCCCCCTCAAGGCGAGGGTGGGAAGAATGGAAGGAAGTAGAACGGGCGGCTCGCCCGTTCATCCGTATCACGCCTCTAAAGCTGCCAATTGTGGAGCATCAGTTGCATGACCAGTCCTGAAATCAACGGCATCGTCAAATTATCGTCCAGCCCAATGGGGAGGAGCTCAATCAGCGTTGCCACAATCGCCCCGGTGAGCGCGACGATGGGGTTGAATTTCATGAGGGCGATGACCGCACACACGATGAAACAGGCGAGGCTGCCTTCCAGGCTTTTTTTGGGAAAGAGCTTCGTCCGTCCCCACTGTTTACCAATCACCGCTGCGAACAGATCGCCTAAAATGAGAAAACCGATGCAGACGATTGCGAGTGTTTTTTCAAAGATAAGAACGCAAAGTAGCACTCCGATGAGGTAGTATGTGGCACCGGTCAGCCCACCCTTTCGCTCGCGGGAACGCAACATAGGAGAGAAGATGCGGACGAATAAATCCATGAATGGTGGAAACAGTGCCTTCAGCAGTTCAATCAATAAAGCTATGCCAGTGAGGATGCCTACAATGATCAGCGCGGTGGGTTTTTCTGTGAAGAGGTAAGCGATGGGAGCAATCAAACCGAGCAGATGAATACTTTTGCGCCGAAGTTCTTGAGCCATAGTTCTGACCTTCTTTCCTATAGAATTTACTGTAAAGACATGCGCAAGAAGTGTACCAAGTGGCTGATGTCCTGAAATGCCTGAAATAACAGGGCTGACCAGGAAAACCTGCCAGTAGAATGCCATCTCCATTGTGCAAAATTTACATGGGTATGCAAAATTTGCATGGCTTATCTTCTGTGGGAACAAGAAAATAAATATTGACATTCTTCAATCAGAGTGCTATCATAGAGGCACCAATACATCTGCACTGCAAATGTGCGATGCGGACAACATACAAGGAGGAAATAATGAAAACTGTTAGAATCGTGATACAAAGGTTAATCGCCCTTGCCTTAGTGATGTTGGGCGTAAGCCTTGTGTCTCAATCGTCATGGGCTGGCACCCAATTGTGGGATTTTGAAAAAGACGCGAAGGACTGGAAGGTTGCCAATGGCGACTGGAAAATCGAGGGCGGATTTTACAAAGAGACATCCGGTGCTGTCCCAGCGATGCACTCTCTTATTGGAGAAGACAATTGGGATGACTATGTTGTAGAAGCAAAGATCCGCCTCGACCAGGGCAACTGGGCTGGCTTGGTTTTTCGAGCGCAAAGTGAATTTGAGTATTACATTTACTACATGAATGTGCCGGATAACAAGTCAGAACTTTGGAAGCATACAAAACCAGCGTTCGATTCACGCGCCAATATTTCACAGATTCCCGCGGTCGGAAAGGTCAAAATCAAAAATAATGAATGGATTGATTTTAAGGTCGTTACCGAGGGAGACAAGTTTCAACTGTGGATTAATGGTGAGTTACAACACGAAGACAAAGACGGTCAGTATAAAACCGGCAAAATTGGCGTATGGGGATGGCAGACAAAGGCGAGTTTTGATAACGTCAAAGTTACTGGCAAAAACATTAAGAATACTCTTGCTGTTGAACCACGAAATAAGTTAGCGATTACCTGGGGTAAACTGAAACAAACGAATTAAGTGTTGCAGTAAAATTTTATTTGTAGGTCGAGATTCACATCTCGACAGATGGGAGCGTCGATTTTGGAAAATCAACCTACATATTCTAAAAAGGGGAATCAAATGAAAAAGTCTCTTTCAATCATAGTAATTTGCTGCGTATTCGCAATTGGTATCTGTTTGGGAACACCACTCGCCTTTGCGGGCGAACAGATGTGGACGTTTGACAAAGATGCGACAGCCTGGAAGGTTGCAAACGGCACATGGACAGTGGAAGGCGGTGCCTATAAAATTGTGAAAGGCGAACCGGCCATGCACAGTTTAGTCGGCGACGTCAAATGGACGGATTACACGCTTGAAGCGAAAGTCCGTATCGATGAGGGTAACTGGGCTGGCCTGGTTGTACGGGCGCAAAGTGACATGGAATATTATGTTTATTATATGAATGTTCCAGATAACAAGTCAGAACTTTGGAAGCATACAAAGCCAGCATTCGATTCGCGCGCCAATATTTCGCAGATTCCTGCTGTCGATGTCAAAATTGCCAACAATGAATGGCTTAACGTTAAAGTCGTTGCCCAAGGAAAGACGTTGCAACTCTGGATTAATGGTAAACTACAACATGAGGACACCGACGATGCTTATCCAGCTGGGCAAATTGGAGCCTGGGCATGGGATACAGGGGCAAGCTTTGATGACGTGAAGGTATCCGGCGCAGGGATTGCTGGTTCAGTCACGCCCGTTCAACCCAAGGGTAAACTCGCAACCTCATGGGGGAAGATAAAGGGAAATTATTAACCCCGATCGAAGATCGGGGTTCCAAAATTTCGGAAGGTTTGTCCCATCCATACCGTTGTCGTGGTTCAACGCAGATGAGACCAAAGCCCGTCATCCGTCCGATGGATGGCGGGCTTCTTTTTTTGGAATATTTTCAAATAAATGTTGACGGGAGTTGAATCCCAATGTTAAAATGAGTGCTATACTTAGTGGTCTGCTTCATAAGTTCGTGTAGGGTTTTTCATAGACTTCCGAAGTCTCCAAGACTTCGGAAGTCTGGATGGTTAAACCCTAGCCGAATTTAAGAAATGAACCACTTAGCCTTGTCAAACCCAAGGAGGTGTCAACCATGGTCGATGCGAAAGTCGGGAAAAGACCGTTCATCGAAATTCCTGAACAGGTTTTCGATTCGTTTGGCCTTGATGAAGGACAATCCATCCGAATTATTATTTTTCCTGCCAAAAAGTCGGCACACCAATTCTCCAAAAAGGAAAGGCGGAAGATTTTGAAACAGACACAAGGAATCTGGGCAGATGATGAAAAGATTGCTGAAGTTTTTGCAGATGTGGAGGAACTATGCGAACCACACCAGTAGACGAGATTTTGGTTGAAACCACTATCATCATTCGGCATTTCAGAACAAGCCAAAAACAGATCAGTCTTTTGAGGCGTGCAGAACACAAATACGACAAACTCTATCTCAGTACAATGACCATTTATGAGATTGAATTGGGAGCAGCCAGAGCCGGACGCACGTCAGATCTCGACGTTATCCTTCCCCTTATGGAGGTTTTAGAAATCGATCAACGGGTCGCAGAACAAGCCGCTCAACTGCATTCACTTTTGATTTCACGAAATCAAGACATTGGCATCAAAGACGTTTTCATTGCAGCGACATGCTTTGTCCACTCTCTTCCGATTCTGACGTACAATGTGAACCACTTCTCGCGTGTTCCAGGACTATCAATAATCCCTTTGTTCTAGAAAGGGCCAGGTCATTATCAGGCGAGTGCCATTGTCGTGGTTCAAGGAGAAAAGCCCGTGCCTGTGTTAGGTACGGGCTTCTTTTTTGGAGTGCAAAATTTTTCCAGAAAAATGATGATTACACGTTTTTACTCCATTCAATTATTTCACCCCCTGCTACAAAATCATCCCCGCTACGCGGGATTCCGCTTCGCTCAACTTGCATGGCCTTTGCTTCTGTTCCTGTTGATGAGTCATTGGTGCGGGGAAATCCATGCACAGCCGCGCCTGCCAGTCGAGACCAATTTCGCTGAACTCATCCGCCAATACCGAGCCCAGTTGGAAGCCGACCCCAACCAGATTGAAGTTCGCCTGAAGCTCGCCCAAACATATTTAACGATCGAAGCCTTTGATCAAGCCCTCGAAGAATACCGACAGGTGATTCAGATCGCGCCGGAGCGGGCAGAGGGTTACTACGGTTTGGGGTTGGGCTATGCCGGTCAGGCGAAATACGAAGATGCGATCGAAGCCTACAAACGCGCCCTCGAACGGGCACCGAATTGGGGGCTTATGCACGGCGCACTCGGTGGCGCTTATGCCCGTCTCTATCGCTATCGCGAGGCTGCTGAAGCCTATCAAACCGCGCTCAAACTCCAACCGAATGACGCAATGCTCCACCATCAGTTAGGCACGGTTTACGCCAAAAGCGGAAAGGGAGCAGAGGCAATCGCTCAACAGCAGCGGGCAATTGCTATCCAGCCCGATTTTGCCCAAGCACATTATCAATTGGGGTTACTCTATGCTCAACAGAATCGGTGGCAGGAGGCGATCGCAGAATACCGCACCGTACTTGAACAAGATGCAGAGCTGGTCGAAGCGTCCTATAACCTCGCCCAGGCGTATCTCAGAAACGGCGATACGCAAGCGTCTCAACGTCAGATGGCGCATTTCCAAAAACTGAAGGCGGGGAGCGATCAGATGAACCACCTGCGCGACGCCTTTCAACGGAATCCGAACGGTTCTGAACGGGCTGCCATCCTCACGAATATTGGACAGCTCTATCTCAAACGTGGGCGTTATGAGGAGGCGGTTTGGGAATATCAGAAAGCGATTGGTATGAATTCAGGACAGGTCGAGGCATACAACGGCATCGGGGTGGCTTATGCCATGCTCGGGAAATACGATGCGGCGATCTCCGCCCAGCGTCAGGCGTTGCAACTTCGCCCGGATATGGCAGAGGCGAACGCCGGTTTGGGGTTGATCTATTTTTTGCAAGGCAAAGCAGACCTGTCGATGCAGCACTATCGTCAAGCCATCTCCCATAAGCCCACGCTGCTTGAGCCTTATCTGAAAATCGGGGTGATTTTGCTCAATCAAAAACGGTATGCCCAAGCCGCTCAAACCTATCAATCTGCGCTTGATATTGCGCCTCAAGAAGCGCAAATCTATCATAACCTCGGTTTGTGCTATGCCTTTCAAGGGAAGATCGACGAGGCATTGAACGCCTATCGACGCGCTATCCAACTTCGCCCGGATTTTGCGGAGACCCATTACCTGATTGGTGAGCTTTACGCCGAACGCGATGACTTTGAAGCCGCAGAAGGGGCTTACCTCCAGGCAATCCAGCGAGATGAAAATTCTCCCCAAGCGTACCATTCCCTCGCTCAACTTTATGGGAAAAAGGGAGTCAAATTAGAAAAAGCCGTTGCGTATGCGCAAAAAGCGATTACGTTGAATCCCAGGTCGGCGAGATATTATAATACCCTTGCGCTCATTTCCTTTCGGATGGGAAATTATTCCCAGGCGGAGGCGGCAATCCGAAACGCCATCGCCCTTGACCCTGACAATCCAAGCTATCAGGAGGGGTTGAAGCGCATCCTACAGAAGAAATAAGGAGGGTGTTTATGGAAACGAATCGACTGTATTACGGTGACAATCTGGACATTTTGCAAAATCACATTGCGGATGAGAGTGTAGACCTCATCTACATCGACCCGCCCTTTAATTCCAACCAAGCCTACAATGTGATATTCCGTGAGGCGGATGGGGTCTCGTCTGAGGCTCAAATTCAAGCCTTTGAGGATACCTGGCAATGGGGGGAGGCCACCGAGCAAGCGTATCACACGCTCGTTGTGACTGCGCCGCCCCGTTTGGTTGACACCCTCAAGCATTTTCGAGGCTTTCTCACCACCACGAATCTGATGGCGTATCTCGTGATGATGGGGGTGCGATTGGTGGAACTACATCGGGTGTTGAAGCCAACCGGGGGCTTCTACCTGCATTGTGATGCGACAGCAAGCCATTATCTGAAGATTATCCTCGATCAGATTTTTGAGACTGAGAACTTTAGAAATGAGATTGTGTGGCAGAAAATCCGCACCGAGAAAGCGCAAAGTGGTCAATTTGCGAAGCTGCAAGATGTCATCTTATTCTATAGCAAGCAAGATCGGTACACTTTTAATCAACAGCGTACTCCACCTTCTCAGGAGTATATTAACAAATACTATACTTCTGTAGAGCCTGATACAGGGCGTCGGTATCAGTTAATTAGCTTTCTGCAAGGGGGGCAAGGCCCACCTCGTCAATTTGGGGAGCGGTGGTTAGAACCGCCGAGTGGAAGGCATTGGATATGGTCACAGGAAAGAATTGACCAAGCAATGAAGGAAGGCCTTTTAGTTTTTACTGACCCTAATAAACCGCGTTTAAAACGATATTTGGATGAGTACGGAGGACGCAATGTGGGTAGCATTTGGGTTGATATACCACCGATAAACTCACAGGCTAGAGAACGCCTCGGATACCCGACTCAGAAACCCGAAGCCCTTTTAGAGCGCATTATCAACGCCAGCAGCAATGAAGGCGATATTGTATTAGATGCCTTTTGCGGCTGTGGAACGACGATTACAGTTGCCCAACGGCTGAAACGCCGATGGATTGGGATTGACATCACACATCTGGCAATCTCTATCATCAAACACCGCCTTCAAAGCGCCTTCGGAGACGAGGTGACATACGAGATTATCGGTGAGCCCAAAGACGAAGCCAGCGCCCGGGCGTTAGCGCAGCAGAATCGGTATCAATTCCAGTGGTGGGCGTTGAGTTTGATAAAGGCGCGTCCGTATCAAGGAAAGAAGAAGGGGGCGGACGAAGGCGTTGACGGGGTGATTTACTTTCAGGACATTGACCCCGAACGCCCCAACAAAGCAATCACTCAGAAGATGATGGTTCAGGTGAAGAGCGGTCATGTTTCTGTCAGGGATATCCGAGAGCTCAAAGCGGTTGTTGAAAACCAGAAAGCAGTCATCGGCGTTTTTATCACGTTGGAACCGCCGACCGGCCCTATGCTCACCGAGGCGATGACAGCCGGTGCATTTCGACGGTTTCACGCCCAATATCCCAAAATTCAGCTTCGCACGATTCAGGAGCTGCTAGAAGGGCATGGCATCGAATATCCTCAGAGCAATCCTGACCTGACGTTTAAGAAAGCGGAGAGACATCATCAAGGGGGAGAGCAGTTGGAATTGATGTCAGCGTGATGGCAGAGGTTTTAGAAAATGGACATTGACACACCTAACAAGGAGGGTGTTTATGGAGACGAATCGACTGTATTACGGCGACAATCTGGACATTTTGCAAAATCACATTGTGGATGAAAGCGTAGACCTCATCTACATTGACCCTCCGTTCAATTCCAACCGGGCCTACAATGTGATATTCGATGAGGCGGATGGGGCATCGTCTCAAGCCCAGATTCAAGCGTTCGAGGATACCTGGCAGTGGGGAGAGGCCACTGAGCAAGCCTATCACGAGCTGGTCGTGACTGCACCGCCCCGTCTAGTTGAAACAATCAAGAATTTTCGGGGGTTCCTCACGGAAACGGATCTGATGGCATACCTCGTGATGATGACGCTACGATTGGTGGAACTCCATCGGGTGTTGAAACCAACAGGCAGCTTTTATCTACATTGTGATGCGACAGCAAGCCATTATCTGAAGATTATCCTCGATCAGATTTTTGGGAATGAAAGTTTTAGGAATGAAATTATTTGGCACTACAAGCGTTGGCCAGCTAAACAAAAGAACTTTCAGAAAATGCACGATGTCATCTTATTTTATTCTAAAGAAAAACAGGCAAACACGTTTCATGTCATTTACGAGGAATTATCTGAGGGAACTCTGAAAAGATGGAGGGGGAAAAAGAGCAGAGTCAAGTTTGAAGGAGAGAAGCGATTAGTCACTCAAATGACAAATGAGGAATCGCCGGGTAGACCTGCTGATGATGTTTGGAATATTCCTGTTATCAACTCTCAAGCCAGGGAACGTCTTGGTTATCCAACCCAGAAACCCGAATCCCTTTTAGAGCGCATTATCCAAGCCAGCAGCAATGAAGGCGATGTCGTATTAGATGCCTTTTGCGGCTGTGGAACGACGATTACAGTTGCCCATAGACTCAAACGCCGATGGATTGGGATTGACATCACGCATCTGGCGATCTCTATCATCAAACACCGCCTCCAAAGCGCCTTCGGAGACGAGGTGACATACGAGATTATCGGTGAGCCCAAAGACGAAGCCAGCGCCCGGGCGTTAGCGCAGCAGAATCGGTATCAATTCCAGTGGTGGGCGTTGAGTTTGATAAAGGCGCGTCCGTATCAAGGAAAGAAGAAGGGGGCGGACGAAGGCGTTGACGGGGTGATTTACTTTCAGGACATTGACCCCGAACGCCCCAACAAAGCAATCACTCAGAAGATGATGGTTCAGGTGAAGAGCGGTCATGTTTCTGTCAGGGATATCCGAGAGCTCAAAGCGGTTGTTGAAAACCAGAAAGCAGTCATCGGCGTTTTTATCACGTTGGAACCGCCGACCGGCCCTATGCTCACCGAGGCGATGACAGCCGGTGCATTTCGACGGTTTCACGCCCAATATCCCAAAATTCAGCTTCGCACGATTCAGGAGCTGCTAGAAGGGCATGGCATCGAATATCCCCAGAGCAATCCTGACCTGACGTTTAAGAAAGCAGAGAGACATCATCAAGGGGGAGAGCAGTTGGAATTGATGTAATCGCGGATGCCAACGTTTCACCCTTCACGTTTCACGTTTCACGTTTCACGTTTTACATAGACTCATCACTCACCGTGTAGCGGAGAAAAAAATGGAAATGAATCATGACCGATTAGAAAAACAGCTCCAGTTTATCATCGAAATTGATAAATTGAAACACATCTTGCGACAAAATTCTCTGATGGATAGCTCTCGACAGGAAAACGATGCGGAACATTCCTGGCATCTGGCTGTTATGGCGATACTCCTGGCGGAATATGCAAAAGGCAAAGGAATCGATATTTTCCGTGTGGTAAAAATGGTGTTAATTCACGACCTGGTTGAGATCGATGCAGGGGATACTTACTGCTATGATGATGTCAGCATTCAGGATCAAAAAGAACGGGAGACGAAGGCAGCGGAGCGGATCTTTAACCTCTTACCGGCGGACCAAGCGAAAGAGATTCGGGCGCTATGGGATGAGTTTGAAGCCCGAAGTACGCCCGAATCACGCTACGCCAACGCCCTTGATAGACTTCAGCCGTTTCTACTGAATTACCACACCGATGGGCATTCATGGCAGGACCATGGAGTCAAAAGGGGGCAGGTGATTACCAGATGTCAACCGATAGAAGATGGGGCCCCCGCGCTCTGGGATTATGTCGCGGTTCGCATTGAAGATGCGGTACGGACAGGGGTTCTCTCGGAATAAATGTAAAAATTCAATACGAGGTAAAAAATGGCATATTCAAATCTCACAGATTTTGTGAAAACTTTAGAGCGTGCAGGTGAGTTAAAACGGATTAAAGCCAAAGTTTCTCCAGACCTTGAGATTGCTCAGATTACGGACCGGGTGAGCAAGGCGGGAGGTCCTGCACTGCTATTTGAAAACATCGAAGGGAGCAAGATGCCACTGCTCATCAACGCTTTCGGTTCTTACAGACGGATGGCGATGGCGCTCTGCGTGAATCACCTCAATGAAATTGCAGATGAAATTGAAAAGATGATTAAAATCGGTCCGCCAGAATCACTCATCGACAAAGTGAAGCTCCTTGGGATACTTGCGAAACTGACAAAGTTCCCCCCTAAAATGGTCAAACGCGGAGCATGCCAGGAGGTCGTGCTCACCGGGGAGCGAGTCTCATTAGACCATATTCCCATTATCAAATGCTGGCCTCAAGATGCGGGCAGATATATCACCCTGCCCCAGGTTTTCACGCAGAGCCTGAAAACGGGGCAACGCAATGTCGGCATGTATCGCATGCAGAAAATCGATGAGCGCACCACGGCGATGCACTGGCAGATCCACCACGATGGGGCGGGGCATCACCGCGAATACCGCGAGGCAGGGGTGAAGATGCCCGTTGCCGTTGCGATTGGCGGCGACCCGGTCATGTCTTATGTCGCAACCGCGCCGCTCCCGACTGGTATTGATGAGCTCTTGTTTGCCGGATTCCTCCGCAAAGCGAATGTGCCGATGGTGCAGTGCAAAACAATTGATATGACCATTCCCGCCGATGCCGACATCGTACTCGAGGGGTACATCGAACCGGACGAAACCTGCGTGGAGGGCCCCTTCGGTGACCACACCGGGTACTATTCGCTGGCGGATCAATATCCGGTATTTCATATCACCTGCATCACCCACCGCAAAGAACCAATCTACCAGACAATCATCGTTGGCAAACCGCCGATGGAGGATTGCTACATGGGGAAGGCGACCGAACGGATTTTTATGCCGCTTATCAAAACGCAACTGCCAGAGGTCGTCGATATGAACCTGCCGCTGTTCGGGGTATTCCACAATTTCGCTCTCGTCTCAATCGATAAACGCTATCCCTTCCACGCGAAAAAGATAATGCACAGCCTGTGGGGGCTCGGTCAACTGATGTTCAGCAAGATCATCATCGTTGTCGATAAGGATGTCGATGTGCAGAACGTGGAGGAGGTGTTCTTCCGCGTCGGCAGCAATGTTGACCCGAAGCGAGATGTGACCATCGTCGAGGGACCGGTTGATGTGCTAGACCACGCCGCTCCACTGATAGGCGCGGGCTCGAAAATGGGCATTGATGCAACGACCAAGTGGCGCGAGGAAGGGTATCAGCGGGAATGGCCCGGGGAGATCAAGATGTCCCGGCAGATCATCGAACTTGTGGAAAAGCGGTGGAAGGAGTATGGGATTGGATGAAAGGATTAGAAAATGGGCATGTTTCAGAAAACAGTTGACACTTCGAGAACAGGATGCGTGAAGTGTGATGCGTAAAACGTGAAACGTAAAACGTAAGAAGAGCCCCCTTTACGTTTTACGTTTTACGAATAAAGTGTCAACACATTTTTGAGGGAATTTGAAACATGCTTGTAGCCTAACTGAAAAATTCGTATGATATATCCCTTGTGATATAGCCCAACAATTGCAGCCAACCCAATCAAGCTGATGAAGCTCAAGAGTAGCCCCAGGGCAAAAGAACGCGAAAAATACCGCAACTCCAACTGGTACTCCCCGGCTGACAGTTGGATGGCGAGCAACCCTTTCCACTCACCCAAAGTTCCCCGATTGACGCGCCAATCACGGTGGTAGTTTTGGTTGACGATGAGCGTCCCCGGATGCGTGGCACGCACCGCCGCACGGATGCGATGCGGCGAAAATTCACACTTGATAACCTCCTCCGATTCCAGCCAAAAACACTCGCCCCGGTAATCCGGGGGTGGGACATATTCACCTGATTTTGTCACCAGATAACGCGGTATCGCGTTCTCCGCAATCGGTATGCCCGTGTACCAATCAATGGTGCCAATCCCGCGAAGGAGGTTCACGTAGGTGTTCGCCTGCAAGGGTTCACTTCGGGAGCGCTCCAGATTGTCCCCACGCACCTGATAAAATGAATCGCTTTTCTCAAGAAATTCACTCGGAATCGTGTAGGTGTAGCTAATGCGCGAAACTTCCAGCACTTTGGGATACAGAAAAACGACACCGGCGGCGATGAGGGTGGCCGCTACCGCGTGGCGCATCCATTTCCACTGCAATTTCCGCAGCCCATCAAAACTTTGCCCTGCCAAAATACACACACTCAAAACGGGGAGGCAGCCGAAATACTTTGCCGGATTTCCGACAGCGTTGAGTATCGGGAGTTTCCAGAGGTAGCGAAAGAGATCAAACGGTGCTTGATGCGCCATCGCCAACCAGGCAAACAGCAGAAACCCAACGAACCAGGGGAATGCCCTTCGCCAATTCAATATGCACGCCCCTCCCGCCAGAATCAGCGGTATCCACCCAATACATACCGAACTCAGTTGTGTCAGTCCGGCTTCCCCCTTCCACGCGACTGCCTCTTGCCACAACCTCGAAAATGAGTAGGCTGAAATTGTTCCCGGTCCGTAGGTCGGCGCGTGAAAAAAGAGCTCCATCCGAGCGAGGCTGCCGTTTGTCTGTATCAGTTCAACCGCCGGTAAAATGCGGAACAGATACAGCAGAAAGGTCAGCGCCAAGGTGAGAGACAACCCTTTGAGCGGTTGGAAACGCTCACCCCAGGTGAGGCGTTCAGGGGGGTGTTTGGATGACCAGAGCGAGACCCCCGGAATGAGCGGAAAACAGCACAAGAGCCCGATGTACATCACCGATGCAAAAAATGTGAGTTTCCCATCCGAGAGCATGGTAATGAACAACGCTGTCAAAACGAGCAGGTATCTTTTCTGATGGCGAGCCAGGAAGAGGCAGAGCAAACACGCCGGGATAAAGTGATAGTAAACTTCATTCGGATTGCCATCCCGCATCCGAACCGGCAGCCACAGGCTTAATCCAAAGAACAGCGCCGATGCAATCGCCCCCCATCGGCCATAGCCAAGCGCCTTTCGGGCGAAGGCATAGAGGCCTAACGCACCGAATATCATCGATAAAACCCCGATCCATTTGAGCCCCGTGACGGTTCCCAGGCAAAGCGTCAAGAGGATGAGCGGGTTAAACGTTGGGTCCTCTGGGTCGCCGATGGTGGGGAATCCGCCGCCGAAAAAATGCGTCCGTTGCGGGAGAGTATGATATTTCAGCAACCCCTGCCGCACCTGTTCATGGCGTGAGGCATACTGGAAAAAATCGTTATTAAAGTTGACCCGTTCGCCGCTTGTCACAACTGGCAGGCAAGCGGTGAGGATAATGACGGTCATGCCGATGAGCACCAGTCCGTCCAGGAATTGGGATTGGGAGAACTGAAGCATATTATGGAAAAAGGAAGAACACATTTTTCGCTTTCAATTTGTGCTGTTATGGTCTAAAATATACGAGTTTTTCGCTTAGACTTCCGAAGTTTGACACCAAACCGATGCAGGACAGTTCCTTCAAGGGTTCGTATGGTCTGGGATGACCTCGTCTGTTGAAACTTCGGAAGTCTGGGTCTCGCTTTTGCTGATAACCGAAAAGGTCGTATAAAATATACGGACTTTTCAGTTTGCATCGTAGAACGTGCAGCTTGCTCGTTCACAACACCCGTTTATCCAGTCAAACCATTGAAACAAGCTGGCAGCTTGTTCTACGGAAAGGAGATATAAATATGTCAGACATCATTCCCGACTTCATTAAACAGATTGACCCACAGCGGTTATCGCGCAACCTGTTCTATTTTGCAAAGGAACCGCTTCCCTATCGGAAGCTGAATTACACCATCCCCGGTCACGCCAAAAACACATTGTACGAGGCGGACGATTTTATCCAGACGAACCTGGAGTCGTGGGGGTATTCGGTGGAAAAAGAGGGCGTCCAGGTTCAGGCGTTTGGCTGCGACACGTCCAAACCGAAGGCGCACCAATATGCCCCTCCCCCGTCCGACGGGGCCTGGTATACGGCTTATAACCTTTATGCGAAAAAGCGGGGCACAACTTATCCTGACGAGATTATCCTCTTCCTTTCGCATAAGGATTCGCAGAGTTGGGTTGATTCACCCGGAGCCTACGACAATGGGGCTGGCACCGTTGGGACACTGGAAATCGCCCGGGTCCTGAAAGATTATTCGCCCGCGCGTTCCATCTGGTTCCTCTTCTGCAACGAGGAACATCGTCCCTGGACCAGCGTCACAGCAGCCCAAAACGCGAGGGCGCGGGGAGATAACCTGATCGCGATCTTCAATCTGGACTCCATGGGCGGCAAGGCACAAGCCGATATAGATGCGGGCAGAAAGACAAACGTCACCCTCTATACGAAACCGGAGGGGGAACGTTTTGCCGATCTGATGGCTGAAGTCAACAAAGCCTACGGAATCGGTTTGATTCAACAGAAGTATCAGCGAAAATCGCCAGGGGATGATGACGGTTCTTACATCAATGCTGGCTACCCCATGGCAGTGGCGAACCTCGGCTCGTACCCCTACGCCGATCCAAACTACCATACGGAGCAAGACCGCCCTGAGTGTGTCGATGTCCCCAATCTCTGGATGGCGACGCAGGCAAGTCTGGCTGCCGGGTTGAGAGTGGAGCGCGGGGAAATGTGAGCAGGCATTAGGTGTTATACTGATTTAGGTTTGACTTTTCCCAAAAAATTTCTCTGAGGGAAGGAATGGAAGAAAGGAAGGATGGAAGGAATGACGGTTCTTCCTTTCCTTCCATCCTTCCTTTCCTTCCTCTCAAATGGGCAATCCCAAGCCTAAATCGGTGTTAGGTGTTGGGTGTTAGGTGTTAGGTGTTAGGTATTTGTCTGTCTCTATTCACGTTTCACGTTTCACGCTTCACGTTTTACGTTTCGATTCACAATTCACAAAATGAGTTGGAGGTCTAAAAATGATGAAAATATCCGTATGGGATGGAGGTCTTTCGGACAGCTATCTGAAACAGGTCACCCAATTGGGCGCGGACTGCATTGACTTTGGACGGGGAAATGCCTTCCCCGGTGTCAACGAGCAGGGCTACCCGGACCTGGATGAGCTTCTTAAAATCAAAAAAAGGATTCGATCCTGGGGTTTGGACATCAACCGCGTGACGCTCCCCGATATCACCGAGAAGTTCATGAAAGGTCTGCCGGGCGGCGAAAAAGAGCTTGAGAACACCAGTAACGCACTCAAGGTCTTCGGCGAGGCGGGCGTTCCCATTGCCAGACAACGATTCGCAGGCGACACCTTTGATCACCTCATGACCCGCTACCCCTCCGTCCATAGAGGCGGGTACACATCACGCGGAGAAAGCCGCGCCTTCACGGAGGGGAACCCTGAAACGCCGACGCTGGAGGCGCTTCAGGAGTGGTGGAAACGCTTTTGCGAGGTCTACACCCGGTTGGTTCCCATCGCCGAGGAGTACGACATGAAGCTGGCAATCCACCCTTCCGACGTGCCTAACCCTGACACCCCTTTAGGGGGGCTCGGATTTCATCGGGTGATAGATGCGTTTCCCAGCAAGCGCGTTGGGTATCTCTACTGCGTCGGGACCAGAGCGGAGGCGGGCAGCACACCGCTGGTTCTTGATGAAATCAATAATTATGGTCGTAAGGGCAGGATTTTTATGGTTCACCTCCGCAACGTCAGGGGCAGTCTCGCCACCGCCGGCGCATTTGAGGAGGTGCTTCTGGACGACGGGGATATGAATATGTTCAAAATCCTCCTTGAACTTCGCAAAGTTGGCTTCGACGGGTGCTTGAACCCGGACCACATTCCCCGCTTAGAGGGGGATAGCGGCAATGCCAGCCTCGGGTTGGCGTACTCCGTTGGGTACATCAAAGCGTTGCTCGCCGCGCTGGCAGCACTTCCGTAAGGAGACAATGAGTTCACGAGGAAATGAAGGAAATGATACGTCATGGTTGAGGCATGAAAAACCTTACCTGTGACGCATCATACCTTGATTCACCGATTTGTAATTCGCTTCCCCACGCCATTTTGTTATGGCCATCGTTCAAATTGTTTCTCCATCCGTTATGGGGGTTGCTCGTTGCGCTACTTCCAAGATGGCATCCAGCACCTCAGCAACCCTCGGGATCGATCTGTTCTCTCAGCACATACCGAACAAGGGTGTGGTAGTTTGTCTTTCGCATTAGGTTGGGAGTGTTGAGTTTTTTGTAAAAGGCTACGAAAAGCGGATCGAGGAAATCGTCGCTGACCTTCGTATTCGGTGCCCAGGGCGATCCCTTGTCGAGCGTTTCCAGTGCCTGCTCAATTTCAGCAATTGTTTCTTCCATTATGGTTCTCCATGTTGTTGCAAACAGCGGTAGGTCAATTTGTGGTTCACCCGCACTCTCTGCCCATGCCATTAACACCTCCTTTTTGCATAGGTAATTCTCGATTTCACGCCGCTTCCATACGTACTCCCTCAATTCCGGGAGATCCTGGAGTTGCTGTTCTATTCGGTCAAAGAGCCCAAATCCGACCAGATCGGGCTTCGCTTCTCGTAAGCCGTAAAAATGCTCACGGGCTTTCCTCGGCTGGTTTTCAACATAATGAACAAAAGGTTGTTCCAGCAGGTCACGCGCAGGGTGTTCTAGCTTTTCGGCAAACGCTCGCAAGATCGCGAGATCGGTAGAACCCTCAAGGTAGAGCACCCACCCCTTTTGTTCTGCCTGATAGTACTGCTCAAATCCAATCTCCTTGAGCGATTTCAAAAGCTGGCTGCCGCGATCATCAATTCGATGTGGCTTGCCGAGAAATGCCACAACGACATCACGATTTGCTGCTTCGTTCAGAATGACCTCGGAATGGCTGGCGGCAATAATCTGGCTGTTCTGTAGAGTAGCCAACTCGGTGAGAATCTGATAGATTTGCCGTTGCCGAAGAATCTCAAGATGCGCATCCGGCTCATCAAGCAGAAGTACGGATTCTGGATGCGCCGCGAGATAAGCGAGCAGAAGTAAGGTTTGCTGAAGCCCCCGTCCTGATGAAGAAAGATCCAGACGTACTCCTGATGTATCCCTATAAGTCATCTCGATCTCACCACGTTCTGGGATATAAATGGGTTTATCAAGCTGAACTCCGAACAGTTCCTGGATCTGTTTGCAAATCGTTTCCCATGTTTTCTCGCCATTTTTCTCACTCAGAACTTGAGAGCAGAGATTACGAAGGACTTCGGCGGTACGTCCCTCACCAACACGGACATTGATTGCCCCCGGATTAAGCCGTGTCTCGTTCGCTGCAAGCCCTGACATCGGTGGAAGAAAAGCAACACAGAGATTTTCAGCCTCTTCGGGAACTTGCATACGCTCTGGATTTTTCCCTTCAGTCAGTCGAAGCGGACGACAGTAGAAGGATTCCTCGTTGGCATAATCAAATTCAAGACCACATTTCCATGCCTTTCTCTGAGTAACCCCTTCTACAATGATATCTGCTCGAATGTTCTGAGTTTGCTGACGGCCGTCGATTCTCCGGACGTCACGCAAACGCAAATTTCGCCAGAGCAAATTGGCACTCGGAACCGGAACGGAAATCAGATCGCGCCGGTTGATGGCTACCCCTGGGCGCTGTTCTGGTCTTGTCTTACCCCTTCGTTTTTCATTCCAACGTTTGAGGCCGATATCCCAAAGGGCGATGGCTTGAAGCGCAGTCGTTTTGCCGGAGTTGTTGGGTCCAATGAAAACGACAGGGTTGCCAAGCTCGATCTCAACTTCCCCAAAGCGTTTGAAGTTCCGGCAGATCAGTTTTGTTAGCATGCTCCCTCCAAAGAGGCTTTCCCCTTACAGTTGTCCTAACCAATTTTGATGGGCCCCAGCGTCTGAGCTGCTAGGCAAAGAAATAGATGGGCAGTGTCCACCAGAGACTAATGACGGCTTCTGGTAGACAATACCCACGCTACGGGCTCTTAAGCGGCTCGAAGCAAATTTTCAGGCATATTCTCAAGCCGGGACAACCAGTAACTCACATCGTAATGGTCATCACCAATAAGAAACCGCCAAAACTTGATACGGTTGACAATCTCAAGCCGAACTTCATTCCCATACCATTTGTGATTCGTACTCATAATGCCGGGGATTGACGGGTCATCAATATCGTCTGTATTCCAGAGACGCAACTGCCGCACCGTTGGGTTCAGTCTGAGCTTAAACATATATCGCGTGTGGTCGGTTAGGTTCGGCTGGGCACAGTGCCAGATACCGTGATGGACCACCACCACCGTGCCCGCTTTGCAGACGATTGGGAGTTGCCCCAATAAGTTCTGATACCGAGCGACGTCCGTTTCGCTGATGCGGCGGTAATGGCTGCCGGGGAGAATCATGGTGCCCCCCATTTCACGCGGCGTGTCATGGGAGAAATAAAAGAATTGGATGTCAAAGTGCAAGCGGATGTCAATAATGGCATCGGCATGCCAGATTTGACCACTGCGATTGCCCGCGTTTACGATGTGAACCGCATGGTGGTCATAAAGCGGGTTCGGTCCGACGAGGCTATGGATAATCCCCTGAACTTCCGGCAGACGGAAAACAGTCCCGACCGCGGATGGCTCTGGCCAAATCTCACTCAAAGGGGCACCCGCCCGCCCGCGTCCAACGGTATGTCCCTCCATTTCGGCATGGGCGGCACGGTTCAGCTCCGCGGGAACAAGTTCATCAAAGCGAAGGAATCCATCTGCGACAAACTTCGCCATCTGTTTAGAATTTAGCAAATACTTCTGGTCAATCATCAATCTCCTCCATTTTTTCAAGAATGTACTCAAACCTGAGATAGGCGGTATGATACTCCATACCTGGATAAGCGGGGAATTGTTGTGGAAACTGAATGACCCGCCACCCATCCCGCATCGCTGCAACGACCGATGGATAGGGTGGTTGGTCACTATCGCCTGTTGTGTGGGCTTCCTTACCGGTTCCATCATACACCGACCAGGCGACGACTGAACTGTTCAAGTCCGGTGTGTGCAGGTAAAGCACGAGAATTTTTTGCCTTAACTGGGGCATAGTTTACCTTTCAGCGTATCATTGATCACCTTGGATTAGATAGATTCATCACTTGAATTACACTTAAACGCAACTCGGTATCAATCCCAATAAACACTATATCATAAATTGAATTGATTTTCAATAGCGTTATTCGCTATGTAGAAGTAAAAGCGCAGCCGAATACTACCGTATGGCGGGGGTCATAGAGCAACCTAAATGAGGGTTGGTCATAATTACTTACGGATTGAGTTGTAGCCTAAGATTCTATCTTGGCCCCTTGCGCCAGGACCAAGATAGAATCTTGGGCTACGACTGCCTCCCCTGGGAATAATGACCATCCCTCACCTAAATGAGCGCTATGAATAGCCTGTTCCCTTTAACCATGTCTTTTTTATGCCAGTGGCTCAATTAGACCCGCCTGAAGTGCGCTTTGGTAAAGCCTTACTCCAGAGGAATCTGCTTCGTGAGCAACAGATACGGACTCTTTTCAGTATTCTCAAGGGCTTTGTCAATGGACTGTTGTGCGTTCCCATCTTGCGCCTGGTACGCCTTGAAAAATCCGTTGTAAAAGTAGTCGGGGTGCACATCAATCCGAATCTCAAGGGTTTTGGCGCGTTTGGGACGGGGTGCCCGGTAGGTATACACCCAAGCCCCGCCTGCGGGAATTCGGGTATCAAATATTTCCCGTTCGAGCGTCAATGGCACCCGACGTTGGATGACGCGCACCTGCTCGGTATCCGGGATAGGATGTCCCGACGCATCCAGCAGCCGCGCCGTGACAAAGATCGCCGGCGTGACATAAGTCGGCAGGTGGTGCCCCGCTCCCACGTTCGTCAACTGGATTTCGGCATTGATGCGCGCTCGCTGGTTTTTCATCTGAACGTCCAATCGGAGGGCGTTTCGCACCGTTTCGGAGTCGTGAATGCCGCGCCACCGGTGTCGGCGGTCTGGCATGTGACACGATTGACACGTTTCCCCTTTTTTGGCGTGTGGACTTTCCAGCCATTCGTTGTAGGTATTTTCCAGGAGTTTCCCGTTCAAGCTCATTCCGCTCTCTTCAAATTGATGACACGGCTTACAAAAAGCCGAATCCTGATACGCAGGACTCACGACGGCACCCCCATGATGCCCTTTGCCCAAGACGCTCGCCGCGGCTGAAATCTCCGAAAAGGGTGGGCCAAAGCGTTGATTCCCGCGAACATGGCAGGTGGCGCAGGCAAGCCCCTGAGATTGCAATTGTGCATCATACCGACGATTTTCAGCGTATTCACCATCCGAAGTTGACAGATATTCTTGCTGTTCAGATAACGGCGCATGGCATTGTGAGCAACTCTCGACGAAACCAGCTCGTCCGTTCCGAGACTCTTCGACCTCACCGATCAACTGCCCCCACACCCCAGGCCCCATTGCCATTGAATGACGGGTGGTCTTCCAATCTTCCCACTGTTTGGCATGGCAACTGCCACACGATTCAGGGGCGAGTTTCGCCACCGTTTCGTTGTAATAACCGGGCGGTTTACCCTGAAGTGGGATAGGAAACTGCCAAAATTCATCCAAAAATTGATTCACATTTCCCAGGGTCCCACTTTCTAAATTGTACCGGAGTGCTTCATAGATGCCATTTTGTCGCGTCGCTAAGAGGGCGACCTTCATCAAGTCCAGGTCCGATTCGGGTATATCGATTTCTGGAACTTCGAGCCCCTTCCCGCGATGCGCCTGAATTCGCTTGATAGCTTCCCCCGAAATCCCCCCTTTTCCCCCTTTGAAAAGGGGGGAAGGGGGGATTTCGCCTTGCTCGACCTGAATATCCCACCCCGTCAACTGCTCGGTGGCGTTCACATTCATATATTTCGTAATACCATGGCACTGTGCGCACCCTTTACTGATGTAAAGTTTGAAACCTTCCCCCCCCCTAGCGGGGGGGAAAGGGGGGGGCAGGTTGGACAAATCATCGGTAAAGTTCTCTAAGCTCGTTTGACCCCTGGCATTCCCACGCGGAGCGTGGGAACGAGAGCTCAACATATATTCGGTTACATCCAGAATCTGCTGGTTCGTAAACTGATAATCCGGCATCTTGGTGTTTGGGTGAAATGTCCCCGGTTTTCGGAGATAGTTCACGAGCCATAAGCGATTCACCTTCGTCCCGACCTTTTCAAGTTCAGGGCCAATTTTGTCACCCACGCCATTGAGCACATGACAGGATTGGCATTGATTGTCTACGAAAATCTTTTTGCCATTTTCGGCGTTCCCTTCTCCGGCAATCGGTTGGAAAAGCGCATCATTCCGCAAGGTCAAGAGAAATTCGATAATTGCCTCACGCTCACTCGCCGTCATCTCGATTTTTGGCATCTTCGATTCCGGAAGATAAGTCGTTGGGTCCTCAAGCCACTGTTGCAACCACGCTTTTGTGACTTTATTGCCCGTGTAGTCAAGCCGAGGCGTATACCGCTCAATGGGGATTTCGACGGGCAGGTTGTGACACGTTATGCAACCGTATTTGTTTACCACAAATCGTCCGCCGGAGAGATAAGGGGCACCCGGCACCGTAGGCTCAATGTGGCACTTTCCACAAGTGGCCTCAACTTGATGTCTCCTCAGAAATGGAAATGCTTTTGTCGCTGTGTGAGCTTTTTGCTTCTCGATTGCTTGCGAATCCCCACCATGGCACAGAACGCAGCCATAAGTCGCGGGGTCATGGATGCGCAGATGGTTTCCCGGATGCGCCTGTGTCACGGATTGACCTTTGAAGTGACAATCAACACACCTCTCTGAACTCGGTTGGATGCCGATGGATGTGACAATCGCCTTCCAGTCCTCGGATGGATGCGGTGTCGATGCCGTCAAATTCTCTGGGGAGTTGGTTAATTCTGTGACGGGCGCGGGAATAATTCTAACACCTTGGACGAGCGGATGAGTATTCTCAGATGGGATTGCCTCAACACGGTTTCTGAGAGCAATCCCCCTAAGAATCGCGAGACTCAATACGCTGAATGAGGCAAGAATCCAGTAAAATCGTTTCATAGACCACCTGAACGGTTATCGAGAAATTCCCTCCCGTGCGGGCGTATGCTTCTTTGCCCCGAAACGGGCTCTCGCCCCGATCCCTCGGGCTCTCGCTTCGCTAGAGACTTGATTGCAAATTTCTCTATTTTCGCACTCCACATTTTACTTCATCGGGGAGTAATCAGTTGGTTCAATAATCTTCGCTCCAGCCACATTCACAAGTGGGCCGTTGGCTTCTGTTCGGCGTTTTGCTTCCTGCCACTCTGGGTCAGCGATAAAGGCATTCCAGGCGCGTTCATAGTGAGCCAGGTTCTCAAAGGCAAGCATGTAGATTAGCTCCGTCGTCGTTGCTTCACCGATTGCTGTTTCCCAGAACCCGATCACTTTCATCCCATGTTTTTCAAATAGGGGAATCGTGATATTCGCAAAGCGCTCGTTGAGTTCCTTCATCTTTCCGGGAACCACCTGATACGTTCGCAGTTCGTAAATCATAAGTCTCTCCTTTCAAAAGCTACAAAATGCCGTATTTCTCATAAACCTCTCGCAACATCGTGCCCTTGAGGAGCTCTTCGCGTGTCCGGTTTTCGCCGCTGACCTTTTCCAGCGCCGCCTCAATGACCTCCTTTTCCACCGCTTTCGGGATGACGACAACCCCATCATAATCCCCGAAAACAATCTCTCCGGGGTTGACCTTCACGCCGCCGCACACAATCGGGACATTGTAAGCCAACACATCGCCACGTCCGCTAGAGTCCACCGGCGAGATTCCCGTCATAAACAGGGGAAATCGCATCTGGATGATCCATTTGGTATCTCGGATAAACCCCTCGACAATTGCGCCGCGTGCGCCCCGTGCCCTTGCCGCTGTCGAAAGCAGTTCCCCCCAAAAGCAGTTGCGGGTTGAATAGTTCGTCGAGCAGACCAGCACATCATTCGGTTTCAGGCTGTCCACCGCGTTGATTTCCATCTGGTAAGGCTCGTCGGGGACCTCATAAACATCTACACTTAAAACGGGCATCGCACGTCCAACAACGACAGCCTCCATGTATAAGGGTCGAATGTCGTGACGCATTGCCTGATTGCGATACCCCGCTCGGTCAAGGGCATCCGAAATGACAGCGGCATACAGTTTTTCTGCCATCATGTCAAAAAGTTCAGTGTCACTACTCCATTTCATTTTTAACTCCTTCTTCGGGCGGAAATCTTTGTTGCTTCTATTGAGGACGCTATGAGTCATTCTTCTTCAGAAGAACCTGACGAAGTTCGTAAAGTCCAGACCATTCAAAGAAGTCCATCGCATCCCCTAATTCTCCGGCTTCAAAACTTTGATGAAATGTGGCAGATTCCATACTGTAACATTTCTCAAACTGGCGCAAGTCTCTCTCATACCGCTCCAGGCGTAATCGGTACTGATTGAGCGCGACTTCTAGCAGCTTTCCTAAGACCCGATCTAATTCGGCTTCGTTTGGATAAGCATCTCTGAGCACTTCTAGCTTATGCAATGTTGCCATTGTGAATCCTTTCTCGCTTTGTCCGTTTGAATTTCGATTGATTTTAGCATGAATTTGTGTTATTATCAAGTGAAAGACAGAAGATTTTCATGCGGGCGAGTGAGAAAAATTGGTATTATACCCAATTGCGTTTCAGAAAGTAATCTGTCTGCTCGGCTTGGATTGCCAAATCCAAGTCTCTAGCGAAGCGAGACCCCGCAAAACGGGGCCCCAATCCGATGGATTTGACAATCCATCGGGAGCAATCGTTACTTTTTAGACTTCCGAAGTCTTGGAGACTTCGGAAGTCTAATGGATGCGGCTATTTATACAGAGGCACAGCATACTGTGCCTCTATCACATCAGTAAAGGAGATAGTAATGAGAACTACCATCGTTAGATTCACCCTCTTATGCGCCAGCGTGGTCTTCATGAGCCTGGTATTGACCTGCATCAGTGATGCTAAACTGGAGCTGAAAGATGTTGTGGCAATATGGCTTCTTGACGAAGGAACAGGAAATAAGGTCACCGATTCCTCCGGTAACGGCAATGACGGCGCATTTGCTGCCGGCGCCCCCAAATGGGTCGTTGGCAAGTTTGGCAAGGCGTTGAGTTTTAATGGGCAGAATGACTTTGTGGAGATGAATGCCCCGGTCATCGTGGACACCGTCAATTTCACCATCGGCTGTTGGGCGAATCCTGGAAAGCCCCAAAAGACATGGACAAACATTCTTTCCAGCCATCAGGAACCCCCCCGTCGAGGGATTTCCTTTGAACAGAGCGAGAACAATGTCAATATGTTTGGTGTTGCCGCTGGAGATGGAGTCAATTGGGGATGGCCAGCAGTCACCGCGCAACTGAAAGATGGGGTTTGGAATCACCTCGTGGCAGTGCGTGAAGGCAAAAAGGCCAGGATGTATCTGGATGGTAAGCTCATTGGAGAGGGTGATTTTGCTTCCAATGACCGCATTGTCGCGGCGACCTCAAAATTTCGCATCGGGAACTGGGTTCTCGGTGGTCGGGAGTTCAACGGCATGGTTGACGACGCATTTCTTTTCAAACGTGCCTTGAGTGCAGATGAGGTGAAAAGCATCACGGACAGGGGCTTAGAGGGTGCACAACCCGTTTCTCCATTGGACAAAGTTGCCACTTCTTGGGGAAAAATAAAAACTCAGTATTAGGTGTTAGGTGTCGGGTATTATACCGATTTTGGTTGGGATTGCTCTATGAGAGGAAGGAATGGAAGGATGGAAGGAAAGGAAGAAGGGAGCGGGGGAGGGGGAGCGAGTGAACTCAAAACCACTCACACGTCTGCTCGCTCCCTCGTTCCGAGAATCTTCGACCTGCTCGCCTCCTCGCTCTCTCGCCCCTATCCCTCCATCCTTCCTTTCTTCCATCCTTCCTTCAGAGAAACCTTTTGGGAAAAGTCAATCCTAAATCAGTATTCGGCATTAGCTAAACACCTAACACCTAACATGAATTAAGGAGTTCAAAATGAGCCAGGATTTCAAATTGACAGAACCGCAAATGAATTTCTTCCACACCTTTGGCTATCTCAGTTTTCCCGGTCTGCTGGCAGACCGTGCTCAAGCCATCATCGACGCATTTGAAGCGGTCTGGGCAACGCACGGAGGGGGGCATCACGGAACACCCCATGACGGGAAAGCCCGCTCCTGCATCGTCCCGTTCATTGATCAGAGCGAATACTTGTCTTCACTGCTGGATGATCCACGCCTCCTGGGAATCGCCACCGCCTTGCTTGGGGATGACTTCAACTATATGGGAAGCGACGGCAACTTTTACGTGAGCGATACTGGCTGGCACTCCGATGGGGGGCATCGGAGAGAAGACCCCATGCACATCAAAATCGCGCTTTACCTGGACCCCTTGACGGCTGATACCGGTGCGTTGCGCGTCATCCCCGGCAGCCATCTCTTTGGGGATGGGTATGCGGATAGGCTGACCGAGCAGATTCGGCACAGTCAAGACCGCTGGGGTATCCACGGCAGGGACGTGCCGGCGGTTGCCTTTGAAACGCAACCGGGGGATGTGGTCTGCTTTAATCACAACACCAAGCACGCAGCATTTGGGGGTGGGGCTCGCCGACGGATGTTTACCATGAACCTTTGCCAACGCTATCCTGAAGAGCGCCTGGAAGATTTGCGCCGGTACATTGGCAACTCAGCGCGTTTCTGGATTGATCGCAAGTATGGTGAGAAGATGGTTCGCACCGCCGGATCCGAGCGAATACGGCATCTGGAACAGGTCATGGCGAACGATGGGCATCTGGCTGAACTCTCCCGACTGGCGCGAGAGCGGATGAGCGAACCGTCACGGGGATAGAAATTTGCCAATGAGCAATCAAGCAAATGAGCAAATGCGTTTCTGGAAGGGCTAAATTTTGACCCCGATAGTTCAGGGCAGATTGGGCAAAGCGGGGGATGCGGTCTATCAGGGTTCTGCTACAAACGTATTTGCAAATTTCTAATAACTTGGGTTAGTTCATTGGTGTTCGGCTTGTCACAACGGACATCACACGGTTTCCGACGGGGTTCAACCCCGTCGGAACCCCTTGTGGGGCTTGCGTCCGGCAAACCAGCACCAAAGGTTAATATCAGGAGGACACGATGCAATTGACCGATGAACAATTTGCAATCTGGAGGCGCGACGGCAATCTCGTCGTGCCGAACGTTTTTCCGCCCGAGCGCGTCGCTCCGGCGCTGGAGGCAATCGAACGCAACGCTTATGGCGGAGTCACCTACGCCGAATACCGGGCAAAATGGGATGACAACCCCGCCGAGATTAAGCGGGCTTACGAAGGGACCTCGCCCATGCAACAGTTGGCTGGCCCCTTCGGAAAAGCCTTGCATTTTCCCACCGGTTTGGACGTGGTGGATGGGCTTCTGGAGAACGACGACTATATCGACTGCATGAGTCAATTATTAGGAACGCCCGAAATCCGCCTTAGCTACGGTCAGATTTTCGTGCGGGAAGGGCTGACCGATACGCGATACAGCGAGCAGCCGTGGCAGGGGTATCACATCGACAACGGCACCAATTCACAACTGCCGCCCCACCCCGATTGGGAACGCTATCACTATGTCCTTTCCGGGGTCATCCTGCATGATATCGACCTTGACGGTGCGCCCATGCTGGTCTGTCCTGGCTCACACAGACAAATCGCGTCGCTGTTTGGTCGTCATCAAGGGCGCGCCGGCGGGCTCGGTTTGGCAGACCTCCGTGAGTTTCCAGAGTTGGCGACTCCTGTGCCCGTCACCGCAACTGCCGGCAGCGTGGTGTTTCGTTCCAGCTATCTGGTTCATGCCGCCCAGCCGTTTGCCAACAGGCGCAAGCAGCGAGGGTGGATGGGCTTCCACTTCCACCGTGCCGACAACGCTGACTGGTGTAAAACCACGCGTCCTGTCCCCGGCTGGGGAACGCCGGAATACCTGAAGTTCGTAGCGAAAACGACCCCCCGCGTGCGCCGACTGCTAGGTTGGCCCACCCCGGGCGACCCCTACTACACCGAAGAGTTGCTCCAACGTCTTGCCCATGCCTACCCCGGTATCGATCTCACGCCGTACCGGAGCACTAAGAAATGAGCAAATGAGCAATCAAGCAAATGAGCAAATGGAGACGATTAAATGGAGAAAAGATCTCTAAGAGCGTGTTGAAAAAGTACCCGTAGTGACGACTTCAGTCGTTCTGTTTCGCTCGAATCGGGCAAAAAACGACTGAAGTCGTGACTACAGAATAAAATATTTCGATTTTTTCAACACCCTCTAACGAGTTACGAAGAGGGGGAAAAGACGGTTCCAGAGGAAATCCAGGCGATATCGTTGGCATGTTTCAGAAAACGGTTGACACTTCGAGAACATGATACGTGAAACATGATTCTTTTTACGTTTCACGTATCACGTTTCACGAAAGCAGTTCAACACATTTTTTCGGAAATTTGAAACATTCCAAAACGTCTATGATAAACCCAAGCAAAACCACCAACTAAAGGAGCAACAGCGTATCACCGCGCTGCAGTTTTTTATGGCAAAACAACCCAATATCGTACTGATGGGAGTGGATTCACTCCTGGCTGACCACATGAGCTGTTACGGCTATCGTCACCTGACCACGCCGCACATCGATCTGTTTGCTCAAGGGGGAACGCTCTTTGAACGAACCTACAGCCCCCACGTCCCGACGACCAGCGCTTACGGCTCTATGCTCACCGGCATGGACGTCTTCAGCACACAGGTTGTCGCCCTGCGACATCAGGGGCCGCTTAGACCGGAAGTGAAGACGCTGGCGGAGATACTCAAGGTGGCTGGCTACAATACCACCTGCGTTGGCTTCAGCGGCAACCCTAGTTCACGCGGGTTCGATAACTATCTGAACTTCTCCGGTTGGGGAAGTCGGGCGGAGGGGCGTAGCCCGAAGGCGCAGAATCTCAACAACGTGGCAATCCCTGAATTGGTGCGGCTTTCCGAACAGCAGGAGCCTTTTTTCCTGTTCCTCCGGCACATGGACCCCCATTCGCCCTATCTCCCGCCTGAACCGTATGAGCGGATATTTTATCACGGGGATGAATGCGATCCGAGCAACAAATCGATGGAACCGGTGATGAGCTTTAAGCCGTTCTGCGACTATTTCGCCGCCTGGATGCCGCCCGGCATCACGGACAAAGATTATGTCGTCGCCCAATATGACGGCGCAATCGCCTACATGGATGCCTGTATTCAGGCAATCTTCACCGCTTTGGAAAGGCGCGGCATTCTTGATGAAACTATCGTCATCCTCAACGGCGACCACGGTGAGACGCTTTACGACCACGAGTGCTGGTTCGACCACCATGGTATCTACGATGTCACGCTGCATGTGCCGCTGATTATCCGCTATCCGGGCAGGGTCCCTGCGAGGAAACGGATCGGTGGCTATAACCAGCACAAAGACCTCGTGCCGACGATTCTCGAGCTGGCCGGGGTTGAAACCGACATCCCATTTGATGGCAAAAGTCTGATGCCGATGGTTCGCGGCGAGGTCACTTCCCACGAAAGCCATCTTTACCTCACCGAATGCACTTGGATGCGCAAGCACGGTTGGCGCACGCCGGAATGGAAATTGATCATCGCCCTTGAACCCGACTTCCACTTTAAGCCGCCGGTTGAGCTATACAACCTCGTCCTGGACCCGCACGAAGATAACAACCTCGCCGAGGCGAATCCAGACATCGTTGCCACGTTAGAAGCGCGGATGAAAAGGTGGATTGAGAAGCGCGAGAAGGAAACCGGATTAACAAATCCCATCATGACACAGGGCGATTGGCACGGTCATAAAGGCGTCGGACCTTTCAAAACCTCTCAACAGGCCTATGACACGCTGCATATCGGCAACCCTGGAGAGGCGGCTCGGTTGCAAGCAGAAGCGAGAAAATGATGCGTGAAACGGGATGGAAGAATGGAAGCGTGGAAGGATGGAAGGATGGGGAGAGGCAACCTCCAACCTTCCATCCTTCCCTTCCTTCCTTTCACGTTTTACATCTCACGCAATGGAGGAATTTCTATGCGACTCAACGAACAACAACTCAACTATTTCCACACTTTTGGCTTTATCGCTTTCCCCAAACTTTTTGCGTCGGACGAGATCGGCTGGATTACGGAGGAGTTTGAAAAAGTCCTCCAAACTTACGGCAACGGCAAGGTACACGATGGCTCGCGGCGCACCATGATTGTCCCAACTATCGATCACAGCGAACGGCTCTGCACGCTGCTGGACGATGAGCGCATCGTGGGTATCGCGTCCGGGATTCTGGGGGATGACTTCAGTTACGCTTCGGGAGACGGCAACTACTACAGCGGTGAGACTGGCTGGCACCCCGACGGCGGCTATCCTGAACTTTTCGCTATCAAAATGGCGTTCTATCTTGACCCTGTGACCCGCGACACAGGCTGTTTGCGTGTGCTCCCCTTCAGTCATAGTCCCGATTCCGTTTGGCGGAGAGGAAACATCCACCCCGGAAAGTCACGGGAGTTGTGGGGAATTCCACCCTCAGAGGTTCCGGACAATGTCGCGCTGGAAACGAATCCGGGGGACCTTGTGATTTTTTACCACGACACCTTCCACGCCTCCTTCGGCGGGGGCAAACGGCGGCGGATGTTCACGATGAACCTGATTAAGCACGGTAAAACTGAGGAGGAGTTGGCTGGCGTGGATGGATACCTCCGCCATCACTGTCCGGTTGCGCACGGGTTCAAGATCGGTGGCATGTACACCGACATCATGCTTGATACTGCCAGCCCGGAGCGGCTGCGCCACCTCGCCCAGTTGCACGAGCGTCATGCGCTGGTGCACCCGAACGACACCCGCCCACGACCTTTAGTACGTGTGTAACGTGATGCGTGATGTCACGTCTCATTCGTCACGCATCACCTACAAGAAGGATTCCCATAGTCTATGAGAAATCATCAGTCATTGCCTCGCTTCCTCACCCAATTTGTCGGCAGAGCCCAGGAGATTGAAACGTTGAAAGGGTTGGTCAACAGCGCACAACTGGTGACTGTGACAGGAATCTCCGGTCTAGGGAAAACCCGTTTGAGTATCGAAGTCGCTCGTCAAATGGAAGATCGATTTCGGGATGGGGTATGCTTTGTTTCCCTTGAGGGGCTGTCCGACCCCTCTGCTGTGATTCAGGCAATGGCAGGCGCACTTTCTCTGACCGCTGACTCGCAGGTGGATGTGAAAGCGCAATTGTCTTTTGCATTGTCCCATCGCGACATGCTGCTGGTGCTGGACGCCGCCGAAGGCGTGGTCTCGGATGAATTTGCCGCTTGGATGAGCGAAATACTAACCAGTCCTTCCAAGCGGTTGCTGGTGACATCCCAACAGCCGCTCAGGCTCCAGGGCGAGCAGTTTTTCCCGCTTGCACCTCTGGCTTTGCCGACTACGGAGAACCCGGGAGACATACAAGAAGTGGATAGCGTAAGCCTTTTTGCCGTTTGTGTGCGAAGGCACCTTCCCGACTGGGAAGTCACCCCCGATAACGCTCCCACCCTTGCGGAGATATGCCGTTTGTTGGATGGCATCCCCCTTGCGTTGGAGCTGGCGGCAGGGCAATTGATGCCAGGCGGCGAGCGCGCGCTGCTAGAGGAACTTAAGGCGGGGGTAGATCGGCTGGTCGCAACCGACGAATGGGACAGACCACTCCATCATCGTTCGTTGATGGCGGCTTTAGAAAGGGCTTTCGCACGGTTGAGCAAACCTGAACGGCAAGTTTTAGAGCGGTTGTCGGTCCTGGACTCCGGTAGCTTCTTTGATACAGCGGTCGAGCCGATTACGGCCGTCGATGATGGACGCCTTATTGCACAGGCTCTCCATCGTGCAGGGCTCTTGCAGGTTGAACGAAGTGAAATCCCGTGCAGCGGGGTCGAGCTCTCTCCAGATGCGAAACTGGCCGCTCCAGAGCACATGCGGTATCGTATGTTGAACACCGTACGACACTGTGGACAGAGTCGTATCGCCTCCCATGTACGGGACGAGGTAGAGGAGCGAATATCGCTATATTACCTGCAAGAGGCGAAGCGACAAGCCCTTTATGCTGGTCCCGAGACAAGGGCGGCGGTTGCATGGTTTCGGGTGGAAACTCTGAATCTTCGCCAGGGTTGTCAGTGGGCGTTGAAGCGAAAGGACTTGGAACTGTTATGTGAATATGCCATGAGGTTGGGGGACATAGAGTGGGAGCAGGGCGAACGTGGGATGATACAGGAGCTCTGGAGAACAGCCATCGAAATCGCGGAGCGTGACCCCTCCCTTCAGCCAAAATTAGGACAGTTTTGGGCATCGTTGCGGGAGGCAGGCTTTAGAGACATCGCCAAAGATGCCCTGGCGGAAGCCCTTGCGCATGCTCAAGCGACTAACGACACGAACATGATTTTGGGTCATTTCCGATCCATGAGTCAAATTGAGCTTGAGGACGGCTTCCCTCATCGTGCGCGTGAATATCTGGAGCAACTGCAAGCCACCGGTCTCACCGCTAACCGCCCCGAATGGGAAGCACGCCTATTGTGCGAGCAGGGGCTGGTTGCGTGGGCAGAGGGGCAATTTGCCATCGGGGAGGATTACCTGCGGCGTTCCCTAACTCTTTATGAACAGCATGGACTGAACCTTGGCGCTTCCGGCACGCTCGATCGATTGGCGTCTCTCATAGAAGCACGGGGGGATTTAGCATCGGCGGTTGGCCTTTATGAGGAGGCGATGGAGCGGCTTTTGAGGGAGGGGCGGACGCTTCCCCTGTGTGGACATTTGCTGGCCCAGGCAAAACGTTACCTGCGTCTGAACCAGCCGGAGATTGCAGAAGCGCACTTGCGTGAGAGCATCTGCGAGGGGCGTAAGATGGGCATGTCCCGTCACCTGATGGAGGGGCTCAACAAATTGGCGATGGAGTTTCTCTGCCCCCGCGGGATGTTCCAGGATGCGCGTTCACTGCTTCAGGAAGCTATGTCCCTCGCCGTGCAGATAGGTCACCGCCGTATCTATGGCGGATTGCTGAACAGTTCTGCGCTTCTGGCATTTTCGGAGGGCAATTTGGACGAAGCCCTTCGTCAGGCAATAGAGAGCTTGCGGAGCGCTGAGGAGCTAAACCATGCTTCCGATCAGGCGCATGCACGTCTAGTTCTGGGGCAGGTGGAAACCGCCAGGGGGGCTTTTGCCCAGGCGCTGCCGCATTTGACAGAGGCGCGTCGTATCTTTTTGACAGATACACGGCGCATCTTACAGGCGAACAAAAAGCCGGAAAATATGGCGCGTTGTCTGCTGGCATTCGGTGAGTTTTATCGGCGTCAGGGACAGTGGCAGGAGGCAGAAGCCTGCTATCGTGAGGCGGAAAGTTACGCCACCCGTGAAGATCTGCGGTGCCATATCCTGCATGCCTGGGCGTTATTGCACGAGGCGCGCGGGCAACGCGATGTCGCTCGAACAAAGTGGGAGAACATCTTGCCCATCTGCCGTGTGTGGAAACTGCGTCTGGCTCAAGAGGTAGAAGCCGCTTTGAGGCGGCTGGAGACGACCATCCCCACCGGAGGGTTTGTGCTTCACCTGTTTGGTCCATTTGAACTCAGGTACAACGGTCAGCCCGTTCCCCTTCAGTCATCCCAAATACGCCCGTTCGCACGCGAACTGTGGGCGTATCTAGCCTCGTCTCAGGGGCAGTGGCGGGAACGTGACCTAATCTGCGAAGCCCTTCGGGAGCATGCCAGGAATGGATCGGATAGGCGGCTATCTTTGGGTAGCCTGCATGCCGGGATTTCCAAGATACATGGGGTGATTAGATCCATCTGTCCTGATGTGGAGGTATTGCCTTGTAAGGATGGGCGTTACTGCTTTGACCCCGACGGCGTTGTGTGGAACGATTTACGAGAGTTTAATCAGGCGTTGAAAAATGCCAGCTCCGCACACCGAGATGGCGATTTTGAAAGGGCTTTCAACCTGTGGGCGTTTGCATCGGAGCTCTACCAGAGGGGCGAACTGTTGGCAGATTGGCGGTATTCGGCGTGGTGCCAGGACCAGCGGCACTCGACTCACGAACAATGGTTGGATGCCCTGGAACACTGGAGCAAAGCTCAATACCAGCGCGGCGAATATGAGGCAGGGTTGGCGATGGCGCGCCGCATCCTGACTTTAGACCCTGCTGTGGAAACCGCTCACCAACTCACTATGAAATGCCTGGCGCGGCTCGGTCGTCGGGACGAAGCGCTGCGTCAGTATGAGGATTGCGCCCGAGCCCTCCGTGAAGTCAATAAATCACCCTCTCATGAAACCCAACAACTCTATAGGCAGATTCGCGGTAAGTAAGTAACCGATTCACGGGAAGTGGGAGGGTGAGGCTCCTGCCGAACCCGCAGATAAGTCGTAAAATGTGAATGCCGTTCTAATGAACGGCATTTTTTTTTGCCTCATTCCGCGGTTGTTTAAAATTTGTTTAAGTGCGGATGGCATAATACCATTATTAGTTTCTTCCGCGCTTTCCGTGATTCACTTTCACTCACTCACACAGGAGGTTTCAACCATGAAATGGTTATGGAAATTGTTTATCCTTTTCATCTATTGCTGCTTCAGCATCGGGCTGATGAGCGGCATCACCCACGCCGACACCAATGTTGGTGGTATTTTATTCAACGACACCACCTGGAGGCTGGCAGCCCGTACATTGTGACAGCCGACGTCTTCGTACCTGAAGGCATCACGCTTACGATTCAGCCGGGCGTCACGGTCAAATTCAACGCCACAAAGTCGCTCTTTGTGGATGGCACGTTAATCTCCCGCGGCACGGGGGCCAAACCGATTGCATTTACCGCCAATAGTGGTAGCCCGAGTCCGGGATTTTGGGGCTCGCTTTCCTTTTCCGATACTAGCACGGATGCCACCTTTGATGGGAATGGCAAATACACGGGTGGGTGTATTCTGGAACACACCACCGTGCAGTACGGCGGCAGCGGCAACTACGCGATCAAGGTTAATCTTGCGAGCCCGTATTTCAACGCCTGCACGGTGCAGAACAATAAAGGTGGTATGAGCATCGTCGGAGGCACGTCCCGCCTCAATAATTGCATGGTTAAAAACAATTCGGGTTTTAATGATGGCGGTGGACTCTATGTAACGTCATCCAGTAACATTACCATCACCAACAGCACTATCAGTAGCAATTCAGCATCTAATAATGTCGGTGGTGGGCTTTTTGCATCTTCGAGCACCGTCGCTATCACAAACAGTTCCTTCAACGGCAATCAGGGATTTAATGGCGGTGGGCTTTTTGCATCTTCGAGCACCGTCACCATCACAAACAGCACTATCAGCGGTAATTCGGCGAGTGGCAGTGGCGGCGGGATTGAGGCTCAGTTTTGCATCCTCACCATTACGAACAGTTCCTTCACTAATAATTCAACGTCTAGTGTGAATAATGGCGGTGGCGGTGGACTTGACGCATTTATGAGCACCGTCACCATTACGAACAGCCCCTTCACTGGCAATTCTTCAAAATACGGTGGTGGGCTTTATAGTGTTGCGTCCAACACTGTCACTATTGAGGACAGCATATTCACCGGGAATTCCGCTCAAATCGGTGCGGCGTTAAGCACCGGAGGCAGCGACACCGTCTACCTCCGGCGGAACACGTTCACCGGGAACACCGCATCCGCTGTTAAAGGTGGTGTCCTGTATTTAAGCGGCCTCAGCTCCAACTCAATCATCGGTGGCTCCGCGGACGATGCCAATTACATCACCAACAACCCAAGCGACGGCGTGTACATCAGCGGCAATCCCCATTTCAACTACAACGATATCTCCAACAACACGGGGGCGTTCGCCCTGGTTTGCGGCAATTCGTCCAGCGCCGTCCCGATTGACGCCACGAATAACTACTGGGGCACGACGAACGAAGCCATTATCAAAGTCCTCATCTGGGACGCGCTGGATGACGCCAGTTTGGGGGCGGTGACCTACAAGCCGTTTCTGAACGAATCCCCCAATCCGCAGCCGACAGCAGGCGTCATCATCACCCAGAGCGGAGGTTCCACAGACGTCACAGAGGGCGGTGCAACGGACACGTATACCGTCGTGCTTCAAAGCCAGCCCACCGCTGACGTGACCGTGACCGCCACCCCAGACGCTCAAGTGAGCGTTTCACCGACCACACTGACCTTCACATCGGCAAATTGGAGTGTCGCGCAGACGGTGACAGTGACGGCAGTAGATGATGTCCTCGTCGAGGGAGCGCATACAGGAACGATCTCTCATAGCGCGGCAAGCGCCGACCCTAACTACAACGGCATTCCCGTTGCCAATGTGACCGCCACCATCACTGACAACGATACGATGAGCGTCGATTTGAGCTTGAACAAAGAGCCGCCTGAATATCACAAAGGCGATTCCATGACCGTGACGGCGCACTTGGTGAACCAGGGCCCCGCGCGAAAGGTGCGGTATCTCCAGCAACTGTTTCTCCCATCAGGAGAAGAGTTTCCGCCAGTGCGAATCGATCGAAAGATATTCTTGGCTTCAGGAACTGATGTGACGAGGACGACTCTGAATATTCGTCGCTTGCCTGCCATCCCAGCAGGAAGCTACAAATGGACAGCCGAACTACGTGACCAGACGACGGACGAGTTGTTAGCCCGGGACGAAGCCCCGTGGCAGTTCGTAGGGGAAGGGGGGAGTCTGGCGAACTTAGCGCAGTTGAAGGGCGACTTTGAAGTTCCTGCCGCGCCTGCGCTTCCGAAACAAACGCGGTTGCTCGCCAATTACCCCAATCCCTTCAACCCCGAGACCTGGTTGCCTTACGAACTGGCGTCTGATGCGACCGTGACCCTTCACATCTACAATGTGAAGGGTCAGCTTGTGCGTCAGTTGGATTTGGGCTACCAGAAGGGGGGAAGCTATCTTGACAAGGAGCGGGCAGCGTATTGGGATGGCAGGGATCAAACGGGCAATCGAGTTTCCAGCGGGCTTTATTTCTATCAACTCACGGCTGGCGATTTTCAGGCGACGCGCCGGATGGTCATTGTGAAATAGTCATTGCGGTGTGTTCTATCCGGTTAACCTCTCAGCCCTGTGTATTACGCACAGGGCTTTTTTTATTCAAAATCGAATTCAGCCGAAAAACATGTGAGCTGTGAGTCTCTCACAGCTCACGAATTTCCACCTCCAACGTCTCCACATCCACAATCGCAACCGTGCACTTGCCGGTCAGCCAGCCGCCAGCCTCGCCGCTCCCTCGCCCCCTCGCTCCCACGCTCACATGCTCACACGTCCTGTTTGACTCCCGACAAATCGTCGCATTTCTAGCTGCAAATGGTATTAGGACATCGGGAGGTCGGTCACTACTTCACCCAGGAGAAGGCTGCCCATTGGGATGGGAAAAACCAGTTGGGTGAGCCGGTGGGCAACGGGGTTTACCTCTACCGCCTGCAAGTTAGCGAAGCAATCCCGCCTGGCGGGACCGGAGATTTTCAAGCGACGCGGAAGATGGTTGTCGTCAAGTAGGAGGGGCGGGGCGAGCCCCGCCCATTCGCATCAAGCGAGGACAACGCAGACCTGCATCCATCCCATCAAGGGTATCGAATCCAATGTTCCTGATTTAATGGTCGCCTTCCTCATCCAGCTTTGCCAACATACCTTGAAGCAATTGACGCGCCTGTTTCTTATCCATTTGTTGAATAAGTCCCTGCGTCAAAACAGAGGGGTCAACGCCTTCATGAGATAACATGGCGTCAACGAGCTCGTTAGGACGATGGGATTTCAGAATGGTTTTGGTAAAAGCCTCAAGACCAAACCAATCCACTAAAACGTTGATATTCTCTTCGATCGTGGGATAATCGCTTTTCGGCATGGTGTAGATTCTCCTCATGGTTTCGGGATACAGGGTGAGAGCAATTTGAATCAACTCCATTTCACCGCGAGCCACGAAGGTTTGTAACACTTCTTCCCGTTTTTTGCCAGCGGCGAACAACAACAGGGGATAATAGCGGGGTTCAATCGGCAACTCGGCAATGACGTAGAGATGCGTGTCCAGCAATTCATTGGCGAGATAGTGTCCCTGCTCTACCCGTTGAAACCGGAGACGTGGCACTTGGGTCAGAACGGTTTGCGGCCTGCCAGTGGAGATAATGCAGGACACCGTATTTTCCAAGTTCGCCCCCGGCGTTTGGTGCAAATACGCCCGGGCGCGACTGGTAATCAGATAGTAACCTGCCTCGGTCAGCCGGTCGGTTGTTGATTTGAACTCGATCAGGTTGTAAAGGGTAAAAAAGAAGAATGCTGTCTGAGCTAATGGTTGTCGATGGGCTTCCGTTGGACATAAGACGACGGCATCAATCGTTTGTGCTTGATGACTGACTTCATATTCCGTCATCGCTATCAGTTGCCGACGCTGAAAAAAACGGAGGAAGAATAGTTTGAACAGGGCATCCCAAGAAACAATTGCCATAATGTCCTCTTTTGAAAATAAGAATAATGCGAACGTAAGTATATCACAACCCCGATGGGGTGTCAATCCCTATTGAGAATACCGGGAGCGACGCGGAAGATGGTGATATTGAAATAGGCGCAACAGGCAACCTATCCCAGACCGGCCCAACACTCCCGTCTTGCTTCATCGATCTCTTCGGCACTCAGAGAGAGGGTGGGCCATCTTCCGATGAGCGCGAGTGGAGTGACAGCAGGCTCAAGTTCAAGTTCATGGGCAATTTGCTCGATTAACTGGCGTTGTTCTTTTATCGATAGACTTCGTACCGTTTCAAGTATGTGTTGAAAAGTTTCCGTGTGAATTGCCATGATTCAAGCACTCCTTTCACTTTAACAGACTCTCACCGCTTGGTCTTTGGCATTGCCCTCTACAGCCTTCGCTCCCGTCGAGCCATAAGGGGCCGTCAGCGCTCATGAGACAGTCAACCCTTGAAAAGGTTCAAAACCTTTTCAAGGGTAAACGTTCATGGCGAGGCAGGCCCCTCCAATTCCCTGCGATCCTTTTGGCCCAGGGGGCGGCTGACCCGGGGGATTTAGACAGCCTCTCGCAAGAACGCTTTATTTCGGACAACAAAACCTGTGAACTGGGAGTCTCTCACAGCTCACGAATTTCCACCGCCAACGTCTCCACATCCACAAGCGCAACCGTGCACTTGCCGGTCAGCCAGCCGCCAGCCTCGCCGGGGTTGAGGATGAGCGACTTCCCCTGACGGACATCGACCTGATGCGTATGTCCATCAAAACGTGATGCGTAAAACGTGAAACGTAAAACGTGAAACGTGAAATGTGAAGTGTGAAACGAATCCTTCCCTTTCTTCCCTCACCTTTTTTCCCCCATCCTTCCATCCTTCCCTTCTTCCCTTCCCCGATTTCCTCGTTTCCTTGTTCCTCCATCCTTCCATTCTTCCTTTCCTTCCATTCTTCCTTTCACGTTTCACTCCAACACCGCTAACACTCACCCCTCACCTCCACTCAAACCTTCATGCCAAGCTGCCCCCCAAGCTCCATCAACCGCTGATTGATTTTTGTTTTGTTGATTTGGTTGCCTTCAACGAATCTCTGAAATTCGGGTAGGAGGGTAACGGGAATCATTGAACGGGAGTTTACTTCCCGCAAGGCGAGCAACCCCATAAACTCGTTCATCTCCGGCGAATAGTCCGGCACAAAATCGTTCGTCGCTTGGATGAGATCTGACTCAGTGACAGCTTTGTGGTTGTTACGTCTCGCAATCCCGTAACTTCGCTGCACGATAATCTCAAGGTCTCCGCTGCTCAAGGCTTTGGTATATCCATCCGTGGCAATCTTTTTGAAATCGATACCTTCAAAATCGATCCGATGCTTTTTGAAAAGCTTCACAAGCACATCCGCTCTTTCCGCCTCTGTAGGCGGGAGAAAGATCAATTTGTCGTCGAAAACCCCACGCCTCCGAAACGCCACATCCATCAAATCCGGGCGATTGGAAGCCCCAATCCATAACACCTTCCCATGCAGGGAGGAATCGCTCATCGCGTTCAACAAATCAAAGGGTAATGTGCTATCGTGGCGCTCCGCATCCATGCCGCCTCGCCCCCCTCCGGCGAGGTCGATCTCATCCATAAAGACAATTACGGGAGTCAGTGCGCGAATAAAATTAAGGGCGAATGTTAAGTTGCGTTCATAAACACGCTCCTCAACGCCGGGGGCCCCATAATCCAGCCCCATTCCTTCGCGGGAACTTTTCAAACGGACAAAAGCCATTTCACTGTAGCGTGCCAGCAGTTGAGCAATCATCGTTTTGCCTGTGCCGGGGGGTCCCAAGAAAAGCAGCCCACGCGGGACGCGCTTGAGATCGCCTTCACGAATGGCAGCGATGGCATTTTGAAGGAAACTGATGACATATTCCATTCCGCCGACAACGTCCAGGTCATAAGGCGTGCTAACGACTTCGAGGATGCCACGGCTGTGAATGTTAACGCTTTCGCGCTGATAGACTTGAACCAACTCGCGAGTAATTGGCTTTCGGGCTTCCTGAGCACGCAACGCAACGTCATGGATACCGAACAGGTTCAATCCCGTTGTATCTCGGGCAAATGTTTCCGGGAACAGCTCGTGCTGTTGAGCTATGAGGAATTGCAGGTTCGACCCCGTTGTATCTCGGGCGAATTGTTCCTTACTGATTCCAGGGGCAAGCGTCACAGGTGTGGGGAACCGGGCACCTTCCACCGGCTTATCAGGGATGGGTAAATTCATGAGATACTCTATAAATTCCAGCCGTTCCCGATAGGAAGGAAATGGAATCTCAATTGTCGGCATATCGGCGTTCTTGGTCAATGCCTGATGAACTTCGGCGAGGTTTGAGGTCACAAGCAGAACGATATGCTTTTGCAAGCGCATCCCAAGGTCCATCGCCCAGTGTTGAAATGTATCCAGAAAAAGCAACCTCTCTTTTTCAAACGTCGTCAGCTCGGCGTTTGGCACAATCTTCTCCACGAAGTTGATTACCAATCCGACCTTGGCTCGACCTTGATGAAGAAGATTATCTAAATTTTTCCGCAACTCATCACCGGGTGGAAGTTTACCTGTAATAAATGTATCTTCATGCAGTTTCTCGTGAACCACCTTTGAGTTAATGACAGTCCGCGGCGGATTCGCCTTGTCTGCCTCCTGGGGCGGAAATCCCAATGACTTTTGGACAGATTCCCATCGATCGACACTGGGCCAAATGAGCCCTTGCGACGGGCTATATCCGACCACCAGATCGCAGCCTAGCGCGTTCAATTGCTCCATCAGATAGTATAGCATTGGCAGATAGCCGTATGCTGCATCGCGGGCAAGGTCATGTACATTAAAATGGAGCAGAAATTGATGCGCAACCCCACCCTTGTATTCCGAAGCAATCCGGTCAAAGAACTTAGGCATCTCCTTCCTCCTTGGGCATGTTTCAGAAAACTGTTGACACTTCATGGATACAAGATGCAAGATTCAGGATTCAGGATTCAACGGCATCTTGCATCTTGAATCCTGAATCCCTTCGTTACACTCAGAGCTTGCACTGAACTTGTCAAAGTGGCAGGCTCTGAATCCTGAATCCAAAGTGTCAACTTATTTTTTCAGGAAGTTGAAACATGCCTATTTTTAGACCACCGTCCCGGGCATAATCGTCGCATCTTTGGGGATAATCACAATGCCGTCTCGGATATGGTAGTTATCGCCGTCAAAGCTATCCTTGTGCTCCGTGTTAGCGATGATTGAATTTTCACCGATTCGCGCATTTTTATCGATAATCGCCCCCTGAACCAGGCAGTTTCTCCCAATCCCAACATTCGGCACCCCAGCGTCCCGATTCTGTTTTTTCTGGGCTTCGGTCTCATAGTAGTCCTCCCCCATCAGAACGGACCGATAGATTCTCGAACGATTGGAGATGATGCTCCGAATGCCGATGATGGAACGGTCAATTTCTGAATCATCAATAATCGAGCCTTCAGATAGAATGGAGGAACGGATACTACTGCTGTTGACTTTGGTGCTCGGGAGATGACGCCGTCGCGTATAGATGGGTGCGTTTTCATCATAGAAGTTAAATTGAGGGGAGATATCGGTTAGCCCTAAGTTTGCATGGTAAAAAGCCTTGATCGTTCCGATATCTTCCCAGTAGCCATCGAAAAAGTAAGTGAATACCCGCTTTGTATGAATACTCTTCGGGAGGATGTCCTTCCCGAAATCTACATTCGACTTGTCTGCGATGGCCTCAGACAAGGCAGATCGATTAAAGATATAAATTCCCATCGAAGCAATATACTGCCTTCCGTGTGGCTCAATTCCCCTTGAAGTGAAAACGTCCCCCTTAATGATCATCCGGAGGAGTTCGTCATCGGTCTGCGGTTTTTCAACAAAATCAATAATCCGCCCCTCTGGGTCAACCTGCAAAATACCGAGCTCGCTGGTGACTTCCTTGTAAACCGGGAGAACGGAGACCGTAATGTCCGCCTGTGATTTCACATGAACTTCCAGCATTTTTTGATAGTCCATACGGTACAGGTGATCGCCGGCGAGAATCAGAACGTAATCATCCAGGAATCTCGGATTGATGATGTATGATTCATTGTGTCGGATCGCATCGGCCGTGCCCTGATACCAATCTCCATTATCGGGCGTTTGCTGGGCGGCTAAGATCTGCACAAATCCGCGTCGATAGGTATCAAAGCGATAAGTTTGGGCGATATGACGATTCAAAGAGACAGAATTGAACTGGGTGAGGACATAGATGCGCTCAATCTCTGAATGCAAGCAGTTGCTGATGGGCACATCAACGAGGCGGAATTTGCCAGCGATCGGCACGCTCGGTTTGGCTCGATCTCTGGTCAAAGGGAATAGCCGGGTTCCCCTTCCGCCGCCGAGAATGACGGCAAGGACATTATTTACCATAGAAATCCCCTCCTGATCAAAGCGTAGCAGGCCACGCCTCTAACTAACTTTTAAGATAAAGTTTACATCAGACTTCCGAAGTCTTTGAGACTTCTGAAGTCTGCAAAGCCTAAATGTATAGTTCATTAAAAACGAGGTAATTTTCATGATTCACGTTCATCTTCTCTTGACAGCGCAAGGAGTCGGTTGTATACTATGATTCTAAACAACCCGTTAAGCGAAAGGAGGTTTCGATATGAATATTCAGATAGGCACATATAAAGCCAAAACCCACTTTTCTGAGCTCATTCGCCGCGCTGCTGACGCGGGAGAACGGTTCATTATTGCAAAAAAGGGCAAGCCGATGGCGGCTCTAATCGGCTTGGAGGAATTGCGACAGTTAGAGACATTCGCTGCCCAACGCGACTTAGAAGCTCTCAACGCCGCCATCAAGCAGTCCAAAGGAACCGTTCCCTTCCAAGCGGTGATTGATCAATATGAGGAACTGTTTGGCGAAAGGCTCGAACTGGAGGAGCCTGAACATGAAGTATAAACTGGATATGGATGAAGATGTTGTGAAATGGCTCAAAACTCTCCAGTCTAAGCAGTATAAGCAACTGGCTCAGAAGATCTTTAGTCTGATGAGCAATCCGATACCACAGGATAGCCTCAAACTAGACGGGGGAAAATATCGCGTGGACAGTGGCGAATTTCGGATCGGTTATACCGTCGATCATGAGAAGTTGTTGGTAACAGTATTTCTCATCGGCAAGCGGAACGACGATGAATTTTATCGCCTTCTCAAGCGGAAGTAAAGCTGTTTCTCCTAAAGCGTTCCCTTTGTTGAAAGCACGCCACTGACACGATCATCGATGCTTGTTGCAATATCAAGCGCCTTCGCGACCGTCTTGAAGATTGCTTCGATGATGTGATGACGGTTGGTTCCGTAGGGGACATTGATGTGTAGCGTTGTCCCGCTATGGTTGACAAACCCGTGAAAAAACTCCTCTGCGAGTTCGACATCAAAAGTCCCCACTTTGCCGTGACGCAGTGGGGTGCGATAGAGGAGGTAAGGGCGACCACATACGTCCAGATCGACCTGCGCCAGGGCTTCATACATTGGGACGGCAAAACTCCCGAACCGGCGCATCCCCGCTTTATCCCCGACCGCCTTCTTGAGGGCTTCCCCAAGACAGATACCGATGTCCTCAACGGTGTGGTGGTCATCCACATGGAGGTCGCCTGTCGCTTTCACATCAAGGTCGAAAAAACCGTGTTTGGCAAAGAGCTCAAGCAGATGGTCTAAGAATCCAACGCCGGTGCTGATGTTGGATTTCCCAGAGCCGTCGATATTCAGTTTGAGCCTGATTTGTGTCTCTCGCGTTTCGCGTACGATTTCAGCTTCACGTTTCATTGAGCAGTTCCTCATACTCCAATTCTAATTTGTGTTCTAACAAGGTGGAGGGCTTTGTCTTATCTTTATAAACAATTTTAGCCCTCAACAGAAAAGACCCCCATCCCTTTCGTTCTAATGGAAATCCAGCCTCTCTCCCTCTGATGGCCCATACAACTGGATTGCTGAAGGAGGGATGGAGACGATACTCTACATAATCGATCTCTTCTAATTCCTTGGGCTCGGCTGACTCAATAAACGCCGTCCACTCCCACCAGTCCGTTTTTCCTTCTTTTCCCAGGTATTCTGATGTATTTTTTAATCTGATTGCCATCTCAGCACCTCTTAGAGCGTGTGTGAAAAGTGGTGTGGCGGCAACCTTTTCAAGGTTTCAACCGGTGTGCCGAGTCATTTGGGGTGCATTCTGACCGAAATTTTGTTGTCATCGGCTTTGTTACCAACCTTGAAAAGGTTATCGTTAGACTTCTCACACACCCTCTTAACCCTATTGTTACAGTGTAACATAAGACAAAAGGCGAATCAAGTACAATTCGATTAAGCGGCTGAGTTTTTCACTCCCATCCTAAGCCACTGTTTTTTTTCCTATTGTGTCATGGTGTCGTTTTGTTGTATCATGTAAACATGAGGTATCAGTATAAATGAGAACCATTGAGCAACGAAGAAGTAAACAAACGTGCCAATGCTGCAGAGAGGTGATATTTTTTTGTATCTATTTTTTGTAAGCCGTGCCATAATCTTGGCTGTTTCAATTCACACACAAGGTCACAATCTGAGCTCTCTCAGAAAGTAAGAGATGAATGATGAGTGACCTTCTCGTTAACGAAAGTTCAAGGCGTCAAGATCCCTTAAGTTGATCTGTTTGGTAGTTAGACTCCAACCACCTAACCACCAAACTACCTAACCACCCAGATTCAAGGAGGTTCAATGGAAATACTCAGTTTAGTGATTCGATGGTTACACGTTACCGCCGCTGTCGTTTGGATCGGCGGCAATCTGACGATGGCGATGGTGATCGTGCCTTACTTCAAGCGCTCCGTGTCCCCTGTGCAACGGATCAAACTCTTAACCCAAATCGGCAAGGGCTTTGAACCGATTGTGTGGGGGTGCGTGCTGATTCTCATTTTTACCGGGCTGTTTAACATCTTCGCTTCAGGCGTGCTGGGGTCTCCGAATCTGATTAGCCCTTTCATGCGAACACTGACAATCAAACTAAGCTTAGTGCTCATCCTGATCATCTTAACGGGGATTCACGCCTTCATCATGGGGCCGAGATTATCGCAAGCCGTTGACGCCATCGAACAGAATACAGAAGAGTTGCCCGAACATGTGGATAAAATGCGAGCCCAGATGGCGATGGTATCAAGTGTTATTGGCGTGCTATCGCTGCTGATCCTGCTGGCGGCGGTTGCGCTGAGAATGGGAATTTGAATCAGTGGGCACGCCAGGATTCAGGGATTATGAGTAAAGTAAAGTGTGCTCAAGTGCCTAAAGTTGGAAAAGGTGCACAATAGGTCCGCTTCACGGACTCCGCAAGGCGGAGTTGCTTCAAAAAGTAATCCGAACTTACGCCTGCGGGGAGGAGGTTTGATGCCTGCTAACAACAAGACTCAATCACTCACGAAACGACATGAGATCGATCCGGTTTTCAAGGAGGTGTTGACGTTCCGTTTTGGACAGTTGGACATTCCGATTCAGACTCAAGTTGAGGTCAGCCGTCTCCCTCGCACAATGGACGCCCTTGTCATTCTGAAGCCGCCCGGCGATCTCGAGAAGGTTAGCACAGAAACGGCGTTTAGCTATTTTCGCCTTCCGAATCAAATTGAGCTCAAAGGAAAAGAGGATGCCTTGACCCTTTCAGGTTATCGCCTCATTTTGGGCCGCGCCAATCTGTATCTCGGCGAAAACAATCTATCGGCGAAGGGAATGACGGTTACGATTATCTCTGCCCGCAAACCGAGGAAGGTGTTGTATCAATGCCAGGATGATGTGAGGTGGGAAAAGGTTGGCCCCGGACACTACGTCAGCACAGAGCTCCTACCTGTTCACCTGTTCGTGTGCGATGAACTTGTGATTGAACCGAAAAATTATCCGTTGCTCCTGTTTGCGGCTTCAAAGAAGAAGTTGCGTCAGTTTTTTGAACGGATTGTCTCTGAGAACAATACCTTTTACATCTACTATGCTCATTTTGCAGACGAGAAGCTAATTAAGGAGGTGTTGGAGATGGCTGGAAAAGAGAGTGCATATCGAAAAACCCGTGAGCAGATGGCGAGAGATTATCTATTTCCGTCTATGACTCCTGAAGAACGGGTCCGTGGACTCACTCCCGAAGAGCGATTGCGCCTACTCGTTCAGGAAGACATACTCCGTCTGCTTGATCCAGAAATCCAGGAAAAACTCACGCAACTCGTGAATAATCTGGATGGAAAACAGACATTAAGTGCTCAGGACGACCCCAAGGGTCGCTCCTGACAGAAGGGGGAGCGTATGTTAAATACACCCAGTGGACATCAGATTGCCGCACGCTTGACGGCGGTTACGGGGCCTTATGAACTTGCACCCGGCCCCCACCTGTTCACAGACTGGCGTTTTATTGACGCCGGGCTGCCATCCTATGTGGACGCGGCGGGTGACGTGGTGCCGCTGAAGGGCGACGGTCAACTGCGGCCGGTGTGGCATCGTGGGGTCAATGTGCCGCGCGGGATACGCATCGTGGCCGAGAAGCCCATCAAATCCGAGCCGATAGAGGGCCCCATCGGTGCCTCGGTCATCTACGATGGGGGACGCTATCGCTCATGGTCGGGCGCTAACTACAGTGAGTCCGAGGATGGATTTCGCTGGACAAAGCCCTTCCTACCGGGCGAGGCGGAAGGGCACGAGCGGAACGCGCTATTCTTTGATCGGACAGGAATTCACGGACCGGGCGTGTTTGTAGACCCCTCGGGGCCGGATAGCGAACGCTACAAAATGGTCTACATGAGCGAACTGGGGCACGGCCGCGAAGAACTGCGAGCAGCAATCTACGAGACGTTCAAGCGGGAACGCCCTTATGACATCGACCCAGTGTTCGATGTGCGAGGTCGGATTGATGCGCTTTTCGGCGCGGTGTCGGCTGACGGGCTTTACTGGAAGCCGATTGAGAAGCCGTTTCTACTGCACATGAGCGACAACCCCAACATGATGTACTATGACACATGCTTGCAAAAGTATGTGCTTTACACCCGCGTCAACTGGATGTACGGCCGACGAGCGATTGGTCGAAGCGAGTCGGATACCTTCGGCCCATTTCCGCAGCCCGAGATGGTCGTCTGGCCCGACCTTGACCGCCTGCCTTCGGATGACCTCTACACGAACGCCAAGTGCATCTACCCGGGCACAGTAGACCATCACCTCCTCTTCCCGACGGTCTACCACCGTTCTGAAGATAACTGCTCAATCAACATGATGTCCAGTCCTGACGGCATCCACTGGTTCAAATTGCCGGGCAATCCCGTGGTAGACGGCGCTCCGGAGACGTTCGATGATGGCTGTCTCTTTACCAGTTGTGGGCTGGTGCCGTTGAGCGGGGACCGGGTGGGGCTGCCTTATCAGGGCAGCACATTCCCTCATAAGTATCCTCGCTGGGCGGAGCGCAACGACCGCGGGCGAGCGAGATATGCGCTCTGGAAAAGGGACAGACTCTCATGCGTAGAGGCACCGGGCGAAGGCACCTTTGCCACACCTGTGTTGAAGTTCCCCGGACGCCAGCTTCGACTTAATTTGAAGACTCCGATGACCGGCGAAGTGCGGGTTGAGGTCGTGGCGATTACCAGTTGGCGGCATAAAAAGAAGACGGAGGCCGTTATCGCCGGGCGCAGTTTCGATGCGTGCGACCCGCTCCGCGGCGACCACCTTTCACACCCGGTGACGTGGGAAGGCAAGGCTGACCTTGGCCACGCGATCGATCAACCGGTCTATTTCCGTTTCAAGTTGCGAGCCGCCAGGCTATTCGCTTTCGAGTTGGTTTGAAGGTTAGGTGTTAGGACTCGGGAAATGATTCAACTGCGTAATGCCTATGATATCTATACCACGAAAGGTCACAGGTGACATCAGTACCCCACTGAATCTTGTCTCTTGAATCCTGTATTCGTGTCAGATGCCAGATTCAGGATTCAAGATGCAAAAGCGTCATTTATGCCCTTTCGCAGTATATATGACATCTACAGATTTTAAGAATCCCGTGGAATTATTATAGGTTTTGGGGATTAGGGTACTTCTATTGGGTTGACAATATTTACATGAATTGATATTATTACGAGTTTTTCAGTTAGCACCGGATGCCTATCAGACCTAACCCCCCGGCCCCCTTCCCCCCCACCCCGACCCTCCCCGTGGACGGGGAGGGAGTGGAGGGAAGGGGGAGTTTCTCCCCTCTCCGCTTCGGGGAGGGGCCGGGGGAGGGGTTTTTGGATCGGCTTTAAGTGAAAAAGTCGTATTATTATCATAATTATAGGACTTACACACTTCATCAGCGAACCATATGTCGTATTGCGTATTGCGTACTGCGTATGGGTCTCTGTACGCAATACGCAATACGCAATATCACTGAATTATCAATCGCACGCGTAAGTCCTAAATTATATCAATGATGGGAGAAGAATCATGATTAAGGAAGTATCTTTAACGGTGTGCTATCACTCACGCTGAGAAGATACGAATTGTGCGCCTTACCTAACTGAGGGTTGGTCATCATTCTGTGGGAGAGTCCTCCCGGACTCGATTCATCGCATCGCGACCGGGAGGTCGCTCCCACGGCAACACCGGGAGGTCGCTCCCACGGCAAAGTGATATCCAACTGGATCGGCCGGTAATGATGACCAGCCCTCACCTAACTTTACTGAAGTTTAGAACATAACTTTAGGCACTTTCGTGCACTTTATTTACTTACACAGGAGAACTTTCATGGCTGAAAACATTAAACTCGCCCTCATTGGGTGTGGCGGAATTGCGCACGCCCACTTGAATGGCTACAAATTGCTCAAAGAAAAGGGCGCGGATGAATTTGAGTTTGTCGCGCTCTGCGATGTTGAAAAAACACGAGTGGAACGTTTTGCCGAGAAAATCGTTGCGCTCGGCCTGCAACCCAATCCACCGAAAATCTATACCGCCCTCGAGGAGATGCTGAAGCGGGAAGCGTTGGACGCCGCGGATATTTGCACGCCCCATTCCTATCATCATCTGGCAGCAATTCCGTGCCTGGAGTCGGGGCTTGATGTCATCACCGAAAAGCCATTCGCTGTCTCGATTGCGGCAGGGCTGAAAATGATCAAGGCAGCGAAACAAAACGGCCGTATCCTTGCAACGGCTGAGAACCTGCGCAGGGGAGAGCGGGAACGCGCAACCTGGTGGGTGCTTAACCGAAAGCAATATATCGGAACCCCACGGCTGTTCTTCTCTGAGAGCCTCCATTTCTCTCTCAACGTCATTGCGAATACGCCGTGGCGTCACGACAAACTGTGGGGCGGAGGCGGGATGACCATCGATGGCGGCGTGCATTACGCGGAACTGCTCATCTACTATTTCGGCGATGTCGAGCGCGTCTACGCCGAGACACGCAACTTTGAACCCGCGCGCTATATGGACCCGAAGGCAAAAACAGGCCCGGTCACTTCAACCGTAGAGGATACAACGGTTGCGACCCTCACGTTCAAAAATGGGCTCACCGGCGTGTGGGCACTCAGCAGCGGAGCCCCCGGCAAAGGGTATGGCCGTACTGTGTACTACGGCAGTGAAGGATGCCTTGATGGCGATGGGGTGACACGCAAAGACGGGACGAATATCCCCATGGCGACGCTTCAGAGTGAGTTTATGGAAAGCCTGTCTGCTGAAGAGAAGGAGACCTACTTCCCCGCTGGCATCACCGAATGGTTTGCCATTGAACTTCACGATTTTCTGAGAGCGATTTCGACCCGTGGAAAGCCAGAAGTGGATGGCTGGGACGGGCTCAAAGCGCAGGCAATCTGTGATGCTATCTACGAATCGGCGTTGATAGGTCAGGCGGTCTCAATGGAAAGCGTTCTCAATAGCGATGTTGCCGCTTATCAGAAAGATATCAACGAGCACTGGGGAATCACGGGGTAATCCGGAAACTCGTAAAGGTATCCTGACTTCAGAGATAATACGGAAGGGAAAATCTATTGATTTCCATAGAGAATATCAGAGATTGGGTGCAAAGTAAGAATTTTGAGTTTTATAGTCATGCGATTACTGAGGCCAAAAAGGATGGGGTCGAACCAGAAGATGTTGTATATGTGCGACTCACTGGCAAGATTATCGAGAGGTATTCCAGAAGACGCAGGGTTTTAGTCTATGGGACAATGTTGAATGGATTGCCATTGCATGTGGTCTGTGATTATTCTGATAAAGATATGATGTATATTCCTACAGTTTATATCCCATCTGATGAGGAATGGACAAACAATTATCAACACCGGAAAAAAGGGAGGAAAGGATGATGCCTCAAGAGAAGAGGTGCCCAGAATGTAAGGGGGTTGTGCAACCAGGGCAAACTGAATTGGTTTACGAATTGGTAAGTATTAAAATAACGATCAAAAATGTTCCTGCCAATGTTTGCAGTCAGTGTAGTCAGTCCTTTATCTCTGGACGTGTCGCTGAAGATGTCAATCGTTTAGTCAATCGAGTAATCGAAGACATTAACAGTTTTGTTAAAACCCAGCCTCAAGTGGGTGGAGGACGTAAAGAAGTCGCTATTGCGGTTTGAGAGAATTATAGGATGAATGAGGTTGATGTAACGGATAACGTGGTGCGGCGGGGGCAGAGCCCTTCACCGTCAGGAACGAGTCCAGATAGACCCTTTATCACAACGCCGGAGGGAGTAACGCTTCCGCCGAACAAAGATTTCAACTTGGTACCGACGAGCGCCGGTGGGGAATGGCTACAGATTCATGGAACCCACGGTCATGGGAGTTTAGGTGTCCCTCATACACATTACCCAGAGCTCCATGTCTCTCCCACCAGGAGAGGTCGGACCATCCGTCGCCCAAGAGCAACAACGGCTGAAGATATAAACCGAGCGGATGAGGCCCTGGGGTCAGGTACGATGAGACACCGTCGAGATAGATCTGATAGAGGTGGTGGACCATGAGCCAATTTATGTTTGTTATTGGAAAGAAAGTGTCCCTGGATGACATCTGGGGTATCGAATGTGTCCCGGTTCAAGAGGCGGATGATTTCATCCGTCGAGTCAGTCAAGAACTGGTTTCAGAATCGGAACTTCAGGATTGTTGGTTTCCGCAGGATTCCGTCGAGAAGTGTACCGACGCGCTGTTTATCGAGGCTCAGGAACGCCTTGTGGAGGGCGCAAAGCTTGAGGAAACTCGATTGGGAGTTTTAATTGGTGGGAGCATCAGGTTAGGGGGCTCGCTTATTCTGTGGTATGGAGATGATTGGGCAGACTTGCCAAGGAGAAGTGACAGCGAGCAGGTTCTGAAAGATATACAGGAACAACTTCTTGAAGGAAGTGGAGAAGTTTATCTCAGATACGTCGGGTGGTGCTGCTTGGCACAAGCGGGGAGCGAATCCCAAGAAATCCGCAACCTATTCAAAACAGATCGGGCACCTGTGAACGCGACGGTAACGCTTCACAAAAATCTAAGCGCAGAGACGCTTTAATTCAGGAGGTTTTCATGATGAAACGATTCACACGCATCACATTTTATTACTTTTTGTTCCTTGCACTGGCAATTGCGCCGAGGGTGTCGTTCGCTCATCCGGGGCATCACGATGATTATGGTCAGGACACCAAGAACGGGGGAACGCCCAGACTCCCGAATACCGCGCCCATTGTCGTTGCCCTGGCGGATACCCGTCCTATCGCGGCTGAAGCAACGTCGATGCCGCGGACGAGCGGTCAGGGCCATCTCAAGTTCCGGGTGTTGTACACCGCGGACCATCTGCCCCAGGAAGCGGTCGCGGTCCTTGTCAAGGCTCATGGGGGGTTTGCCGTGGACCGACGAGACGGGAAGGGGGAGACCTACTTTTCTCTACCGGGTGCCGGAATTATCCAACTCAGCGCCGATTTGAAAACCACACGGATGCTTGACACCCCGCCGGAGATAAAAAACGTAAACTTGCACAATACCACCATCTGGTATGACGCTTCAGGCACACCGTATTTGTCGTTCCCCGCAAACGATGCAGGGGTGGTCTTCACAACGACCTTAGACGGAGAACTCGTTCACACGCTGGATGCTCCGACGACAAATGACGACTTTGACCAGCCGACGGTGAACGCCTATTTTCGTCAAGGAGGCAAATTCGTTCCGACTGATGTCGAGGAACTGGATAACCTTTTTTACATAACGACGGGATATTCGGACCTCGATTACGTTTTGACCGCCAGGATTTTTACCACAAAACCGTTCGTTGCGAAATGGTACGACCTGGCCTTCGGGGGCAAAGGGGATGCCCCGGGCCAGTTCGGCACAGGGCATGGCATTACCGTGGTGCCTGGGGAAAAGCGATTGGCGGTGTCAGATCGCCCCAACTCCGAGATCGATCTATTCACACGCTACGGTCATTACCGCGATACGTTGCAATTGCCCAAGGGCTCGTTCCCTTGCGATATCGACTACGCGGAGGGATACGCCATCGTCGGTTGCCTCCATGGACCGGACCGGAGCAAAGGGGCTCCAATCTACATCCTCAAAGACGACACGGTGGTGTCAACAATCATGCCGAAAGAAGAGCTCGGCTTGGAAAATTTTCAACATATCCACAATGCTGTGTTGCTGGTGATAGGCGGCAAACTTTATATCGTCGCCCAGGCATGGAACCCCGGAGATTTTGCCATCTTAGAGCAGGTGACAGAGTAGGGCAGTAGAAATCTCTGGGCAGCAGTAGTAATCGTAAAACGTAAGGCATAAAACGTAACTAAATGTGTTACATTACCAAATGTTTCAAGAATGGAGGATATGAAATGGAGAATTATAGCAGAATCGCCGAATTGATACACACGTTGGGTAGTGAGGATAATGATATGGTTACCAATGCTGTTGAAGCATTGAGTGATATTGGTGAACCCGCTATGCCTGCTTTATTAAAGGCGTTGAGTGATGAGAATAAGGAGTCTGTCCGTAGCAATGCAGCCTTAACGTTAGGTGAGATTGGTAACCCTGGTGCAGTTCCTGCATTAATCAGATCATTAGATGATGAGGCAGTTGATGTCCGTGTCAACGCCGCTTTGGCGTTAGGTCAGATTGGTAAGCCTGCTAAGGAGGCTATGCCTGCGTTGGAGGAGGCTTTGAATGATGAGAATGAGGATGTTCGCGCCAATGCGACTTGGGCTTTGCAAATGATAGGGGAGGGGCTGCCCCAAGAAGAGGGCGCGTTAGTCCGCAACATCGCTCGGTTGCCTGGGGAATCTAGGGTCACCCAAGTGGGTGGACTGTTACTAACGAATCGCCGCGTTGTGTTTTCTGGCTCATCTGGAAGTGAAGAACAAATTTCCGTGGCAATGGTAGATGATGTGGATTCAGTTGTCGCTAGTGAGAAGATACCGTCTATTTGGTTTATCATTATCGGAGTTGTAGGTATTGTTGCTGCTATCGCGCTCTTTTCTCAACGAAATCGCACGGTACCTGGTATTATTTCGGTACTTGTTGGTATTGGCTGCATCGCTGTGTTTTTCCTGTGGAGAGAAAGGACATTGACTCTCACGGTATCTGGTAGCCCATTAATCAACCTTGCTGTCTCTGAGTTAGGTGATAATGCTTCACAGGCAATTGATGATTTTATTAACCAGTTTTTCAAGGTTAAATCTACACTGAATTGATTTTGTTTTACAGCGCCAATGTCACATTTCACTGTAGCCCAAGATTCTATCTTGGCCCCTGCGGCTGATATCCTCGGTTGGCCAACCCTTCGGCTTCGCTCAGGGCAGGCTTTAGAAAGTTGGGCTACGACTGGATCCCATTTCTAATGTGACATTGGCGAACTAAAGGAAAAGAGGAAATATGATGGCTTCATACCGGTTTTTGGTGGCACTTCCTCAAGGAGAGCGAAGGGTTTTCCTGGCGTGGCGGCTTTTGGCGGCGGACGCCCCTGACACGCCGTTTCATATCGAACGTCGCCGTGGTCCCGGCGATGCGTGGCATCGTGTGACTGGCAAGCCTATCGTGGATTCTACCAATTTTGTAGATAGAGCGCCGGAAGCCCGCGTGTATCAGTACCGGGTGATCGCCGCTGATAAAACCCCTTCGGAAATCGTCGGGGTGGATGCCGGTGCTTCACCGAGTCTGTTAGCGTGGGACGTTCCTCTCAATCATAGTACGAGCGAGCCGCTGGCTCGTTGCTTAACGGGCGAGCCGCCCGCTCTACCAGATGACATCGTGGGTGGCATTGTGCTTGGCGAGCTCAACAATGATGGTCGCATGGGGTATGTATTGCGTGTCAGCCGCGCCGGAACCATCTGGATGTGTGCATACCGACACGATGGCAAAGCCCTGTGGGAGCTCGACACCCGGCTGCCTGCCCGCGGTAGATGGGATGGTTCCACGCTGCATGTCCCTTTTCTCTGCTGGGATGTCAACGGAGATGGACGTACCGAAGTCGCCTTCCACAGTTACAGAGGGAAGTTCCCTGGTGAGGTGTATGAAAAAGGAACTCCAGACGAATTTCTGACCGTTGTGGACGCGGAGACGGGCGAGCCGGTCTGGGAAACCCCATGGCCCGCTATCAAACCGCGGGTGATGATGATAGTTGGCCATCTCCGTGGGCTGGACCAACCGGCTAGCCTGGTGGTGCTGGACGAAACCTATCGAGATGTTGTCCTCACCGCTATAGATGGGGTCACCTCTCAGGTCTTCTGGCGGGTTGAGCAGGCCCGCCCCGCGGGTCACAACCTGGACGTCGCGGATATCGATGGGGATGGCGTGCAGGAGGTCATCTGCGGCGGAATCTGCTACAATGGTGATGGAACGGTGCGATGGGAGGCGGAGTCATTCGGGCACACGGATATTTCCAAGCCTGCGAATATTGACCCGGACAGGGAAGGCTTGCAAATCTGGTACGCGGTTGAGAACCATAATCCCGGCGTATATTTCGTCGATAAGGATGGAAAGACACTCTTCAAGGAACCGTTTCGTCATGCGCATTACGGGGGGGTCGCCCGGCACACCGCCAAAGTTCCCGATCTCCACCCCCACACCGCGGAGGATGCCCGTCATGAGTATGGGGGTGCCCAAGCCGGAATGCGTGAGGAAGGGCATTTTCCCATCTTCCTCCCGGACGGCTCTCACTGGTTGAACCTGACGGACTGGCAACGGAAGAACTTCGTGCCGGTGCACTGGGACGAGAATCCTGAAGTTGTGTTCATCATCCGCAAAGAGAACAAGCGAGTGGTGCGGTTGAAGGAAGATGGCGGGATGGAAGACCTGACCGGTGGCAAGCTGCCGGAGGGCGGGGAGTATGGCAGGAACCTCGCCTGCGCGGACGTGATTGGCGACTTCCGGGAGAATATCGTGACAGTGGACACGGAGCGGAATCGCTTGATCGTGCTGGTCAATCCGACAGTTGCCCAGCGCCGAGGCTATTCTTGGCGCAGGACGGAGGCTGGTATGAGAGCATGAGCTATCATGCCTTCTTCACGCCGGAGTATGCCCACTTGCTGGAATTGTGGCAACACGCGACCGGGGATGCGGTCTGGGACGGTCCCGGCGGACTTCGTGGGGACGCCGATTGGCTGGTCTACAACGCGAGTCCCTGGGATGACAGCCGGGTTCATGTCGCCGACAACGGCGATTCTAGCAGCCAGGACCTCGGCATCGCGTGGTATCTGCCGCTGTTGTGGGCGCGGCATCGGGATGGTGTCGCACGGTTTTGGACGGAGCACCTGAAGGCCCGAGCGCTGGAAGGCCACAAGCGAGGCGAGCAGTATGCGCTCAGACCGTACCTCTGGTGGCCCTACATCGTTTGGTACGATGAGAAGGTCCCGGTCATACTGCCCGAAACGCTACCGCTGGCTCGCCATTTTCGAGGGGTCGGCTGGGTCTCCATGCGCAGCAGTTGGGATAAGGATGCGACCTTCGCGTTGTTCATTTGCAGTGACTGGTGGGGTGGGCATCAGCATTGCGATAACAACAGTTTCGTCATCCACAAATATGCCCCGCTGGCAATCGACAGCGGTGTTTACGACGCGGGGTTGCATCGCGCCAATTACTCCGCCCGCACCATCGCCCACAACACCATCACAATTTATGACCCCACCGAGGAATTCTTTGGCGGCACCTGGGGTCAGAGCGCAACGGAGAAGACAGTGAACGATGGCGGACAGCTTTACACACCAAGCCCGCCGGGCGTTGCGGCTTGCGGTCCCGGAACGGCATCCGATCGCGGCGATATCATTGCCTACGAACTGACGCCGTGGTATACCTACACCGTGGGAGACGCCACGCGCTCCTATCGTTCGACCAAGGTCAGAGAATTCACCCGCGCCTTCTTACATCTACGACCGGATGTGTTTGTCGTCTTTGATCGAGTGGAATGCACCGATCCGAATTTCGTAAAACGGTGGTTGCTGCACGCCATTCACGAGCCCGTCATTGATGACAAAACCATCACTCTGACCAATGGCCCCGGGAGCCTGACGTGCCAGACGGTTTATCCCTCTGACGTCCGGATTGCTTCCATTGGCGGCCCCGGTCACGAGTTCCAAGTCAACGGACAGAACTTCCCTACATCAAAGCAGGACCCCGAAGCCGGGAGTTGGCGGGTGGAGGTGAGTCCAGCGGAACCCGCGACGCGGGATTACTTTCTGCATGTCCTGCGCACGGCGGGCACAACGCCCGTCGCCCCAACGGTTGAGCCGTTGCAGATTGAAGGGGGCCTGGGCGTTCGCGTTGTAGACAGAGAGCAAACGTATGAAGTCAGATTTTCCACCACCGGCCGCCTGACAGGCCATCTGCGCATCGTGGACGGGGAAGGAAAAGTCGTCGTAGATGGGCCTCTCGCTGTTGAGGCGCGTGAGTGAGAATGAATTTTTTGGCAGTCGCCGGATGGCACCGAGCATGTTTCAGAAGATATACTTACATTTTAGAAACTGGGAAGGATGGAAGAATGGAAGGAGCGGAAGAAAAGGAAGAATGAACCAAGGGATGGTCATAATTCGCCGGTGGTTGAGTTGTAGCCCAAGATTCTATCTTGGCCCCTTGCACAAGGGCCAAGTTAGAAACTTGGGCTACGATTGCCTCCCTTGGGAATTATGACCAACCCTCAATTAGGCAAAGGAGGATTGGCGATGCGAATCATTTTGAAGGTCCAGAAAATCGCTTTCGTCTTCTGGGACACCAGCTACGCCCGGGACGGGCACAATATGAACATCTGGCTGGGCCCGCAAGAGCGTGAATATGCCCGGGCGCTTCAGGACTTCGCTTACCGTCTCGCTCCAGACGTCCGCATGACCCCCGTGGAAGTGTCCGCGCCGGACCAGGTGCGGGCTTATGGATTGGCCTCGTCGGCACGGACGGGCGCGTATCTTCACCATTTCACCGATCACACGTCACCCGTCAAGGGGCTGAAGGTGACGCTGGACGTGCCGGGGGCTGCAAAGGGTTACTGGTACTCGCCCGATACAGCGGAGATTCTCGGTATCTTCGACGCACCAGCAGGGAAAGGCACTTTTGAAGCGCCCGAATTTGTGGTGGATGTCGCGCTTCTCATCACGCCGGATGGGCCGCCGGACATCGACGCGGATGGCATCCCCAATCACCTCGACCCTGACGACGATAACGATGACGTTCTTGATGAAAAGGACGCTTTCCCACTGGAGCCGGAAGAGTGGATGGACCAGGATGGCGACCTGATTGGGGATAACCTGGACGCGGACGATGATGGGGATGGAATAGGGGACGACGAAAACCGTAACGGCATTCCCGACTACGAAGAGGTGGATTTTGATGGGGACGGCGTACCTCGGTGTCGAGCGGTGCCATGGGACGCTTTCCCTCTTGCTCCGAAGGAATGGCGCGACACAGATGGCGATGGCATCGGTGACAACACAGACACCGACGACGATGGCGATGGCTGGAGCGATGCAGTGGAAAAACAGGCGGGAACCGATCCGTTGGATAAATTGAGTTTTCCGTGGAAATAAGAGTGCGAAAGTATTTCGCCAATGTCACATTAGAAATGAGGTTTCGACAGGTCGAAGACTCTCGGAACGGAGCTCAACCCACCGGATCCAGTCGTAGCCCAACTTTCTAAGTTGGCCAACCGAGGACATCAGCCGCGGGGGCCAAGATAGAATCTTGGGCTACAAGGAAATGTGACATTGGCGAGGTATAGGAAGTATAGAAATCATGAAAAGACACAAACCAATCCCATGAAAAGAGAGGGGTTTTCTGATGAAGATAACCCGTGTTATACCGTGGCTGGCCAATGCGCCACGGCCGTATCTGGACACCGCCGGTGAAGCCCCCGGGCAAGAACGGGAGTATGTTTTCGTCCAGGTCTCGACGGACGAGGGGCTTACCGGTTGGGGAGAGATTACCGGCACGAGCCGGTGGGCGAACCGGGCAGTGTGCGCCATCCTTGCGCAGGTGAGCGAGCTCATTGAAGGGGACGATCCAACGCACATCGAAGCGATATGGAACAAGGTCTTTCGGGCGTTCACCTACATGGGGACCCGAGGGGCGACATCGAATGTTTCGATTGGCCAAACGTCTGGCACCGTACAACATCGGTTGGTTCGAGGAGCCGGTCGCTGTCGAAAGCTACCATGCCTTGAGGCAGGTGAGGGAGCACACCAACGTGCCGATTTGCGTCGGCGAGCGGTTGCAAACCCGCTATGAGTTTGTGCCCATCCTCGAAAACGAGCTGGCGGACTACATCATGCCGGACGTCACATGGGCTGGCGGCATTTCGGAACTGAAGAAGATTTCGACGATGGCCGAAGCATACTATGTGCCGATGTCGCCGCACGACGCGAGCGGGCCGATCAATGTGCTGGCTGGGGTGCACACGATGATGACGGTGCCAAACTTCTACAAGCTGGAGACCAGCCGTGCCAAGCTTAATGCGTATGACGTGTTGATAGACCCTCCCCTGGACCTTCGGGACGGGCACCTGCACCTTTCAAAACGCCCCGGACTTGGTATCGAAATGAACATTGATTACCTGCGCCACAAAGCCATCGCCCCGTTTTCAGGTTGAGCGAAGCGAGATTCCGAGCATCGGGGGCGAGGGAACGAGACGAAAAAAGGATTCCCATCATAAAATCCCAAGCGGCGGGGTGACGACAATCTCTTCAATGACCATCTCGGCAGGTCGCGTGGCAACAAAGAGAATCGTTTTGACGATGTGTTCAGGCTTCAACATCAGGTCAAAGTCGGGGTGCTGTTCGACTTTATCCCAGAAGGAAGAGTGGATAGAACCGGGCAAGATAGCTGTGACCCGGATGTTCTGAGCCCGCACCTCTTCGGACAAGACTTTGGTAAATGCCAGCGCTCCCGCCTTTGCCGCGCAATACGCGCTCGACGCCTTGAACGGAAATTTCGCGGCGATCGAAAGGACATTGATAATCTGCCCAGATTTGCGTTCAAGCATGGATGAGAGGGCGTATTTCGAGCAGAGATAGACGCTTTTGAGGTTCGAGTCAACCACGCTGCTCCAATCGGCTGGATCGGAATCGACGACCGGCGCAAAGATTCCAATGCCCGCGTTGTTCACAAGGATGTCGATCTGATGGTAGGTGTCCAGGGTGCGGTGAATCAGCCTTTCCACCTCATCCGCCAGGGTCACATCTGTTGGTATGGCGAGCGCTTCCCCGCCGTTTGTGCGGATGAGATTGGCGACGGCTTCCACATCCCGTTGGGTGCGCGCTGCGAGAACGACCTTTGCGCCCGCTTGAGCGAAATCCACAGCCGTCGCTTTGCCGATTCCGCGTGATGCCCCCGTGATAATCGCAACTTTGTCCTTCAGCATTTTGACTCCCTCAAGACCACGGGAAGGCACTCTTGCCTGCCCCGAATCCATTGCTCTCAAAGTTCATAACCTTTTCTCCCACAGGTGCCTCAAGAGACGGTCAATGTCCCGGTAGCATTTGTCAAACGAATCCGCGCGACAAGCCAGGTCCATGTCGAATCGGGCGGTGAGTGCAGGCTGGTCGAGGGTTTCACTGTACGCTCTGCCGCTTCCCATCCGTTGACTCAACCATTCCTTAGCTCCACGAACCGCCTCCGGATGCGGTGGTGGTTGAAGTTCCGCCGCTAACCCACGATGCCCGCGGAGCGATTCTGCCGCCGCTAAAAACCACGACTCGAATTCGCACTTTGCCAGTACGACAGCGATTGGCAGATTCCCACGAACCCGTAATGCCCGCTCAAGCAACGCCGGTCCAAGTTGCGCCGGACAATCATCGTCGCCGTCAATGATGATAAGTACAGCACCCTGGCCGCCAATCTTTCGAGCCGCCAGTTCGACTTTTCGCTCAAGTTCTCCCGGCTTAACGACCTTATATCTGGAACAGCGGATGGGTACCGGGATGACAATCGACAGGTCTGGATAAAGTATTCCCGCGATACGTCGAATCAAGATCGGCACAGCTTCCACTTCTCCGTGCCCCTCAACGATGCAACCGATTTGTCCTCTCATCAGGTACTTTCTTTATCCTTTTTTCGGTGAGGCTTTGACTTCTCAAAATCGAAGAGATGGAGTTGCTTCGCCGTTGCAGACGTGACGACTTTCGGATCGGGTTCCAACTGATTGAGGCGCAAGAGTTCGCCTACTGTATACAGTCGATCGCGCAACACAGACCGTCCTGCCTCATCCACCGGTCCGATCTTGGTGGTTCCCTCTTCGGCGACAACTGCAAGAATCGATTCGACATCCAGGTTGTTGTCATCAAGCAGGTCTGGACTATGGCTAGTGACGAGAATCTGTGTGCTGTGGGAAGCATCTTTCAGGCTGTCCAGCAGCACACCCGCCGCTGCTGGATGAAGCGCGACCTCCGGTTCTTCAATCCCTACCAGTGGCACATGTTTTTGCGCGTCGTGATTCCCTTGGAACAGGGCAACGAGAATCCCCAGGACTCGCAACGTGCCGTCAGACATGTTGGTGGCGAGGAATCGCCAGGGGTGTTTTGAACCTGTGACTCCTTGCCGAAACTCCAGCATTTCCTTGGGGCCAATCACCTTGACATCCACGCCATGTACGTCATGCACCACCTTTGCCAAATATTCCTCAATGCGTTGCTTCGCTGGCGGATGGAGTTGGACAAGCACACTCGCTATGTTGCTTCCGTCACGCGCCAACAACTCGCCGGGGCCGGGCGGTTGGAGGTCACGGATTTTGTCCGGGTTGAGATTATAAAATCCCATCCGGGACAATGCCTCGAAGACCGGACGAAATTCAGCCAGCCCGGAGGCATTGACCAAATAAAGGCGATCGGTTGCTGCAGCGGGAGCCACTTTTACACTCGTGCTGACGGCACCATTTTCAACGCGGAAGTATGCTTCATGAGAAAGGAGTTCCGGTCCTCGGAGAACACACTCTTCCGTCTGGACTTCATACCCACCGCGTGGGCGAGCGCCGATGCGGAAAGCGTAGTGTCCGCCTGTCCCTTCCCTCAACGTAAAATCGAGCCGAATGCTGAAGTCAGTCGGATGACCGCCAGAGCGACGACGGACCTCGTTGATTCCGCTTCGGTCACGCAAAGCGTGATCTAACGATGTCCGCAACGCATCGGCAACGAAACGCAAGGCATCAAGGAAGTTACTCTTGCCTGCCCCGTTAGGGCCCACAAGGAACATCAGGGGGCCCAGCCGAACATCGCATGCGGCGATACTCTTATAGTTTTTCAGGACAACTCTTGTGATAAATGTTGAATCCTTCATGCTGGTCCCTCAAATCTGTCCAGTGTGCAAAAGCCAACGCGACTCGCTTGCCTATATGGTCGATCGGGATAATATCTGCTAAAAAGGAATCTCCCACTCACTATCCGGCATGCCAATGGCACCACCCTTTAGAACGTCTAAAAAGTCAGATTCTCTATCCCGCTCCGTCAGAATGTACAGTTTTTCCTTTGCTCTTGTCATAGCGACATAGAATAATCGCCTTTCTTCATCGAAGGCATCTTTAATCGTATGCCCAAAGATTTCAAACAGATGATTATCCGGGTGAATCAAAGGAAAAGTGCCATTGCAAGCCTGTAGGATAATCACAATGTCAGCTTCTAATCCTTTGAAACTGTGGACAGTACCGACACTTTTCACTTTTTCATCAAATGCTCCGTTGCTGTTGGATTGCTCCTTCTCGAAGCATCTTTTCAACCGATTACAAAATTCGTTGAGTTCGGTTCCGTAAATCTGATTTCTTCTGGTCAAGATTGCGAAGGTTTTCTCCGGATGATCGGTGATGATTTGGTAACATCGCTTGAGATATTTTGCTTTCAGAAAACCGCTGTCTTTCAGAAAACCGCTGTCGTTGCGGAAAATGAACTTCGCATCCCGCTCCTTTTCTTCAAGATCTTCAGGATTCTTGCGTCCTTCAATCTTAACATCGTCAATGCGTTCAATATGAACCTTGCCCCCAGTGTCACGGCATGATTTCGATGGCTCACCTCTATCATACATCAGCGTGTTACTTTTCTCGACAATTGCCTTATCGCTTCGATGATTCGTTAATAGATGGGCCGTTCCGGATTTCTCAATGAGATTTTCAAACTGGCTAAAGTAGTATAAATCAGAGCCCGCAAAACCGTTGATTGCTTGCCAGTCATCTCCGACGCAAAACAGCCGGACATCGACATTGTATTTTCTGATGGATTGAATCAGTTGATAAAACAGCAGTGAGAAGTCCTGATACTCATCGATTAAAATCCACTTCAGGTCTCTGATTCTTGTATTGGTGTCCGGGGCGATAGGAATTTCTCCGCGACTCTCATCAATTATCTGAGTCGCTTGAATAACGAGATCATCGAAGTCAATTTGATCGTGTTGCTTGAGGGCTTGATTGCATTCGCTATAAACTTGATTTGCAATCTCCAAAAACGTCTGTGTCCTCTCATCGTAACGGCCCTCATCAATCTCGCGCTGGAGATCTTCAACGGTACGTTCTTTTTTTTTCGCCCGCTGAATGAACTGGACGAATAGTTCTGTCATGCGGGGGAAATGTTTTGGTCTGACGATTCTTTTGATAATTTCTTCCTCACAGAGCTTCTTGCATTCAACACCAGTGCCCTCTAATTTTGACTTGAGGATCTCTTCAAAATGTTCTCTGCCATGACGCAAATCCCGGATCGAAGTTTCGACAAGTGTACTCCTCTGTTTCTGCCAGAAATTCCTTTTGCGTTGCATCTCGTCATGATATTCTTGCCACCTTTTCTTCCAGTGAGGCGGAACTTCCCTTCTGGGGTCGTCCTCATCAATCCCCCAGTGCTCAATAACAATATCGTTGTTGCGATACATCGTAAAATCGGGTCTATAAGGTCTCCCGCCCAAGTAATTAACCCTTTCATACTCATACTCAATGTCATGCTCAAACAGAAAATCGGCAATATATTTTTCTCCGTTTGATTTCACCGGTTCACACTTCAGGGTAATATGTCTGAGATTCCTTCGGTACGATAAATATTCTTCTTCGCTAAGAAATAATTTTCGATGCCTCTCTATATCGGCTTCCTGTAATTCTTTGCGGAAATATAGATACAACCTTTTCTCAATTGTCGAATCTGTCCTTGCGAGACAGCGGAGAATCCTCTGAACAAAGGCAGATAATTTTCTGGGCAAGAACTCGCCCCTTTCATCAAATAATATTGTGCCCTGTTTGGGTTTCACAATTTGATGGGCTAAACTATGGAAAGTTCTGGCATTCCTGAAACCCTCCAGACCATACGCTCCGCAAATCCTTTTCTGAATTTCCTCAGCGGCGTCTCGGTTGAACGCCAAGATGAGAATCTGGTTCGGATCGACCCCTTCGTACCTCACGATAAAAAGCGATTTGCCACCGATAGTCCGTGTTTTTCCAGACCCCGCCCGTGCTGCCAGTAGCAGATGCTTATCCATTTTGGCAATGGCTAGGGACTGCTCATCGTTTAATTCAATGCCTTTGGTTGCCAGTGATTTTTTGACGTATCGGCTTTTGAGACTTTCATATTCATCTTTTGAAAGTAATGGATTTTTGAAGAAGAACTCATCAGCCTCAATATATTTTTCATGTTCTAATAAAGCCTTTATCTTTGTCAAGATGGGCGTTTTTCGATATTGCTCTTTTAGCTGATTATACTTTTCCGTTGGATAAAAATCCCTGATACTTTGGAATAATCTATCGGCCTCCTCAAAATCGTATTGACAAAGTTTTTGTTTGATTTGGTTAAGTTGTTGGTCGATATATTCCCCCTTCCATGTCCCATTTATTTTATCTAATGCTTCAGCAGCGCGGCGACGAACAGTATGGTCATTGTCACTCAAAACCTCTTTCAACACTGGTATGGCGGCGAAATCGCCAATTTCACCGAGCATAATAGCCACATTGCTACGGCCAATTTTACGCTTATCCCTCAAGATTTCTATCAATTGAGTAACACTTTTCATCTTACGGCCTTTGTTTCAAAACAGGGTATTCCCTGCCAATTACTTACCTTGAAACGGTAAGAAACCGAGTTTTTCTGAAAAACTCGGTTTCTGATTTCCGATTGCCTATGAAATCTTAAAACATTTCATAAACTCCGCGCGGGTTGAACTTTCATCTCGGAAGGCACCGAGCATCACGTTCGTCATCGTTTTCGAGTGCTGCTTCTCCACCCCACGAATCATCATGCACATGTGCTGCGCTTCCATGACAACACCAACGCCGACGGGTTCTAGCGCCTCTTGCAACGCCTGGGCAATCTGGTAGGTGAGCCGTTCTTGAACTTGCAACCGACGCGCAAACATATCCACAATGCGCGGAATCTTACTCAGGCCGATAATCCTTTTGCGAGGGATGTATCCGACGTGACATTTGCCAAAAAATGGAAGGAGATGGTGCTCACAGAGGCTATAAAACTCAATGTCTTTGACGATCACCATGTCGTCGTATTCTTCGTCGAAGATGGCATCGTTCAAAATGTCCTTGAGGTTTTGTTGATACCCTTGCATCAAAAACTGGAGGGCTTTCGCCGCACGACGCGGGGTTTTCAGTAACCCTTGTCTGGTGGGGTCTTCGCCGATCTGCTCTAGCATTTGGGCGTAGAGGTGTTCCAATTTGGGATCCGCGGAGATTGCATCGTCTTCGAGCACCTCCGGTTGATAAATTTTCATCGACTAATTTTCATCTCCGTAATAATCAAAATAGTTCTTAGGCGTCTCCTTCAGTCGAAGACGGTGGAGTTGAATGGGTTTCAGGCTCGGTTCAATGACATCCCAAAGCACTCTCACAAAATTCTCAGAGGTCGGGTTGAGTTGCTCAAATTCAGGGGTGTCAAGGTTGAGATGCTTGTGGTCAAATCGAGCGTAGACCTGCTTCTGGACGGTTTCATTGAGAAAATCCAAGTCCACAATCATCCCCGTTCTCGGATCGACCTCCCCCTGAATCGTCACCTCTAGCACATAATTGTGCCCGTGCCCATAAAAATTGTTACACTTTCCGAAGACCTCTCGATTCTCCTCATCACTGAGGTAGGGGCTGTGCAAGCGGTGCGACGCGCTAAATTCGTAAACTTTGGTGAGATAAACCATCTGCTCCTCTCCATAATAGTCAGCGAACAGGGCCGAATCCTCATACAGCCTGACACGGTGTAAAGTGGCTCCTCCCCTTCCTCCCTCCCAAGTTGGCGGGGAAAGCGGAGGAGAGTGTTCGATGGTTCGCCATATCTGGATAACCAGGTTTTCGCTTGTGGGTTGCAAATAAGGTTGGTTTGCAAAGATGGGGTGTTGGAGATTAATGTGCTTATGGTCATAGTAAGCAATAACCTGTTCTTTGAGCAGCCCATCCAGATCGGCAATATTGATGACCATCCCGTTTTCAGGGTTGACCTTTCCTTTGATGGTCACTTCGAGCACATAGTTGTGCCCATGACTGTTTGGGTTTGCGGTTGCTCCAAACAGGGCGTAATTTTCTGCATCGCTGAGTTCAGGGATGCGATAGTAGTGTGATGCTTCAAAGGCAATTTGGCGTGTGAGATAGTGCATGATGAGATCTGATGCGTGAAACATGATCAGGTGTTAGGTGTTAGTTATCAGGTGTTTGCTTGTCCTAATACCTAATCCGCTGAACCCATGAACTTATGAAGTTCATTTCCGTGTGAATGCTCTTATACTCTTTCCTCTATCAATGGTGTATTGACAATGATCGGTCGGGCATTGGCAATCTCTCTGCGACCAAGGGGGCGAACTTGTGAGGTAAAGAGTGAAACAACAGCCACCGTCTCACCATTCAACGTCATGAATTCGACCTCATATCCTTCACCGCCGCGATGGACCAACACGACTGTACCCATATCGCCCAGCTTCAGCCCGTACTCTGGGAGATCTTCTGTTAGCACAATACTTTCGAGTTCTTTAATCATCTTTTCCCCTCCTCTAGTGGATAGGCAGTTGCCAAACGCGGTATATGCTCTCCCGTTTCAATGAACCAGACCGAACGAATGGCAGGCGTTCTCCCATCCGGCGCATACAGTATTCCCTCAACGACATACCGGCTGCCAAACGGTGACGCCTCAACCTTCGCAACCTCATGGTCAGCGGCATGGCGTAGCAATGCCGCGGCAAGCACCTCCCAAGCGGAGGCGGAAAAACCGAATCGTGTGAAAAGTTTGGCTTTGCTGCGACCCTCACGATGCGTCGATGAGAGTAGATACTCCGTGATTTTTGCCTTCGGAACGACTGCATGTTCATAGTTGGGCAGTTTCATAACCTATTCTAAATGCTCACAGTTGGCTCGTTAAGAAAAGTGCTCATCCCGCGGGCGAGGGAGAGCACCGCAATTTCAAGTTCCGCTTTGCGGAATCCTCGCGGAGGGGACATAAACCGGGATATGTTCCTGTTACACCGTTATCATTTTGCCCCCCACAGCCTCAAGTTGTACGCGCATGACCCATTCCCCCCCGCCGCGGAAGTGCACGTTGCGTTTTTTTAGCCACTCCACGAGGGTGCTGATGTCGGGGGCTTGCCACTCGCAGACCATCCGGCCTGACACGGTGTCGCACTGCACGCGCAGATTTTTGACCCCGTCGCTTTCCTCCTCCGCGAACCGCTTGACCAACCGCTCCACATCCTGCCGTGTCATGCAGGCGATAATATGGGCGGAAACAAATTTGGACATATCAAAACTCCGGCAATTGACGATTGACGATTGACAATTGACGATTTTATGGCAATTGTCAATCGTCAATTAAGGTGAGTCACTACGGTTTTGCGATGGGTGCGCCGACGAGGTTGCCCCACTCGGTCCAACTTCCGTCGTAGTTGCGCACTTTTTCGTAGCCTAACAGATACTTTAACACAAACCAGGTATGCGAGGAACGTTCCCCGATGCGGCAGTAGGCAATCGTCTCCTTGTTGGAGTCAACCCCATTACCACCGTAGAGGGCCTTGAGGTCATCGTAGGACTTGAAGGTGTTATCCTCGCGCATCGCCTGACTCCACGGGATGTTTGCTGCGCCGGGAATATGCCCACCGCGTTGCGCTGTCTCGCTCATACCCGGGGGGGCGATAACTTCGCCCGTGAACTCCGCTGGAGAACGGACGTCTACAAGGTTGATGACCCCCTGATTGAGTGTTGGTAGAATGTTATCCTTTGTCGACCGCACGTTATCGTCGGGGAATTTCGCTTTGTAATTCGTAGCCGGATACGAGGGCGCTTCCGTCACTAACTCGCGTCCTTCTGCCACCCACTTCTGGCGTCCACCGTTCATAAGCCTTAACTTGCTCTCGTCATGCCCATAGTAGCGGAACTGCCAGAGGGCGTAGGTCGCAAACCAGTTATTATTGTCGCCATAGAAAATAACGGTGGTGTCATTGCTGATGCCACTCTTGCTGCATAACGCCTCAAACTGCTCCCTCGTTAAGATGTCGCGCCGCACCTGATCGCACAGTTGGGTCTGCCAATTGAGCCCCACTGCGCCTTTGATATGTCCCTGAGCGTAAGCGCTTGTGTCCACATCCACTTCCAACAAGCGGATGCCGGAGCCGCTCCCATGCTGCGCGACCCAATCGGTACTGACCAGCATTTCTGATCGAGCATAATCTGCCATGATAAAAAACCTCCTGTTTAAGATTTGACTGTTGCCTTATACTTTACCCCTATTTAAAATGTTTGTCAAGTTTTTTTGTACAGTGTCGTGCCCTATTATACAAAAGCCTCCCCATCTTTGCAACAAGAATATTGTTGATTTCAGCCGATAAATCTGCTATAATGCCTTCCGCCGCTATTATCGCAACGACGACGGGTTGATTTCGCAAGTCCCTATAGGTTCAAATCCTTCCGAAGGTTTCAAACCTTCGGAAGGTTGTATGCACACAGTCAACTCAAATCTAAACGTGAGAGAGGAAAAAATCCATGAAATTAGTCAGTTTTCAGAGCTCCAGTGGCCCCAAGCTGGGCGCACTCATCAATGATAAGATTTTAGACCTCCAGGCCACTTACCAGGCCGCAGTTACCGATGCTGCTCTCCCCAGACTACTGGGTGGGATGATTCCCTTCCTCAAAGGGGGACAGCGAGGTCATGATGCCGCAGCGCACGCGATTCGCGTCGCAGCAGCAAGCCCCGAAAAGGCAGTCTGGATAAATGCCCCGCTCCTGCCCCCTGTCCCCAATCCGAACAAGCTGTTGCTACTCGCCGGGAACTATGCCGCCCATATCGAAGAGGGGGGCGGAAAAGCCTTGAGCAAATTGGAAACGACCCCGCGGGTATTCATGAAGCCCCCAAGCACCACGCTAACCGCACACGAACAACCGATTGTCATTCCCTCCAACGGCGTTTTCATCGACTGGGAGGCAGAGCTTGGCGTCGTCATCGGGAAGCGCGGTAAATTTATCGCCGCCGCCGATGCCTACGACTATGTTGCGGGCTACACCATCGTCAACGATGTCTCTGAGCGCGAGTTGAAGGTCAAAGCGAGTCGGATAAGTCGAGCGGGGGATGAATGGTTCGATTGGCTCAATGGGAAATGGCTCGATACGTTTGCTCCAGTCGGCCCTTGCATGGTGACAAAAGATGACATCCCCGACCCACACAACTTGCGGCTTTCGTTGCGGGTCAACGGCAAAACGAAACAGGACGCGAATACAGGGAATATGATCTTTAACATCGCCGAGCTAATCGAGTTTATTTCCACACTGGTCACGCTCGAACCCGGCGATATTATCTCAACAGGTACGCCTTCCGGCGTGGGACACCCCAATGAAAAACTCGCCGATGGCGATGTCGTTGAGATTGAGATTGAAAAGATCGGCGTTTTGAGGAATCCGGTCGTTCAATTGACGATTGACGATTGACGATTGAAGGCAATTGTCAATCATCATCTTGACCATTACAAATTTCCGACAAACCACTGGGCGTTGAGCAAATAGCAATCCAGCGAAACGGCGGCGTGCACAAGGGAAACGACGCTGGCCTTGCCGCCGTTTTCGCTGACGCGCGTGACCGTGAAACAAGGAGAGAACATGGGGAAAGCTGACCTTGCTATCATTCAAATCGCCATTGGACTCATCATCGCCGTTCTCGCCCTGATTGCCGGTATTTTGATGTATCGGCATGGGAAAAAGACAAGAGAGCCCCGGCTCAAGGTGCAGGCGTATGGGGTTTGGCTCGGGGGCGGATTGATTATGAGCATACTGTTTTGGCCCGCCCTGGTTTACCTGTATACAGAACACCTCTGGTTTGAGGATGTCGGTTATGCCAATGTCTTTTGGAAAATCTTGAAAACGCGGTGGGAACTCTTTGCCAAATTTGGGCTCGTGGCGATCGGGTTTATGGGGGCAAATCTCTTCGTTGGCGATCGGCTTTGCCCGGTCTCCCGCGAATTTGCTCGGTGGACTCGCGAACGAACAGTGCGATTCTATCGCAGCCTTTTAATCTCGATCGTTCTGGTTGCAGGTCTTCTGTCGGTCCCGATGATGTTTCTATGGGACGATTTTCTACGGTATGAGAATGGCGTATTGACGGGCATCACTGAACCGGTGTTTCAAAAAGACCTCAGTTTTTATCTCTTTTCGCTGCCGGTCTACCGTTGGGTCAGTGTATGGGTGAAGGTCCTGTTATGGGCCACCCTCCTGTTTGTCGGGCTCTTGTATAATTTTTATCACCGTCGAGACCCACAGACCATGGCGATGGTTGAACGCCGTTTGGTCTTTCATGCCGCTGTTTTATGGCTCATGCTATTCGGCGTTTCACTTTGGCGGAGTCAAATCAACATCTGGAACCTCTTATATGCTGCCCGCTCCCCTTGGGGGTTAGGACGAGTCGATGGCATGGGATACATCGATAGCCACCTGATCGGGGCTTATCAAATTTACATGCTGTGCGTTGGGCTGATCGGCGTGGTGATTCTGATTAATTTATTCTGGCAAAAACGGACGGTCTGGTATGCTGCTATCGTGATGTGGGGCGCAAGCTATCTGATTCTCATCCAAATTTACCCGGTTGCGCTGCATTGGACGAAAGTTCGTCCAAATCCACTCTCTGCGGAAGTCCCTTTTCTCGCCCGTCATATTGAATGGACCCGTCAGGCATTCGGGTTAGACCATATTGAGGAAAGAGATCAGATCAAAGGCGCTGCAACGTTCGAGATGATTAACCGAAATCCCGAAGTCAAAGAGAATATCCAATTATGGGATCGGCGCGTACTTTACGAAGTGTTGAGAGACCAGCAAAGGATTGAGCCATACTACGACTTCAATCCCTATACGGATGTGGACCGGTATTGGGTCGGTGGGAAGTATCGACAGGTGCTCATCGCCCCCAGAGAGGTGGATGCGAAGGAATTAAAAGAAGCGCGGGACTGGGTCAATCAGAAACTGATGTATACGCATGGATATGGCGTCTGTGTTGTTCCCGTGAATGAGTTCAAGAAAGAGAACAACAATCCCAATTTCTGGGTGAAGGGCATCCCGGTGAATCACACCTATCCTGAATTTGCCCTGACACAGCCGCAAATTTACTACGGTGAGTTGACGAAAGACTATGTAATTGTCAACACCAAGCGGGAGGAAATCGATCCGGCGGGTGAGCAGTATCAGGGAACGCACGGCGTCAAACTTGGAGGCTGGTTCAGACGGCTCTGTTTCGCAACCCGCTTCGATTTCTGGCGCGTGCTCCTTTCCACGGATGTGACACCGGAGTGCAAAGTCCTCTTTTGGCGGAATATCGGGACGCGGACTCCCGACTCCGCTAAAACGGTGACCGATCGAATCTCACACATCGCACCGTTTCTCAAATATGACCCGGACCCCTATATCGTGATTGCTGATGGACAACTCTGGTGGATAGTTGACATTTATGTCACGAGCCACAGTTACCCGAACTCAAAGACCTATGTGGATAAGACCCACCTGATCGAAAATCCGCTTTACTCTGAACCGACCTTTGATCATTTTCGCTATATCCGCAACCCCGCCGTCGCCGTGGTGAACGCCTACAGCGGCGAAGTCAATTTTTACTGGACGAAACCCGGTGAACCCGTTATGTCTGCCTATCAGAACGCCTTTCCCAACCTGTTCAAGAGCAAAGATCAAATGCCAGCCGGGTTACAAAATCACCTCCGATACCCCGATTACCTGACCAGAATCCAGGCAGAGGTGTATGCAGATTATCATGTACGGGATGCGAAAGTCTTCTACCCCGGTTCCGAAAGGTGGCATATCCCCCAGGAAAAATACTACTCAGCCTGGCAAACCATGGTGCCCTACTATGCCATTCTCAAGTTGCCGGGGGAGAAGAATCCAGAGTTTGTGAATATGATTCCTTTTACGCCTCCAACACAGGTCAGGTACATGAACGCCTGGCTTGTTGCCCGTAGCGACCTCGAGCATTATGGGCAATTGGTTGTGTATATCCTGCCGCGGTCCGAAACGATTATTGGCCCAATGCAGGTCGAAGGTGACATCGAAACGAAAATGTCAGAAAAATTGACGCTCTGGAACCAACAAGGCACCACCGTCATTCGCGGGAATCTGCTGGTGATTCCTGTGGAAAACGCCCTGTTCTATGTGGAACCCATCTACCTGAAGCCGGAAGGCATTAATCGCCCCAATCTCGTCTCGGTCGTCGTCGCCACTGGGGATAATTTTGCGTCGGCAGACACGTTTCCTGAAGCCCTGCAAAAGATTTTTGGGGTTGGGATAGGCATCGAATCACCCAAGGAAGCAACAAAAGAGGGTAGCGCGACGCTGCCAACCTTGACGGAGTTAATCAAACTGGCAAATGATAACTATAATCAATATTTGAAATTAACCGGAGCGGGGAAAATCACGGAGGCGGCTCAAGCGTTAATGGAACTGGAGAAGGCCCTGAAGGCGTTGAAGGCGGGGGAATATCAAATCGTGGCGAAAAAGACATAAGGATGGAGGGAAGGGAGAGAGGCGGGGGAGCGAGTGGATGGGTGATAGGAAGGAAAGGAGGAAACCTTCCTTTTCCTATTCGTATCAAGTTAGTGCGCAGGGCTTAAGAGCGGCATTCCTTCACTCTCTCTCCCCTCCGTGGGGAGAGGGAGAAACCCCATACGCATCAAGTTAAGTTACCCAAAGTTTTCAGCTTAACAATTTCTTTGGGATATACCCATGTTCTTTCAGAGGAGGAAATATAGCATGAACGAGACATTTCAAATTGCCATTGTGACAGGCAAGCACGGTTTTCAAGAAAAGGAATTCGACGCAGTTTTTGAGAGTATGGAGGGCATCCAATTTGTCCGACAAGAGCTTGCGGAGTTTATCAAAGACCCCAACCGGAGTCGGTACGAAAGCATCGTTTTCTACAATTTTCATCGACCCTACCCCGACCCCCAAGCGGCGGAGGCGATTCTCAACCTGGCAGATAGGGGACAAGGATTGGTGATCCTTCATCACGCGATCCTGGCATTCCCCGAATGGCCGGCTTACGCTGACATTTGTGGTATTGGAGAACGAAGTTTCGGATATCACCCGGGTCAAAGAATTAAGGTGCATGTTGCTGACACGAGCCATCCCATTACCGCCGGTCTTGCCGATTGGGAGATGTCGGACGAGACATACACCATGAAAGATGCCGGCGACGATAGCCATACCTTGCTAACGGTTGACCACCCGAAGAGTATGAAAATCATCGGTTGGGCCCACACCTATCGGAACTCTCGCGTGTTCTGCCTCCAGAGCGGTCACGACAATGAGACGTTCTCGAATCCGCAATTCCGTGAGGTCTTGGGCCGGGGCATCCGATGGGTTGCCCGACGCTTGTGATGGGCGTTAAACCTCATGGACTTTGATGAAGTCATACAAATTGGATGGCTAGAAACCGAGTTTTTCCGAAAAACTCGGTTTCTACATGCCTAAAAAAGGGGGACAATATGAAAATCTCAATCGCATCTTACGCCTTTCATGGACTGCTTCGAGAGGGCAAGATGGACGTATTTGGATACCTGGAAAGCGTCAAATACCGATATGGTCTTGATGCCGCTGATATTTGGAACGGTATGCTGCAAAGCACCGATGAAAGTTATCTCAAGAAGGTCAAAGCCGCAATGGATGAGCGCGAACTCGCGCTGGTGAACCTTTGCGTTGACGGCGCGCACTTATGGGAAGATGACCCCGACGCCCGCGAGAAGAACTACCAGAACGCCTTGGCGTACCTCAACGCCGCGGAAATCTTGGGCGCGAAGACGATACGTATTGACGCCGGTGGACGGACAAACGAGATGTCCAACGAGATGTGTGATCTCATCGTCAAACGCTACCGGGAGTATGCCCAGCGCGCTTATGATAATGGCTACAAAGTTGGTCCAGAGAATCACTGGGGACCGGAGCGGGTGCCAGCCAACATGAAGCAGATTTATGAGGGGGTTGACCACCCCGCTTTTGGGATTTTGCTGCACATTCAGGGGTGGACGTCAGACGACCCCGACGCGGGGGACGAGATGGCAGCGCCCTGGACGATGCATACGCACATTGCGTGGAACATCACAGAGACCTGCCTGAACGAAAAGATGAAGCTGCTGGTTGATGCGGGCTACGAGGGCTATTGGGGAGTGGAACACCACACCGGCAAAAATGAGTACACAGAGGTCGGCATTCAGATTACTAAAGTCCGCGATGTGCTCTCTCGCTGGCGGAGCGAATTTTCCGGAAGGAATGGAAGGAAAGGAAGGAAGTAGAGCGGGTCCGATTCATCGGACGGAGCACGGCTTGCTCGTTCATCAGGGTGGAGGAAAGGAAGGAAAGGAAGAAAGGTCATTGCTTCCTTTCCTTCCCTTTCTTCCATCAGGGAAAAAGCAAGTTCCGCAAAGCGGAATCCTCGCAAAGCGGGACCTGAATCGGTATAAATCCCTCACCGTTCTGACCTACTGTAGGCAATGATTCAAGAATGGACCACAGGAGGGAACATTTATGTTCAAAACGTTCACAAGCAGTAAGCGGAGAGGTGGTTCGGTGGTTGGGTGGTTGGGTGGTTTGGAACCAAACCACCCCAAAATATAACAGCCCCGACGCAACACCTCTGCGCCGGGGCTGATTCGTTTCTACAACGGGTTACTTTGCCGCCTTCCGACGACGGTAGCTGTACCCCAGAATCCCTAATATACCGACCCCAAACAGGACGATAGTGGAGGGTTCAGGGATGGGATTTTCAACACCAGGAGTGAATCCCATGTAATACTCGGAAGCGTTTGTAGTCCATGAGATGCTCGACAGCGGACCAAGGATTCGGATAGAGCCGGTGCCTTCTCTACCCCTTAAAGTGTGGTTGCTACCACTTACAATTTCGGTAAAAATCCGGGCGGGTAGTTGCCCATTATTGCTGGCTATGACGTCAAAATCGGTTGTACCAAAGTCGAGGTCTATAGTTGTATCGTCTCTTCCGATGCTGTAGAAGTTAATGTAGACCGGGGTGTTTATGGTTGAACCGAAGGTGAGGGTGTGAGTGACTACACCTCCGCTGGTGGCGATCAGGTCGGCAGGCGATGGTACTTCAACGAGAAATGCAGCAAGGCCACTCCAAAAGAAAGTTCCATTCAGGACTGTCTCTCCTCCTGTAAGAGGAGCTCCACTGTATACAACGCTTGTGGCCTGAACCGTACCCGAGGCGGTCGTGCTAGTTACGCTAGTCCAATCCGTCCAACTTATGTGTCCAGCCATGACAAAGCTGGGTACCACGGTGAGAAGGATTGTCACCATTAAACACAAAACAAGGCGTTTCATATTTTACCTCCATTTGATTGTATCGTGGGTTCTCAGTTTTTAAACGCAGTGTTTCTTTACACCATTGACATATAGCAAAACCGATGCCATGGAACCGTTCAAAGGGAAAGGCGTCGTTCGAGTTGGCTTGGGAACCGGGTTTCCAGCGGTTGGAGGAAATCACATTCGCATCCGAGTGAGGTAGGCAAAGTGGGTGAGGTGACTTTGGTTGTAAATTAGTTGGACTTTGGTTGTAAATTAGTCGGAATTGTCCAACCAAAGTACGACCAATTCAGGGCTGGACATATTGGGTCGAGCGGCTGTGACCGACAAACTTCCGAAGTCTCAAAGACTTCGGAAGTTTATCAGAACTTACTTGTACAGTTTATAATTGGAATCAAATGGGCAGTTAATAAAAACCCTCTTGTTATCATTTGAATGAGGCTCATTTTGTTGCTGCATATTGAACTATCTTTTCTGCATCTTCATCGGTGGAGGGCTTTGAATCAACTGTTTGGGACTGCTCCGCCTCCTCCAATTGTGGGGAGTTTCCTCCAGTACGGGCAACCCTCTCAGCAATAACTTGTCGAGAGACCTTGATATACTCACTTCGTTTGAAGGTCCCCGGCTTTGGGGGGAATTGTACCTTTCTTTTTCTGGAAGCCATAACCTTCTCACTTCCTTTCTTATCAGGAGATTGCTTTGAATCAACCGTCTGAGACGGATTAACTCCTTCTCGCAGCAAATCTATTATATACTCATATCAAAAGCGTGTCAAGCAGAAAAAAATTCCCGAAATTTGCCAACTAAAGTCCGACCCATTTCAGGGCTGGACATATTGGGTCGAACGGCTCCGACCCACCTGCTTCAGGAGGCAGACATGATAGAGTTTGTTTAACAGATAGTTCGCCCGATGCTTGTCAACGCCGAGCAGACGTTGGCACTCGGAATTGTTGATGCTACCGTGCCGCATGACATAGGCGACGATGCGCTCTTCATCGGTCTCCGGTCGTAACGGATGTTCGGGCACCCCCTGAGAGGGTTTCAAATTCAGCCCGCGCTGCGGGATGCTGTCAGCTTCCGCCAGCGTCGGTTGACCGCGCCGCTGGCTGAGGCCAATCAGTTGTAGCTGTTCCGGCTCGATCCACTTTCCATCACTGCGAATCAGGGCGTTTTCGATGATGTTCTTCAACTCTCGGACGTTGCCCGGAAAGGCGTAGTTTTCCAACAACTCCCACGCCGCCGGATTTAACTGCGGTTTGGCGCAGCCCATCTCTCGGCTGAACATCGCCAGAAAATGCTCGATCAACAAGGGAATATCTTCTCTCCTTTCCCGCAACGGCGGGACTTCGACCACAAATCGCGCCAGGCGGAAATAGAAGTCTTCACGGAACGCCCCACCTGCCATCTTTGCTTGGAGGTCGGCGTTGGTCGCAGCAATCACCCGAGCGTTCACCGGAACCTGTCGCGTCCCCCCGAGCGGGGTGATGACATGCTCTTCGAGGACGCGCAGCAGCATCGTTTGGACATCGTGGGGCATCTCGCCAATCCCGTCGAGGAAGAGCGTCCCGTCAGCAGCCAGTTCAAAGACGCCTTTGCGTGACGCATGCGCCCCGGTAAACGCCCCGCGCAGATGACCGAAAAGGGTAGAAGCCACCAGGTCCTTTGGAATCCCGGCGCAATTAACCGGAAGGAAGGGATGGATTGCCCGGCTCGAACCCAAGTGGATGGCGCGCGCGATCAGTTCCTTTCCCGTACCGATTTCGCCCAAAATTAACACGCTCGTTGTCCCGACGTTCTGGACTTGACGAACCTCAGAGAGGATTTTCTCAATCGTCCGGCTCTTGCCGACAAATCCAGCGATTCCCCATCGGTTGTTTTCCTGCTCATTGAAGTGATTCAAGGCATCTTTCGCCAGTTGTCGCTCGGTTTCGGCTTGTTGTCGCCTTTTAATCTCCTGCACCAGTTGGGCGTTGACCTGGGTCAGTTCAGCGTTTTGCTCCGCCAGTTGCTTTGTCAGGCGGCTGATTTGTAGGTGCGTTCCGATACGGACGAACAACTCCCGCTCATCAAACGGCTTGGTGACGTAATCGACGCCGCCGACAGCAAAGCCTTTCAGAACGCTCTCTTTTTCCTCTTTGACCGTCAGGAATACCACCGGAATCTGCTGGGTTGCAGGATTCTCCTTTAATTTTTGGCAGACCTCATAACCGTCCATCTCGGGCACTGCGCGAGCCACAACGTTAAGCGCAATCTCCCCGCTTGGGGCAATTAAAACGGTATAACCGCGCCCCTCGAGCAATTGGATTAAAATATCACGGTTTTCTTGCCGGTCATCGACGACGAGAATTTTCGCGCCGAGAAAGTCTTTTTCACACATAGTCGATCGATTTCGGATTGCAGATTTTGGATTGCGGATTGAACCATACGACTTTTTCGGTTAGCACCTCATGTTGCAACAGAAGGAGCAACCTCATCTCCCTCTCCCCGCTGTGGGAGAGGGCCGGGGTGAGGGGGTGGTTGCTCGCGCTGGTTGATTCCCCCTCACCCTCCCCCTCCTCTGTCACTTCGTGACATCTCCTCCCACAAGGGGGGCAGGGGGGATGGATTTGACGGAGGGCGAGGGAACAAAGCGAAAAACTCGTATGAATCAGCTCCCAACGATGAATCGTTGGGCTACCATCAGATGTCCCTACGGGACAAGAGAACAAAGGCAAGAGAAAACGGTCTCGACAGAACGAGATGACAATAGCCCCGTGATTCATCAAGTGGAACTGGTGTTGATCATAACTGGTCCTAAAATCTCTAAGATGGCTTCAATGTCCTGCTGTAAAACCAGATGGACGATGCGGTTTGTGGCAATATCGTCAACAACCAGCGCTTTGACAGCGTATCCATCCGTCAGACGAACCACCTCCCCGACAGCGTGGGCTTGCGCTGACGCCTCCTGAGCCGGCGGAAGTGGAACGGTCAAACGGAAACAGGAGCCGCTTCCCAGTTGCGATTCGACTGAAATGTCGCCGCCCATCAACTCCACCATCCTTTTGGCAATCGCCAGTCCCAGACCGGCTCCCTCTGTCTGCCCCGCATCGGCGTCCGCTCGCGTAAACGGGGCGAAAATTTCCCCTATCTCTACCTCCGAAATTCCAACTCCCGTATCTCGGACTTCAAAGCGGGCCAGCGCTTCTTCTGGCGTAGGCGCAGAAACGCGCAACACCACCTCTCCAGTAGCGGTGAACTTAACGGCATTTGAAAGTAGATTGATCAACACCTGCCGCAACTTCCCACTGTCGCCGTGAACTAGGAGGCGTGAAACGTGAAGCGTGAAACGTGAAGCGGCTTCCTCTCTTTCTTCCCTTCCTTCCTCTCCTTCCTTTCCTTCCACTTGAACGGGCGAGCCGCCCGCTCTACGCCATTCAACATGCCAGGTGAGTCCTTTCCTTTCGCAGCGGAAGGCAAACATCCGGGAGAGGTCGTTGATTAAAGCCTTCAGGTCGAAATTCGTTGCCTGAAGTTCGACACGCCCGGTTTCAATACGAGAGGGGTCCAGAATGTCGTTAATCACGTCCAGAAGGTGGCTTCCACTGCTCTGGATGGTTTGCAAGCGTCCCCTCTGGATGGAAGGGAGATTCGCCTCTCGCTGGATGAGTTGCACGTATCCCAAAATGGTGTTCAACGGCGTGCGAATTTCGTGGCTCATGTTCGCTAAAAAGAGACTCTTGGCGCGATTGGCGGATTCGGCGTTCTCTTTGGCAATGACCAGTTCGCTGTTCTGGGACTGGATGTGATCTCTGGCTTGTTGGAGTTGGGCATGTTCCGCTTCAAGGGCCTCGCGAGCGCGTTGCTCACGAGTGCGGGCCTGTCGCTCACCTTCCAGTATCTGTTCGCGCAACCGGCTGGACTGACGACGTTGCGCGTAAAATCGCAGACATAAGACAATCGACGAAACCAGCAGGGTAGCGGTCGCACTCACAGCGGGAACCAGAACCCATCCCCGTTCATGCCAGGCCGGAACAACGGTCACGGTCGCACTGGCGGTGGACGAACGATTAAAATCACGGTCGATTGCCATGGACCTGAACGTGTAGGTTCCGGGCTTTAGCCTGTGATAGTTTGCACGTCTTGAATTCGTCGGCCCCTGCCAGGAAGCGTCGTGCCCTTCCAATCGGTAAAAATACTGTATCGCCTCCGGCCGCGTGGCGGTGCTGATGCCCCGATAGGTGACAGCGAAATGCTTGACGCCAGCCGGGAGGTGGATGTGCTCTGGAAATGGGTAAATCTGGTCGGATTCAACGGATTTGATGTGAATCAAAGGCGCGGTTGGACTTTCAAAATATCGTGCCAATCCCTTATCTGTGCCAATCCAGATGTTCCCCTCCTTATCTTCCGCAATTGCCGTCACATGGTTGGAAGGCAGCCCATCGGCAGTGGTTATCGCAGTGACAACGGCACCATCGGTTTTGAGCACGCCGCTGTTGGGCGTGCCGAACCATATCCGCGTCCTTGAATCCTCAAACATCGTCAAGATGGTTTTTCCATCAAATTGAGGTTGTCTGGTAAACTTCGCGCCATCATAGACCACCACGCCATTGTGTCTCCCAACCCATAATCGTCCAGACGAATCCGTCAGCAGACTGAACCCTCGGCCTTGGCCAAGCGTATCGGCAGGAGAAAAACGGGTAAAATCGACGCCGTCATATCGGTAAAGCCCGTATTGACAAAACTTCAGGGAAATTACTGATGATTCCAGCGCGCTGTGCCCCAAAAAGTCAGGATGCGCTTTCCCTTTTTGGGCTTGTCCTTTCAGGTCGCCTGTGTTAAAATATGCGCGTTTGCAAGGATTCCGACGGAGTCCGTAGGCGGCACCGGATTGAGTCGGCGAAGCCGTATTGAAATTATAGCGTGAAACGTGATAAGCTTGCCCTTGAGCGAAGGGTGAAGCGTGATTCTGTTCACGTTTCACGAATCATCTCAATGCAGCGGGTCGCCTTTTACTTGATAGAATCCCCGACCCATTCTCAAAAGGAGTATCCCATGAAGATTACTAACATTGAAGTTATCCCGATTTATCCGCGTCTCGCAAAACGCTACGAGAATCGCAAAGTCGACCTGTATGGCATCGATCACCGCACCGTCTTCAAAGTCCATACGGATGTTGGGCTGGTCGGCTACGGCGATCAACGCGTCCGCCCCGGCGGGCAGCCGCCTCAGTCGAGTGTGGCACCGCTCGTTGGACGCAACCCGTTCAATTTCATCAACAATTTCAACCTGGCACCGGGCCTCAGCGGTGCCCTCTACGATGTGATGGGCAAATACCTCGAAGTGCCAGCCTACAAACTGATGGGGCAGAAGGTGCGAAATGCGGTTCCGGTTGCAGCCTGGACCCGACCGGCTTCGCCGGAAGCATTCCGCGAAGAGATCTGCCGTGCAGTAACCGAAGGCTACACCATCTTTAAGATGCACACCTGCGAATACCACGACGTGATGGCGCAGACCCGCGCCGCCGAAGCGGTCGCGCCGGAAGGCTTTAAGATTCACTATGACTTCAATAGTAATCGCACCCTGTCGGTGGTTCTCCCCATCATCAGTGAACTGGAGCGGAACCACCCCATTGTGGGCTATATTGAAGACCCGCTCGTGAAGCACGACCTCGACGGCTGGCGGAGGCTTCGGGAGCGGACCCGAATCCCGATCATCATGCACGGCACGCCGCTCGGCGGTATGCAGGAGATGCTCCACGGCGTCGCGGACATCTATATGACCGAGGCGAGTGTCGGAGACACCCTGATGACCGGTTTCGCTTTTGGAAAGGCGAATATCCAGACGATTATCCAACTGACAGGCGGCACGCTCACAAAGGCGATGGCACTTCACATGGCCGCCGTCCTGCCGACCCACACGGCGCACACAATCAACCTGGATGATCAGTACGAGGAGGACATCACCACAGAACGCATCCCCGTCATCGAAGGCAGTTCACCCGTCCCGGAGCGGCCGGGTCTGGGATTTGAGGTAGACGAGGATGCGCTGGCACGAATCGCCGCGAATCAACCGATTGAGATTCCAAAACATCTGGGTATTCTGCGTATGCCAGGCGGCAACACCTTTTACGGACGTTCCTATATTTCGCCCAGCAGCCTGACGGGGCGCGAGGAAGGCACCATCCGGGGCATCACATCTGAACTCTGGGAAGACGATGGCTCTGAGGAATTTAAACGAATCCATGAGCGAGTGCAGAAAGAGGGAACGTTCCGCGCAAATTAATATGAGGGTTGGTCATAATTCCCAGGGGAGGCAATCGTAGCCCAAGATTCTAACTGGGCCTTTATGCGGCCAAGATAGAATTTTGGGCTACAACTCAACTGCAAACAAAAAAGGAGGGCTATTGCAATGCGTAGCATATTTAACTTATTCGCCAAATCTCCCTTTGGTCCCACACAAGCCCACATGAAAAAAGCCATCGAGTGTGCCCAGCAGTTACGCCCACTGTTTGAGGCTGTGCATGCCGACGATGAGAAAGAAATCCATAGGATTACGGCGGTCATCGATCAGCTCGAACACGAGACGGATGGAATCAAAAATGAGATTCGGGACCATCTGCCCAAATCGCTTTTCTTGCCAATTGACAGGAGGGATTTGTTGGAGTTGATTCATACGCAGGATTCAATCGCTGATTCAACACAAGAAGTTGCGGGGCTGCTCACTTTGAAAAAACTCCGCCTTCCTGAAGAGCTCAAGTCGGACGTGATGAACTTCATTGATGAGATTCTGGTCACCTGTGATGTGGCAGCAACAATTGGCGCTGAAATGGATGAGCTCGCCGAAGCCTCCTTCGGGGGCCCGGAAGCCAACAGAGTTTTGGAGATGATCAATCAGTTAGATGATGTTGAGACGAAATCCGATGTGATTGGACGCGATCTTGCCCGTAAACTATTCGCAATGGAGGACCGGATGAACCCTGTGGATGTGATGCTGTGGTATCAGATCTTTTATACAGCCGGGCAAGTGGCAAATTATGCAGAAAGAATGGGAAATCGATTGCGGCTGTTAATTGCACGCCCTTGATTTCGATAAACTCAATCCAAGGATTTGGAGGAAGAAAATGGGAATCGAAACAATCATCATCCTGATACTCGCGGGAGGCTTCGGATTTTATATGGCGTGGAACATCGGTGCCAACGATGTTGCAAACGCGATGGGGACATCGGTTGGCTCTCGGGCTTTAACACTGAAACAAGCCCTGATCGTCGCGGCTGTTTTTGAATTTGCAGGTGCGTTCTTCGTTGGATCGCACGTCACAGAAACCATCCGGGAAGGGATGATCGACCTGAAGGTGTTTCACAGTGAAGAAGGGGTTAAAATTTTGATGTACGGCATGGTCGCTTCACTGCTCGCTGCCGGTGTCTGGCTGCAAATTGCGACCTATTTCGGTTGGCCCGTTTCCACCACGCACTCGATTGTTGGCGCAATAGTCGGCTTTGGAATTGTGGGAGGCGGAACTGCAGCGATTGCTTGGGGGAAGATTGGCACAATCGCTCTGAGTTGGGTTGTCTCTCCGCTGTTAAGCGGAATGATCTCCTTTGCGATTTTCTCGCTGATTCGTCATTCGATGATTAACGTGCCGAATCCGGTCCAGGCGACGAAGCGTTGGGCACCTGTATTTGTTTTCCTTGTGTTTGGTATCTTAACGCTCGTCATGCTTTTTAAGGGGCTCAAGAATCTCAAACTCAATCTGAATTTTTCACAAGCGCTCGTGTATGCCGCGGGGGTTGGATTCGTCGCTTCTATTATCGGCGGATTCCTCATCAGGCGTATGCCTGTGCCATCAACGAAACAGGAGGAAGCGCCTTCTCTTTCTTTAGCTGCGATGTCGATAGACTTGCGCTCCATGGCAAGGCACGCCCGTCGAATTCGTGCGATGGCAACGAAGGAGGTTGAAGGACCGGTTGAAAATATCCAGGAGAATCTTGATAGGTTAATGAAAATGGCCGAACAGAGCGAAGCCCAAATACACACACGCGGGGATTTTCGCTTCGTTGAGAAGGTATTTGGCTACCTTCAGATTCTGAGCGCGTGCTTCGTCGCTTTTGCGCATGGCGCGAACGATGTCGCCAATGCGATTGGCCCAGTTGCCAGCGTTATCTCACTCGCGCAGGGCGGTGCTGAAGCGCTCACGGCGAAAGCACCGGTCCCACCCTGGATTTTAGCGTTAGGGGGTGTGGGCATCGTGATCGGTTTAGGGACATGGGGGTGGCGCGTGATCGAGACCATTGGAAAGAAAATCACCGAACTCACGCCGTCGCGCGGCTTTTCGGCAGAGCTTGCGGCTGCAACGACCATCGTCTTTGCCTCGAAACTTGGATTGCCGATTTCCACGACACACACGCTCGTTGGCAGTGTTATGGGAGTTGGGCTGGCGCGAGGTCTTGATAGCTTGAATCCTCGGGTCATTCGTGATATTATTGCCTCATGGGTTGTGACCTTGCCCGCAGGTGCCGGAATGGCGATGATTTTCTTCTTCATCATCAAAGCGGCCTTCAGTGCTTTTGGTGGATAATATGAGAGACTTCCGAAGTCTTTGAGACTTTGGAAGTCTGAGTTTCACATGAGCAATCAAATGGCATACGAAGTTGAAGTGAAATTTCAGGTAACATCGCCGCAGATTTTCGATCTGATTCGAGCCCAAAAACAGGTGGCGGACTACAGGTTGACGAATCAACGGATTATTCCGCAACGGGATACCTATCTCGACACGCTCGCCGGCACACTCTTTCAACAGGGCGTTGGTCTACGGCTTCGAGAGAAGAAGGGGGCTTATGTTGTGACGTTTAAGCGCCAACTTCAAGGGATTCATGTTCGCACGGAACTTGAAGATGCGTTGACTGCGGTACAGGCTCAAGCGCTCTTAAATGGAAATCTCGTGGATGTTTCTGGTGAAGCTGTCCAGGCCGCTATGGCTTACCTACAGGCAGAGGCCATCCATCCTGTCCTGCATGTTGAAAATACACGTGAATCATGGCACATTCATGCCGGAGCAGGGGAGGTCGAAATCTGTTTTGATGATGTTCGGTATATCAACCCGGAGCAAACGCAATGTGTCCAGGAATATGAACTTGAACTCGAATTAAAGGCAGGTGATGTTACACTGCTTCAGGACATTGCTCACGCATTATCTCAACAATATAATTTGATTCCGAGTTCTCAATCGAAATATGAACGTGGTGTGGAACTTTTTCGACTGTTCGCTTCAGTCGACTAACCCATGGTGCACCAAAGGTTAGTAAGGGTTTAACGCTTCAGACTTCCGAAGTCTTGGAGACTTCGGAAGTCTATGAAAAACCCGATACGGACTTATAAGGAAAACCGTGGGAGAATCCGTATGCCGAAAGTGTCATCGGACATCTCAAAGATGAATTGGTCTGGGTTGAGGAATTCACCGATTTTGAACACGCATATTCTGCGCTTTCGCATTTTCTCAACATCGTTTATAATCATGAGCGTTCTTACTCGTCATTAGGCTATCTGACACCTACAGAATTCGAGGTGCAATATCAGGCACAGCCAAGATTGGGAGGCCGAGATGCAATGTCCAAAATGCCAGTATGAAAATTCAAACGAAGCCAAATTCTGCATGGAGTGCGGCACAAAATTGGCTTCGATCTGTTCAAATTGTGGGAAGCAACTGCCCCAAGACGCCAAATTTTGTTCGGAGTGCGGCACAAAGGTTGGAACATCCTCCGCCCCTGAACTCACGCGGGAGCCTGTTCCGCGTTTAGAGGAGATGCAGGAGCGAATCTATATCCCCAAACCGCTGGCAGAGCGGATGCGCGCCGCCGAACAGGAGATGGTCGGTGAGAATCGTTTGGTGACGGCGATGTTCGCCGACATCTCTGGCTTTACGCCACTGTCCCGTCAATATCCCACCGAACGGGTGGTCGAAATCATCAACGGGTGCTTCCAATCGATTGTCGATATCATTCTCAGCTATGAGGGGAATATCAATCGGTTCATCGGCGATTGCGTTTTAGCCTTCTTCGGTGCGCCTATCACTCATGAAAATGACCCAGAGCGAGCGATTCTGGCGGCGCTTGACATCCAGGAAGCCGTCAAGGGGCTTTCCCTCTCTCTCTCCGTGGGGATTAACAGTGGGATGATGTACTTCGGTCCCATCGGGGCACAGAAGCATCTGGAAATCAGCGCGTATGGTACCGACATCAACTTGGCGGCACGGTTGCAAGGCGCGGCGAAGCCCGGGCAGATTCTCGTCGGTCCCGGCACATATCGGCTGACACGTCGGGCATTTGATTTCCAGCGGTTAGAAGGACTCACGCTCAAAGGGATTGGCGAAGGGTTATTTGCCTATGAAGCCCTGCATGTCACCTCGCGTCCCGAAAAACTACGGGGCATTGAAGGCTTGCGGGCGCGGATGATTGGCAGGGAGCGGGAGTTTGCAGAGTTGAAGGAGGCGGCTGACGGTTGGCTCGCCGGACAGGGGCAGATGGTCTCGGTCATCGGCGAAGCGGGCATCGGCAAATCGCGGTTGGTCACGGAATTGAAAACGTACTTGACCTCACCCCCGGCCCCTCTCCTACGAGGAGAGGGGAGCCAATCTCCCTCGCCCCTCGTGGGAGAGGGTCGGGGTGAGGGGGAAAAACTCCTCTGGCTCGAAGGGCGCTGTATCTCCATTGGTCACTCCATCAGCTACTGGCCCTTCCTGGACATCCTGCGGGCATATTTTAATCTGAGCGAAGCGGATAGCGAAGGCGAAATCGCTCGCAAAGTGACCGAAGGCGTGAAGGGGCTCTTTCAGACTTCCGAACAGACTTCCGAAGTCTCAAAGACTTCGGAAGTCTCCACCGAGGCCATCTTGCCGTTTCTCGGCAATCTGCTCTCCATCCGTTTCGGGAATGAACTGGACAACAAGCTGGAATACGCCACGCCCGAACAGATCCGGCACCAGACCTTGATGCGCCTTCGAGATCTCTTCGAGGCATTGGCGCGGAGGGGGCCGCTGATGCTGATTTTGGAGGACCTCCATTGGGCGGACGACCTCTCGTTAGACCTGATCTCCCTGCTGATGGATTCGCTGGCGACAACGCCGCTGATGACCCTGTGTGTCTACCGTCCGGAACGTGAGCATCGGGTCTGGCAACTCAGCAGTCTGGCACAGCGAAAGTGTTTGGACCGGTATACAGAAATTCAACTGAAACAACTCTCCAGCGGTCAGAGCCGCCGTTTGGTCGAGGAACTGTTGACGATAGACAATCTTCCCGAAAGCGTCAAGGCGACTATCCTGCGGAAATCGGAAGGGAATCCGTTTTTCATTGAGGAAGTCATCCGCTCGCTGATCGACCGGGATGTGGTGTATCGAGAGGAGGACCGCTGGAAGGCGCGCGCCGAGATTGCCGACATCGACGTGCCGGACACGATTCAGGGTGTGGTGCTGGCGCGGGTAGACCGTCTGAATGCCGAAGCAAAGCATGTCCTGCAATGTGCCTCTGTCATCGGGCGGCTGTTCAAGTATCGGCTGCTGGAACATCTGGCGCGGCAAGAACGGAACTTAGATCAGTATCTGAGCGAACTTGAGGAACGGGAACTGGTCTATGAAGAGCGCACCGTGCCGGAGCTGGAATACGCCTTCAAACACGCCTTCACTCAGGAAGCAACGTATCAGGGCATCCTGGAGAGACGGCGGCGGGGGTTTCACGGTCAGGTGGCGGCTGGGATTGAGCGGTTGTATCAGGAACGGCTTGAGGAGTATTATGAGGAGTTGGCGTATCACTATTCCCGGAGCGATGACGCGGCGAAGGCGGTTGACTATCTGCTCAAAGCCGGAGACCGAGCGCGAAAACTCTATGCCAACGAGGAGGCCATCACTTACCTGAGCCAGGCGCTCAACTTGGCGCCGGCGGATGACCACGCCAAACGCTACGCCATTTTGCTCTCCCGCGAACAGGTATACGATATTCAAGGAAAACGCGACCTTCAGCGTCAGGATTTGGAGACCCTGAAGGGGTTGGTGGAGGCTTTGGGTGATGACCGACGGCGGGCTGAGGTGTCTGTGCGCCAGGCCCGCTACGCTCAAGCAACCAATGACTATCCGCTAGCCATCGCTACCGCCCAAGGGGCGATTGGATGGGCGCAGGCAACGGGTGATAAAAGTAGCGAGGCAGCCGGGTATATGACATGGGGGCATGCACTATCCAGAGCCTTCGGTATGGGTAAGAATACCGAAGCCAAGGTATATTATGAACAGGCGTTGCGAATCTACCGCGAGATTGGTGACCGCCAGGGCGAAGGGAGGGTGCTCAACAGCCTCGGTCTCGCCTGCGGGGGCCAGGTCGACCCTGTCGGAGCAAGAGCTTATTACGAGCAATCCATTCACATCTGCCGCGAGATTGGCGACCGCCCGGGCGAAGCTGCGCCGCTACACAACCTCAGTTATATCATCCTGGCCCAGGGTGACTACGCCGGGGCGAGAGCCAATTGGGAGCAGGTCCTGCGCATCCAGCGCGAGATTGGCAACCGGCCGGGCGAGGCGAGTGTGCTCGGCGATCTCGCCAATGTCTCTGCTATGCAGGGCAACTATGCCCAGGCCATGGCGGAGTGCGAGCATTCCCTGCGTATCAGCCGCGAGGTTGGCACTCGGTCTGGAGAGGCATGGACGCTCAATGTCCTCGGTACGATTTACTTGCGCCAAGGCGACTATGCCTTAGCTAGGGACTCTTACGAGCAAGCCTTGGGCATTGCACACGAAATTGGCTACCGGCTAGTCGAAAATTGGTCGCTCAACGAACTCGGTAATATGTGCAAGCTCCATGGCAACTATGCCGGGGCGAGAGCCTATTACGAGCAGGCGTTACGTCTCAACTACGAGAGCGGCAACCGGAATGGTGAAAGTAGCCCGCTCTACACCCTCAGCACACTTGCCATTTCAGAAGGCGATTATGCCCAGGCGAGGGACTATTGCGAACAATCCCTGCACATCAGCCGCGAGATGGGCAACCGGAACGTTGAAGTCTGGGGACTTCTCCTGCTCGGCGATATTTACCGGGCTCAAGGGGACTACACCGATGCCAAAGCCACTTACGAGGAGGCGCTGCACATCTTCCGCGAATCTGGCAATCGAGGCGGTGAGGTCAGAGGGATGATCAGTGTGGGCCTGGTCTCGCATTACCTCGGCGATCATGAAGCCGCCCGTCAATGCAGCCAAGAAGCGCTGAACCTCGCGGGTGAACTTGGCGACCGCCGTCCCCATGGGGAGGCCCTGAACCTCCTGGGCCGCGCGCTGGTGGGCCTCGGGAATTTAGCAGAGGGGGCCGAAGCCTATCGAGGTGGGCTGACCGCGTGCCGCCAAATGGGCCAGCCGCATCAGGCGATGGAAAGCCTCGCCGGTCTGGCGGAGATTGCCCTGGCTCAGGGGAATTTGACCGAGGCACAGGCGCATGTGGAGGAGATCTTAACCCACACTGAGACGTACAAATTGGATCTCCTGGAACCGCTTCGGGTGTACCTGATTTGTTATCGCGTTCTGCATGCCAACCAGGACCCACGCGCTCAAGCGGTTTTATCCACCGCCCATCAGATGCTGTCTGAACGCGCCGCGAAAATCACCGATGAAAACCTGAGGCGTTCGTATCTCGAAAACGTGGCGGTGCACCAAGAGATCGTGAGCGAATTTGAGAAAGGGAATTAAGCATTCCCATAACACCATGCGAGAACTGCGGCAGTCTACAGTGAGCGGATTTCGTGGTTTGAATTTCCGACGGTGCGATGAATTTTCCTTTTCACCGAACAAATTAGTCGCACTTTGCATTTGTACTTGTGAGTTTCTGAGTCCGTCAAAATACCTGCCAAGGAAAGCCGATTTCGTGTCCAGTTTTTTCGGGGCAGGTCATAAGCGCAATCGCCATACGATTGAGGTTCATTTTCGGGGAGGCAAGATGCAATACAAGGAATTGGGACGTACAGGGCTACGAGTCAGCGCAATTGGATATGGAGGAGCAGTTCTGGGCATCCCGTATTACCTGGCTCGTGAAGATACCACCGCTCCGGCAACGCAAGCAATCTACACGGGGGCAATTTAACGTGCGCTTGAATTGGGAATCAATTACTTTGATACCGCGCCGGGTTATGGGAACGGCACCAGTGAAACGATCCTTGGACGCGCCCTCTCCGGTAATCGCGATCGAATCTTTCTCGCCACCAAGGTTACCTATAGCGCACCGCCGGACGACATTCAGGCCCAGGTTGAACAAAGCCTTCGTCGTCTAAAGACGGACTACCTTGACGTACTCCAGTTTCATGGGGGCTACTTCAACGACAGGGAGGTGGATGGCATCCTCAACGGGGGACGATTGGAACGGCTTGAGCAACTCCGGAAAGCGGGGAAGCTTCGGTTTATCGGCGTAACGGCTGAAGTCCCCACAGGCGCGTTGGAACGATTGCTTGCCACAAACCGATTCGATGTGCTTCAGGTCTGCTATAATCTGATAAACCAATTGGCATGTGACCATTCACGGGACTGCCGTGGAATCGTGGCCCTAGCGAAGCAATACCAGATGGGCGTGGTGACGATGCGCACGGCGACCAGTGGCTTCCTACAGAAGCTCCTTTCGCGTGAATTTGGCACTGACATCACCGCAGAGGCCGTGACGCGTATGTGCATCAATTATGTTCTGAGCACCCCGGAGATTGATGTCGCCCTTGTGGGAATGCGAAACCGGAGAGAAGTCGAGTTGAATGTTGCGCTCGTGGACGATGTCAATGCACGATATGATCTCAAGGAATTACACCATCGCTTCCATCCGCCGGATTCCAAGTAAGCAGAAATGGTATAGTTACGCAATATACGGCAAAAACGCATTGACTTATTTGAGGGTATTGAGTAAAATCGGATCTATTCTAAAAGAAAGGATTTGGGAGGTGAAACAGATGGCAGCGACGCTAGAGGAATTGGAAAAACGGCTCGCATGGGTAGAGCAGAAAGTCACTCGCTTGCAGCAACTGGTGGAGAAACCACCGATTTCTGAGATACCTGCCGAACGGGGGGCGCGGCTATTAGCCCAGGCACGCCGCGACAAAGCCCGACTCAAAGAGGCAGCGGCAAAAGTCTTTAAGGGAATGGGCATTCAGGGTGAACCAGTGCCGCCAGAGAAGTTGAGGGAGATGATGGCGGCGTGTGGAATTAAGCCGGAAGAAAACTTGTTTAGCCGGGGTATTATGGAGATGCGCGAAGAATGAAAACTTTTTTCTTAGATGCAAGTGCGCTTGCCAAACGATATAGTCTTGAGACAGGTGCTGCTTGCGTTGACTACTTGTTTGATAATGTGACGCTTGACCGTCTCGTATGCCTGATGTTAGGGGCAGCAGAAGTAGCATCAGTGCTGGTGCGTAGAAGAAACAGTGGTAGGCTCTCAAAAACGGCTTTCATACAAGGTATGACCAACCTTAAAACCGAGGTTGTAGATTCTGATGATTTCAACACGCTACCTGTGGACAATGACCTCATCATAGCAGCCATGCCATTTATTGAAAAGCACTCTGTCAATGCAACTGATGCAGTCATATTACGCCTTGCCCTTGACCTTGCTGCTCAAATGCGTACTGATGGTAACGACCTTGTCCTTGTTGCCTCCGATTAACGCTTGTTGAGAGCGGCCCAAGCAGAAGGATTTTTGACTTTTGACCCTGAACACCAAACGGAGGTAGAGCTTCGTCGTCTAATCGGAGTCCCGTAGGGTGAACATTGATCGCTTTACGAGAATTTCACGTTTCTGTAAGGGGTAACATGATATGTAACACCCTGGTGGTCCATCGGACACCGGGTGTTTGAAAGAAATCTCCCCCGTCGCGTGTTTATCTATTCAGGAGGTGGAACAAATGCATCAGTCAAATTTTATCCAGGACTGGATCCAGCAAGCTGAAAAGCAAGCCCGCCAGCAAGGACGCCAAGAAGGGCTTCAGCAAGGTGCTCAACAGCGGGCACAAGCAATCCTTATCCGACAACTGAGAGCCAAATTGGGTAGACTCCCGAGAGCCGCGGAAAGGGAGATTCGAGCCATAACCAATGAAGATGAACTAGATCGGCTCAGTATCCTCGTCTTGACAGCGAATAGCATTGATGAGATGGGACTCAACGGTGTTGGGCGAAGAAGCGAATGAGCGAACCAGAAACGAAGGTGCAAGATCCGTTTCACGTCTCACACATAAGGAATTATAGAATGGGTTGGAAAGAAGAACTTACCTCAATGGTTCAAGACCACACCAGTGCCTCAAAGTTGCGCTTCGATGAGCCGTTGTGCAAACACACCTACTTTGGAATCGGCGGGGCTGCCGCGGCGTATTTTGAAGTGGGCACCATTGGCGAACTGACTGCCGTGGCGCAACTGAAAAAACGGTGGAATGTGCCAGTTTTCATTCTCGGCCGGGGGTCGAACCTGCTCGTCAGTGATTCAGGATACCCAGGAATTGTCATCCGATTAATCAGCGAATTTGACCACCTTGAGTTTGATGGGAACCGTGTCCACGCAGGAGCGGGCACCTCCCTGCCCAGGCTGTCGAAAACCGCCGCGCAACGCGGATTAAGCGGCGTCGAATTTGCGCTCGGCATCCCCGGGTCTGTCGGGGGAGCGTTGATCATGAACGCGGGCGCGTGGGGTTCTAGCTTCAGTGACCTAGTCGAGCGGGTGGAGGTAATGACAGCCGAAGGGGAGCGCATCGAACTCAGCCATGATGACGCGCAATTTAGCTACCGCCATAGCCGATTGGATGCGTACTTCTGTGTCACGAGCGCCCTCCTTAACCTCACTCCCGGCGATGTGGAAACGATTACCGCTCGCATGCAACAACTCTATGAAAAGAAGGTCGCGAGTCAGCCGTTTGCGGAGGAGAACGCGGGGTGCATGTTCAAGAACCCCCCCGGCTACTCCGCGGGGAAACTGATCGATGAATGCGGCTTGAAAGGGTATCGGATCGGCGGGGCAGAGGTTTCCAAGATTCACGGCAACTTTATCCTCAACATCGGGAACGCAACCGCTCAAGATGTGCTGAATCTGGTCCGTCACATCCAAACGCACGTCAAACAGGAAAGGGGAATCGATCTGGAGATGGAGGTCAAGTTGCTTGGGATTTGAATCATAGGGGAGCATGGAAGAAAAGGAAGGAAGGGAAGAAAGGGAAGGCTGGAAAAACGTATTGGGAAGATTGGAAGATTTCGACAGGTCGAAGACTCTCGGAACGGAGCTCAATCCGGCGGGATGGAAGAATAGGGGATTGCTTTTACCATCCTTCCAAGCTTTCATCCTTCCTTTCCCTCCATTCTTTCTTTACGTTTCACGTTTTACGTTTCACGCATCACGCCGATTACACCGCCGCATAAGGCAACGGTTCCCCCTTCAACCCTGCCAGCAGGTTGTCAGCCGCCATCGACGCCATCCGCGTGCGAGTCTGGACGGTTGCGCTTCCGACGTGAGGGCAGATGAGCACGTTATCAAGCGTCAGCAGTGGGTCATCCACAGGGATGGGTTCCGGGTCGGTCACATCAAGCGCAGCGCCCGCGATTTTTCCAGCCTTCAACGCCTCGTACAACGCTTTAGAGTCCACGACGGGCCCCCTTGCAAGATTCACGAGGATGGCTGTGGGTTTCATCTTTTCTAACTCCCGCGCGCCAATCAGATGACGGGTTTCTGGGGTCAGGGGAACGTGCAGCGTTACAAAATCGGACGCTTCGAGCAGGTGGTCTAAGGGCGCGTACTCAATCCCCAACTCCGCCTCCCAATCGGGTCGGCGATTCCGTCTGTAATACAAGACACGCATATCGAATCCCAACGCCCTTTTAGCGACTGCGTACCCAATCCGCCCCATACCGACGACTCCGAGTGTTGCATGATGCACATCTTGTCCCCAGAGGATATTCGGGTCATAGTACCGCCATCGCTTCGATTGGACGTGATTGTTTGCGGGGATGATATTCCGCGCCGCGGCGAGCAACATCGCGAATGTCATATCCGCCGTGGTGTCGGTCAGGACGTCGGGCGTGTTTCCGACAGCGATGCCCCTTGCCTTCGTCGCCTTCGTGTCGATGTGGTCATATCCGACGCCGACGACAGCGATGACCTTGAGATTGGGCGCACCGGCGATCATCGCTTCTGTCACGAGCTCGTGACCGTAAGTCATCAGCCCGTCAAGGGGGCTAATCTTTTCCGCAATCGGGGGCAAGATGGCGCTCGTATGCCACATATCAACTTCGCACGCCGCTTCGATCCGCTTGACGATAGCCTCCGGAATGGGACGTGTAATAAAAACTTTTGGCTTCAATGAAAATACCTCCTGGTAAGTAGTGCAAACTGACAGTTTGCGTTACATCAGACGATTCATCTGTATAATCGAATGTCACTAAGTGGTTCATTTCACAAGTCCGTATAGGGTCAGACTTCCGAAGTTTCCAAAACTTCGGAAGTCTTGATACCCGAGTCGAAGTTAAGAAATCGACCACTAAGACCCGGGGCTCAATATTGATGAAAACGGCCTGCCGCGGACCGAGCAGATGATTCGGCAATATCCTGAAACGAAATTCATCATGCACGGTCCGGGCTGGTGGTGCGAAATTTCAGGCGATTGCACCGTTCGCGGTGGGTATCCCAAAGGTCCTATTACGCCAGGGGGGGCAGTGGAGCGCTTGCTTCAACACTATCCCAATGTCTATGCTGATCTGTCGGCCGGCTCTGGCCACAATGCTCTGGTCCGCGACCCTGACTTTACCCCCGGCTTTCTTGAGCGCAACTGGGGTAAACTCTGTTTCGGCACAGACCTCTTGCGTGCGGGTCAAGAATTGCCGATTATCGACTGGTTCAAACATCTCGACCTGGAGAGGGAAAAGAAAGAGGCAATTGCTTGGCGGAATGCAACGCGCTTAATCGCAACAGACTGAGAGAGTGTGTGATAACCCAGATCTTTTTGAATCTTGAATCTTGCATTCCAGATTCAGGATTCAGGATTCAGGCTGCATACGCGTCTTGAAATCTCAACGGCGTAGGTCCTAAGAAACTGAAATCTGTGAGGAGGACAACATGAGCAAATTAGCACTCAAGGGCGGCGACAAGGCCATCACGTTAGACCAGAGCGAAGCATCGCTGTGGCCGATTATTGATGACGAAGTGATTGAAGCGGTCACCGCCCAACTGAAGACAGGGGAGATCTCTTTTTCCGATACCATCTACAAATTTGAGCAGGAGTTCGCCGATTATCACGGTGCCAAGTATGCGCTTGCACACAACAACGGCACGGCTTCGATTCACGGGGCATTGTTCGGGATTGGCGTCGGACCGGGGGATGAGGTCATCACCACCGCCGCGACTTTCTGGGGCACCTACATGCCGATCCTTTCCTGCCAGGCGATTCCGGTCTTTTGCGATATTGACCCATTCACGGGCTGCCCCGACCCCAAAGATATCGAGCGGCGAATCTCGCCGTACACGAAGGCGGTGATTGTTGTCCACCTCGGCGGAATGCCAGCGGAGATGGATGCCATCATGGACATCGCCAGGCGTCACAATCTGATCGTCATTGAGGATTGTTCCCATGCCCACGGTGCGACCTATAAGGGGCGGAAAGTTGGGACAATTGGCGATATCGGCTGTTTCAGCATGCAAGCGGGAAAGCTCTTGCCCTCTGGCGAGGGAGGGGTGATGCTAACAAATCATCTGGAATGGTATGAGCGAGCGGTTTGTCTGGGGCATTATGAACGCATTTCAAAGTTGCCCGATGCAAAGTATCACAAGTACGCACACACCTGTTTTGGGTACAAGTATCGCATCGCTCCGATGAGTGCTGCCATTGCCCGTGTGCAACTGCGGCATCTGGATGAACGCAACAAACAACGAAATGACAATGTGATGTATCTGATGGACGGGATTGCAGAGTGTCCGGGCATCTATCCGCTCAAGCCCCCGGATTCTATCTTCCGTGGGTATTATAGTCGCCCTTATGTCCGTTATGCTGCCGAAGAGTTGGGCGGATTGCCGAAGGAAAAATTCATCAAGGCACTACAGGCGGAAGGCGCGAGCGTCAGTGGAGGTGCGCCGGGGGGAAGTGATCATTTGTCAGCGATTTTTCAGGAGCGGAACCACCCCGCTTTCACTCGCCCGGAGATTAAACGTAACGTGAAATATCAGAAGGGAGATTTGCCGAATTCTGAGAACCCACGCAAAGATTTGATGACCATCCCCGCCTTTCCCAGCGCCGGGAGGGCACTGTTAGACCAATATATTGAAGCCTTCAGGAAGGTCGCGATCCATGCCGCGGAACTGCTTGATGATTAGCGCCTTGCAAGTGTGCTATAGATAGAAAATGAGTTGGAAATTCAGACTTCCGAAGTCTTGGAGACTTCGGAAGTCTTCGACACTGTTTTTAAAAATCATTATCTGAAGGTCTATATCACTATATATTTGATAAATCCGCGCCACAACTGGATTCTCATCTGAAACGTGAAACGTGAAAAGAATCCTTCCCTTCCGTGCAGGTTTCCTGCTCTCCTTCCTTCCCTTTCTTCTCCGCTACGCGAGAGTCTAAAGACCTTTCCCTTTGTTTCTTTTCACGTTTCACGTTTCACGCCTCTTTGTTTGTTTTACTCATGGCTGATTTTGGATCGCCTCCAAAACCAACACCCAATCCTGGTAGATGGGCGGGCGCGGTGGGAGTTTCCAGGTGCCGCCTTCGTCTGGATTCACAGCACCGATCTCCTGTTCCTGTCCGTTGGCGGGGTTGAACAGGAAGGCGCGATAACGGTGGTCAGTTTCTATCCCCTTCACCGTCACGCCCCACACACCGCTGGGCAGAAAGATGAATCGCACAACGCCAGGGATGCCCCCGCAATAGGGCGCGTACTCGTTTTCGGCAGTGGCGTGCGGCTCCACCCATTCCGGGTGCGGCTCAATGCGTTGCCACTCATATCGCTGGAGCAGTTGCTTTCCCAGTCCGACTTGCGTTGACCCTGGCAACTGATACGCCTCTTCCCAGGGGGTGTTTCCCCACGACATCCCGTGCGGCGATGGGCCGTACGGCACCTCCCGCGTATTGACCTGCCAGATGCCGTTTGCGCCGTAGGTGTGGCCGCACGCCCCCGCTAACATGCACACCCAGAACATGAATCGCTGCACCTCTTGACGGCTCGCCTCGCCAATCCCTTCGTAACAGACTTCGCTGTTGAGGACCGGGAGGGGCGGCGTGCGGACATAGGCTTCGTTCACCAGCCGAACCGTGCTACGGATGCTGCGCCGGTCACCGTGCCCCGTCTGGAGCATGTCGAGGTCCAGCGTCGAGGCATCCTCGACCTGATTGCGAGCGGCGTCCGTCGGGTGGATGGTGATTGGGTGATGATAGGGGTCTATCGCTCGGAGGTAACGCGCCAACTCCGTCCAGCCTTTTTTCTGGAGTTCCCGGTCTTTTTCGCGGTCATCGGAGAGATAGTATGGCATAGCGCCCTCGCCAGCCAGACACCAGACCACCGGGTACGCCCCGTAGCGAGCGACGAGGTTGCGCCAATGTTGTTTCATCTTGTCAACCCCCATCCATACCAGAAAGTAACCCCAGCAACTGACGATACAAGGGACTAAGCCCTCACGCACTAGGTGATGGATGCGCACATCCGCCATGTCGAAGTAAGCCGGACGGATGCGGGCGAAGTCCTGCTCCCACGGGAACCCGGCTTCGTTCGCCCCGCGCGCATCGAAGGAAGGCATGTCCGGGTAAAGCCCGGCGACGATCTGAATCACGGAGAACCCTTTCTGGACGCGGTCGGCAGTCAGCGTCTGAAAATCGCCTGGCCAACGCAATCGACGGCACAAGCCCATCCACCACGTATCTGCCAGCCAGAAAAACGGCGTCCCGTTGAGATGCTCCAGATAGCGGCGATTGGTGCTTGCTCGCAACGGGCCATGATGCAACAACGGGTTGCTTCCCTCGTAGGGCGTTATTTCCAGAGCACCTTCTTTTCCATGCAAATCTGCGTTGGACGTGTCAGAGCAGACGGAATGCCAGCGGTGCGTCCCCAATTGGGGCGAAGCATAACGCACGCGCCAGGTACTCTCTCCCGCCCAAAATGCGGGGACCTGATGCGCTTCCCCGTCGGGGTCGGTGAAGGCGACATCCAGGGTGACCTCGTTGAATGGGTCGCGGTAAGCCATCCCCGATGAAAATGTCCACTCGGTCATGCGGTTTTGTTGGGTGTAGTACATACAACTTTGCCTCCTGTGTTGGTTGATTGTGCTTTAAGTGAAACCTGCATCATAATTGATTGGTTCTGCGAAGATAGTCTCTGACTCTCTCCCTGGTGGGAGAGGGAATTTGCCGCCTTAACTTGATGCCTATGTGGTAACATGTTTTCACCCCCTTTTGGAAAAAACTGACCCTTATGGTATGCGTAACAGTTCAGGTGGGAGGGTGAGGCTCCTGCCGAACCTGGCTCCGCGGGAGCGTCGCCCTCCCATGGTCTGGAAAAAGATGAATCGACATGGATGTTGAACTGCTTTCGTAAAACGTAAAGGGAGCTCTTTTTACGTTTTACGTTTCACGTTTTACGCATGGATGCAGTCATCATGCGGTTTCCCATGAATTAGGTGATAGCACAGTATTTCACACATCCATTTCCATTTCTTGTGCGCCAGACCTCGCCGAATCTGTTTTAATCGGAGTTTCTCGCACTTTGCGCATCGACTGCAATTCAGTTTTTAGCTTTCTTTCAACAGCCTGGTTAATATACAGCGTTGCTAAGGCGCAACCGTAACAGGACGCCTCTTGCGGCAATTCATCCAGCCCCTCAATGCTGGACCTGATGGTGTCAAACACGCCGCATTCCGCAAAATGGCCGATTGAGAATTTTCTCCGAATGGCGTGGGAACCGCACCTGAACTGATAGCCATCGGGCGTAAAGGCGGCTTGCGTCGGTGCCACATAACATCGCTGGGACAATGCCAATTCCCCGTATCGTCCCGCTCTGGCCGCTTCGACATAGGCTTCCAAACCCCCTTCGTGTTCAACTCTCAAGTACGGATTGGAGAAATATCCAAATAACGTCCCTCTTTTATCTTGAGGCACATCGAGTTTTGCCTGGTAGCTGTCCCATATCTCGCTCACCCGGTCCCAAATCTCCGTGTAAAATCTTTCAAATTCCTCTGCCGACGGCCTCAGACAATCATTGCTGCTCCCACCGACTGGAATAATATGTGGGAACAGGTCATTGTAGAAGGGGTCTTTCCGATCGGCGGTCTGTTTGTGCTTTTCCAAAAGGAACGAAAACAGGTCCGGAAATTTATCCAGGTTTTTGTTCGTCAACACACAGTTGGTATGAACGGCTGGATAGGATGTGCCAACAATATCACGAGCCAACTGGACATTGTAAATACCTTCGAGTACCCGATGTAAACGGTCTACACTGCCATCTCCAAATAACTCATTTTGTAGTTTGACATCGGAGGTATCAAGTGAAATATGCAGGATTGCCAAACCTGCCTTGATGAAACGGAGCGCAACCTCCGGTGTTATCAGGCTGGCATTGGTATTCACATTCACCCGCGCCCCGTGTTCGGCTGCAAAGCGAACGAGACCATCGTCACCCCAGATCTGCTCCTCCAAAACCAGCGGCTCCCCACCTGTGATGTAGATATAAGGTGCGACATCATCATTGTTCGATGTCGTCTCTTTGATGATGCGTTTCCAGCCGTCAACACCGATGGGGGCTTCGATTCTCTCCTGATTACAGTAGATGCACCTCGGTATAAAATTGCACGTTGATGTTAAATTCAGACCCAAAAATGAGAGTTTCGGGTCTTTGCCTGCCAGGTTGTCAGGCCACCGGGATAACGTATCAAACAGTTCATCCGCGTCGGTATGGCCCTGGGCGATCAAGTTATGAACGTTTTCTCGGTTAAATTCAAGCAGTTGCTCCACAACCGTGTCAATAAATGGCCTCGGTTTGCCGGGCTTAATTTTGTCCGCCTGAACCGCTTCAACCAATCCGGAGTTCAGTGCTTCCTGCCATTTTTGAGACGCAAGCAGCGCTTCGAGTTCGCCTCTGTGTTGCGGTGTATAATGTGTCAGGTCAATCATGGTATTGTCTCCCACGTCTGAGGGTTAGCAAGGTCGTTTGAAATCGCGAACCCGTATTGATGCCCCTTTCCACGATCGGATTTTCGCGGTTTTCAAAAAGGAAATTCCAAATAGTATATAATGTTCTGGAACGGTTGGCAATAGAATAAGAAAATGCGAAGAAAATTACTCTTCTTTTCGGAAGAGATTATACGAGTTTTTCGCTTAGACTTCCGAAGTTTGACACAAGACCTGTGTGGGAGAGTCGCTTTCAGGGTTCACATGGTCTCGGCTCACCGCGTTTGTTGAAACTTCGGAAGTCTGGGTCTCACTTTGGCTGTCACCGAAAAAGTCGTAAGATTACATCTTTTCATACATCAAAAAACTTCTCTTTTTTGATGTCCACAAAAATAAAAAAGCCCCAATGTTATCGGGGCTTACGAACTTAAAAATACCCTTTTGTCATGCTTCTATATTTAGTTGCGGCTGGGTCATAATTCTGTGGGAGAGTTCTCCCGGGCTTGATAGTTCATCATCGCGACCGGCAGATCGCTCCCACAGCAAAGCGGCAGCCAACTGGATTGGGTTAATTATGACCACCCCTCGTTTAGTTTACTTCACAGTAACCACCCTGCGTATTGCATTAGACTTTATCAGAAATAGATTAGTTCGCCAATGTCACATTAGAAATGAGATCCAGTCGTAGCCCAACTTTCTAAGTTGGCCAACCGAGAACGTCATCCACGGGAACCAAGATAGAATCTTGGGCTACAGGGAAATGTGACATTGGCGAATTATTTTGTTGACAAAAAAAACACGCGTGTTATAATCTGAAAATCACAGGAGGGTATTCCCGTTCAGCGAAACCCGCTGATGTCGGTCAAGCCTGTCCGACGATGAGATGTCGGGTCAGCACTGCCAGACAGGAATTGGGAACAGCCCTCTCACATCTGAAAGTTGAATGGATTTTCACTCTCAATCAATCAGGAGGATACAACAATGAAAAAGTTCATAATGAGCATATTCGGTTTTCTGATTTTACTCCCTTTTTAACTCCTGCTCATTCCGTTTTTCCTCCTTGAGAGGCCGCGTTCCTTTCCGCCTCCACCCTTGTTTTTGCCGCGCTCAAGTTGCCCGCGCGTCGCTGTATTTCGTCAATTGTGTTCTCCAAGATTTCGACCCTTGCCTTCTTCGCATCAAGTTCTGCCTGGGTTGTGCTTAATCTTCGTAGCAATTCTTCCACCTTCCCTTGATACGCAATCCGGCCCGCTTGTTCCGCTAAAAAATCCTTCCTGAATTTGAAGATATAGTAACTCATCATGGCGACGAAAATAACCAGGAGCAGCCCAACGATGCCGCCGACCAGATATAACTGTTTTCTGTTCATCTTTCCCCTCTCCATTGGTGTTGCCTGATGCGTGAAACGTGAAACGTGAAACATGAAGTGAGATCGCATTTCCTCATTTCCCTTCCTCCCCTTGACGCAAGTCGGGAGACATGCGCTACGACTTCCACCCTTCCTTTTCTTCCCTTCTGGTGAACGGGCGAGCCGCCCGCTCTACTTCCTTCCATCCTTCCATCCTTCCTTTTCTTCCTGTCCTTCCATCCTTCCTCTCCAGCTTACTTTTCCTTGTCGCCTCTTGCGTTCCGAATGCGGTTATAGAGAATTTGGAGCCCCTTGAGCATCAATTCCGGGTCTACCAAATCGACCCATTCCGAGTCCTTCGCAATCAGGGGTGCCAATCCCCCCGTTGCGATGACTTTTGTATCTTCGCCCAGTTCCGCTTTCATGCGGCGGATGATTCCTTCCATCTGTCCGAGGAATCCGTAATAGAATCCGGAGCGGAGACAGTCGTTCGTATTCTTGCCGATCACATTCGGTGGGGGCGACAGATCGATTCGCCTCAACAGGGCGGTCCGATCAAACAAGGCCTCCATTGAGATCTGGATGCCGGGGGAAATGGCACCGCCAAGGTAGGCACCATCCGCGGAGACGGCGTCGAACGTTGTCGCCGTGCCAAAGTCCGCAACGATCAGCGGCCCCCCATACACTTGATACGCCCCGGCCGCGGTTGTGATTCGATCCGGCCCAACCTCTTCAGGATAGTCGCAACGCAATTCGACCCCCAATTTTTCTTTGGCAGAGACAACGATGGGCGTGATATGAAAGTATCGCTCGCTCATTGAAACCAATTCACTGAGGACCGATGGCACAACGGATGAAATAATGATGCCCTCGAAATCAGATCGAGGAATCTCGTGAATTCGTAACAACTCACAAATAATGGCAGCGTATTCATCCGCAAGTCGGTAGCGATTGGTTTGAATGCGCCAACTCGCCTTAATTTCTCCTTGAGCTAAAACGCCGAGACCAATGGTGGTATTTCCAATATCGACAGCAAGTATCATAGCGGTTTCTCCACACGAAAAGACCTAGTGCTTCACGGCGTAATTTTTCGACAGTTTTCCCCCACCCGGCCTCCCCGTGGACGGGGAGGAGAGGAGACTTCCCTCTGCCCGCGGGGGGATTGAGGGGGGGCGAACTGTCCAGGAACTTCTGCCGCACAGCACTGGACATCTTATCGACTTCTCACCCCGACTTGCGCTACCTGTGCCGGGGGGAGGTATTTCCCCAGAGTTGAATGCACTCTTTCCTCACTGAGCTTTCCGGGGGTGACAAGGACACATTTTCGAGCGGAGCCTGTTTGCCATTCCTTTTCAAAGTCATCGTAGTTGAGAGGGCGCGTGGCTCTGGTAACGGGGTTCCCTAACTGGATTTGTTTGGTGGCATCATCATACCCAATCACGGCCCACAGGTGACGTCCACCCGTTGGCGGCACCAGTAAGACAACAGGTGCCCAACTGGTTGCAACAAATCCCTTCAACACATCCAGATTGCAGTTTGACACGACGCTCAAGTTGCTGACTTCCCTTCTGGTTGTCGCGTAGAGATCATCAAGGCGATTGACGTTAAGTTGAGTTTTGAAGATGACTTCCAGGAGGCGTAGCCCTGAAAAATCAATGTTCGCCCTTTGAGGTAATGACACAGCCGTGGAAGCGGGTGGTGAAGGCGTTTCAGGTGATGAGGGGGTTACATCTGGAATCGGCACCCTTTGGTTCCGAGTCGATGTTCCACAACTCATCAAAATAAGACACAAAGCCAATGTGAGTACGAGACCGACAGAATTGTTGCGCATGGTTTCCTCCGTGGGGTAGGGGTAGTTTCTGCTAATGCTTCAATCGCCGAGGTTTGGTCATCATTCTCTGAGCCGTAGAAACGGAGTTTTTCTGAAAAACTCGGTTTCTACTTAATTTAGTAGTCCGCCAAGTTTAAATTGAGGGATAGACTTCCGAAGTTTCCGAAACTTCGGAAGTCTGCGAGTCCATCATTAGTTTCCGAAACTTCGGAAGTCTGCGAGTCCATCATTTTAATTGGGTAGACCTAGTGTAGCACAACGGAAAAGGGGCTGTCAAGTGAAAGATGGTGAAATCAAATGTCTGCCCTTGACAAGGCGGGGGATTTCGAGTAGAATGTAGGCAAGTTTTTGCCTAATTCTAGGAACGGAGTTTTTCTGAAAACTCGTAGTTCCTGATTTCTGTTTGAACCCATCGGCAAAAATTGGTGTCCAAGTATATCTTTCATTTCAAGGAGACTCCGATGAAAATCACCCAGGTTAATCGTCACAAAGTCATCGTTCCGATGAAGCCAGGAACGGTGAACAGCCCGCAATGGGGAAAGGCTGGCTTTGATGAAGTCCCCAAATTTATCATTCAGGTCCACACCGATGAAGGAATTTATGGCGTCGGAGAGACTTATCGCGGCGTCACGCAGGCGGATGTTGATGCGGGAAGCGCCCGTCTGATTGAGGCTAACCCGATGGGGATGAATCTGAGCAACCTCCCGATTCCGCACAACGGCGCTTACGATGCGTTTGAGATTGCCATCTTCGATCTTGTTGGCAAAGCGATTGGGTGGCCCGTGCATCAGTTGCTCGGCGGCGCATATCGTGACCGCGTGCTGACGGATTATTGGTGTGGACGCAAAACCCCGGAGGATATCGCGCGTACCGTAAAGGAGGGGTGGGATAGGGGATTCAAAGGGCTCAAGATGAAGTGTGCCCTCGAGGACCCGATGGTCGAGCGGGTCAAGGCAATCGCCGAAGCCGTCCCGGAGATGAAGATTACCATCGACCCTAACTGCCGATTTTACCGCCCTGCCGCCGCGCTCGAATTGGCGCGAGAGCTGGAAGGATATCACATTGAAGTGTTTGAAGACCCCACCCCGAAAGAGGATTTGGAGTGGTACGTCTTCATGCGGCGTGAGATGAAGATTCCGCTGGCGCTGCATCTCGGCAGTCCACGCGCTGTGATTGACGCCATTCGGAAAGATTGCGTGGATTGCTTTAATCTCGGCGGGAGCATGGTCGGGTTTGTGAAGATGGCATACATCGCAGAGGCAGCGGAAAAACCGGTCTGGCACGGTTCAGGGGTCGATCTGGGCATCCTTGATATGTCTTACGTCCACGCCTGCGCCGCTGCGAAAGCCTGCACGATGGCAAGCGATATCATCGGCAATTTCTTTCGCGAAGATGATCTGATTGTCAAGCCCATTCAATTCGAGGATGGGTACGCGATTGTGCCCCAAACACCGGGGCTCGGCGTGACGTTGGATGAGGACGCCCTTCAAAGGTACAAGGTTGATTGACGTGAAACGTGATGCGTAAAACGTGAAACGTAACGAACTGGATGCCGCTTGAGAGAGCCCCAAAGCGGGGCATAAGGGGTGAGTGGTAAGTGGTCGAGTCGTCGTCCGATTCACTACTACACGTCGGCGGAAATAATTGACCCCACCCCCCCACCCCCCTATAATCCCCCGTGGACGGGGGATATTGGGCAGGGAGGGGAATCTTATTCCTCCCGTCCACGGGGGGACCGAGGGGGGGTCAAAAACTTACGCCGCGCTGTACCATTCACCACTCGCCCCCTCACTCAAAACGAATCATCGGCGTGTGTGAATTTTTATTGACGGCTTAACGTGTAAATGCTATACTGACGTATAGTTGTATTATAATTTACCACGTTACCTGAAGGAGAACTTTTAATGCAATCACAAGAGGATATTCAAAGGCAATATGAAGAAGCCGTCGCATCTTTGGTCGCTAAGGTCAAGCGGGAGCGGAATATCATTGCCGCTATTCTGGGGGGCAGCCTGTCGTATGACCAGGTCTGGGAAAAGTCCGATATCGATATGATGCTCATTCAAAGGGATGGAAAGGGCGCGAGTCGCGATCACAACTTAGTGGAGAACGGCATCAACATCCACGCAACGGTCATCCCGCGGCATGAATTTAAGCGGCTGGTGGAATCCGTCCGTCAAACCTCCTTTATGCACTCTTACTTTTCCCGAAGCACTCTCCTTTTCACCGATGACGAGTCGATTAAGGAATGGTATCGTAACGCCAATCTCCATAACATCGGCGCAAGGGATATGGAACTCCAGCTCCTCATCATCGCAACGGGGTTGCTTCCTTCCTTGACGTATGCCGAGAAGCAGTTCTATGTCAACAAAGACCTCAACTATAGTTTCCTGTACATTCTGCGTGCCGTAGAGGAATTGGCGCGGATTGAAGTCATCCTCAACGATGAGGTTCCGTCACGGGAGGTCATCCAGCCAGCGCTCAAGTATAATCCTGATTTCTTTAACGTTGTTTATTCAGATCTCATCAATCAAGAGAAGAATGAAGCGGTCATCCAAAACGCCCTTGAGCGGATGGGGGCCTACCTGGACGATAAGATGTTTATCTTTCAATCCATCCTGGAGGTTTTAGCTGAAGCAGGTGGGCCGCGCTCCACGACGGAGTTGAATGCGCATTTTCAAAATAAGGTAGATGAGGAAAGACGGCTTGACGCTGCCTACCAATGGCTGGCGAGGAAGGGGGTCATTCAGCAGGTCTCCACGCCCGTGAAGTTGACCCTGAAAAGCCAGATTGAGATGGAGGAAGCCGCCTACTATTATGCTCGGGAAGCACCGGTGACGATGCGTGGCGAGAGACCAATGCGATTGAAAGGGGAGGTACACCCGCGCATCATGGCAGCGCTGGATGCCTTCACCGAGAAAGTCAAAGAGGACCGGTACATTATCGCCGCGGTGCTCACCAGTAACCTCTCGCCGGATAACGTCTGGGAGAAAACCGACATCAACGTCATCCTCATCAGCCGAGACGGGGCGAAATCGGAGGAACGCTACAGCCTGGTGGAAAATGGCGTGAATATCAACGTGACCATGCATCCGCGGGACGAATACAAAAAGAAGATAGAGGGAGGGCTACAGGGGAGTGACCTACATGCCATCCTCTCCAGAAGTCGCATCCTCTTTTCCAAAGATGAAGCGATCGCAGGTTGGCATAAGAACCTTGATTACGTCGGAGAAAGGGATCGGGAAACGCAGCTCATGAACGTTGGGAGCGTCGTTTTCTGGATATTGGCGAAAGCGGAAAAATGGTTTCATGTAAAAAGGGATTTCAACTATAGCTTTGTGTACATCATGTTTGCGGTGGGCGAATTGGCGCGAATTGAGACCATCATGCACGGTGAAGTGCCAAGACGGAAAGCCATTTATCAGGCCATCGCGCATAACCCCAATTTCTTTAACGCCGTGTTTACGGAGCTCCTCCATAAAAAGAAGGATGAGGAGACGGTTCGTCAGGCGCTTGAGCGAATCGATGAATACCTCGAAGATCGGGTGTTCGCCCTCTTTCAGCCGCTATTTGATTTCCTAGCGGAGGCGGGAGGTACGCGCACCGCAACCGAGCTCAGTGACCACTTCGGCAAGCGGCAGAGTTGGGTGGTTGGCGCTTGCGAATGGCTGGCAGGAAAGGGGACGATCGAGCTGTTTTCTTCCCCTTTGCGGCTCACGAAAGAGAGTCAGGTCTCCGTTGAAGAACCGGCGTATTACTATGATGCGGGCGATCCGTACATCTTTAAATCCACCTGAAAGAACAATCAAAAAAGCATGGGGTGAGTTTCAGTGCTCTTGAGCCTTTTTAGCAACCACGAAAGGAGATTCAACGTTAATCAACCAGTTCTCATCAATGATTCTCCAAGATGGATCTAAAACAAGCGTCAACTCACCAATTTCCTCTTGATTACCGGCCTGTTCAGTTTCTAAGGAAGATGTATCGGGTTGAAGCAGGAACTGAAGCCGTATCCTGCGATAGCTGTGATGGTCTATCTGGGTTTTATCGAGAGACCTATTTGCTAGTTCTGCACGTAAGGGGTGGACGAAAGCTATCTCTTCATAAAACTCGTCTCCATCCCAATAACCGTTCACTGTGTAATTACAAGCGGCTAGATGTTTCATCCCAAGTGCCTTCGTATCCATTTGGGTGAGTATCCTATCAAACTCGTCCCAGATTGGATGGGTATTTAAGTCCATATTCATCGTATTCCTCCTCATCAATAGACTTTATCGGAAGGCTGGAAGATTGGAAGTGCTCGCTTCCATCCTTCCAGCCTTCCAAAGTATAAAGTAATTTCCAAGAAATTTGTATTGGTCAGGAGGAGGGTATACATCCCAGACTTCCGAAGTTTTCGTCCGGACGTTGCGCCTCGACGGTTTTGGGGAAACTTCGGAAGTCTGAAAAGGTGCTCATCATCCGATTGACCCATACAAATTTCCAAGAAATTTGAAACATGCCAAAGCGTGTAAATGTGCCCCCAATTAGGAGATACCAGATGAAAGATGAAAAGAAAACAAAAGCGCAGCTCATCAACGAATTAGTAGAAATGCGCCAGCGACTGACTGAATTGAAAGTATCAGGATCCCAGGCCCAGACTGATCCGTTCAATGGCGTCCGTGACCTCATACGCGCCAAGTTGGTCGAATCAGGGACGCCTTCCCTGGCGGTAGCTGCCGCCCAGAACGAAAGGATTATCTGGGAGGAGGGGTTCGGTTGGGCTGACCGCGAAAATAGGGTGCCGGCAAATGCGCACACGATGTACTCCCTTGCCTCAATCTCCAAGCCCATGACAGCGACCGGGCTGATGGTGCTCAAGGATTGCGGCGCACTCGACCTTGACCGGCCGATTAACGACTATCTCGGGGAGGCAAGACTCAAAGCGTGGGTGGGTGGCGCTGACGATGCCACGGTGCGTCGGGTAGCGAATCACTCATCCGGGCTTCCGCTGCACTACCATTTCTTTCCCGAAAATGAGCCATACCGTCGCCCGCCGATGGACGAGACCATCCGGCGCTACGGTCATCTAGTGACGGTCCCCGGAGAAAAATATCAGTACGCCAACCTCGGCTACGGCCTCCTTGATTACGTCATCTCGCGGCTTTCAAGGAAAAGCTACCCCGATTTCATGCGCCAGGAGGTTTTTCTTCCATTGGGTATGACGCACGCATCAGTGGACATCGGCCCCGGTCTGGAAGAGTATCAGGCGGTGCGTTACGGGGCCGACGGGCTGCCGATACCCTTTTACGACTTCGACCACCCAGGCGCATCCGCGGTGTTCAGCAGCGCCCACGACCTGGTTAGGTTCGGCATGTTTCACCTGAAGGCACATCTTTCCGATCAGAAGGCGATTCTATCCGACGAAACCATTGACGAGATGCAGCGCCCCACAATGGAAATCGAAAAAGACCAGGGCTACGGTATCGGCTGGGCGATCTCCGAAGACAACATGGGCTATCGTAGCGTCAGTCATGGCGGCGGTATGAGTGGGGTCAGTACAATATTGACCATGCTCCCTACGGGAAAACTCGCTGTCGTTGTGCTGGCTAACGCCTCGTCCCCCCTTCCCCATCTCATCAGTCAGGAAATTCTAGCCGCTCTATTGCCAGAGTACGCTGAGAACCGCGCCCGTCGAGAGGTTCAAAAGAAACAGGAGAGCGAGCGTGCGCAATCGCCGACGCCTAGCTTTCAAACGCCCCCCGAGCTGATTGGAAAATGGAGTGGAAACGTTCACACTTACATGGGAGAGCTGCCCCTCACCGTCTGGTTCAAAAAGTCAGGGGATGTTCACGCCCAGTTAGGTGCGCAGTTGAAGCCCCTGCTCAACGATGTGAGTTTTAAGGACGGTTATCTCGGTGGACGAACGATGGGTGACATCGGCACAGCGGACGCGAACCGCAAACCCTATCACCTGCACGTTGCGCTGAAACTTCGGGAGCAGATGTTAAACGGCGCGATGATTGCCATATCGCTCCCGGGACCACGGCTGGGCAACGCCCTGAGTCACTGGGTGGAGTTGAAGAAACAGGAGGAAGATGCGTAAAATAAGGAGTTGGGTAAACAATGCACCCTACTTTTCATCTTCCTCATCACCCAAATTTGCTAATACGCCTTGAAGGAGTTGACGTGCCTGTTTCTTATCCATCTGCTGGATCAGCGTCTGCATCAGGGCAGAGCGATCGACACCGTCTTGTAACAACATTGCCTCAATAAATTCGTCGGGACGATGGGATTTCAGATAGGCTTTTGCAACGGCTTCATGACCAAACCAATCAATCCAGAAATTCATGTTTTCTTCAATTCTGGGGTAATCACCTTTCGGCATGGTATATATCCTCCTCATTGTTTCAGGATACAAGATGAGCGCAATTTGAATTAATTCGATTTCACCGCGATCGACGAAGATTCGCAGAACTTCTTCCCGCTTCTTGCCGGCAGCAAACAATAACAAGGGATAATATCGGGGTTCAATCGGCAACTCTGCAATCACCAATAGATGCGTGTCCAGCAACTCATTGGCAATATAGTGTCCCTGTTCCACACGCTCAAACCGGAGACGTGGCACTTTAGTCAATAGGGCTTGTGGTCTGCCGGTGGAGATAATGCAGGAGAGGGTATTTTCCAGATTTGCCCCTTGTGTTTGATGCAGATACGCCCGGGCGCGACTGGTAATCAGATAATAAGCTGCCTCGGTGAGCCGGTCAGCAGTGGATTTGAACTCAATCAGGTTATGAAGGACAAAAAAAGAGAATGCCGTTTGAGCCAATCGTTGTCGATGGATTGCTGTTGGACAGATGACAACAGCATCAATCTTTTGTGCTTGATGGCTCACTTCATACTCCGTTATCGCTACAAGCTGCTGACGTTGAAAAAAGCGGAGAAACAACTGTTTGAACAGCGCATCCCAAGAAATGATTGCCATAATTTCCCCTTTTGGAGGCAAGTATATCATAAATCCTGATTCGGTGTCAATTCCTATTCCGGAATCATTATTCACGACTCACACGACCTGTTACCAATTTTGGGTCTAAAATTCCAGGACTTACGCATGACGTCCGCTGCATCTTGAATCCTGCATCTGGAATTGGATTCAGGATTCAGGATTCAAGATACAGGAAGGACGCCCCCTGCGTAAGTCCTAAATTCTATGGAGGCTTAAATGCAACTAACTTATGCACAAAAACAGGAGATTTTCGAGAAGGGGTACGTCAAAATCCCCGGTGTTGTGCCGAGAGTGATGGTAGACGCCGCACTTCGAGCCATCAATAGCGGTGTCGGTGAAGGGATGAATGTTGATGACATGGTGACGTTCCGCTCCCGGTCCTACTGCCCGCATCTCCAGGGGCAGCCAGTCATCACAGACCTGCTGAACAAAACCCCGGCATGGTCACTGGCGGAGTCAGCGATTGGCGAAGGAAAAATCCATTCATCAAGGGGCGGGCAGATTGCACTCCGATTTCCGAGCATGGATGACCCACCGAGAAAACCAGGGGGCCACCTGGACGGGATGCACTCACCATACAACGGCGTTCCAAAAGGCGTCATCCGAAACTTCACGATGCTGGTGGGCGTATACCTCAACGACGTTCCGAATCCGTACTCCGGCAACTTTACCGTCTGGCCGGGGACGCATCACATTTACGAAAAGTATTTCCGGGAGCATGGGCCGGAATCGCTCCTCAACGGCATGCCGCCGGTTGAGTTACCGGAACCGCACCAGATTACGGGTGAGGCTGGCGATGCGATCCTCGCGCACTATCAGATTGCGCACGGCGCTGCGCCGAACGTTTCCCCTCACACGCGATACGCCATCTTTTTCCGCCTGCGTCACATCGACCACGGCGACTCCTGCCCGGAAGCGATGACCGACATCTGGTTAGAATGGGAAGGGATGCGGGACATTGTGAAACGTGAGACGTGATAGTTACATGACAGAGCATGTTTCAATTTTCCGATAATATGTTGACACTTTTGGCTGGAAGGCTGGAAGGATGGAAGAATGGGGGGAAAGCAATCGTCCAACCTTCCAATCTTCCAATCTTCCAGCCCTGTCTTCCACCCTTCCCGGTCTCTGAAATGCAAACCATTTTCTGAAACATGCCCTCATTTGCAAATTTCTATGCTCCTCCTCAATCCCCATCATGTCGTAAACTTGCCCTTTCACTTTCCCGTTTATTTCCAGCGATGATTATATTGAAGATGCGGAAATTGGAGAAATCATTTCCTTTCTTTCCCTTCGTTTCCAAATTTCCTTTATCTGACGGAGATACGCATTGAATTTCATGATGAGTAAAAAAAATCGACCTTCCCTCCTTTTTCCCTTTGCAATTCTTTTGTTCATTTTCCCCCTTCTCAATGTCTCAGCAAAACCCGTCATCAAGGATGCCTCCTTAACGCAACACTATTTGAAACTCCGCTCCAATCCGGATGAACAGGAAAACAATCCCCCCGAGGCATTGAAGGAAACCGCCGAAAAATCGAAAGCCCAGGATTTTTGGTCATCTTCATTTTCTAGCGAAGCAGAACCGCCCTCCTCCCCGCAGAACCCCGATGGATCGGGGCAGGCTCTGCCCTCGCATGGGGCTTCAGACCCGTGGAAGGTTGCGGAACACAACAATCCTGCCCCAACGGAGACGGGGAGCACCCCCCACAAACAGGACCCGCATTTGGAGATGGTCACGCCATACTTTGAAGCGTTGCGTCGCTGGAAGAATCCACCCCTCACGCTCGATATCCGTGGGCTAGACAGCCTCCAAGACGGCAAGCGAAAGGACAAAGAAAAAGGGATTGCCTTGCCCCTTCAATCCAATCTTCAGATCACCGGACATAAATCGGTGACCGTTGAGATGAACAAAACCCATTACTTTGGTCAGAGCGACGTCAATCGTTTTGGAGGTAGCTTTGCCGGTAGTGGTTACGGTTCTGGACTCGACCTTGGGTTGACGTCCTCCTACGGCTACGATAGCTCTAGCGATTTCGGGGGTGGATACGGTGGCTATGGAGACTATGGCGGCGGTGGCTATAGCGGCGGGTACGGTGGCTTCCAAACCAGCGGCTACGGTGGCGTACCGCGTGCGTCAGGGCTGAATATTCGGCAAACTCTTGAGGTGGGTTTGAACGGTCGGGTTGGCGAGCACACGCATGTCGCTGTTGATTATAGCGATTCTGGGGATTCGTTCAGCAGTGGATACGGTGGCTATGGCGGTGGAATCGGTGGTGCGAAGCAACAAAAGATTCGCGTGTGGTACGAGGGCACTGAGGGCAGTTTCCTCAAAACCCTTGCTTTCGGTGACATTACGCTCAATCTCCCCAATACCCGTTTTTTGAACGTCAACCGGAATTTGTTCGGGCTGGAAGCAGTCGCGGAACGGGGCGGTTTGAAAATGACAGCGTTTGGCTCTCGCAGTAAGGGCATCTCTGAAACCCGCCGTTTTCGCGGGGAATCCAGACGGGCGGGTGGATATGGTGGATATGGAGGCAGAGGCCTCCAGATTGCCGATGCCAACTATGTGAAGGAGCGGTTCTATTTCATCCAACTTGGGGTGGACGGACTACTGCATGATTCCTATCTCCCGATTAAGCAGGGCAGCGAGGAGATCTATATTGATGATAACGTCGCTGGCAATAATCAGGGTGGGCAACGAACCGTTCGTGGATACTTCAATCTCCAATTCCCCGGTCAGGACTACAATATCAACTACAAGACCGGAGAGATTGAGTTCTTGACGCCAATCTCAGCGAGCTATGAGGTCGTTGTCGCTTATGAATATCTCGGGGAAGGGGGCGGGAAGGTCGAAGACTCACGGAACGGAGTTGGAAATCCGGGGAACGTTTTTGCCGATGAAAACGGGGATGGTTCAATCGATGAAGAAGGCGAAGAAATTGGCTATGTTACCATCAAGGGGAAAAGCCTTCGAGGGACGGAAGCCCGGCGCGTGTACAATCTCGGCAACCGAAATATTAGCCCCCGGGATTATCAGATTACGATCGGGAGGCAGGGGGGCGGTGAAGCGTTTCAGACGGCGAATGGCCCCGTCCCTTACATTCAGATCTTCGGCGTGGATCGAAATGGAGACGGCATCGTTGACCCTGAGTTTATCGATTTCGATCGGGGGCTACTGACCTTTCCGACGTTGCGTCCATTCGTCATTGAGGATGCAGCCAGCCCTTACTACCAATACCGCGACCAGTTGAACAACGAGGCGATCTATATTGAAAACCCGCGCACGACCGATCAGGTCTACACGATTATTGCGGACTACGCTTACCAATCCGAAAGCTACAACGTGGGGCTATTCGTGATTCCGGGCAGCGAAACGGTACGACTCAACGGGCGCAAACTGCGCCGTGATGTCGATTACACGATGATTTATGAAGTCGGAAGTATCAATTTCTTTACCCAATTGGATGAATTTGACGAAATTCAGGTTGAGTTTGAACGCACACCATTTGGTAGCGCATTACAACAGACGGTTGCTGGGGTCTGGTTGGAATATTCATACAACCCTAAGGCGAAAGCACCGGCGGAACAAAAGAAATCGGATCGGTTTGATCGGCTCGGCGGTGGGCCGGGAGGAGGTGAGGGCGTCCAAAGTCCGGGCGGGTTTGAAACCGGCACCTACGGAGAAGATAAGTTTGGCGGAGGGGGTTCCTACGGCAGCTTTGGGGGCGGATACGACAGCAGTGGATATGGTGGTGGTGGATATGGTGATGGATATGGTGGAAGCAGTTCTTACTCCAGTTTGGGGGGCAGTTCAAGGCGTGGACTTTATTCTGGCGGTGAAAGTACCTACTTCAATCCTGTTTTCAAAAAAGGGTTTAATCTTTCAACGGGCTACATTCTGAATACAGGGCAACAACCCAGTCGCATCCCGGATGTCAATGGTGCGCCCAGTCGATTGCAGGCGTTCAATATTAACACCAGCTTCGGGCAGAGTTTCAACCTCGCCGGGTTGTTGAACCCATTGCCGCTCATCTCGGTGCAAAATTTCCCGTTGTCGATCGACTTTAGCGGCGAGGCGGCGTACTCTCACAACAATCCGAACAGCGCCGGGGTTGCACTGATTGATAGTATGGAAGGGGCGAGGGACGCATCATCCATTCCCACGTTCAAGTACAACTGGCGGGTGAGTAGCCTCCCCTTAGCGGATGGAGTGACTTTGGACAATCGCGCCCTCTTTCGTGTCCTTCCGAAAGATAAGGAAGATTCTCAGGCAGTCGGCAATTATATGCGTAACCGTGAAGTCCCCGCATCGGTGATCAATCCGTTGGCGGGTTCCACCGAGACAAATCTTGTCATGCAGGTCGGCTATGATTTCGCGGATGTGATTGAAGAATGGGGCGGATTTTCTTACGGACTTTCTGCATCGGGGGCGGACTTTTCGGATCGAGAGTTCCTGGAAGTTTGGCTCCATGTGCGCGGCGATGAGAATGTGACCTTGCACATTGACCTCGGCGTTGTCAGTGAGGACAGCGACCGCGATAATCGGCTCGATAGCGAAGACCTCCCGCGAGACCTCGAAGACATAAACGGGGATGGGAAGATTGACACGCTCGACCTTGACCTGGAAAACCTGCTGCCTGCTTGGAAATTCAGCGCAAATGGCTCGCTGGACACAGGCGAGGACGAAGGCTGGGACTATGATGGCACGTTTCCGCCGACGCGAATTGGCGCAGGCAATAAAGTGTTGGATACGGAAGACCTCAACGGTGACGGTGTTTTGGACTCCCTCAATTCCTATTTTGAAATCTCCATTCCATTAAACAATATTCCCCAAGAATGGTTGAAAAGTCGTAACAAAAACGGTTGGACCTTCTTGAGCATTCCCCTCAGTGAAGTGACCGCCCACGGCAGCCGTCTTCCAAATCTTGGCTTTGTTCAGCACCTTCGCTTCTGGTTGCAGAAGAACAAGCCGGGGAGCGTCAACGGGACATTGGAATGGTCGTCGATTGAGATTGTCGGCAATCGGTGGGAACGGGGGCTTGTGACGAAAAACGGTACTGTTGTTACCGATACGTCAGAGAAGTTCATCGTTGGCACAAAAGACAATTACAACTTCGACGATTATCAAGTGGCTTATGACCAGATCAAAGACAACGCGACGTTCAAAAAGTTGCACCCTTTCACTGAGACGACCTTTGGCTTTCAGCAGCGTCAACAGCGTGAACAGGCGCTGACGTTGAATTATGTTCTCCTTCCGGACTCTTTCGGTGTAACGTCGCAACGGCTGCGCGGCCTCCAACAAGGTGAGGGACAGGATTTTTCAAAGCATGATAAGCTCAGGCTATGGGTTCATGGCGATAAAGGAAACGAGATATTTGTGTTGCAGTTGGCACCGAGCATCCGCACCGGCTATCGGTCATACTTGTATTCATCTGACCCCTTTGCCGACCCTCAACAGCAAAATCAGGAGGAAGAGGTTAATATTTTTGAAAATCTGAAAGACTTTTATGAATACACCCTGAAGATTGACTTTGATGGCTGGAAACTGATTGAGATTAACTTGCGCGATGTAGAGCAGAATGAGTATCCGGATTCACAATCGACGATTGACAATCGGCAACCGACAATCAACAATCAACAATCAACAATCGACAATCGACAATTGACAATTGACAATCAACAACCGACAATCGACAATTCAAATGAGCCCGATGGGCACCCGGATGGTTTTGTGGTTCGCGGGACCAACAGTTCGCAACTCTCCATTAAGAACATTGGCGGCATTTTGCTCGGTATCCGCAACGACACGGGCCGAGAAGTGAGCGGGGAAGTATGGGTCAATGAGATTCATTTGAGCGATCCATTGGTCCGTTCCGGTTGGGCAAGGCGGGGGAACCTGTCCGTCGGACTCGGCAATCTCCTCAAAGTGAATAGCGGATATGCAAGGCAGGACAAAGATTTTGAAAGTTCGGCTGGGGAAACGGGACGCCAGAGACAACAGGACCTGGGGTTTTCTACAACCAGCAATGACTTCAATATCGACACCGATCTTAACCTCTTTCGCTGGCTGCCCATCCGCTACTCCGTCCGGGAGCAGGAATCTGAGACGGAAAGTCGGCCGGGCTCTTTTAGCTCCTTTCAGAGCGGAAAAAGCAAAACACACAACCGCGATTTTTCCGTGCAGTTCAATCAGCGCCCCTTGCCTGCGTTGGGATTTGCGTACAATCGACAGAACTTCTGGAACGAACGTCAAGGGACAGAGATCAGCGATCTCTACACATCCACACTCCGATTCAATCTCGGCCAAAAATTAGGGTTCGACGTCCAACACCGCCACGAAGATGTCGCAACCGACCCATCGACGGCGACGGATACTTCTGGCAGCGGCTACTCCTCTTATGGCTACTACGGACGCAATCGAGATGGAAAGACTGACAGCGGTACGATTTCAATCAACATCAGCCCTGTTGCCAGTTTTAGTTTGAATCCAAGTTATGACATCCGCCGTGAACTTGAAAAACGTGACGCGACATCCCAGAGCACATTGGGAATACCGTCCGTCACAACTCCGACGACAACAACAGCGGCTCAATCTGAATCGAAGCCCAAGTTTACCCTTGCTTCGCGTGAACATCGGCTTTCTCTGAATCCGCGCCTCAACCGCGACTTTTTGGGGATGCGTCCAACCATCACCAACCGAGTCAATTTCCGTGAAAACTGGTTCAGTAACCAGAAAGACGCCTCAATCAACGCGAATATTCGGTTCGGCCTCAGTATGCGCCCGCGCGTGTGGTTTGACTGGCTTTTCCCGAAACCAGAACCTGAGAAGCCGACGAAAGGAGACAAAGGGACCAGTGGAGGTGGAGAGCAGAAAGAGAAGGAAGGAAGTAGAGCGGGCGGCTCGCCCGTTCCCAATAATGGAAAGATGGAAGGGGAGGGTGAGGCTCCCGCCGAACCCTCCAATCTGCAAGGGAAGGATGGAAGGATGGAAGGGGGGGGTGAGCCTCCCGCCGAACCCTCCCCCCGTCCACGGGGGGACCAGCCGCAACCGGCAGCGCCTGACAGCTTTGAAGAGGAGTTGCGGCTAGAGGAAAGACGCCAAAGAGAGCGCGAGCAACTTGAACGCATGGGAATCGATAGGCAGGCAATTGAAGAGGCGGAAGGCCAGAGAGGGGATTGGATCAGTCGAGACAAAGCGGAGATGGAACGGAAACTCAGAGAAAGGGGTGGGAAGCAGGAGCTCGAAGGCGCTGGACTCCTGCGCAGAAGCCTTAACAGCCTGGCGATGAATGGTGATGTGAGTTTCGATACCCAGGACTCCCTCCGAAGGCTTAAGCCAGGCATGTCGGTTTTGGATGTCTTGCGTCTACCGGATGAGGCTGAAGAACGCACACAATCGCGTAAGGGGACTCGCTACGGATTTCGTACATCGGTCGATCCATGGAAGTGGCTATCGCTCGGTGGGAATATTTCCCTCAACAATAGCTTTACCAAAACATCGAGCACCTCTTCCCGTTCCGAATCGACGAATTATGAAGGGAATATGAAGCTGATCAATGCCAAAAATACCGCCAGCCTTCAATTGCGGTATAGCTATACCCTCCGCGATCAAAGCAACATCAATACGCAAATCGGCGAAAGCACATCCCACGAGCCTTCGCTCAGTTGGAGTCAGAGCTGGGGGCAGGCGACAAAGACCGCCCTCGGCGTTCGTCTCACATTAAGCGATCAGCAGCGGAGCGGGATTGGCAGTACCTCGCTGATTATCACGCCGAACGTCAGCATTGATTATCGCCTGCGCGTGGAAGGAGGACTCAAGATGCCGGTCTTCGGCAAACGGCTCACCCTCAAGCACGACTTAGACCTCACAAACACCTTCTCGACCGTTATCCGTCGTGAAAAATTCGGGGCGAATCGGGAGGAGAGATCCGAGCGATACGAGACCACCTTACGCACGCGATACAATCTGAGTACCCGCTTGAGCGCGAACCTGAATCTCGGACTCAGCTATAACAACGACCATGTTGAAGAGGGGCGTGATTTCTTTTCCGTAGCGAGCTCGATGACGGTGCAAGGGGAATTTCAGTGATACAAGTTTTCACTGTTCTTTGGTAGATTTTGGGAAAAACCCAGATGGCGTCTGCATCCGGATCAAGATACAGGATTCAGGATTCAAGATACAGGATTCAGGGCATCCGAACAAAAAGTCAAAAGTATAGGTTTTCAGTAACTCGTAAGATCGGAAGAAAAAGATGCGGTAGATTGGCTGCGAGTATGATACAATTAAAGGGGACTCCCAGCCCACTTTACCAACCAACTCGCCAATGTCACATTTCCTTGTAGCCCAAGATTCTATCTTGGTTTGGGCGAACCCCCTTGTGTGCGGACCAACTTAGAAAGTTAGGCTACGATTGGATCCCATTTCTAATGTGACATTGGCGAACTAAAGCTGAAAAGAATAATATGAAGGACAGGGGTGAGAAACAATGAGCAAAATTCTGACGTTTGAACTGCAAGATGAAATCTATGAAGTCCTCCAGCAAATGGCAAAAAAATCAGGTAGACCTGTGGAAGAGCTCGCGTTGCAATGGTTAGCGCGATATACACCCAGACGACGTTTACCGTTGACAGACAAGGAAGCTAAAGCTGCCGAACAGAGGTTTCGCAGTCACTTTGGGGCTGTGAGCAGCGGCAATCCGCGTTCAGCGGATAACGATCAGATTGACGCTGACCTGATGGAGGAATATGCGAGCACGCATGAGGAGAAGGTTTAATGTTTATCGATACTTCAGGGTTTCTATGCCTATTTGATGTTAGTGAACCCCGCCACGAAGATGCCAAAGTGTTCTATGGTGCGGCTGTTGAGCCATTAACCCACAACTACGTGTTGGCGGAGTTCGTACCGCTCTGTTACAAGCGAGGAGCGAGCCGCATAAGGTCATTGGAATTTGTGTCAGACTTGTTGGATAACCCGCGGGTGGAAGTCGTCTGGGTCGATGAGACGTTACACCGAGCCGCCGTCTCGTTCTTACAATCACGACAGGATAAAACGCACTCGTTATGTGATGCGGTCAGCTTTTTGTTGATGCAGCAGTACGGCATGACAGAGGCATTAACCACTGATCACCACTTTGAGCAAGAAGGATTTGTAAGGCTGCTCAAGGAATAGGTATGTTTCAAATTATTAAGATAGTTTACAATCAGTGTCCGATGGGAGAGGATAATGCCTAAAATGGAGATTGACTGGGATGATGCCAGCATTGAGTACATCGCCAGGGAGGGATTGGAATGTCTCGATCCGTTACTATGGTAGAAGGTTTGATGCTCAAGAGGCGAGAGAATTTTTAGATGCGGTTAAGGAGGTGAGAATATGGATTTTGAGAAAGATATCGCCTTAATCAAGAATGCTTTGGAAAATGGACTCTCTCACATCAAGCCTAACCCTCGCATTTACATTGAAGTCAATGAACTGAAATATGGATTGAATGTGTGGATGATTTCTAAAGGCTTTTCCAGGATACAGCTTCACAAACGGCATGAGCTCGTATGGCGCATCCTTGAGCAGGAGGTTGATAAAGCAACTAGGGTGAAAATCTCCCTCCTTTTTATCTTGACTCCCAAGGAACTCGGATGTGAAATTCCTTGGGAGGAAAACTTTGAAAAGGCGGCTTCCGGCTACTGACGTAGCGGCAGCAGCGTTGACAGTGAAGTTGAAACTTCATCCTGAGTTTCGTCAAAGGAGATCAGTATGTTCAGTTTAGCCCTCGCTCGACGTGCGGCAGAAAATAAACCCATCCGGGTCGGCATCATCGGGGCAGGAAAATTCGGTGCGGGGCTGGTGGCCCAGCTTTCGCGCATGCAGGGCATGGTCGCCTGTGCGATTGCGGATATCAATCTTTCACATGCCCGGCATGCCTACACAGCCAGCCAGATTCCCACCGAAGCTATACAGGAAGTGCGAACCGTCGCGGAAATGAACCAAGCCATCTCCTGCGGCAAACGGGCCATCACCGAGGACGGCCTGCTCCTGGCCAGCGCTGACCTCGTGGATGTGGTGGTCGAGGCGACCGGCATCCCAGAGGTCGGAGCGCGGATGGGCTATCAGGCACTGACTCACAACAAACACCTCGTCATGGTCAATGTAGAGACCGATGTGACCGTGGGGCCCCTTCTCAAGCGTCTGGCTGACAGCGCGGGCGTGGTCTACACCCTGGTGGATGGGGACCAACCCGGAGTGACCATGAACATGGTCGAGTGGGCCAGAACCCTCGGATTTGAGATTGTCGCCGCGGGCCGCGGCACGGTGTTCTACGGGGATGACCGCGCAGGAACACCGGACACAGTACCGGCGCGCTTTGGCTTCAGTGAGGAAATGATCGCGCGACGGACGATCAACTTCAAGATGTTTAACTCGTTCCGGGATGGCTCAAAGGCACAGATCGAGATGACGGCGCTGGCGAACATGGCGGGACTGGTGCCGGATGTGCGGGGGATGCACGAGCCATCGCTCAATCTTGCGGATATTCCTCGTGCCTTCAGCCTGCGAGAAGAAGGGGGCATCCTGAGCCGACAGGGGGTTGTCGAACTCGCAAATAGTGTGGCAGAAGACGGTAAAACCGTGTTAGACAACCCGCTCCGGATGGGGGTCTTCGTGGTCATCCGGACCGACCACCCCTTTATCCAAGAGGATTTGACCCACTACCACCTCTACCCGGGCGGTCACGGCAAAAACTTTCTGCTCTACCGTCCGTATCATCTCGTGGCGGTGGAGGCCCCGATCTCCATTGCGAAGGCGGTTCTCTACGGACAGCCTACCGGGGGGCCGCTACCGAGACCGGTGGCCGAGGTGATCACCGTAGCTAAGTGCGATCTGAAACAGGGCGAGCAATTGGATGGTAGTGGCGGGTATACGGTCAACGGGCTAATCGAGAAGGCGGAGATTGCGCGCGCCCAAAATCTGCTTCCGCTAGGCCTGGCTGAAGGGGTGAAGTTGAAAACGGATGTGGCCCAGGGAACCGCGATTACCTACGATATGGTGGCACTCAATGAGGATTCCTTTGTCCTCAAGCTCCGCCGTTTGCAGGATGCGACCCTGTGCAATCCTTGAGCGAAACCGAAGGGGCGGGCTCTGAGTGAAACGAAGAATCTCAAACATCTTTTCAAGGGGTGCGGAAAATGGGACTAAATAATTTTTTATCCTTCCGAAGGTTTCAAACCTTCGGAAGGTTGGCCGCAAACCAAACCCTAACCCGTGTCAGTTGAGGGGCGGACGTTTTTTAGTTTCTCAAAGCATCAACCTCAACGGGGGTCAACAGGCGATACGCCCCAACCGGGAGGTTTCCTAGTGAAAGGGGCCCAATCTGGATGCGCTTCAGGGATATCACCTCATGCCTCACAGCGCGGAACATACGGCGAATCTGTCGCTTTTTGCCCTCATGGATAATGACCTTGAATTGCGTCAATTCCCCTTTACGCCCGATTTCCAGCACGGTTGCCGGTGCAGTTAAACCATCTTCAATCTCGACTCCCTGGCGGAGTTGGTGAATTGCGCCCTGACTCGGTTGCCCATCCACCCACGCAATATAGGTTTTCTTAATCTCGTGGCTTGGGTGGGTCAGCCGATAGGCGAGCTCACCGTCGTTGGTCATGAGCAGAAGCCCCTCGGTATCGAAATCCAACCGCCCCACCGGGTAGATGCGTTCGCGGATGGGGCGCACGAGTTCCATAACCGTTGGACGCCCGCGATCATCGCGGAGGGTTGTAATATATCCCACCGGTTTGTTTAGCATCAGATAAATAGGCTTAGGTTTCCCTTCAATCCGCTTTCCATCACATTCGATCACATCCTGCTGTGGATGGATAGGGGTGCCGGGAATCAAAACCCGCTCACCGTTGACCGTTACTCGTCCCGCGTGGATGTGCTTTTTCGCGTCACGTCGAGACGCTATACCTGATTCGGCAAGAAATTTTTCAAGACGCATCGTGATGACGACAACGAAATTTTGTGGAAGGTGTGAGTTGGAGATTGTCAAATGAGTTCTCCCGCACTGTAGAGTTTCTCTGGAATCGTCGAAGATGAGTTTTCAGTTTTCTGGGCTGCATAAAACCTCACAATTGAGTGCCCCCCGCCTCTTTTTCGAGTTCATCGCGCAGGACATCCGTCAAATCTTCAGGGTCGAGAACAAAAGTTGATTGTACAAAAGACAATGCAAAGTTAAGTCCGAAAGCGAAGACGAAGAGAAAGGTGATTACTTCCACCATGGCAATAGACCGAGCCCAAACCGACGTATTAGGAGTTATATCTCCATAGCCGAGCGTTGCGAAGGTGACCACGCTAAAATAGATTCCATCCCAAGCCCACTCCAGGATATTTCCCTTTGGCATACGCACGTTACTGAATCCCGGCTTGTTGTCATTAGAGAAATAGATTTCAATCGTATAATCTACGAGATAGAGGCAGGCAAAAATGAGAATCGTGCATGAGATACCAGCGAAGAACATTCGCATAAACTCGTTGCGCTTTTTCAAGAAGTAACTCCTGATAAATGTTTTCAAGTCAAGTCGCATTTCATTGATATGACTCTCAAAAAGTGACGTTCCGGGATTAATCTCCCCTCCTCTTACATTGAGCCGAAGCTGTTCGTAAACACCTTTGGCCTCTGGCACATAGTCAAGCAATTCCTGAAAAGCTTGAAATCTGGTTCCCGGTACACCCCCTGATAGAGGAGAGTGTCGGTAAATATCATACATAACGTATGCAAGTGCCATTATGCCTCCGGCTACCCCCAACATGGCCAAACACAAAGCCCATACAGGAGGCTTCGTGTAATTCTTGGAGCTTATCCAAAGGAGAGATGCAAAGGTTGGAAGGGCGACACCAAGCATCCAAACAAAATAGTTATGAAGTTTCAGTTTCCGCATAATCAACCCCTAACGTATTTTAAAAGTTCTTCCGGTAGGGGAAAGTTTGGGATTTTGCTGTAAGCGGCCGCTACACATGGCGTTGAAAGACATCTCTCTTTTTCCTTGCGTCCAAGGTCTGAATCGTTGATGAACTTTGAACAGACAACAATAGGTATGTCTTTGAGGGCTTCAACTTCATGAAGTTCTTTAATCAGGTTGTCACCTTCCTCCCGAGAGCCCCCCATCAAAAGGTCAACCACGATGAGGTGCGGTTGAAAAGCACTCAGATCCATCCTGATACTTGCATCGAGCACCGGGTGTCTGTACATTCGGAGTTCCACCACGGCACCTTGTAAGCGTTCAGCGAATCGTTGGAGAGCATCTCTGGAATCATCGAAAATGACTATTCGTTTCGTTTTCTCGCTTTGCATGATTGGAAATCCGAAAGTGGACGAAACAGTTCTTCCGCAGGAGGAAAGTTTGGGATTTTGCCGTAAGCTGCCACTACCCCCGGCGTTGAAAGGCTTCTTTCCTTCTCCTTGCGTCCAAGGTCTGAATCGTTGATAAGTTTTGAACAGACAACAATAGGTACATCCTTGAGGGTGTCAACTTCATGAAGTTGTTTAATCAACTTGTAACCGTCCTCTCGAGATTCCCCCATCAAAAGACCAACCACAATAAGTTGCGGCTGAAATTTTTGAAGAGCCTCTCGAATTGAATCGTCTAGTTTTGGGCGTCTGTACATCCGGAGTTCCACCGCAGTACCTTGTAAGCGTTCAACGAATCGTTTGAGAGCTTCTCTGGAATCGTCAAAGATTACAATTCTTTTAGGAGCTGGAGAATTGCCGGACTGGCCCCCCCCTTGGTTCAATATAGTATTTGTTGCCATTTCGTTCCCCTTCTTGCAATCTCATGAAAGTCTTGAATGGAGCCCAGAACTATTGCACATTCTATCATAAACTCGCAGATCTATCAACCGGATTTTGATCCAATTCACAAAAAAAGCCATGCAGAAGAATCTACATGGCTTTTTGTGCTCCAGACTTCCGAAGTTTGCTCCAGACTTCCGAAGTTTTTGAAACTTCGGAAGTCTTAACTACCGTCGAGCGCGTTGACGGACTTTTCGGCGTTGCGCTTCACATTCCTCATCAGTCATTGAGCTATCATCGGATTGACCGCGACGCTGTTTCAACTGCTGCTGCACATCGCGCTCTTTCTCTTGATTGGGGCTCGTTGAGGAATCGGAGGGTTCGTGGCGGGTGCGACGCTCTGCCCGTTGAACCGAAACGTTGTTCCGCTCCTGTCCGTCGAGACGGTTGCTCTGTCGAGAGGTTTCTGCTGCCTGGACGGAACGTTGCAATGGGGCTTGTCGAATCGGCACTTCATCGGCACGATAACTATCGTTCGGGTTCGGATCAAGGTTCATCCGCTCCGGCGGGAGATACCCCAACTCATACGCATAACCCGCATAAGACGGTTCATTTGCATAGCGATAGTATTGAGCCATCTGCCAGGCATTGTAAGAAAATTCTGGTGGGACACTATCGTATCCTCCATGTAGGCTTCCATAATACGCGGAATCCCTTTCAGAAGCGGCTCGTTCTTCAGCCAAAGGTGGTTCAAAAGGGATCGCGCGGATGCTGCACCCTGCCAAAAAAGCGGATGCAAGTAAGCCAATCCACGCAAAGTGGATGAGGTTACGGGGTTTCATGATATTCCCCCCTTTACAATTGTCAATTGTAGGCACAAACTGGTTGTCGAGGCCACTACTTCTTCGCTTGCCACACTTCGTCTCTCTGCCGCGGCACCCACAACCATTGGCCTGGAGTTAGGTCATTGGGGGCAAGGATATATTCGTCTTGATTGGCGACGACTAGCCTGTTCACATATTCACGGTCATCGCTGTCGTACACTTCTGGACGTTTCGCAACATCTGCGAGCGTTTTCTCACCTTCGCGAACCTGGTATCGCTTGACTTTCTCTGGGGCCGGAATCGTGAAACTAAAAGTATGAGGTGCCGCTAGAACGTTTCCGGCGGTGTCTGTAACACCCGATACCGCAACCGTATACATCCGCCCGACCCGCATCGGTTTCTCCGAGGTAAAGGTGATGGTATTTCCTGTCCCGCTGACACTTCCAGAGACAGGACCAGATTCCTGGCTCAATGAATCTGGGGTAGGGGCGACTTGAACCGTTACGGAACCCGACGCGCTGTTGACAGCCTCGCTGAAGGTAATCGCAACAGAATTTCTCACATTGAGGGAATCCTCAAAGGGACCAGGTAACGTTGTTCCGTCCGCGGGGTCTGTCCCCGTAATCGTTGGCGGGGTTGCATCAGTGTAGGTGAATTGCTGGGGCAACGTCACAGGAGCGTCCGGTTTGCGAGTATTGGTCACCACAATTGTGACTGATTGTCCTGCCGTGCCCGGTGGCGTCACCGCCGTGATTTCAGTTTTACTTGGCACCGTCACATTTGCGGCATTTTTTCCACCAAATGTGACAGTAACGCCTTTCTTCATATCAAACTTATCACCTGTGATGCGGACCGGCGTCCCGCCGGTCTCGGGGCCTTGGGTTTTATCTATACCTGTCGGTTCGGGTGGCGGATTGCATCCGCTACAGCCAGCCAGCCAGGCCACCACAAATGCTAAGGCAATCATCGTGATGATATTTCCGAGTTTTCTCATGTTTTTCTCCTGAACAATTAAAATTCAAAATCACTTGATATAAGAGAATAAATTGGGTTGGCAACCTTCTCTAGTATACAGGTAAATGCAGGCTTTGTCAATACTTTTTCTATTCAAAAAAATGTCGCGAGAGTCCCTTTGAATAAGAAACCGAGTTTTTCACTTAGACTTCCGAAGTTTAAGACAAAACTTTAATTTATCAGTTCTCTCAAGGCTTCTCGGCTTCACGGGTGTGTTAAAACTTCGGAAGTCTGGGTATCTCTTTTGTTCATAACCGAAGAAGCCGTGTCATAAGAAACCGAGTTTTTCTCAAAAACTCGGTTTCTTATCCACAACCCTTCGCAGCCAATAGCACCGCGCCATAAGCCGCTTCATGTCTGGCGAAATGGACACACGCATTCGGCGCGATGGCTTGCAGGCGCTCAGACAGAATACACACAAGTAACGGTTGATGCGTCAAAATTCCGCCGCTGAGAATCACATCAAACGGCTGATCGAAGCCCAACTTGTCAATCACGACGCGTGCCGCGAGAACGAGTTCTTCGGTGGCACTGTCAATAATCTGTCGGGAAACTGCATCGGCAGCATCCGCGCCAGCGAAAACCAGCTTTGCAAGTTCGGCAACCTGGTCTTTGCCTGCAGCATGTACCCAGCGGATGAGATCGCTCGGCTGACTCAACCCGATTTCGTTGAGCATCAGATCGGTCAGTTGCGTGGGGGTGCCGCGTCCATCCGCTGCGCGTGCAATGGCTTTGAGTCCACGCAACGCGATGTCATAGCCACTCCCCTCATCGCCGAGGAGGTGTCCCCACCCGCCTGCGCGTGCCTCTCTGCCTTCAGCATTAACGCCGTAGACAATCGATCCGGTCCCGGAAATCACGATAACACCATCCAGTTTGCCAGCCCCGCCCACTAACGCGATCTGCGCGTCATGCGTGAGGACGCGATTTTGAGGGACGCCGATCTCATCGCAGATTCGCCCGATCACCTCCCGGTCCGCCGGGCGTCCGAGCCCCGCCATTCCCAGGCAGAAGCCGATGCCATCATCCAGCGTGACGTTCGCCTGGGCCAGCAACCGCGCGATCACCGCTTCCAGCACCCTTTTGGTTTGTGCTTCTCCGACGATGTGGTAGTTAGAGGGACCGGATTCGGCTCTCGCGTGGATGTGTCCCGCGGAATCTGCAAGAAGCCCAACGGTTTTCGTTCCGCCGCCATCGATGCCGATGAAGTGGTTCATAATATTCCTCTTGTGTCCGGGTGAAATTTCGGTTAAAATTACCGGCATGTTATGTACCAAATTAGGCTTTGCCATTTTCCATAGGGTGGAAGAAATGGAAGGATGGAAGGAAAGGAAGGAATGCTTCTCCTTCCATCCTTCCTTTCCTTCCAGTTTGGCCAGATGATAGAAAGAGCAAACCTAAATCAGTTATTAGTACGCTTTTTGGACCTGGACACCGCCTTGCTTCTCCCGGCGCATCTTATCGAACTCTTCCACATTTGATGACTGGATGGCCCGGTTTTTAAGTTCCAGATTCATGCGATAATCCATCGACTGGCGCGGGGCAGATGCAGGCTGGGCCCGCTGTTCTTGTTTTGCCTGTTCTGGGGGGCCAAGCCATTGCGTTCCACGATAGAACGCATAGCGGTTTGTCGCGTCACGGGCAATGATTGTGGCTCTCCCGCGCACGCCGTCCGCAATGAAAACGCCCCGGAGATCGGTTTCGCCGGAGATGAAGCGCTGGTCTGCGGACCCAATCGTTTTGACATGCACTTTCGGCTGGTAACTCCCTCTGACCACCTCTCGAACATTGACACGGACTCTCCCACTGACCGCATCTTCTTGGACTTCGATTTCCAGGGGCGTAATCACGATTAAGCCGCTCGCAAACAGGTTATCCCCTCGGCAAATCACAAGGTACGCGCCCTCGTTCGTGAGCGGTAAGGTAATTTCACGGCTTTTATCCACATAATCTTTCCCATCGCCGAGCGTCACGGTTTGGCTCACCTCTGGCTCAATTCCTGCGAGGCGAACCTGGGTGACGCGGCTGAGGTCTTTTTCCTGTAGGTAGAGTTTCATCAAATCGACGCGGTACACCTGAATTGCGGCTTCTTTGATGTTTCGATACTTGAGTGTGAATCCCACCGACCCGGACCTCTCCCCCTGCCCCTTCCCTGGAGGGGAGGGGAGGGCGGGGCGTTTGATGCTCACTTCGGGAAGGGAGATGCGCTTCTCCTCAAAGTAAGCAATCGATTCGCCGGCATCAGGATAGATTGCTTTGACGCGGCTGTACCAATCGATGGCGCGATCCGGTTTCCCCTGGGCGTGATAGACCTGCCCCAGGATATACCGGGCGAGGTCGCGATCGGTGCTATCACTCTCGGCGACAGGGGTCGCCGCCTGGATGGCTTCGTTATACTTCTGTATCGAGAATAAGCCGAGTGCCTCGACATACTGAAAACTGGTCAGGAAATCGCTGTCGGGATAACGTTTCTGCTCCAGTTGACACAGACGCACAACGGTTTGGAAATCTTCAAGGTCCAGGAAAACGTTCGTCAGCGAAAACGCCGCATCATCGGCAAGCGGGTGAGTCGGATATAGCGTCAGGAATTGTGAGAGCATGTTCGCGGTTCGCTGTAGGACATCCTGCTTTGTCATCGGACCGGATTCGGTTTGTGCTGTGCCCTTGCGTTCTGGTACGCCGTGCCCAGAGGGCGCCCACTTGTTGGCGTAGAGCGATTGAGAAAGTGCGAAGTAAGCGGAGACCACCGGCGCGGTGTCTGGATACTCTCGCCACAACTGTTCCATGAAATCAATCGAACGGATGAACTGCCCTTCGTCACCCAGGACTGCGCTCACATTGGCGTCATTGACGAAGCTCGCGTCAATCGTCGCCTGATAGACCAGCGAAGCCCGTTCAAATTCCTTGATGTCTCGATAGGCAGTTCCGACGATGCGGATGTTGTCGAACGGAATATAGAGTTCGGGGTATCGCTCTCGCAAAATTTCAAAAGCCTCGACCACTTTCTGGGCGTCGTAGTGTTCTTTCGTCGTGTATATCCACAACAGCATCCGTGCGGTGTCCTTCTCGTTGTAATCGGGATTCCGTTCATGGAGTTGTGAAAGCAGCGGCAGGGCGTCGCTATAGTTGCCATCGTCAAAGTACGCTTTTCCGAGGGCGTAGCGTTCCGCATCGTTCATCCGATACGGGTCGGCAGATGGTTCACCCGGCCCCAGGGCCGTCAGCGAAGATGCCTTTCCGATGCGCATTTCGCCGGGGCGCAGGGCGTCATGGATGACAGTGGGCAGGACGCGGTAATCGCCGGGCGTGTAGTTCACCAACTGATAGCGATAGTCGCGGACGTACTGTCTCGGCGGATAGTAGAAGCGGATAACCCCATCGCCAACTTCATAGTGTTGATAGCTGCCGGCAACGGAGTCATTGACGAGCGTTGTCCCAGCAGGGAAGTATTCATCAACCACAAGATACCGATCGGCGATACTCCCAGAAACGCCTCCATAGGGGAGGCGTTTCTGGGAGTATCCTTCGACAACGTTCGCGGTGACGTAGGTGCGCTCTCCCGCAGGCAACTGGGTGATCTCCGTCGTGCTCATCGCGTCGATGGGCCGCCCGCGGTACTCTAGCGGTGCATGGTAGTAGCGCCGGTCAGCGACGTAGGGCTTTTCCCACGATTTCGGGTCTTCGATTTGCGGCGAGAAGCCGCTGAGTGAAGCGATGTAGGTATAGGTCCCCCGCCCGTCGAGCGTCAGGACGATTTTGTTCTGTCCATCAATAATGACATCCATTGGCACATTGACCACCGCATTCGGGGCATCGCGGCGTATTTCAATCGTCTGAATCTCCCGGTCATTCACCGTGAGCCTGAGTTTGTAATCGTTTATAACGTGTTGCGTCCGCTGATAGTAGGTTGCCAGAGCAGCGACGACGGGCCCCTTTGCTTTGTATGGGGAGTAGCCGTAGAACGCCCGCTGGGCAATCAGGTAATCCACTGCCTGCTTCACCCACGGTGCATTGGGGCGAACTGCCTCCATCGCCAACAGTGCCAATGCCGTCGTCTCGACCTCACCCCCCTTCCCCCTCTCCGCGGGCAGAGCGGGGGGGATGAGATCAAGGTTCTCACCGGCAATTTCGGGCCGACTCAAATTCACAAAAATCAACGCCGTGTACGCCAGCGCAGATGGGCCCATCCGATTCCGGTTCCGATAGAGCCGGTTGGCGTAAGCGAAGTCTGCCTCTTCAACGGTTGAGATGGCGTGGAGGATGACTGCTTTCGTTTCATCGTCGCTCTGCTCGACTTTGGCGAAAGCGTTTTTGAGATAGGTGGTGGCTTTCGCAATCGCTTGCTCATCGACGCGAATCCCCTGCCGACGCGCCTCTGCGAGTGCCCATAGATTGCGGGAAGTGACGTAAGGGTCGCTATCCGCCCCTCCCCCCCTGCTTGTGAGGGGGCCAGGAACCCAACTCCAACCGCCATCGTCATGCTGGCTTGTGACCAGCCGACTGACATAGGTCCGAGCGGCTTCGACGAGGTTACGGTTATCGGTTGCATACCAGCCCCCCCCCTTTATCCCCCCCGCGGGCAGAGGGGAAGAAGCGGCTTTCATGTAGCCCAGGGCGTAAGCGACAGCGAGGAGGTCGCTCCCAGCATCGCCGGGCATCGGGATAATCGGGTGAGAAAACGAGTAGATGCGCGGATGATAGGTGTTCATGGCGAGGTCATAAATCAGCCGCGAAACGCTCTGCCCGATGCCAATCGTGAGCCGTTTGCTCGTGTAGCGCTGATTCGATGGAAGTTCAAGGTAAAGGGTGGTATTCCCCCCCGCTGTTCCGCTCTTTGTATCCGCATACTCCATCCCCCACGGACGGATGGGAATACTCCGCCGCAGGCCGTCGCTCAGTTCGCCCGTGTTCGCAGTTATTTCAAGTGACAATTCCTGTCCCGCCGGAACGGTGAACGGTTCAAAAATCACATCCGTTGTGTCCTGCTTTTTCACCTGAACGGTTTTGTCCGTGACCGTGTGAACCTTTCCATCAACCCCAATTATGAGCTGGATCCCCGCCGTCTCCTCGAAATCCGTTAGGTTATGAAGGCGAGCGTACACGCGGATTTTATCCCCTTCCGTGACAATCGACGGGGATTTGAGGTCGAGGAAGAAATCCTTGCGAGTGATGGCGTTCACCTTGAGCTCCCCGACGAGGGTATCGACGGTGCAGCCGCGCGCCGTGAACCGCCACTTCGTGGTTTTCTCCGGCATCGGGACTGTTACCGTCGCCATGCCCGCGTCATCCGTCACGATTGCGCCAATCCAGTGTCCAGCGGATGCAAATTCCTCTCGCACTTGAGTTTCTCTCGCGTATGCAGCGGTGGTAACGCGTGCAGCGTTCTGTACGCCCCCTCCTAATTCGTCTTTCGCGGCAAACGGTTTTACGACAGGCATGCGGACTGCCGGCATGGGAGGGGCTTTACTTGCCTTACCAAAAAAAGCTCTGCTTTCTGCTGCATCTGCTTCCCTCACAACCCTACCGCCAGCAGCTTCCTCTCGTTGCCGGTCCATTAGCTCCTTCTCCTCAAGCCGTCTTTCTTCTGCGAGTATTTCCTTAATCACCTTCCGTGTCGGTGGTTCATAACGGAAGGTGCAACTCGACGCGGTGCGCATCGGCGCTTCTCGCCGGATGCCCTCCTGGAAAAAGTCATTGATTGGCGTGAGCGCATCCGGGTAGATGGCGAACAGGGCTTCGTCCACCAACGCCAGCGAAAACTCGGCTTTGACAGGCCGCCCAAGTTGATCCGCGGCGTGGATTTGGAGCTCCACCATTTCCCCAGGCGCATAGACGGGAGGTGGGTCGAAACTGTCTTGGCGCTGTCGGATTGTCAGGTTCAGTTGCCTCTCAACGGTGAAGTCCTTCCCCGCCGTGCGGAGTTGTTGTCCATCAATCGCTGCAACCGTAAGATAGAAGTTGGGGAAGTGCTCGTGTCCAACCGTGAACTGAAGCGGGTTTACTCCCGGCTTTAATGAGAGGACTTTGTAATCAATGATTCCCTCTCCCTCGAACGTCACCAGCGCGAGCGTCGGTGTTAAACGGGAGTGGATGCGAAGCGTCTCTGACGCCCCCACTTGGGTCGTCCCCCGCTCGGCGAAGATACGGAGCTTGATGGCGTCCTTGTCGTCGGAGATTGTGACGATTCCCGCGTTCACGACAGGCTGGCCGAACTGATCTACGCCGCTCGCTCGAATGATGTATGTGCCGCCCTCTGTCAGTGCCAACTGAATGCGGCCAACCCCTGAATTGGGTTCAGTTTGAACCTGATGCGTCTGGACAAGCACTTCAGCAGGGCTCGGTCCTCCAGTGTCAAGCCAGGGGATTTGCGAAAGGATGGGGTGGACAGGCTGATATGTCCTTCGCAAAACCGTGACGGTCACCATCTGACCGACGGGTTTGCCATCGGCACCCGTGGTCTTAATCGAGACATCCAGGGGCTCACCGGAAAGGGCGACCTCTGCCGAAGGTTTGACTTCAATCGAAAAGCCAAGATAGGCAAGCGTGACATAAGCCTCAACACGGGCATTTTCCCCTTCCACAGACCCGCTGAAATGTAGGGCTGTTCCGGGTTGCATCAGCGCAGTATCGAAGACGACCCGCAGTTTCCCACGGTCATCCGCTGCTCCCGTATAGCTTTGGCCGTCCGGCAGGGTGTATCGAATCTTCGCGCCCTTCACAGGTTGCCCGTAGTAGTAACTCGCGGTGAAGGTTGATTCAATCTGTTCCCCACGAAAGTAAACATGGCGTGGGAAATCGAGGGTCAACTGCACCTTTTCCAGTTGAAACCGCTGGACGAAGAAACTGCCGGTGAAAGGGTGGAACAGGCTGGCAGCCTGTTCTACTTGAATGCGATATTCACCGATGGCGGCGTTCTCGTCGAGGAGCATTTCAGTATTGAACGTGCCAAACGCCGAGAGTTTCACCTCTTCCTCGCGCAGTAAACGTCCTTGTACATCGATTACAGAGACCTTGTATTGGGCACCTTCGGCGACGGCGTAGGAGCCGTCTTTCACATCGCGAATGATGCCCCGAATCGAAACCGTCTGACCCGGGCGATAGGCGGGGCGGTCTGTGTAGATATAGCCACGCGGCGTGAGACCCTGACTGAGACCGAGCCCCGACAAGTCCAGCAGATCCGAAGCGACGTTGCCGTCCTTTATGATGAACGCGCTCACCTGCCCTGTGTCTTTGAGGTCATCGTGCTTTTGATGATACACGCCATCTCCCCCCGTTACCCCTTCAAGGATGACCTGACTCCCATCGCTCACAAGCACCTTGGCATTGGGGATTGGTTCGCCTTTCCGCATATTCTGGGCGAATACGAGAACCTCGCGGCGAGAGGTTTTGATAATGGCTTCGATGTCACTACGAACGACAAGCGTCGTCGATTCCAGGTCTTCCTCCCCAACCTGAACGGCGTAAACGCCTGCGCCCTCAATTGGGATGTCAATCGCCAGCTCAAAAGGCTTGTACTTCTGATAATCTGGTACGCGATATTCCCACGTTTTATCCGGTGCAATGAGGGCGAGGTCTAAGTTCTCAACCCCTTTGATGTTGTTCATCTTGCGCCAGTAGGCTTCGAGATTGACCTTATAGAGATTCACCGTGAGGGCGTCAATGTTCCGCACATTGACATGGACTTTCGCCCCCTCGTTCGTGCGGAACGTCCGCTGAGTGACAAGTTTCAGTTGCTTCTCCGTCATCTGACGGATGCGCTCCCGCGCCTGTCCTTGCCATGAGCCCCATGTCAATTTACGGTAAGATTCAAGGGCCTTTTCCAGCTCACCGAGTTTCACCTCATAAAGTTCCGCAATCCGAAAGAGTGCCAGCGAGGATTCCTCAGTATTGGGATATTTGCTGACCAGTTTTTCCCATTCCACGATCGCCTGCTGATAGTGCGTCGTGTCAGTTGGTCCTCCTTCCTTTTCGAGTGTTTCGGCTTTGTGGACATGAATCTGGCCGTAGATTAACAAAATCTGTCTTACGCGGTCATCCAGCGGGTGCGCCGCCTGAAACGCATCGAATGCGCGGACGGCCTCCTCGTATGTTTCCGCCGTGAGGTATATCACCCCGACCTGAAACTCGGCGTCTATGATTCGTTGCTGTGCATCTGTCCATTGAGGCCCGTTGGGAAACGCGCTGATATACCCCTTCCACGATTCAATCGCGCCCGCGTAATTCTGCTGGTCAAATCGAATCTGTCCAACCTCAAAGGTTGCGGACATCCGCAGTCGGCTATGGCGCTCGGCGAAAGACGCTCCTGTTTCGTCTGTTGCGGCATTCAACTGAGCACCTGTGGGGGGCGTGAATCCCTTCCCAGCGAGAAAATCCTGAAAGGCGCGAAGGGCATCCTCGCTTCGTCCGCGCCCTTGATAGGCCTGGGCGATCTCATACGCCGATGACATGGATCGCGAATCGCCGGGGAAGTCGGTCATAAAACGCCTTACGGCTTGGACACCAAGTTCCAGTTCCTCGTCCGTTTGCGGGGCCGGGAAATGGTAGGTGCGCGTCAATAGGAAGCGTGCATCTCGGCTCAGATTTTGTAACTCCGCCTCTGACGGTGGTGAGGCTTCAAGCCGCTTCAGCAGTTCTTCAAGATTGATACGCGCCAATTGATGCTGGTCGATCGCAATCTGACATTCTGCGAGGTGGTATCGGGCTTGATAGCGGTGGGCGTCGGACCTAACCCCCTGGCCCCCTTCCCTGAGAGGGAAGGGGGAGATGCCCCTCTCCGTTTCGGCCTTCCCCCCTCTCATTTCAGGAGAGGGGTCGGGGGAGAGGTTCGGGCGGGGGTCAAACTCAGCGATATAGGTTTGGTAGTCACGGATTGCCTGCGGATAGTTGCCAGCCAATTGCATCATTCGACCCAGGCGATACATAATCTCCGCTCTGAGTTCAGCATCGATTTCAAGCCCCAGTGCCTTCTGATAGAGATTGTAAGCCTTTTGATAGTTTGGCGGTGGGGAATCCAGGTCATTTTTGTCGGGTAGCCGCGAAACGGATTCGGCGAAACGGATATAAACATGGGCAATTTCCGTCTTACGCCCCGACGAAAGGAGGCGATTCACTTCTGCATTGTAGATTGCCTCGGCGCGTTCAAATTCCTTGAGGTTGAGATAACACTGTGCTTGCAAGAACGTGGCTTTCCGCAACCATTCCGAATTTGGATAGGACGTTAAAAACTGGTCACAGATCTGACTTGCGGCGGTGAAATCTTTATTGTAGAAAAGGGCAAGCCCTTTGAGATAAAACAAATAGTCGCGTCCCTCGTCGGCAGTGACCAGTGCCGCGTCAATCTGTTTAACGGCATCGGTAAACTGCTTCCCTTGAAGCGCGGAGCGCACGTTAGCAAGTGCTGTTTCTGTCTCTGTCGCTGCGTGGATATATTGTGCAAAAATCGGTAAGACGCATGTAAGTAAAACAAGCCGTGTCATGATGATTCTCCTTCAGTTGGGGGTTACAGCGGGATAAGATTTGGAATTGCAAGGTTATTATACCATATACAATAGGGTCAGGACGAGGAGCACTGCTATTACATCGCGCGAAAGGAGGGGGGACGAATCGGGGTAGAATCACCCCTACAAAGTCAAATCCCTAATCCCCCTCCTCCGCTGACGTCAGGGTAAATTCATGCGTCCAGGCGCGGACGTCCTGCGTTGCCAGATATTCCACCGCTTTGCAGATCTCCGCGACATCAAGCCATTCAGCGGGATTGCCGTCGGGGAATAGCTCGCGCACTCGCTCGTGGTCGATAACGCCATCCAATACGAGCGAAGCGACATGGATGCCGCGTGGACGCAGTTCTAACGCAAGGGCTTGCGTGAATCCGCGTAAGCCAAATTTGGCGGTGTTGAAAGCCGAAAACATCGGTTTCGGGCGGACGGCACTTGTCGCAGAGATATTGATGATGCAGCCGTGCCCCTTCGCCAGCATTGACGGCACCGCCTGAGAGCAGCAGTGAAACGTCCCATCGATCATCGGACGCACCGTCCCGTACCATTCGTCGGAGGTGATCTGTTCAAACGCTTTAATCAGAATGGTGCCAGCGTTGTTGACCAGCAGATCGACATCGCCGAAGCGTTCCCGCGTCTGTGCAAACGCCCTTTCAACGTCAGCCATCCGGGCGATGTCCGCAGCGATTGGTAACGCTTGACCGCCGGCGTCCGTTATCTCTTTGGCGACCAATTCGAGCGAATCCTGCCGCCGAGCGACTAACGCCACTTGCAACCCGCTTTTGGCAAGATAGAGTGCGAGATGCCGTCCAAGTCCGCCGTAGCTTGCACCCGTAACCAGTGCTGTTTTGTAAAGAGCTGTCAGTGTGTTCATTTTATCTCCTTCCCATATAGATTAAGTTAAGACGACAAGTTCCCTCTGCCCCCTCACCCCGGCCCTCTCGAAGCGAAGCGGGCGGGGAGAGGGAGAAGATTTTTCACCCATGATGGATTTGCCTCGCCTTCAAATCAAAACACAAGTTCTGAAATCCCGACAGCCGCAGCCGTCTCCTGGAGCTGCCGCCACGTCTCGTCATCAAGGGGGATGCCTTCGCGCAAACGACGCTCCTCCTGGCGCAACTCGATTTCGCCCGGCACCAAGATTTCATCAAAACCGGGGGCAAGCGGTGAAGCCTTCACATAGTCTACAAGTTCATCGACGCGCCGGTAAAAATCCTCAAGCGGGGTAAAACTCGCGATATCGATGGCGACCATCAGGACGGCGTTGCTAATTCGTGTGTTGCCGGAGCCGCTGCATCCTGCCCCGGATAACGCGCCCGCCAGCACGTCAATCATCAAACCGAGCCCAAACCCCTTGTGTCCGGCGGTTCCGCCGAGTGGCAACAATACGCCGGGCGGTGGGCCATTGAGGTCCCGTGGATCTGTGGTGAGCTCGCCCTTGCCGTTAATCAGCCAGCCGAGCGGGATGGGTTCGCCGCGATTGATGGCAACGCGAATCTTCCCCTGTGCCACAACGCTACTCGTGATGTCCAGGACGATTGCATCCCCATTCTGCCTCGGAGCGGCGATTGAGATTGGGTTGGTCGCCAATCGCCTGTCGGTGCCCCCATACGGCGCGACGTTCAGCGCCCCTCCTCCGGCGTTCACCATCACCATGCCAATCAGCCCCTGGTCGGCTGCCATCATGGTGTAACTGCCCAACCGCCCGATATGGTTGCAGTTGTAGATGCTGATTGCGCTGACGGTGCTCGCTTTCGCCTTGCGGATGGCTAACGACACCGCCTGCTTGGCGATGACCTGTCCAAATCCCCAATTGCCGTTAATCAGGGCATGCGATGGGGATTCACGTTCAATGTCGATTGGGGCGCTGGGTCTGATCTGCCCAGACTTCACAAACTCCATATATTGTGGAATGCGAATGACGCCATGCGAGTCGTGTCCCGCGAGATTGGCATCCACGAGCAGTTGGCTGACAATCTGTGCCTCCTCGCCCGGAACACCCGCGGCTTCAAAAATGTCGGCTGTCATTTTGCGCAACTGTTGCGCTGTAAAATTTGGCATATCGTCTCTCCTACGATGAGGGCTAGAAACCGAGTTTTTCGCTTTGTTCCCTCGCCCCTCGCGGGAGAGGGTAGGGTGAGGGGGAATCAACCAGCGGGAGCGCCCACCCCCTCACCCCGGCCCTCTCGAAGCGAAGCGGGCGGGAGAGGGAGAGGATATTTCTTCTTCTGCTGCAACATGGGGTACTAACCGAAAAACTCGTATTTTTTAGAAAAACTCGGTTTCTCATTCTCGTTTTTGAACCCCTTAACGAATCTTTGCGTCTAATTGGGGTCAATGCACGATGTGTTAATGAGAGAATAGTATAACCTAAGTGGCATCGAACTGTCATCATATTATTTTTTGACTTTGGTAAATTCAACTCAAGCTCCAGTCGTAGAACATGCGGCTCGCTTGTTCTGACTCCGTTTGAACGAGCGAGCCGCACGTTTTACAGGGCGATCTAAGTACCTAATTTAACAAAGTCAAGATTTTTTGAGGCGGAAATTTCCAAAGCGCAAACTGGCAGTTTGCGTTACGCTTTGCAAATTTTATTTTTGAGTTTTTCATTTAGACTTCCGAAGTTTGATGCAAAAACTTTGCGGGATGAGTTCCCTCAAGGGGGCGCATCCTCTCAATTTCACTCGGGTGTTGAAACCCCGATCATGCCCCGACTGAAGAGGGGCATGATCGGGGTCTGGGTATCCCTTGTGCTTCATCACTGAAAAAGTCATATTATTTTGGGGAGGAAACTATGTATCGAGTTGGGATTATCGGCTTGGGGAGCATCGCTGCGCGGTATTCAAATCCAGCGGATGCTTATCCTTATTGTCACACAGGCGGGATTCGCCATTGTGAATCGACCGAGTTGGTTGCTGTCGCGGATATGTCACCGGAACGCCGTGAGGAATTTCAAAAGACCTGGGGCCCCGCATTTCCAGAGGGTTCTATCACCTACTATGAAACGGATAAGCAGATGCTCGAAAGCGAAGAACTGGATATTGTTGCCGTCTGCGTCCGAGGCCCTTATCACTTCAAGGTGATGCAGGAGGTCCTGAGAGCGGATATCAAAGCAATCTTCCTTGAAAAACCGGCGGGTTGCTCTCTGGCAGAGGTGGATGAGATGACCGCAGCCGCCGACGCGAAGGGCATCCCAATCGTTGTGGATTACTCGCGCCATTGGGCACCGCACCTCTTACGTCTCCAATCCCTGGTGAAAGATGGTCTTGTCGGCGAAGTGAAGTCAGTGATTGGTTATTGTGGCGGAACGATTCTGTCCTTTGCGATTCATACCACCGATCTCATCTGCCAATTCGCAGGCTATGACCCCGTTTCAGTGAGTGCCTTTGTGCAGCCGCACGCGGGCGAGGTTCCGCCGTCGTATGAGCCTGAACCGTCTATCATTGGATCCACCATTCGCTTCAAAAGCGGTGTGCAGGGATTCCATGTTGGTAGCCCCGGGTGTATGACCGGATTCTCCGTTGATGTCCTTGGCAGCGAAGGTCGCTTGCGGGCAGGCATGTATATCGGCACCGCTCTACACGATAAAAATGGGAAGCAGATCGACAACGCCACGCTCGGCTTACCGGAAAATGCGAGCGTGTTCAAAATGGCGTACCAGCAAATTACCGACTACCTTGATGGCGGACCGCTACCTCACTGTGCGCGGGATGAATATCTAGCGGTCAACGAAATTGGTTTCGCTACCATTGAGAGTGGTTTGACGGGACAGACGATTCAGCTTCCGTGTCAAAATCGCAATCGGCTCATTTTCGCGAATGGGTGATGGGATGATCTAAAGAGGGGGAAAGTGTGGAAAGAAGGGCACGTTTCAAATGTGCTATCACTTAACTCTCTGGCACCGCATGATGACGAGATTCATGCGTAAAACGTAAAACGTAACAATTCGAGAGCGTTGTCAAGATGTTTTTAATTGACATGCGGTTGAAAAATTGCTACAATGGCTAACTGTTGGTTTTCAAACCCCGGTGTTTGACCACACACCCGGTGTCCTACGGACAACCGGAGTGTTACCTAAAAACCGATTCGATCGATAGGAATAACTGGAGGACAGACATGAAATTTGTTCGGTATGAGGCTAACGGAAAAATTGCTTATGGAACCCTGTCCGGTGATACCATTCATGAGTTGAAAGGCGATCCATTCAAAGGGTATAGCGAAAGCGGAAAGGTGGTCGTGCTCGCCGATGCCAAACTGCTCGCCCCCACAACACCATCGAAGCTTGTGGCAGTCGGACTGAATTATAGAAGCCATTTGGGTAACAGACCGACACCTGCCAATCCGGAGATCTTCTTAAAAACGCCATCATCTGTGCTCGACCCGCTTGGAGAAATTGTCATTCCGAAAAATGCGGAGAACGTTCACGCAGAAGGAGAACTGGTTGTCGTCATGAAGAATCGCACCAAAAGAGCAACCCCTGAAGAGGCGGCTGCCAATATCTTAGGCGTCACATGCGGCAACGATGTCAGCGCGAGAACGTGGCAGCGCAACGATATGCAGTGGTGGCGGGCGAAGTCATCCGACACATTTGGTCCATTTGGCCCGGCGATCGCGACAGGTCTTGATTACGGGAATTTACAGTTGCAGACACGGATTAACGGCCAGGTCGTCCAATCGCAAACTACGTCGGATTTAATCTTTCCTGTGCCGACGCTCGTTAGCTTTATCTCACAAGTGATGACGCTTGAACCCGGTGACGTCGTTTTCACAGGCACACCGGGGACGACAACCGCTTTGAATAAAGGTGATGTGGTTGAGGTCGAAATCGAAGGGATCGGAACGTTGAGGAATGCCGTGACGATTGAGGCGTGAGCGATTCCTTGCACGAATGGATTAATCCGAATGCGAAGGTGCGAAGGATGCGAATCTTCGCGCCTTCGCGTTTTCCCCTCAGAATGGGGGAGCGAAGGAACGGAAAACGGAAGGAAAGGAAGAATGGAAGGATAGGGAGCATCTTACGTAACACGCAATACGCAATACACATGACGCTTCGCGCTTCACAAAACACGTTTTATGCAGGGCTTACACACTCCAGTGGGCAAAATCGTCTCCGAACGCCCATTGCACCTTGAATCCTGAATCCTGAATCCCGAATCGCATTCAAGATGCAGGTGAGACGCTCATTTCGTTTGGTCCGTGCGTAAGTCCTATTATGTACAGGAAAATATTGATGAATACCTTCAATCTAACTGACGCTCTTTTTACATTTCAGGATGGCTTCCGGCCGGTAAAAATACTTGCTGGTGAAAGGATTTTTGAACTGTTTGCGCCTCAACGAACCAGTATTATCTTTGGTGTGGCGGAGCATCCGTGGGCAGCCGCTGCCTATCGAATTAACACACTCATCGTACAGCTTGAACCTAACCTCAACGAATGGGATTCGATTGCAATTGAGATTTCAGGGAATGCACGACTCGTGCGCCACAACACCGTCATCTATTCGTTGCAGTGCATCATCCCGCCAGATGTCCCGGGGTTATACTCCAACTTTTTCTATCGCTGCCCTGAATGCGACGGGCACGTCTACGAATGCGCGCACCTCCTGATCGCGAATGGAGACCGACGCCAACCATCCGCCACTTCAGCATCCGCTAACCAGGCCTCCAAAGCCCTGGCAGAATCAGAACCTTCCACCTGCCCAAACTGTGGTAGCAAAATCCAAAGCCTTGCGCCGGGGGTGAGCTTCTGTCTCGATTGTGATTGGGAGTGTGGTTTGGTGCCTATTAATTGAGGCTTGGTCATCATTCTGTGGGAGAGTCCTCCCGGACTCAATAGCGTCTCCTCATTGGCATCTTGGACACAACATCAAAGGAGGTGCGGCACCCCTTCCTGCCTTGGATGAAGAACTGAGAAATCTCAATTCTCGATTCTATAAAAGGACGGGGAGGGCCGCCGCGAAAATTCTATGAAACTTGGATTTGTCAGTGCGATTTTGCCAGACCTCTCCTTAGAAGGGGTGGTACAATTTGCCGCGTCGGAAGGATTTTCTTGTGTTGAACTGATGTGCTGGCCGAAGGGCAGGGCCGAACGGCGTTATGCCGGTGTGACCCACATAGATGTGGTGGAGTTGACTCAAGCCGAGGTGGTCAAGGTGAATGACACCCTGGACGCCGCGGGCGTGAGCATCAGTGGCCTCGGATACTATCCCAACCCGCTCGCCCCAGACGCCAGCGAGTCGGCAGTTTACATCGACCATCTCAAGCAGGTCATTCGTGCGGCGGAAATGCTCGGTGTCGGCCTGGTGAACAGTTTTATTGGCAGGGACTGGACGCGATCGATCGACGAAAATTGGCCGCGGTTTCAGGCAGTGTGGAAGCCACTCGTCCAGTTTGCCGAAGACCACGGTGTTCGGATTGCTATCGAAAACTGCCCGATGCTTTTCACGGGTGACGAATGGCCAGGTGGGAAGAACCTCGCCTATTGCCCGGCGATTTGGCGGCGCATGTTTGAGGAAATCCCAAGCAAAAACTTTGGTCTTAACTACGACCCCTCCCATCTGGTGTGGTTACAAATCGATCCGATTAAACCGCTGTGGGAGTTTGCCGATCGGATTTTCCATGTCCATGCGAAAGATGCCAGGGTAGACCGGCACCGACTGGACGATGTGGGCACCCTTGCCACACCGCTGGAGTACCACACACCTAAGCTACCCGGGCTGGGCGATGTGAACTGGAGTCGATTCTTTTCCGTGTTGAGCGACATCGGGTACGATGGGCCGGTCTGCATTGAGGTTGAAGATCGCGCTTATGAAGGTTCGCTGGAGAACCGCAAAGTCTCCCTCCGTCAGAGCGCTTGGTTCCTCAAGCAATTTATGGGTGAGCAGGGATGATCGAAGGCGAGACCCTAAATGACATTTATTTCTGTTATCCTGATTTTACTTTCCTCCTTTTTCCACGCTTGGTGGAACTATTATAGCAAAGCCAGCCGTTCAACACAACTTTTTTTCTTCTGGACCGGTGCCTTCACAGCGGGGGTGGCGATCGTGGCTTTCATCATCAAACCGCTCATCGTTCCGCGATCCGTTTGGAGCTATATCATCGCTTCTGGGCTGGTTCACTGGGCTTACTGGTTCTCCTTGAGCCGGGCTTATACCTTGGGGGAGATCTCTTATGTTTACCCGATTTCCCGTTCTGCGCCCGGATTTATTCCAATCTTCGCTTTATTGTTTTTACGAGAGACCATCTCAGCGCAAGGGCTGGTCGGTATTCTTTGCATTGTATTCTCGATTTACCTTCTCCAGCAACGCGGAAATGGAATGGCATTCAGGGAACTGATTCGATACATGAGGCAGCCAGACGCTGTCTGGGCATTTTCGACACTGGGCACGGTCATCGCTTACTCGCTCATTGATAAGGGCGGTATGTCCGAATTTCATGTGCATTCCACGCAGCCCCCTATCTGGCGAGCCATTACCTACTACCTGGTGGAAGGCGTCGTTGCCTTCGTGCTCTACGGTGGCTATATCATTTTTCGATTCCCGCGGAAGGAAATCACAGATATTGGGCGTCTCGAATGGAAGCCGATAGTTGCGACCGGAGCGCTTGGGATGATTTCTTACACGCTCATCCTTTATGTCATGATGACTGAAAAAGTGAGCTACGTTGTTGCACTCAGACAGTGTTCGGTCATCTTCGCTGTGCTATTTGGGGCTTATGTGATGAAAGAGTCTCATGCGAAAATGCGATTGACGGCAGCCGTGGTGATGGTTATCGGCATGATTTTGACTTCTACGGCGTGAAACGTAATGCCGTATACATCAGACTTCCGAAGTCTCCAAGGTTTCGAGGTTTCGACAAGCTCAACCCGGCGGACTTAGGAAGTCTAAAAATGTAAACTTTATTAAGGACAAAAAACATCAGACTTCCGAAGTCTCCAAGACTTCGGAAGTCTAGTTATTAAGGGCAAAAAAACATGGGCAAAACACAAGGAATTTTTAATAGCGATCAACCCCTTCGTCTCGGTATCTGGGGACTTGGGCGTGGGCTTTCTTTCTTCAAGACCTGCCAGGCACTGAACATTGATGTGGTCGCTGGCTGCGATTTTAACCAGCACATGCGCGATCGTTTTGAGGAAATGAATCCGCGGGCTTACATCACGGACGATGCTGACAAGTTTCTCGAACAGGATTTCGATGCGGTGTTACTGGCGACGTACTGCCCGGCACATGCCGGCGATGCCATCCGTTGTCTCAAGGCGGATAAGCATGTGCTGTCGGAGGTCACGAGTTTTCATACGATGGCGGAGGGGGTGCGTCTGGTAGAAATGGTCGCAGAGACTGGCAAGGTGTACAACCTCGCGGAAAATTACCCGTTCTCCGCCGCCAATATGTGGCTGGCGCGGAAGTGGCGCGAAGGGCTTTTTGGTGAATTGATGTACGCCGAATACGAGTATGTCCACGAATGCAAGACCTTAGCCTACACCTATATTGATGGGCAGCCAATTCGGCCCGGCAACCAGGCGCACTCCTGGCGGAGCTGGCTGGATTTCCATTACTACAACACACACTCGCTTGGGCCGATGATGCACATCACGAATCTACGTCCGACGCGCGTGACCGCACTCCCCTCTACCCCTACGCTTGCGGGTTACATCCTGAACGCCCGTGAAGGCATGGGCGGCATCACGCCTTCACTGATCAACATGTCTAACGGAGCGGTGGTGCGGAACCTGATGGGTGCCACAACGAACGACACCCATCAGCAGCGTCTATGGGGGACGCTCGGCTCGGCAGAGATTATCGACGGCACGCTCCGCCTTCGGCTGGGGGCATCCGGTCATTCGCCCAAATATCCGATCATCCCACACTGGGACGAGTTGGGGGAGCTCGCGGCGAAAACGGGGCATGGCGGCGGTGACTTCTGGACGCTCTATTATTTCGCCAGGCAAATCCTCGAAGGCACGCCCGCTCCTTTTGATGTGTATACGGCGGCTGACTGCACGATTCCCGGTATCCAGGCGTTTCGCTCATCCCTCGAAGGCGGGGTGCCGTTCGAGGTTCCCGATTTTCGTGACCCACAACAGCGAGACGCTTATCGCGATGATCACTTTGCCCAACAGCGATTCGACCATCGCAACGGTCTTTTCCCCGCCGAGCAAGATGAGTCTTTGACAATGCAGTTCTCGCTGACCATGCGCGATCTCATCAATACATCAACGGCTTATCGTGCCTACCGCGACTGGAAGCAGGTGTTGCCCGATATGGCGACCCCTGAGAGTCTGCTGACGGTGGTGGATGGCCTGATCGCCGCTCTGCCGCGCCTTGTGGAAGTTCAGCAAATTGCCCGCAAGATAGTGAATCAATACCCGGGTAGCGTCGCCGCCCGTGTGTTGCGTGAGATGCTGGAGCTGTCCGATGAGGAGATTACCAGCCACCCTGGGTTTGCTAAGGACCTTGAGACAGAGCGCGCCCGACTCGAACAGACCATCGCTCAGATTCAGAAACAACGGCAGGCCAACAAAGGTAACTCATTTTGAAAAATAAACTATACATCAGACTTCCGAAGTCTCCAAGACTTCGGAAGTCTAAAATGTAAACTATATTGAAAGTTAGTTAAAGCGTAAAGGAATCGACTCAGTGTACGACCTTAGAGGGTGTGTGATACAATTCTGAATCAACCGGCAAAGAACCCCTTTTCACATATCCTCTCGGATGCTGTCTATATTATAAGGAGAACCAGATGATAAAGAATCCGGATATCGACCTCTCACCAGACCTCCTTGAAGCCCTGAAGGGAGTCAGCGTACCGACTGCCACCCAGACCCTGCTGGGACGTGGTTTTCACAATACATATCCCATCGGCATTCTACCGCAGGCTATCCAGCCGGGCCAGATTATGGTTGGCCGCGCCCGCACCCTGCGCTTCCTGCCCTTACGAGAAGACCTGGTCAAGGCTCAATACGACACTGTCACCGACCGGCCCCACCGCATGGCGATTGAATCCATCCAGCCGGGGGAAGTCCTGGTCATCGACGCCGGCGGCTGTATGGGGGCTGCCGTTGTTGGCGATATGTTCACCCGTCGGGTCCAGTCTCGCGGCGGCACGGGCATCGTCATTGACGGCGTGGTACGCGATCTCACCGCTATCTGCGAAGTCGGTCTGCCGCTTTTCTGCCGCGGCATGCACGGCGCGGGCATCAACCGGCTGCTGATGTCGGTCAGCATCGACGAGCCCATTCAGATCGGTGGAGTTCCTGTGCTTCCGGGAGACGTGCTCCTGGGGGATAGAGACGGCCTGGTGGTCATTCCCCCCACGGAGGTCGAATACCTCGTCGAGCACGGCGTGGAGCACGACCTTCAGGAGCGCTTCACCCGGGAAAAGCTTGCCGAGGGCTACCCCTTGCACCGAGCCTACCCTCCCGACGAGGAACTTCGCAAAGAATATCAGGAGTGGCGTAAAAATTTGCAACTGGGCAAATGAGCAGGCATGTTTCATAAAACTATTGACACTTCGAGAACCCGTGAAACGTGAAACGTGAAACGTGAAAAGAATTACGCTTCACGTTTCACGTTTCACGTTTCATGAAACCGTGTCAACACCTTTTTTCAGAAATTTGAAACATGCCCATTTTAAGGTATCGAAAGGACATACTATGAAAATCACCAAGATCGAAACGATTCAGGCACCAGAACACAGGCACATCATCTGGGTGCGCATCCACACCGATGAGGGCCTCATTGGACTCGGAGAGACCTACCTGTACGTTGAACCGGTCAAGGCACTGATCGAACAGGTCTTCGGCCCGGGCTTTCTCCTGGGCAAAGACCCGCTACAAATCGAGGCACACTGGCGGGCGATGTTCAATCGGAGCAGCTATGCCGGGTGGGCGGGCGCTGAGATGCGGGCAATGAGCACCATTGATATCGCGCTCTGGGATATTCTGGGACAGAAAACCGGGCAACCGATTTATCAACTCCTCGGAGGCAAATATCGTGACCGGATTAAAATCTACAATACCTGCGGAACACACGGGAACTTCGACTTCATGAAGAACGCGGATGAGTATGCTCAAGACCTGCTCAAAAGCGGTATACGAGCCATGAAGATCTGGCCCTTTGACGGATACGCCAGGCAGACCAACGGACAGTATATCAGCCCATCAGATCTGAAGCAGGCGCTGGATCCAGTGCGTAAGGTCCGTCAAGCGGTCGGGGATGAAATAGACCTTGCCATGGAATTTCACGGCTACTGGAACTTGAATTGTGCTATTCTCATCGCCCAGGCCCTGGAGGAGTATAAGGTGATGTGGCTGGAGGAGATGATGCTGCCGGATAATCTGGATGCCTACGAACATCTGTCCAGAGCCACCCGGCTGCCGCTGACCGTCAGCGAACGCCTCCTGACCCGCTACCAGTTCTTGCCCATTATGCAGCGGGGCATTGCCCGGGTCATTATGCCGGATGTGGAGTGGTGCGGGGGCATCTCCGAAGGCAAGAAGATTGCCACCATGGCCGAAACCTTCCAGCTCCCCGTGGCCTTTCACAACTACGGAGGGCCCGTCCTGAACTTCGCCTCCGCCCATGTCGCTGCCAGTACGCCCAATCTGATGCTCCTTGAGACGGGGCGAAATCTGCTGGCAAGCTGGACGGATGCGGTGATCACTCGACCGGTCATCATCGAAGATGGGCACATGGCACTCCCGGAGGGGCCCGGACTGGGCACCACGCTACAGGCGGAATTTCTCAAGCGGGCGGATCTGATCGTCGGAACCGTCTCTTGAGGACAACGAGTATTTCGCCAATGTCATATTCAAATCGGGATGCTTTCGTCCCCCGAATGTGACATTGGCGAAGTATAAGGTCGCAACTTAAACCAGTAGTACGCTGACATTTAAGAAATGAACCAGTAATTCAGTCATTGCTCTCAACGATGAAAGTGTGCATAACTAAAAAATGCCTCCGAGTGATGGAAACCAAGGGAAAATTTCCTGTTTCCATGGAACTGATTATTCCAGTGCCCAAAATATTGTCAGTCATGGTGTAAGCGCAGAAGCCGGTAGAAGTTTCGGGGGCGATGGCAGTTTTTGGGCAATCATCGCCTCACCTGGGAAAGAAAATGATGCAACGAGTATGGCTAAATTTTTTGCACAGGCAAATCCGGCTGAAAATCCAAAATGGGCAATTATCACTTTTGAAGTCATTTCAGAGATTTGGGTTGAGTTACAATCTAAAGGACTTTTAGAAACTCGCGCAGGGTTTGCGCGTTTCTTGCCAGATGCGTTATCTCGACTTAATAAAGTTACCTCATTTCGCATTTGTGAATCCGGGACGTCAGGGTAATCAACTGATAATTTTTGTTGAGGAGGAGATGAGATGTTGTATTATAAACTAGACGACGAGAGCTTTCTGACACGATGGAAAGTGGAGTTTGATTCTGAGATCACTCCCAAACAGGTGAAGGCTGTCATCGACTTCATCAAAAAATATAATTCGGCAAATCCAAAGTGGAAGGCGTGGACGAGCAAAGGTTTAACTAAAGGAACAATACATAACTGGAATGATAGTTTCAGGAGTGTCAACGTTTTTGTCCATAGCAATCAAAGTCTCATTTTTGAATTTTACTGTAATCCTGATGAAACTAGGTGGTGGAGAGAATGGCTGGTTTTGAAGTTCTTTCCGGATTTGGAGGCAAAAATCGGTGCTTTTAAGGAACCGCAGATTCTCCAAATCTCAACGATAAACTGAAGATTAATCCAAACTGATTTGAGGGATGGTCATAATCATTTATCAATTGAGGTGTATTTCACCCGAATGTAATGATGACCAACCCTCAAATTACTTACCTGCTTACCTTCCCCAACTATCAAAAGATCAACCTTTGGAGGCAATAGAATATGAAGCACGTACACACCTATATTGAAAAAGGCAGAGATGCGCTCTGTGCATCGCTGCAAGAGTTGGTACGCATCCCCACGGTGAACCCGCCCGGCACCCACTATGCTGAGATCGTCGATCTGCTAGAAATGCGATGTCAGGGGCTAGGGTTGCAGACACAAATCCTGCGGGTGCCCCAGAGCGAGGCGCAAGCGATAGTGCCTCATGCCGATGACCACCCCCGCTTCAACCTGATCGCGCGGTGGGATGTGGGTGCGGCAAAGACCGTCCACTTCAACGCCCATTACGATGTCGTCCCGGTCTCCGGCAAGTGGCGTATGGATGCGTTCCACCCCCACATCGACGGGGATTGGCTTTATGGCCGAGGCTCGGATGATATGAAAGATGCTATCGCTGCGTTGCTGTTTGCGATTGCCGCCCTCCGGGAAAACGGGGTTCGGCCCGCCTTTAACGTCGAGTGTTCATTTACCTGCGATGAGGAAACTGGCGGTGCCCTGGGTGCCGGCTATATCGTGCGCGGTGGGCATGTTCAGGCGGATTACGTCGTCAACTGCGAAGGTGGGTCTGTGCTGGAGGTGGGCTGTGGACATAACGGGGTCCTGTGGCTTGATGTCACGGTGCACGGCAGGGCGGCTCACGCCTCTCGTCCCGAAAAAGGGCTCAACGCTTTCGAGAAGATGGCTGAACTGGTCATCGCCTTGCAGCCGTTGAAGGGCCGGTTTGCCCTTCCGGAACGCGTCTTCAAAACCCCTGCTGGGAGTGAGCGGCATCCCACCATTAACCTCGGTGGGGTTTTCCGCGGTACGGCTGGAGATAAGATTAACACCGTCCCCGCGCAGGCAACTTTCTCCATTGACCGGCGGATACTGCCCAATGAGCGTTTACAAGCGGTGGAAGGGGAACTTCGCGCAACGATTCAGGAGGCATGCCAGTCCATCCCCGAACTGAAGGTCGATGTGAACGCAATACTGCGGATTGAGCCGTGTATGGTTGAACCTGCCCACCCATTCGTCCAGGCATTTGCGAATGCCGTCCGCACGGTGCGTCGGCAGCCGGTTAAGTTCAACGTGACCACCGGTTTTACCGACCTGCATTTCTTCGCCGAAGATGGCAAATTGCCCGGCGTTGGTTACGGCCCCCATGGCGAGGGGGCTCATGGCGTGGACGAGCGGGTGAACATCCCCGATCTGATTCAGACGGCGAAAGTGTATGCGGCGTTCATGGCGGAAGCAGCGTTGTGAGGGAGAGCGTGGAAGCGAGCATGTGAGGTCGAAGAGTCTCGGAACGGACGAGCGAGGGGGCGTGTGAGTGTGTTGTTGGCGTGGACTCGTTTCCTCGTCTCCTCGTTCCTTCGTTATCCGTCGGATTGAGGATTGAGCTCCGTTCCGAGAGTCTTCGACCTGTCGAGATCTCGAAATCTCAACATTTCAACTTGGATTTAGGTAACATGAGCCACATATTCTTGTTGACCAGGCGAAAGAAATCTGCTACACTTGAGTTGATGAAAAGCGTTGAGAGATCAGCTTTATACTGCGGACGGTCACATAAGCGCGACCCTCTGAATCCTGAATCTTGAATCCTGAATGGATAAAGCATTCAGGAGACAAGATGCAGGACGATCATGGTATCACTGATGACCTGTGAAAGTCTAACAATGATACGACTTTTTCAGTTATGAGCACAAGCGAGGCCCAGACTTCCGAAGTTTCAATACGCGAACTGAACTGAGACGATGCGAAACCGTGAGGAGAATGAAACAGCACGGATGTTGCACCAAACTTCGGAAGTCTAAGTGAAAAACTCCTAACAATTACAATCTCCGTCAGGAGAAAGGACGAAATCATGCCGACTGACCTTACACATCATATTCAAGAAACCGTTTTAGTCGATACACACGAACATTTGCGAAAGGAACCGGAGTGGCTGGAGAATGGCCCAGACATTTTACAAGACCTGTTTGGGAATTACGTCCCCGCCGACCTGCACACGGCTGGCGCGAAGCCGGAGGCGATGCAACGCTTGATGGACGCCTCGGACCCGGATATCGCTGCCCGTTTTGAGGGAATCCGAGAAGCATGGGAAGCTACGCAGTTCACAGGGTATGGCGAGGCGGTGCGATTGATCGCCAAACACGTTTACGGGGTTGACGAGCTCACGGGCGAGCAGCTCGCAGCGGTTCAATCCAAGACAAAGGAGCTGCGGCGTCCGGGGGAACGGTATCGGCTCTTGCACGATACCGCCAATCTCGACCATGTCCAGATTGATGACTTCTGTTGGCCATGCCTTCCGGATCGCTCCGGGCTGGACTTCTTCCTCTATGACCTCTCATGGGCAGGCTTCTGCAATGGGCAGGTTGACCCCAAGCAGATTCACGCTGAGACGGGCGTGGAGGTGATAGACCTTGCGACGTTGAAGCAGGGAATGGAGGCGATTTTCGCCAAATATGCCCCTTGCGCAATTGCGGTGAAGGCGCAGCACGCCTATAGCCGAACCCTCAACTGGAGCGAACGGAGCGACGATGATGCATCAGTCGCCCTTGACGCGGTGTTGAGAAAGCCCGCCGCGGAAATCAGCGTCGAAACTCGCCTTTGTCTTGGCGATTGGTGCTGGGCGCGAGGCGTCGAGTTGTCGATTGCGCACAATCTGCCGTTTAAGATTCATACGGGCTATTACGCCGGCAACAACCGAATGCCCGTGGAGCGCATCCCTGCTGGAAATATGTGCGCCCTCTTTTCGCGCTATCTGGATGCGAAATTTGTCCTGATGCACATCGCCTATCCGTACAACGACGAACTCGTGGCGCTGGCGAAGCACTATCGCAACATCTGGGTGGACCTCTGCTGGGCGTGGAGCATTGACCCGTATAGCTCCCGCGACTTTCTGCGTCGCTTCCTCCATGCGGTGCCATCGAACAAGCTGTTTGCATTTGGCGGGGACACGGGCTGGCCCTCCAGCACACTGGCTTACGCCATCCAGGCGCGTAACGAAATCCGACGCGCCCTCGAAGGGGAGATCGCCGAGGGCTATATGACTGAAAAACAGGCGATGCGGATTGCGACGCGCATCATGCGGGACAATCAGTTCGCCTGTTTTGACGTTGAGGGAACACGGGCGAATATTCGTCAGGTGGCATAAAAATCTCGATTGCGTATTGCGGGCATGTTTATAATTTTACATGCTTTATGATTGGAAGAATGGAAGGATGGAAGATTGGAAGTGTCCGCTTCCTTCCATTCTTCCATTCTTCCTTTTCTTCCGTCAGAGAAACCTTTTGGGAAAAGTCAAACCGAAATCAGTATAAGAGCGGAAAAAGGGGTGGGTTGGTGTGTAAAAAAACAGTTGAGGAGGGAAAGAATGGCAACAGCAGATGATCGCATCAAAGCGATGGAGTTTAACTACCCAGAAAATGTTCCTGTATCCGTCAATTTCTTACCGGCGACATGGATGAAATATCGAGAAGCGTTGGATGACCTTTTAGCGCGACACCCCATCATTTTTGGAAACCATCAAAAGGGAACCCGGAACTACAACGCCGTGGGCGGAACTTACGTGGAGGGCGAACATACGGATGCGTGGGGGTGCGGCTGGAGCAACGTCGCGCACGGTATGGAAGCAATCGTGAAGCATCACCCTGTGCCCACCCGAGCAGCGGTTCATACCCTCCGACCTCCCAAGGTTGATGGCAGCTTCCCCCACGGTTTCATGTTCCTTCGTTTGACCGACTTGCGCGGGTTTGAAGAAATGATGATCGATTTTGCGGAGGAACCGCCTGAACTCCAGATGTTGATTGACATGGTGCTCGAACATAACATGAAGAATCTGGAAGTCCGACTCCGGAATCACTCACACAAGCTGATCTCTTTTGGCGATGACCTGGGGATGCAGACCAGCCTTCCGATGAGCCCGGAGAAGTGGCGCAAGTACCTTAAACCGTGTTACGCGAATCTCTATGGTCGCTGCCATGAAGCGGGGCATTCGGTCTATATGCACTCGGATGGTCACATCATTGAAATTATCCCTGATCTCATTGAGTGCGGCGTGAATGTCATTAACCCGCAGATCCGCGCCAATGGCCTGGACAATCTGGTGGACGTGTGCAAGGGAAAGGTCTGCGTCGATCTCGATCTCGATCGACAACTGTTTCCGTTTTGCCCCCCTGAAGATATTGACGAACACATCCGCGAGGCGGTGGAGAAACTCGGCTCTCCCGAAGGTGGGCTCTGGTTAAAAGCGGAGTGCGGTCCCGATGTCCCGTTGGAGAATATTGAGGCGATCTGTGTTGCGTTTGAGAAGTACCGTCGGATTAAGTAACTTTTTCAGACTTCCGAAGTCTTGGAGACTTCGGAAGTCTAAGAGGCGGAAGAACAATGCGCAAACTGAAATTTATGTTAATCAACCCAACATCCCCCCTCTGGCAAGTTCACGAGGGTGGACGCCCTCGCGGGGTCAGAGTATTTAGATTTTCAATGCTCCCGAGCCTGTATGTCGCAGCGGCGATGCCGCCATACATCGAAACGCAGATTATTGACGAAGACGTCGAACCGATTGACTTTGAGGCGGATGCCGATTTAATCGGGCTCTCCTTTATGACGTTCAACGCCCCGCGCGCTTATGAAATCGCAGACACGTTCCGCAAAGAGAAGGGGAAGCCTGTCATCTTCGGCGGGTATCACCCAACGTTTATGCCGGAGGAGGCTATCCAACACGCGGATTCGGTCTGCATCGGCGAAGCGGAAAACAATGTCCCGCGAATGATCGAGGACTTCGTCGCGGGGCAACTCAAGCCGTTTTACGATAGTGGGCCCGTTGATTTGAAGGGGTTGCCGATTCCCAATCGGACGTTGCTCCGGAAATCCGCGTATATCACCCCAAATGCCCTCCAAGCCACACGGGGGTGTCCATACCGATGCAAATTCTGTTCTATCGCGGCATTCAATCGATACCAGTTTCGCACACGCCCTGTTGACGAAGTGATTGACGAGCTCAAATCATTGGGGCGATATATCATGTTCATGGACGATAACATCATTGGAAGCCCCGCTTACGCGAAAGAACTTTTCGCCCAGATGATTCCGCTCAAGAAAGAGTGGTTCAGTCAATGTAGCATCCGCATCGCTTACGATGACGAACTCATCCGCCTCGCCGCTGCGAGCGGGTGTCGTGGCATGTTTATTGGGATTGAGTCTCTTTTGCAAGATAACCTCACCGCCTGGCAGAAGCATTGCAATCGAGCGGCTGAGTACACCCGCGCCATCGAGAAGATTCACTCGGCGGGAATAGGGGTTTTTGCCGGCATCGTTTTTGGTATGGACGGGGATACGCCAGCGATCTTTAAGCAAACCCTTGACTTTCTGTATGAAGCCAAAGTTGACGCATTGCAGTCAACCATCCTGACCCCTTTTCCGGGGACGCCGCTCTTTGATGAGATGGATAGCCAGGGGCGCATTATTGATAGGGATTGGAGTAAATATAACTTCGGTCACGTTGTTTTTGAGCTCCGGAATATGAGCCCTGAGACGCTCATCGCAGGCAACGCCTGGGTTCAGAGCCAATTCTACTCTCGGAGAGCAATCTGGCGGCGAATCTGGCAGGCTTTTGGCTATCTCAGCCCATCGATCATCCTGCGTGCCCTCGCACCGCTCAACGTTGGCTATCGCTGGCGGCATCAGGCGTATGGGACGTTTGAAAAGGGGAACGCTTTCGTTCCACCTCAAGCGCTAAGTGGTTCATAAAACGCTCGCTTCATGCGTTGCCTGTGTACACTAGAAATTTACGATGCCCTTGCATTTTCAATCCATTCGTGCTAAAATGAGTACGATACGAATCAGCTAGAACATGGATGGAGCGGATGACACAGATTAAAAATGAAACTTCAGCCGTACCTCAGACGAATCCGCGAAATCCTAAAAATCCATGTTTTTACTCAACGCAACCGAAAATTGGGAACAACCGAACCTTGCGAAGGGTACAAACCTTCGCAAGGTTGAGACGAGGAGATTTGAATCGATGAAAAAATCAATTGCGCTTTTGTTCATTGCCATCCTAACCCTCATCATGGGGGCGGACCGGGCTTTTGCAGTCAGCTTTCTGAAGTTTGAACATGAGTTCAGCGGGAAAGGTTCTGCGAACGGATTCTTCAGCAAAAATATTCATATCGCATTTGACGCGGGTGGAAATATCTACGTCAGCGATGCGGACAACAAGGTGATACAGAAGCTATCACCGACCGGCGAATTTATGATGCAGATTCCGAAAGAGAAGACGATCGACAACATTTTGAACAAGCCGGGTGACATCGCGGTCGATACCGCTGGAAATATCTATGTCGCCGAGACAACGGCACACCCCATTGAGGGGACAAGCGATCCGAAGATTTATATGTTTGCCCCCTGTGTTTATCAGTTCAGCCCGAGCGGCGAATTGATGCACACCTATTTTGTGGACGCCGTCAATGTGCGCCCCAAACAGGTGTTACCCGCACGCCTGATCATTGACGAGGCGGGCAAAACGGCGTTTGGCATTCAACCCAAAGGGCATGAGCGAGCGCTCCACCTTGCGGTCAGCAGCCAAAATCAACTCTATGTGCTGGACCCAGAAAAATCGACGGTTCACAAGTTTGACGCAGAGGGGAAAGAATTGCTCACATTCGGACGGTACGGCGCGGGGAACGGCGAATTTGACCGCGATGCCTCGGACATCGCCGTTGATATTGGGGGCAACGTGCTAATCGCCGACACCGGCAACCACCGAGTGGTCAAGTTTAATGCGGAAGGGCAGTTCATGTTGAGTTTTGGGAAAAAGGGACGGGGCGAGGGTGAATTCACCAAACCGATTGCCATCGCGGCATTAACGACCGGTGAAATTCTGGTCAAAGATTCCAGCCAATTCAAACGCGCTTTGGGGGGGCTGCCAGCCGAGGGTGTGCTGACGCTTATTTCTCCATCAGGCCCAGGCGTTGCCGATGCTGTCGTCGATGCCGCCCGCTTACGACCTGAGTTATTTAGCCAAAATCCTGCACAGCAATCGGAGTTGGGCAGTCTACAGCAGCGGATTCGGTTGCTGGAGGAGGCGGAATATCGCCGCTACTACGGCGAATATTATGATGGTGAGGATGATAAAGATAAAGATGAGAATAAAAAAGAGGAGGACGAAGACCTCAAAGCGGCGGCAATTCGATCGACGATTTATCACAAAGTCATCGCAAGGGTGCAGCGATTCGATAGTAGCGGCAGGTACACAGACCGGGTGATTTATGAAGTGGACAAGCAGAGCGCAAAAGACCACGACCTCGCTTTTCTTGCCCTGGACCCCCTTGGCCACATCTATCTGCGCGATGAGGGTGACCTGACCATCCGCCAATACGCCATCGAAGGGTTTACGATTAAGGCATCCCACATGAACGCACTCTACAACACGAGGGCGACTAACGTTGACAACAATTTCACCGAAGATTATGAGGACATCGACACCGCGACTGACGTGCAGGATGAATTTAATCAGTTGCGGTTGAGCCAATCTTTCCTGTGGACCTATAACCTTTCAGAGCGTTGGAATGTGATGGCTGCGGATTACCTCACCTACGGCGAGCAGGACGAACGTTACATTACCCCTCCCAAGCTAGAAGATAGCTACGACTTGGGAACGAAAGCGTTGACGAATACCTTCGCGGCAAATCTAAAGTTCATCACGAATCCAAATCCGTACCGCTATAAGGAACTGAACCTGTATGCGAAACGAATTGATGGCACCACTGACCTCGACAGAAACGCAATCTTCCAGGAGGTCAACCGGCAACGTGAAGGCGATAAAGGCGACGCAAACGCCTTTGCCGTTGGGTTGAATTGGGATATATTCACGAAAGCCAATCTATGGCTCGAATATTCAGATTTCAATCCGGCAGAGACCAGCCGCAACTTTGTTCGCCGCTTCTACGATGTCTCCGGTGATCTCTATGAAGTTTTCGGCAGCCGCAATCAGAAAAAACAGTTCCTGGGCGAATTGTCGATTAAGTTTTAAGACGTGAAACGTGATGCGTAAGCAACTGTCAAAAAAAGATTTTCGACTTTTCCCCTCACCCTAACCTCTCGAAGCTGGGCGCCCTCTGGGCACGGCGGGGAGAGGGAACTGGGCTCCCCTCTCCCTCGATGGGAGAGGGGCCGGGGGTGAGGGTGAAAACCTTAAAAACATTTCTGACAGTTGCGTATGGCGTATTGCGTAAAAAATCTACGGGCGTCATCCGTTATCTGCAATGCGTAGTACGAAAGAAGGTGATTTTAGATGATTAAACTTGCTGTTCAATCGACAGATGCTCCTCAAGCGGTAGAATGGATTCGTTCTGCAATTGATGCCAAGATTGCACAAATCAAACATGCCATTGTGATAACAGAGCGGCGGCTCGCAGAATTTGAATCCAAATATCAGGCGGACTCCCAAACATTCCTTGAGACGATGACTGCCGAGGATTTGGAAGGAGGCGACCTCGAATATGTTGAATGGTACGGGGAATGTGAATTACTCAAGCGGTTGCAATTACAGTTGGACCAACTGATGTCAATTGAATATGAACATCCGTGCTAAAGGCTCAGAAGCTTCACCCTCCCCCTGACAGGCATCATTGAGTCAGCCTATCCCGCAACTGCTCCCATTCTGCATCCGTCAGCAACGGAGGCCAGGTGATACGATGCCCCAAAAGCGCGGAACGGTATGCTGCCATGATGAGATCAAACCCAAGCTTGGCAAGTTCAAATCGGCAAAAATGGGGGTGGCTTTCGTCTTCCATCCATGCCGCGATGGCTTGTGTCAAGGCGCGTTGGGCGGGCATATCATCTTGACCAAAGTTGGTTTTTTGGATGAACGGCTGCGCCATGCCATCGATCTGATACCCCCATGAGCCATTTTCTCGCCACCACATCCGCCCCTTGGTCCCCCAAATGTCGATATTGCACCTCGGGTTGCCGTCGGGGAAATCCACCGTCCCCAAGGCTTTCCGTGTGGACTCGAAAAAGACGCGAACCCCGCCCTCGAACGTGTAGATTGCCATTAGATTCTCAGGGCAGTTCAAATACGCCTGCTGATAGGTTTCCCCACCGTCAATGGCCGCCCAGACCGCGGTGATCGGCACATCCCCAACGGCTAACAGCACGAGGTCCATCAGATGGGTGTCCATGTCCGTAATTTCCCCCTGGGTGCTGGCCCGGATGAAATGAACATCTCCGAGGCTTCCCCCCCCGTCCACGGGGGGGGCCGAGGGGATGCCCTTGGTCCCCCCCCCACCCCGGCCCTCCCCGTGGACGGGGAGGGAGAAGGGCGGGGGGGGCGCTAAAAACGAACGCAGTTTTTCCGAAAATGGCATATACCGCCGCTGGTGATTGACGATGATTTTCAATCCCGTCTTTTGTTGAGCGGCTGCCAGCGCCTCCGACTCTTTCGGTCTGAGCGCGATCGGCTTTTCGATGACCAGCGCTTTGACACCCGCTTTGGCTGCGGGTTCCACCCAGATGTGACGCGGGATGGTTGGCATCGTGACGGCATGTACGATGTCGGGGCACTCCTTTTCCAACATCTCCTCATAATCGGCGTAACCGTTGACGTTGAGTTGCTCCGCCGCTACCTTTCTACGATTCTCATCGATTTCGCAGATTGCCACTACTTTCATGTTCTCCAACCCTTGATAAGCCCTGGCGTGATGGACGCCGCGTCGAGCGCCGACGATTGCCGTTCGATAAGTCGCCATAATTTTGCTCCTTTCAATTCGAGTTTTTCGCTTAGACTTCCGAAGTTTATCAAAAGACCTTTGCTGTTTCAGTTTCCTCAAGGGTTCGCATCATCTCAGATTCGCTCGCGTGTTGAAACTTCGGAAGTCTGGGCCTCACTTTTGCTCATAACCGAAAAAGTCGTATCTCAATTCGATTTCAGAGCGTATGTGAGAAGTCCAACGGAACCTTCGGAAGGTTCTGAACCCCGATCGAAGATCGGGGTTAGTTCACACACCCTCAGAGATATAGTTCCTTGATACACAGGTTACGGAACGCGACTTCCTGCGGCGGACCAGAATGAATTTGCAGACCGATCAACCCCGTCCTTGCCCCTTCTGGGTCATTGAGTTCGGCGGTGACAACGCCATTCAAGATGAGAAGGAGGTAATCTGCGACAGCGACAATTTGGTATTCATTCCAATCGTCTGGACGGAGGAGCGACTCAATGAGTTGCGGCTTATAACGCACGAGATGTCCTCGTAAACTTTCCTCATAGAGTGCACCCCAGCATCCATCGCCGATGTCCGCCTGGTATCCTGCCATGTGGCCATCATCGCGAACGAGACTTCGGAACTGTATCCCGCTATTGTCACCGTGTAAGCGCACTTCACACGACATTATGAAATTGTCGTAAGTTTTTTCCGTCCTGAGAAAATCGTTATAACTCAGATTAGAAATCGTCCGACCCACCAGAATGCCATCTTCAACTTTCCAGAGATTGGCGTCGCCAATCCAACCTGTTAAATCTTTTCCGTTAAAAAGGGATGTAAAACCGGGTTTCATTGTAAGCCCCTCCATGTTGGGTATGCCGTGTTAGGTGTTGCACATTCGGTAATTCCTCTATTCCTCTGCTCACGAGCCGTGATGATTCTATCAAATCTTGTCAGATCTGTCAATCCTTTTTGAAATAATTTCAATCGTGTGTTTCTCGCATTCTGATATAGGTCTTGCCTTTTTGTCGTGGATGCTGTATATTATGTACCTGGCTTCAGTTTTTGTGGAGGCCTAGAAACCGAGTTTTTCTGAAAAACTCGGTTTCTTATTCCTGCGTTTCACGCTTCCCGTTTCACTTATGGAGGTTTTACAATGAGCAAATATAAAATTGGGTGTCAATTGATTATCTACGGACGCCGCCCCAGCGAAGATCTCCCCGGTGTTCTTGCCGAAATTTCAGAGGCAGGCTACGATGGCGTAGAAACAGGAAATCTTACGGCAGGTGGGCGTTCGATTGATGCAGCAAAGGCATTGCTGGCATCACACAACTTAAAACTCGCGGGCGTTCATACGGGCTATGGCAGCCTTGAACAGTTTGATGAGATGATCCGGTTTACCGCGGCGATGGGGTGTGGTTACTTGATGGTATCCGGCGTTGGCGGGCGAGACACGCTTGAGGATTACGAACGCGCGGCAGAAGTCTTCAACGAAGTTGGACGTCGCTGCAACGATGCTGGGATTAAGTTCTGCTATCACAACCACAGTTGGGAATTTAAGGATTTTGGCGGGACGACCGGACTTGTCGCGCTCTATGAATCTACAGATGCGAAACTCGTTCATGCCTGTGTAGATACCTACTGGGTGAAACATGGTGGCAAGGACCCAGCCGCCTTTCTGACCCGATATGCCGATCGCGTTGCTTATCTCCACTTCAAAGACATGAATGTGGATGGCTCCTTTGGGGAAATTGGACACGGCACCCTCCATTGGGCGGGTATCATGAAAGCCCTCGAAGGAATTAACGCCGAGTGGCTAACGGTCGAACAGGATCGGACGGATAAAACCCCAAAAGAGAGCATCACGATGAGTTGTCAATACATGCGCAAAACGCTTGGGATTTAGGTCTATATGGCAATAACACCCACTTTTTGTAGCAAACGAGAAGAATTGGGAAGGCTGGAAGGTTTCGACAGGCTCAACCCGGCGGAATGGAAGAATGGGGAATAATCTTCTCCCAATCTTCCAGCCTTCCAGCCTTCCAGTTTCATCACGTTTTACGCATTACGTTTCACGCATCACGCATCACGTTTCTAAGGAGGTACCATGAACTCAGTAACACTCACGAATGTTAGCGAAGGTGAAGCCCTCCAATTCCCTTGGGGAGCGATTCAGTGGCTTTGCAATGATCAGATTGACCCGGAGGCGGAAATGACCTTCGGAATCGTTTACATCAACCGTGGCGAAAAGAATCCGCTCCACTATCACCCAAACTGCGAAGAACTCATCTATGTGCTTTCGGGGCAGTGTGACCATCGACTCGGTGACGAGGTCTTCCCCCTGAAAGAGGGGATGATGTTGCGCATCCCGCGGGACGTGAAGCACAATGCCGCCAATACCGGTTGGCAGCCGGTGACGATGGTCATTTGCTATTCCGCCGCGGAGCGGCAGACCGTTTTCTGCGAGGAGGCGTAATGCCCACTCCCTGCAAGGTCAAGATCTGCGGTACAACAAGCGTTGCAGATGCACAAATGGCAGCGAACGCTGGAGCGGATTACTCTGGAATCGTCGTCGAAGTGCCTTTCTCGGAAAGATCTGTTTCTATTGCTCATGCCGCGGAGATCGCTTGCAAGACGCCGATTCTAACCGTTGTGCTGATCTTTGATCGGCCGACAGACTGGGTGCGACAGGCAGCGGGGGAGATCAAGCCCTTTGCGATTCAATTGCTTGGGCATGAATCCCCCGCCGAAGTTGGGTGGCTGAAGCGTCTGTTATCGTGCGAAATTTGGAAATCGCTGTTTCTGCCGACAGATGGGGACCAAACGGTCAACATAAAGACGCGCCTCGCTGAGATGGCAGCGTACATTGATGCGGGTGCAGACGCGCTTCTGTTCGACACCGTCGATAGCAGTTCAGGGAAAACCCGGTACGGTGGAACGGGTAAAACCAGCGATTGGAATCTTGCCGCGCAACTCATCCGAGCCTGTCGCGTTCCAGCGTTCCTGTCCGGCGGGGTTCGCCCTGAGAATGTCAAGGCGGCGATTGAAACCGTCCGACCTTATGGAATAGATCTCTGTTCAGGCGTTGAATCGACGAAAGGGGTACGCGATCGGCGGAAGCTAGATCAGCTGATGCAACAGGTGCAGGGCATGTTTCAGAAAACAGTTGACACTTCGTGAAACGTGAAACATGAAGCGTGATTCTTTTTACGTTTCACGAAACAGTGTCATTTTGACCTATAGGTGAACACTATTCTATACAACCTCCTCCGATTTTAAGCTCAGATGTTCTCCCGCCCACTTCTCTCTAACCGTTAAAATCACCCGCCACCATGCCTCCCAAGTACAGACGTAGCATGCTACATCTCTACCTTTAGACGAGATGCTGTCCGCAGTTTGCATCATCTCCTCATCTCTATTCTTCCCAACTCAATCTTTCTATCCGGCCAAATGGCATACTTCTTGCGCATACCAAATGGTATAAAAAATGAACTATCCCCACGACAAAGGAGAGAACCGTCATGAATGGCACAATGATTCGTTATAATTGCCAGAAACCGTTTAACCGAGGCCGGTATAGAAGGCGGTGCGAACACGGGTTGACTGGCATACCCCAAGAATTACATCGAACTTGCACCCCCCTGTTACAAGTGGTACATTTCCTTCTGATAATAGGCATCTTGGTGATGAGTCATAACGGGGCTCATGCTGCCCTGCATACCTTAACCGTCATCAATGGCAGTGGCTCTGGCTCATATGAAGAATCCACCGTGGTACACATCTGGGCCAATCCCTACGAGGATACCAATCCGGAGCGTACCAGCGACGAGCCCCTCAATCCAAGTGAGCCATGCAGAATATTTGACAAGTGGACGGGGGATACCGCCTACCTGGTGGCCCCGAATACCGTCCACACAACCCTGGTGATGCCCAACGCCAACATCATTGTCACCGCGCAATATAAGGACGCCCCCCACTGGGGACCCCCCCGGGTCATCTCCTATTTCCCGACGGCCCACAAGGGGGTCATTTTCATCTTCCATGGCCGCGGCGGCTATGCCGCCAGCTTGGTTCACAATACGGAATACCGTATTTTCATCAATGATGCCATCTCCCACGGCTACGGCGTGGTTGTTCCGGATAGTTTTGATCGAAAAGATGGCGGCTGGAACGAAACCGCCTCCCCTGCTGACAACATTGACCTCCAGCGAGTGGCGGAGTTGCGCCATGAGTTGATACGCCAGGGAGAGATGAATCCCACCGACCCGGTCTATCTTCTGGGCATCTCCAACGGCGGCGTCTTTGCTTCCTTGTTCGATTCACAAACGCAGCAAAGCCTGGGATTTCCCGTTGTTGCAGCTGCGCTCTACGTTTCTTCGGGCAACGTCTCCGTGATTCAGAACACAACGGTGCCGACCTTTTTCGCTCTCGCCAAGAACGATAGCATCGGTGGACAAGGTGATCAGAATATAAACGTCATGGCGTTATTGGCATTCTGTTACTTGTTCAATCGTGGAATCCCTACCCAATACTGGGTAAACCCCGCCTCCCCGGTGTATCCGGAGCGTTTCTGGCGGGTCGAGGGCTTGTCTCAGCAAGATTCTGAGGCCATTTACACGGCACTAAAAAGCGCGGGCTTTCTTGACGAAAACGATTTTCAACGGGAAAACCCATTGACCTCGGGATGGGAAGTTGTGATTCCGGCAGAATACGGGTCATTTATGTACGACATCCAGGGACAATTGGTGGTTGCGTACGCGGAACATCAGTTCATGAGCGATTTCAATCATAAAGTGTTCTCCTTCTTTGATAATCCGACGACGATTGTTGAGCAGGTTCCGGTAATCGACAATTTTTCCCCCGGGGCGGGACCGCCGGGAACCCTTGTGACGATTAACGGTGATAACTTTATCGCTATCACGGAGGTCACATTCAACGGCGTACCCGCTGATTTCACGGTACGTTCAATGAATCAGGTGCAAGCCACGGTGCCTCCTGGGGCAGCCACCGGTCCAATCGAAGTGAGGAATCCTGCTGGTACGGCTACCAGTGCGATCGACTTCTATCTCTCCGCACCTCAGATTATCAGTTTCACTCCCGAAAGTGGGACGGCAGGGACAGTGGTAACCATTACGGGGAACGGTTTTGTGGACATCACGGCTGTCATGTTCAACGGCACTCAAGCGACCATTATTGGGCAATTTCCTACTACGCTCATAGTACCAGTTCCCAATGGTGCAACTACCGGTCCCATTGCGGTGGAAAATTATTTGGGGATAGGCTTGAGTCCTACGGACTTTGTGGTGCCTGGGCCCACGATCAGCAGCCTCAACCCAGGCAGTGGCCCCGTGGGTACATTAGTCATCATTGGGGGTACAGGCTTCTCGGATGTCGTCGAAGTCAGGTTTAATGGAGTCGCCGCTCCCATCTTGTCTCACTCGTCAACCCAGATCTCCACGCAAGTGCCTGAAGGTGCCACCACGGGTCCGATAAAGGTGATTGCTCCGTCGGGGACGGCCACGAGCGCAACCGATTTCATCGTGTTGGCACCACCTACCATCAACAGCTTCACACCCTCAAGCGGACGGCCAGGCACAGAGGTCACCATTGGGGGGACTCACCTGAACGGGGCGACAAATGTAAGTTTTGCCGGGACCTCTGCTGCCTTTACGGTGGATTCCGAGTTTCAGATTCGGACGACGGTGCCCCCCGGGGCAAAGAGTGGCAGAATTCAGGTCACTACACCGGAGGGAACAGCGACCAGTAGTGGGTTCTTCCGAGTCCTGCGCTAAATCACCCGTTTTTTTAATTCGATGAGGGTTCAACGGTTCAACGATGAACCCTCGTCGAATTGTGGAGGCAGCCACCATAGGGTTTTTCAAGGATTGAGTGATAGCACCGAAATTTGAAATCTGATCTGTTTGTGCGCTGTTCAGCCTCCGATTTGACCAGCCCCCACCAATCGGTGGAAGTTGGGTTTACTTATTTTCCCACAGATACACGCCAATCGTTCGATCCATGGCTCTGGCGAAGACCGGATACGTTCGGATAAGCCTCGCCCTTTGATACACCCACCGACGAAAACCCTCCCCTGAATCAAACACATTGAAGCTATCGACATCGAACACAAACCATACGCGCACGCCCTCTGCCTTCCATTTTCGCTCAAACCCACCCGCATCCGCCATCACCGTTTTGACAAAAATTGGCTCGATTCCCGGAAGATAGTATTCGCTCATCCGGGGGACAGAAACGACGACGCGATCGCCTTCCCGCATCTCTGACCGAATCGTTGAAAACGCTTCACGCCATTTTGGGCGTCCGCCGTTCTCGACGCGAAAGTAGATATAGTCTTGCGCCAGCATCGTAACAATGACCACGCAGGGCAAAATCCAGCGAAGTGAGGGTGCCATCCGTTTCAAACCCCAGATGCGGTCGCAACCGATAGCAGCGAGAAGGAAATAAGCGGGAGCAGTGAAGAACAGGTAATAGCCCGCAACATTGAGAAGGCGTGAGGCGATCAGAAATAAAATCAGCGGTACACCAGCATAGCAGAGCAGAAACCATTTCGCGCGTTCCATCGGTTTCGCTATCGATGTGAAGAACGCTGCTACCGCAATCGGCACGCTCAAACCGTGTACCAACGTAAAGAGAACATAGAGCGAGCTCCGCCCCCATTCGTTCAGTCCCCAGCCAGAGAATAAGTAGTGACGGAATCTGGGCAAGGCAAGCAGGCTGACGGGCAGGGCAAATGGCAGAAAAAAAATCAGGAGGTTGCGGGGGCGAATACCGATGGGACGCCCCCCATCCCCTCCGCTTCGCTTCCCCCAACCTTGGAGGGAATTAAGGGAGGGCAGGAGCCAAAAGCTGAACACATATCCGGCTAAAGCCGGTATTAGCATGACAGAGAGGGTGTGGGACAAAATAAGGAGGATGGCAGCAACCAATGAGCCTGCCATGAAGAGCCATTGGTCACGCTCCAAAGCGAGGAAGAAACCCCATGCCGTCAACATCGCGAATAGAAAGGTGAAGACATAAGAACGCGCATTCTGCGACCAGAACAGGTGCCAGCTTGAAAGTGCGAGAAACGATGCAGCAAACAGCCCCACTCGTGTGTTGAACAGGGAGCGTCCCATCAGGAAGATGAGCGGAATGGAAGCAATTCCAGCCAGACAGGGGATGAAACGCGCGCCCCATTCGCCTGTGCCTGCCACCCACATCGACAATTTGACGGCGAGGTAAGGAATCGGATTAATCTGAAAGTCCGCCATCGAAAACTGCTGGGCGTCCATCACAGTCAGCACTTCGTCGCTCCAGAAACTCCATATGCCGAGATGCCAGAAGCGCAGGAGACTGCCGACAAGGATAATCGGAAGAAGCAGCCAGGTGGGATTTTTTAGTTTGGAGGAAGGGTTGGGAAGATGATTTTTGGTCATTACCTACAATGTCATCATGATTGGGGCTCGTATTTTGGTGAAGCTATGATTCATCAGAAATTCCATACTCCTGGAGCGAACAAAAAATGACAAATGTGCCCTGAGCTTGTCGGAAAAGCAGACTGCGTCAAAGACTAACCACCTCAACGTTTATGAAATCCTTGACATCGTGTTCTGCTTCAAGAAGGCGCTCTATCTTGTCAAGGATCTTTGCATAAAAGTATCGCTCTCCACATGCCGTGCAAACCTCTGCCTCTACATTCTCAACGATGTATAATTTCCCATGAAGCCAGTGTTGCTTCTTTACCTTCTTTTTTTCTGTTTGACCGCCACAGAATTCGCAAATCATGTTTCCTCCGATTTACGTTGCTGCCAGTTTCTCTTTCACCCATGTATTGACCAGAGCATCCATAGAAGTTCCGCGTTTTCTCGCCATGTCGAAAACTTTTTTGGCACTCTGTGGGTCAAGTTGAACGTAGCGGGGTGTCTTGTCAATTTGGACGTTGAAATGGACTTCTTTGGCTTGTTCCCAATAATCCCCAACATGATGTTCATCCCACCAATCCGATGCTTCCTCAATGGAAGTAAAAGAAGGAATCGGGTCTGGTTTTCGTTTACTTTTGGGCATAAAGCTTCCTCTCCTTACAGAGAAGCGTCGCGTTTCAGCGTTCATGTTAATCCGCAGCCTCCCCGTCCAATTTCGGAATCAGTAAGCCTTGATCGGTCATGGCAACTTTCATAGTTCGATCTCCTTCGACAGGTGTCAGGTATTAGGTGTTAGGTCTTAGCTAACACCTAACACCTAGATTCCCGTCCTTCGATTTACACACGCCCGTACACTTCCGCCCCCGTCCGCTTAAATTCATCACTTTTTTCTGCCATCCCCAACTGAATCGCTTCTTGCTCGGTGATGCCCTTTTCCTGGGCGTATTTGCGGATATCTTCCGTAATCTTCATGGAGCAAAAATGGGGACCGCACATCGAACAGAAGTGGACTTTCTTCGCCGCCTCCTGCGGAAGGGTTTCATCGTGAAACTCACGAGCGGTCTCGGGGTCAAGACTCAAGTTAAACTGGTCTTCCCATCGGAATTCAAAACGCGCCCTCGACAGCACGTTATCGCGCTCCTGCGCCCCCGGGTGCCCTTTGGCAAGGTCGGCGGCGTGGGCGGCGATCTTGTAGGCGATGACGCCATCTTTGACATCTTTCTTATTGGGAAGCCCAAGGTGCTCTTTGGGGGTGACGTAGCAAAGCATCGCACACCCGAACCAGCCAATCATCGCCGCGCCAATCGCGCTGGTGATGTGGTCGTAACCGGGGGCGATATCGGTTGTCAACGGGCCGAGGGTGTAGAAGGGAGCTTCATAACAATGCTTGAGCTCCAGGTCCATATTTTCTTTAATTAGGTGAATCGGTACGTGCCCGGGGCCTTCGATCATCACTTGACAGTCGTGTTCCCATGCAATCTTTGTCAGTTCACCTAATGTCTCCAATTCGGCAAACTGGGCATCATCATTCGCATCCACGATGGCACCGGGACGCAACCCGTCGCCGAGCGAAAAGGAGATGTCATAAGTCTTCATAATCTCGCAGATTTCGCGAAAATGGGTGTAGAGGAAGCTTTCCTTATGATGCGACAGACACCATTTCGCCATGATGCTACCGCCGCGCGACACAATGCCGCAGGTACGACGCGCCGTCAGCGGAATATATCGAAGGAGGACGCCCGCATGAATCGTAAAATAATCGACGCCCTGTTCAGCCTGTTCAATCAGGGTATCCCGATAAATTTCCCATGTCAGCTCTTCCGCTACCCCGTTCACCTTTTCAAGGGCTTGATAGATTGGAACCGTGCCAATCGGGACGGGAGAATTGCGGATAATCCATTCACGGGTTTCATGAATATTTTTCCCTGTTGAGAGATCCATGACGGTGTCCGCCCCCCACTTCGTCGCCCAGCGCATCTTTTCCACCTCTTCCTCAATCGAAGAGGCAACGGCAGAGTTACCGATATTCGCATTAATCTTCACCAGAAAGTTTCGACCGATAATCATCGGCTCGCTTTCGGGGTGATTGATGTTCGCCGGGATGATGGCACGTCCTCGGGCTACCTCGTCCCGCACAAACTCCGGCGTAATGTACCTCGGAATGCTGGCACCGAAAGAGTGACCGGGGTGTTGATGGTTCAACAGGTCTCGAATGCGAGGATTATTCTGGGCGGCTTCATACGCTTTCTCCCGCCCCAGATTTTCGCGGAGGGCGATAAACTCCATCTCCGGGGTAATGATACCGCGTCTCGCATCGTGCATTTGTGTGACATTGCAACCGGCTTTTGCGCGGAGCGGTCTCCGTTTTGGACCGGCAAAGCGTTCCAAACGCCCTTTCTCTTTTTCACGTTTGCTGGCATACACCTCGTGACCTCTGGTCAGATAGCCGTTGTCTCCTGGCTGTACGTCGCGCCCCGGGTATTCCTCAACATCTCCGCGAGCCAGAATCCAATCCTGCCGCAAAGGGGATAATCCCAACCGGCTATCGCATACCAGCGACGCATCCCCCCACGGGCCGCTGGTGTCATAAACGCGCAACGGCTCATTGACCTCAATCCGTCCATCAAAGGATCGAGTGGGTTGGAGCGTAATTTCGCGGAAAGGCACACGGATACCTTGACACAATTTGCCGGAAATGTAGACTTTTTGACTGTTCGGGAAAAATTCGCTGCTTTCTGATTTCAATTCTTCAGGGAGCATGGTTTAAACCTCCTACTCATAATGAAACCTTGCGAAGGTTTCAAACCTTCGCAAGGTTTGGCGAGAAAAAAAAACCGTCTTCCACCATCAGGAAAACGGCTGTTTCACAATTTCTCTGCCTCGAAAATTCTGACTCAACTCAATTGGCAGTCGGCTCACGTTTTCCTACGCTGGCATGACCCAGATCAGGTTCAAAGGGTGTGTTCTCAGCTCTCCGTCGGAGAGCACCCCTAACAACGATCTTGATATTCAATTCAGGATAGAGATAAGATTTGCTTTTGATAATAACCCAATTATCGACAAAAGTCAAGAAAAAGATTGGCGTTCGCTATCTCAATCCTGCCCATCACAGACAATAGCGTGCTTTGCAGGAGGATTCAAGCGACGAGGGGGTTGAGGCGACCATCCTCGCCGACGAGAAGATTCAGAAGGACATTGAAGGGAAAACGGTGCGGAAGGTCATCGTTGTACCGAATCGACTGGTGAATGTGGGAGGGTGAGATTTACTGGACTTGATAAACCCTCTGCACCTCCCCCGCAGGATTCCCCGCCAGATCCGTAATCCCCTGCAAGGTGACTTGATACCGAACGCCTTTCTGGAAGTGCAAGGGGTACGCAAGATGAACTGCCACGATCATCGGGAAGTCAGAAAGAACAAAAAGTTCACTCTGAATTTCCGCAGGCTGATTTTCACGATTCAACGCCACATTCGGTTCAAAGGAGGCTTTGGCATCAAACCAGTCCACCGGCTCTGAAAACACAAACAACACCTGGTCTCCATTAAAAAACTGCACCAGCCCTGGCTCTATTGACTCGACAGTGGTTTCCACGAGTGTTGGAGGCGTCAAGTCAGGGGCAACCACCTCGAGTTCAAGCGAGGTTTGGACCGAAAAAAGGGCTTCATTGATGGCTGTTCCTGAGATTTCAAGCGTCGTCGGACCTAAAGGTAGCGGCGAAAAAGGCTTCCAGAAGAGGATTCGCTCGTTTTTGGCAGTCACTGTGCCGTCTACTCCACTCACTCGAAAAGTTATCGCGCTTGCATCAATTTCCCCAACAAAGACAATCATCAAGCGGCTATTGGCGGGAACCTGCTTGGACGGAAAGATGAAATTCAGAGTTGTTGACGGTGGCCGCGGAGTCGTGTGAAGTCGGGTCTGATCGCATGCGATGAGGGCGAAAGTCAGAATAGATAATCCGATTATGGCAGACATCTTTCGGTTCTCCTCGTTTGCTTTGTCTTGTGGGGTTACTCCTGGTCTGTCATTCTACCACCTTTTTCCGTCTGTTCACACCACTACATCTTGTGGCTACCACAGAAATTCCCAAAGAACCAGAGATTATCCCGGAACCAATTCCGACCAACTCACCAAAGATGGAAAATATCAACCCGGTTCATTAATCTGGTCGCCGGACGGTACGAAAATCGCCTGTGTTCGGGATGGGGAGGTAAGAATTATCAATGTTAGCGACAAAACACAGCAACCGCTAAAACCTGACGCGCCGATTGAACCGATTCCGACAATTTCTGACTGGTCATCGGATGGAAATAAACTGCTAGTTATATCCGGGGACGAACCCCGGGCGTACACGATTGATGTCCGCACAAATCAAACCCAACTGCTACTCAAAGACAAAAAGGGACTGTGTTCCGATGCTGTCTGGTCAAGAGATGGTTCCAAGGTCTTATACGTCACATCTAACTTTGACAGAACCGAATTATGGATGGCGAATGCAGATGGAACTAAAGGCGTTGCACTCCTGACAAAGGACATCGATCCGAACGCCAAATTCATTAACGCGATCGTTTGGTCAAAAGACACATCCGCTGTGCTGTTTGAGGGGTCTGATCAATTCTTTGGTGCTGATGATCGGAAGATCATCATCATGAGAATGGAAGTGAAGTAACAGAACCGACATAAGGCATGTAGTACAGCGTTAAGACTCAACACGGGAAGGCGAGGCTCCTGCCGAGCCTCAAGATCGGTTCGGCAGGAGCCTCACCCTCCCATTGGTGACGTGCAATTTTAGGGTCTAAACTTCTTTAACAGTGTAGTAGGAGGGAAGTTCTTATGAAAAGGTATCTGCGATGCTTAGTACTACTTTGTCAATTAGCGGTTGGCCATTCGTGAGTGGTGAGTGGTGAG
>CAZOAL010000001.1:189286-304808 GCA_964577695.1 uncultured bacterium | reverse complement strand
GTTTTCCACCTTATTTCGCTCCGAAAATTGTCTTGAAATTGGGGAGTACTATAAAGAGGCGATTGACTCAACCCGGAGAATGTCAGTTTGGCACATTTGTGTGATGCGTATTGCATAATCTCCCATTCCCATGGTACATAAGCTGGATTATCGGGAATACCGATTAGGAAATAAACTTTAGCTTATCTTCTGAACCGCCCTTGATATAGTCAACTTGGGCAACCAAGAAAATCGGGTTGGGCATACCATCTGCTTCTTGTAACTGTCTATCAATCAATCTAAGATATTCTTCTTTAAAGAGATGTTTCGACATTAAGGCTGTTCCTTTGCCACCAAAACCAGCAATCCCCACAACTGTGCAACCTGGATGATGAAAATTAGGTCTATCAACATAAACGATAGCTCCATCGGTGGCAACATCACCGGGTTGAAGTTCAGTGACTGTCTCCCGGCTAGGCACTTCGACCACTAATTTTTTCTGTGCTATGCTCCATATTCCTCGTGGTTCGTGTTTTTCTTGGTCCAGGGACATGATACGTGGTTTCTTTTCCTCATGTCCCCATGCCATCTTGTAGGGCAATTCCATACGCTTTGGTTTTCTTGTTTTTCCACGAGGATCATACCCAACATCCAAAATTTTGTCTAAACAATAATGAGTGAATCCATTGGTTAAATCACTTCCCACAATGAAAAGAACGCCTTGGGTATATCTCAGTATATGCTGTGCTCGTTCTTCACAGTCTTGATTTTGAGGTTCATTCCATTCAGGCCATTCAGGGAACCAATATCTTTTGATTTCATGTCGTTCTTTAGATAGACGGGTCATTGCTTCAGTGATGTGCGAGAGGGCATCAACGTCATCTGGACCAATTCCATAGGTGAGTGGAGCTGATTCTCCTAACAGTTTGACGAGTCGAGCTCCCAAAACAATAGTTATTTCATGCGCATGCCTTAATGCTTGTTCAATTTCCGTTTCTTCTTGGACAAGTAGTTCTCCAATTTCAATCCCTAACCCTTTGCAGATCTTTTCAATAGTAGCGAATTCAATTCTTGTGGCTTGGTTGCTGTAGAGCTTTTGAACGGTTTGCCTTGAAAGACCTATCCTTTCTGCGAAATCAAGCTGGGATTCGTTTTGTAGAAATTTTGAAAGCATACATTTGACAGACATAATTCCCACCTCATGATAATAAGAAATTTGTAGTCTGTCTATTATAGTAACATATTAGTAGGCAAGTTTCAAACGTATTATTTATCTTCATTGAATTTACTTGTCTATTATGTTATAATCTTGCCCACCTGAGTAAAAGATTAGCCGAAACTTGAGGTCGAAATAAAATAAGTCCTTTGCGGACAGGAAAGGAATAAAGTTATGGAACAAGAAATATTGAAAACCATAGAAAAATTTAGTGAGAAGTTACCTGAGTTTCCGGACGGAAGAATTGATTATTCCAAGTCTGATGTCGCACCAATTATAACCGTCTTTGTAAAACATGAAACTGACATTCTTTTATTGAAACGAAGTAATAAAGTTCTTACTTACCGTGGGAAATGGAACGTCGTTGCTGGTTATTTAGATGAATTAAAACCCATCCGCGAAAAAGTTTTGGAAGAACTTAATGAAGAGTTAGGAATCGGGAAGGATGAAATTGTATCAATTCGTCTTGGAAAACCTTATGAATTTACAGATCCAGATATAAACAAAACTTGGATCTTTCATCCGATCGTAGTTGAGTTGAAAGAAAAGCCTGAAATAAAATTAGATTGGGAGCATACAGAATTTCAATGGATCAAAAAAGAAGAGCTGACCACTTTTGATATCGTTCCCAAACTTGATAAGGGTTTGGAAAATGGGGAGACTTCCGAAGTCTTTGCCTCATTGTCCTGATTTGACCCGCATCCTGTAGACTTCGGAAGTCTTGTTCCCCGAAATATTGAGATGATACACATCTATTTGAAAGTAATTTGCTTGCACATTTTGTCATTTTTTTTATTTACTTAGCTCATTGCATAAATCCATATAGGGTAGCGTCGGTTCCTGACTGACGCCAACGATAGTTGGGAACCACTATCAGCATATAACAGGCAAATCCAATAAAAAATTAGGAGGTCACAATGAAAGTGAATGGTTTTGACTGGAAAAATCAGAAAGTTCTGGTTACCGGTGCATCAGGATTCAAAGGCAGTTGGCTATGTAAGACTTTGCTGGAACTTGGAGCAACGGTTTATGGTACGACTAGAAACCAAATACATCCGCTTTCTGCCTACAATGTTCTCGATCTTGATCGACATATCATTAAGATTGAGGCGGACATATCAGACCGCCAGCAAGTCTACGATACACTCAACTCTGTTAATCCGGATATTATATTTCACTTAGCGGCCAAGGCTCTTGTTCCGGTGTCTTTACGTGATCCAAGACGAACTTTTGAGGTAAACATCGCGGGTACAATTAACCTTATAGAAGCTAGCCGGAAACTTAAAGTGTGCCAAAGATTGCTAATAGCCTCTACGGACCATGTTTTTGGAAAGATAAAACCAGAGGAACTACCTGAGAACGGTTTTAATGAAAAAAGTCGTGTGAGTTACGGGGGGCCGTACGATACCTCAAAAGCTGCGATGGAGTTAGTGGTGCGTAGTTACCATTATACCTATTGGGATGAATTACCCGCAATCGGAATTACGCGCTGTGCTAATGTATTTGGCTATGGTGATACAAATCAGAGAAGAGTTATACCCCTCTTTGTTACGTCAACCCTAAATAGAGAAAGCATCCCTTTGAAATATCGATATAACGGACGCCAGTTCCTTCATGTAGGCGATGCGATAGCAGGATACATACGGGTAGTGTCCGAACTGAAAGAGGGTGACTGTTTTAAAAAAGCCAGCCAAGAGCGCCCAGAGGATAGAAGCCCATTTACTCCAACGTATCATTTTGCGATTGAGAACTACAAGAAATATGAAAACCCAGAAGACGGACCGAATTACAACTCTTGCTATATACGTATGAAGGCTCTTGCTTATCTAATAGCACGTATATTCGATTCACAGGTAGATGATTCTAAAAGTATCGACTTTGTACTTAATGAAAACCGAGTTCAAGCCTTAAATTGCTCAGAAACAAAGAAAACTTTAGGATGGAAACCGCATAAGACGTTGGAGGAGGCTCTAAGGGAACTTGGCGAGTGGTATAAGCAGCAGAATAATCTTGACCGTCTGAAGCAACTTATTAATCAAGATATTGATAGGTTAATCAAGAACGTAGTCGATCCCTAACCCATCAAAGCGGATCTCATAATAAGGGCTTCGCAGCATTGCCTCTGGTAGTTGTAATACCGCGAAGTCCGGAAGATAGCACGATTATCGCTTCGCTTTAACATTTAGGTAAAAGCACCGACGGTGATTCAGTCGGTGCTTTTTTCATGCCTATAATTATACCGAAAACGGATGCCTCAGCTTGTTGAGGGAAAAGCCTCCGGACAAGTTCAAACTTCCCAGTAATAATCGTCATCCGATATTTTGTCGAAACCGCTTGGATGCCCTCCGATGTGCCATCATCGATAAAGATGATTTTCTGGCACTGTCTGTTTCCTTCTCGGAGGCCGCGCTCGTTCGGTAACACGAATATCTTCAACACCGGTTGACCTCTCTGCGGACTCATCCAATCATCAGATTTCTTCTTGTGAACCCAGCACGACTGTGATAAAATATGAGTTATTCAAGGTCAAGCTTCAAAACGCTGGAGGAAACAACATGAAAGGAATCAAAGCTCTTCGATGTCTAGTGAAGATCGATCAGGTATGGGAATCCCCCCTGTTGCATATCTTGATCACCCAAGAGGATAATGTTTACGTGTCAAGGTGTTTGGATTTTACGGTTTCCAGTCATGGAGAAACAGTAGCAGAGGCTCTGGAGGCAGTTAAAGCGGCAATTGTGGAATATGTGCTGCATGCTTTGGAAAACAACAAGGTTGAACAAATCATTGATCCGGCTACAGAACGTTACTGGACGTTGTTCAATCAGTTAGAATTGAAAGCCGCAAAAACTCGAATAAAACGGTCAGCATCAAAGGTGAATTTGGCAATGCTTCAAAATGGTCAAGAAGCCCCAGCAGAAATGATTGTTTATGCCTAGAACTCCGAAAAGTCATCAAACTCTTATCCCCTTATGGCATTCGCTATGTAACGGGAGGCCGACATCCCCAATTTGTGGATGAACGTACAGGCAAATCGTACCCCGTCAAAGGACATGGGGGGAAAACCATGATACTGCCCTATGCGCTCAATGATATGATTGACAAGTTCAATCTGCCAGCGGATATTTTTGGGTAATAAAATCTTACCATGAATGCGCCAGGAAACGGAAGGGAGAATTTGTATCTTTCCAAAGACGATTTCTGAACGGAGGGTTCAGGTGACAAAATCTTTCAACATGGGGATTTGGAGGGCAGATTTCTTCTTGTGAACCCAGCACGACTGTGATAAAATACACGGTGTAACGACTTCCATTGGCGCAACAGAGACACGAATGCTGTTTTTTAAAAGGAGGAATAGAAGGTGCCAATCATTCAACTTAAACTTGAAGAGGAATTAAAAGTCTTCGATGAATTAGTAGAAGCGGGCCCGGTTACCGTGCTCTATCCGGGTGATATCTTCATTGTGCAAGAAGCGCACTTGAAGGTGCTCGACGATGCAGGCGCTCAATATGTGAAGAAGGATAGGGATGCCATTCGACAAAGCCGTCTTGAATGGGAAAAACAAAGAAAACTAAAGAATGTAGCTGGTATTTCATAACGGAAGGAACAAAACCAATGAAGCACGGCGCGTGGTATAATATTTTTCTACCTAAGCAGTATAACGATGGGAATTCTATCGAAACCGAAAAATTGGCTGTCATTCGACAAGAATTGGCTGAAGGATTTAACGGTTTAACGGTGTTCACAACGCCTCTCTTCCCAATGCAAGGTTCTTGGATGGGGTTCGGATTTCTTCAAACAGAGGACATACGCATCTACAGTGTATTTGCGGAAAATATAAACGAAGCGCGAGAATTTCTTGATGCCGCTGTCGAACGTTGGAAATCGAAAGAGTGGTTAGACCAACAAGCCATCCTGGTGACGGAAATAGCAATTGAAGTTTTGCTCAAGTGAATTGTCGTGCTCGGAACCTGTCCGATCGATACGTCTCACACACGCTCTGAAAGGTTAGCTGTTATAAGTCATATTCCTCCTCAAAACCTTCCTCCCACGATAGTTCAGTGATGGAAGTTTTTTGGCTCATTTCCTTTTCCGCCGACCGTTTTGCCTTTTCAAAGAGTTCCTGAAGCAAACCCGGAACAGAAGGTTTTAGACTTGGCTCAAACTCCAACAACTCCTCAATCTCGATTCGTGCATTTTCGATAGTGGCGGCCCAACTGCGACTGCGTTGCGCGGGTTGCGTTTCCCATTTAATGATGTGTGCCATCAGTCGTATTAACTGGCTCCTTAACGCCCTTTTGTCTGATCTTCCCAACGCTTCTATTAACGCCTCTATTCCGGTGGTTGCTTCTTCAATATTTCCTTTCAACAATTCTTGTTTAACAGCTACTGCTGTCTGATAGTGTGAGGTTGTTGCTAATTCTTGCCATTGCATGTTGAGAATACCTCCTGACACCAAAGTTATACCAAAATGTGTCTCTCGCGTCCACAAAAATCCCGATCAGGACTTACGCACTTCAGTGGGCCAAATCGTCTCTGAACGCCCATTGCATCTCGAATCCTGAATCCTGAACCTAATTCAAGATGCAGAGCCTGCCCCGATCCATCGGGGCGAGGCGCGCATTTCGTTTGGTCCCTGCGTAAGTCCTATAGTTTATTTTCTATTGCTGTTTGTCCATTTATGTGCTACAATGTTTATCAAGTTTGTAATCGTTCAGATCAATGGGCGTGTTCAAACTGAAATCGGTATGCGTGGTAACTCCCAGTTATCCATCACCGTCTGAACGCTTACTTGAGTTTTAGGGGTCGCAAATGTTGTGGTTGTTAGCTGGATTCGTATCTCCGATGGAGAAAACCAGAAGCATCCCCAACCTTACATTTAACAACCCTCAAGCATTGAAATGGAAATTGATCAGTTCTTGCCCCATATCGTTGAATTGGGGCTACTTCTGCTTTTATCTTCTTTTTTCTCCGGTTCTGAGACCGCTCTGTGTGCCTTGAGTAAGGTACAAATTGAACGTCTCCGCACAGAAAAGCGCAAAAGCAGTGCTGCGATTGTTCGCTTTGTAGAGAATCCCCGCCGATTATTCATCACCACCCTGCTTGGAAACACCTTCGTCAACACCGCCTTTGCGACGGTCTCAGCATCGCTCATCTACCGTTTGTTCGGTGAATCCTCCTCGGGCCTCGCCATCCTTACTGCGACAGCGCTGATCACATTACTGCTGCTGATTTTTGGGGAAATTACTCCCAAAACCTATGCCGTTAAATATGCAGAGCCATTTGCCCAAATAACGGCACGTCCACTGTGGGGTTTTTCGGTTTTGATTTCGCCCTTGCGCACGATCCTAAAAGGTATCATAGAGCTGTTGCTCCCACTGTTTGGCGGAAGTCATATCCCCCAAGCAGATCTCATCACCGACGAAGATTTCAAAGCGATGGTGAGTACATACGCGGGGGAAGCGCTGCAACTGGATGAGGGAGAGATTCTGCACAACATCCTTGAACTCCGTCACATTGAAGCCAAAGAGATCATGATTCCGCGAACCGAGATGGTATCAATGGATACCTCCGCCACCATCCAAGAGGTATTAGATCACGCGAAAGCTGTTGGTTTATCTCGCATCTCGCTTCATCGGAAACAGATCGATAATATCTGCGGGATTTTCCATGTCAAAGACCTTCCCTTCTGGCGAAACGCAAATATCAGAAACCTGACGATCGAGGATTTCCTTGCAAAACGTCCTCTCCTTGCCCGTGCTCCATCTGAAGAGACCCTGGTGCGTCCACCTTTTTTTGTGCTTGAAACAAAAAAAATTGCAGACCTCCTATCGGAACTCACTCGCGAAAAAACGAAGATGGCAATCCTTTTAGATGAGTATGGTGGCGTCTCTGGAATGGTCACGATCGAAGATATTATTGAGGAGGTTGTCGGAGACATCATTGACGAGCACGATAAATCGCCAAATTACCCTGAAATTCTTCGACGCCCCGGTACCCCCTCTGTCATTGAGGTATCTGGACGAGTCAGTGTGAGACATCTTAACCGGCAGTTTAACCTGAAAATCAATGAGGAGATCGCAGATACGATCGGAGGGTATGTTTCTGGACTTTTTGGACGCATCCCATCCGTCGGCGAATTTCAGGTTGATGAAAACGGCATCCGATTTGAGGTCACTGCGACGGAGGGAAATCTAATCGGTGCCGTCATGATGACACTTCCTCAGAGCGTGGAAGATGCAACCCCACCCGAGAAACCGAGTTTTTCTGAAAAACTCGGTTTCTGATTCTCGATTGAGCCGTAAAATGAGACAACGATTTTTGATATTTTTCAGCGTATTGATCTGTTGCTTCATCCTGATGGGCGCAACGCCATCGAATCACCTTGCATCGCCTCCGGCTGCCAGCCTGATGACGATTGCCCTCTTCACCGTTGCCCTGATTGTATGCCTCATACTTATCGCTTTCTATGCTGGATGTGAAACGGCATTGGTCTCTCTCAATAAAGTCAGGATGTCTCAACTCGCCGAAGAAGGCAGTAAAAGGGCACAGATTATCAAAAATCTGATCGAAACCCCTGAGAAGATGCTCGGGATGACGCTCGTCGGAACCAATCTGATGCACGTTGCCACCTCGGAACTTGGACTCCTGCTCGTGATCGCGTTGTTACAGGCATCAGAGGCAACTCAGGGCGTCGTGGAAAAGCTACGGGTGAATGAAACCTTGGTTGCGACAGTTCTCATAACTGTGCTGGTCCTTATCTTCGGTGAGATTCTCCCCAAAACGCTCTTCCGCGTCAAAGCAGACGCGCTCGCTTTGCGCTATGCCTATCCGTTACGGATTTCTGAAATTGCTTTAGGGGGTATTGTACACGTTGTTACACGCCTGACCAACTTTCTGGTCAAGATTGTGGGCCAAAACGCAGCGCCGGTTTCGCCGGATGCACAACGTGCTGAATTGCGTCTCTTAGCAACGATGGGTGAACAGTCGGGCGGACTTCTCAGAGAACAACGTCGAATGATTCATAACGTGCTTGACTTGCAGAACCGAACCGTTGAGCAGGTGATGGTCCCTCTCGTTGACATTGTTGCTGTAGAAAAAGACACAGATCTTGAGACGTTTTATCGGATCGCGTCGGAATCGGGCTTCTCTCGCATTCCTGTTTATGAGGGACAAATCTATAATATCATCGGGCTGGTCCATTTACTCGACGTAATCTATTCTAACGGTGACGCGCAAACCATCCAGCCGTTTATTCGGACAGACCTTCAGTTTGTCCCTAAGTCTAAAAATATCAATGTGCTTCTAAAAGACATTCAGCGCAACCGCAACCCAATGGCGTTTGTCGTTGATGAATACGGCGGCATTGTGGGGCTGGTGACAGTCAAAGACCTAGTTGAGGAGATTGTCGGCGAAGTCTCAGATAATCGTGGCGAAGTCTTCCCCATCCGGGTAATCCGTCCGGGGCTACTCGAATGCAAGGGACGGGCAGAGATTGATACCTTACGCGATCGGTTTGGCGTACAAATTCCATCAGGGGATTATGAAACCATCGCAGGTTATATTCTCGAACGGATGGGCACGATTCCCAAGCCGGGCGACCAGATTGAAACGGATAGCCTGGTCATCACTATCTCTGATGCCGATGCGCGGAACATCCGACGGGTGCGCATCCGCAGTAAGGGATGAAATTTTATCAAACGTGATGCGTGAGACGTAAAACGTGAAACGTAAAACGTGATTCTTTTTACGTTTCACGTTTCACGTTTCACGAAACCGTGTCAGCACATTTTTCGGAAATTTGAAACATGCCTCATTAATCACCCTATATTGTATTTTCTGGATGCTTGAATTATGCCACAAAACGACTCATTTTTACAAGATGAAGTCGTTATTGCTGCACAGATTTCTCGAAAGTCTAATTTTTTTACCAATTTCTCCCTCAAGTTGAGCCGTAACAATTAAAGTGTTTCAATCGATAACGATAGGGTTTTGTTTCGCTTGTATTCTGGATGGGCTTGTGCTAAAATAAACGCATTTGGAATTTATGTGGTTTTGCCCGGATATTGCTCAGTTGCTTCTGGTCAAAAGATGGGTGCATCATCTATTCTGTGTGCAATACCCAATTCTTTGTATTAGCTGGATTAGAATATGACTTTTGCAATTTTAAAATTGTCATACAATAGTATAGGAGAGACATCAATAACTGGGGGAATTTGCGGCACTGCATTTTTTATTGACGAATACACCGCTCTAACAGCCAATCATGTTTTAAGCAGATTGAACTATCAACCCAACGATGGGTATAAACAGTGTCAATACTGGCTCATATCAAGAGCCAACGCCATCATTCCAATTAAAAAAGAAGCTCTGGTAGATTACCCAGAAATTGATACAACCGTTATTACCTTTAATGAGCCACAAAATAACGCGACAAGGTTGAAACTCGCTGATATTCCACCGATTATTGGAGAAGCGGTTTATAGCAAGGGATATATTGGAAACCGGATGCCAGACGTTAAGGCAAGCTGGACACCAGATTGTTTGATAATCGAAGGATGTGATTTGAGAAACGTAATAGCAGACCGGGAAGGATTTGTAAACTCAATCAAGACACTGACGGTCAACGCCAAAGATATTAAATTGAATAATGTTATCGGTGTAGAAACATCTTTTCCTGGGGTTATTGGAATATCGGGTGCCCCGCTTATTAAACAATCTACCAATGAGGTGATTGGGCTGATGTCGATTGGATTGCCACCGGACATACCTGAAAAAAGGACACTATTTGCTATCTCAGTAGAGGAAATTAAGAAGCGGAGCATCCGAGGAATTATATGAGGGCTGGTCATAATGACCTGCTAATCCAATCGTAGCTTAACCCCTTGTGGGCGTTATCGAGCCCAAGACACCCACAAGGGGCTAGACTACAGGTGCACTTCATCCGAATTATGACCAAGCCTCAATTAGTTAGATTCTTATGAACACGACAATCACTAATCTTACCTTTATCCGACTGACCGCTGAAGACCTATCCGAATTCGCACCGCGTCTCTCGTCTGTTCAGCAGATTTACTCCCCCACTGCGCCGAGGAAACCCGCCTGTATTGTGGGATGGCGGGAGCGGTGGTGGCTTAACAATACACCGGCGCGACAGGTCATGCTCAACTACTGGTTGTTCGCATCAGACGAAGAAGCGTTAATCGCGGCAGATGAGGGCAGACCTCGGCTCTCAGCGCGAACAGTCCTGATCAATGGGCGGCGCGAATCAATCTATCAACCTTCAAAAGACGCAGACAGCCTTCTCGGTGACCGCGTCTGGCAAGCTGAACATAACTTTCTCTTTGTTCGGCAAAATGTCGTTGTGTGGGTCGCTGAATTTGGCAAACAGGTTCCCCTTCAGACTACCCTATCCATTGCCCGAAAAATCCTTGAAAAGATTGACAACCAATTGAAAGATTAGAAAGATTAGGCTCTGTTGACGAACTCGGGGAAATGCGCTTGTAGCCTAAGTTTCTAACTTGGCCCCAAGCACTAAACCAAGATAGAATCTTGGGCTACGACGGGATCGAAAAATAGTTCGTCAACACGCCCTAGTAAGTAATCGTTAAAAAATGTCATCTTATCTTGACTTTGTTAAATTAGGGGAACGATCGTCTCGTAGAGCCTGCCGCTGGTTGGTTCACCGGAGCTCAGAACCAGCGAGCCGCATGCTCTACAATTGGATCGCCATCGGAATTTAACAAAGTCAAATTATATAGGTATGGTTGATATAGGTGTGGTGATTGGGTTGGATCTCTTTTTACTTGTAGTGAATATTCTCTGTTTTGGGAAGTACGGATGCCTTTTTTTCTTTGTTGTCGGATGAGATCTGATAGCCGTTTATGGCACTGAACTATCCTTACTGCTTGGGGAAGTGTCAGTATTTGGCGACGTAATGTTTCTCATTCTCAATTTTGTTGAAGATACTTTGTTTTTTATCACGCTATATGGCACTTTAATTTGTACATTTTTTGCTGGTAGCTTATATCTCGATAGAGGCGGTCACAGCAGCGAAAGTTGAAGGCTAAATACGTTTCCTTGAATCTCTTATCATTTCCTTTCATTTCCTTTCTTCTGATTATGTCAGAATTAACAAATTCACCCCTAAAACTGGCGTTCGACGATGTCGAGCGTTTAGTCGATGAACTCAGACTTGCCCAGGAGTTGCAGCAGAGCATGATGCCCAAACTGCCGCCGATGCTCGATTGGTTTGAAATCGCCGCGACCTGGCTGCCCGCCAACGAAATGAGTGGCGATTTCTACGACTTTATCCCAATTGATTCAGATCGATGGGGGATCGCGCTCGGTGATGTCATGGGCAAAGGGATGTCCGCGGCGATGGTCATGGCATTGGCCCGGAGCGCACTGCGGATGGTAACGAAAACGGCAGATTCGCCTCAATCTGTCCTGGCCGCCCTCAATCAGCAACTGCTAGGTGATATGGCGCATCGCACAACCGTTTCGCTGATCTATGGGGTGCTGGATTCCTATCAACGAACGTTGACGCTTGCCAACGCGGGTGCCCCCTACCCGCTGGTATTGAATGCCAACGGCGAGTGTGTGGTAATCGAAATTGGGGGCTTTCCATTGAGAAGTACGACCCGTGGGTTCGACTATGTTGAAGAAACGATCGATCTCACTCCCAATAGCGCGATCGTTTTGTACTCCGATGGCATTGATGAAGCACAACGTGACGACGATGAGATGTATGGCTTTTCACGCTTGCCAGACATCATCTCAAGCAACAGGAATCTGAACGCGAAAGACCTGGTGGATGTGATTCTACAGGATGTCCTCCATTACACCGGGCGGGTGCGTCAAGATGATATGACCCTGGTGGTCATTAAGGCAAAAGAGGGCGTTCCTTCCGCCGGACACCTGACAGGAAGCCGTGCCTATCAACTGGTGCCAGAAAGCCTCAAATCCCAGGTTCGGAAGGAGCAAGGTAAGGTCGAGGGGGAGCGTGCCGTTGTGACTTTACTGACTGTGGATGTGTCTCAATGGGCCGCATCAAGTGCCGATAAAGTCCGGGGTGCGACAGACGCGATTGCCGCTATTATCTTTAAGCACGAAGGGTTTGTCAATCGCGTTTTTAGCAACGAGCTCTCTGGCTTCTTTGGAGCGCCGATTCGCCACACCAATGATGCCGAGAGTGCCCTCCACGCGGCAATCGAAATCCGTGATACGCTTCACCGGATGAGCCACGAACCGAACGTCGCGGGCGAGGTCAAGATTGCACTCTATACGGGCCCAGTTGTCATCAGTGATATTTCGGGTGAAGTGGTTGAATATGCCCAGGTCGAGCCCCTCTTCAAATCGATTGGCGCTTTGGTAGACAAAGCCACACCCGGTGAAATCTGGGTGGATGAGACCACCTATAAGTTGACTCGGGCGAACTTTGATTTCTCACTCTTAGCCCCAATGGAGATAGAAAGTTCCGGGCGTGCCCTTCAACCCTACCGACTCTACGATCGGCGAACGCTCCGTTCGTTTACTCGTTCTGATGGCACCTTCCTGCGCCATGAAGCGCAACTCCGTCGCTTGCAAGCCTACGCGAACGAATTGATCACGAGTGGGAAAGGAAAGATTATTTCGCTCGTGGGCAGTGCCGGCGTTGGAAAACACCAACTTATGGCTGAATTCAAGGAGAGCCTCGGCGATCAGGTGATGTGGGTGACCAACCATTTCACCCTGGAAAAGCGACGCAGTAGCTATGCCGTGTTTGTGCCCATCATACAGCGTATCCTCAACATCGATGGTTTCGACAGGCTCAACCCGACGGATTCAATTTCAGTCGATGATTTGAGCCTTCACCTGACAAGAGAACTTCAAACGCTATACCAATCACCAATCACCAATCACCAATTACCAGTCACCAATTGGGTCTTCTCTGTTGATGAGATGGTAGCTTATTTTAAGGCGGTGCTTCTTGCGGACCAGCCCCTTGATGACAAAATTGCCACTCTCCCTTACGATCAACTTCAGCGTCAAACATTCGTTGCGATTCGGGATGTACTCATTGCGGCTGCCCACCGAAAACCGTGCGTGCTCGCATTGTCTGACTTACCTTGGATCGATGACGTGTCTAAAAATCTCATGACGTTCCTCATCGAATATATCGACGATTTTTCAGACACGCCGATACTCCTGTTGTGCCTGTCGCATTCACAGGATTGGTGGTTAAGCGATCTCGTGATGAAAATTGCCCCCAATCAATATGAGAATATCGTCCTTGAATGGATGTCTCTCGAAGAGATCAGCGCGTTTTTGGATTACCTTTTGCCGGGCAAAGGCGTGCCTGAAACGCTCAAAACCCAAATCTTGCGCCGCGCCAGCGGGAACCCTTTCCATCTGTCTCAGATTGTCAAGTTCTTGCTCGCCGACCAGGCCCTCGTGAATCAAAATGATGAATGGCTGGTCATGGAGGATATCGATTCCATCTTCATCCCAAACACGCTTGAAGGGGTGCTCAGGGCGCGAATCGATCGACTCAACGTCAACGCGCGGGAGATTTTGCAATATGCTGCCGTGCTCGGGGCCGTTTTGAATCTCGACCTGTTGCGACAAATGGCAGATTTCATTCCTCATCTGGACTACCACCTTCAGAATTTACAAAAGTTTCGATTCCTTCCCGCCCCCCCTCAATCCCCCCCAATTTTGGGGGGGAAGGGGGGGGCAGAGGAAGATTCGCCAATTGACCGGCTCGAACGAACCTTGATCGCCAACATTGTTTACGCAAGTATTCCCCAACAGGAACGCCTCGCTCACCACGGCTGGATTGCGCAACGGCTTGAAGAACAATCCGGGCATCAACCTGAATATTATGAGGTGTTGGCGTATCACTACGCTCGAAGCCACAAAAAGTCTAAAGCGATTGAATACCTCATCAAGGCAGGACATCGTGCGCGGCGATGCTTCAACAACATTGATGCAATCGCTTTCTATGAACAGGCATTAGATCTCATCCGCGGTTCTGGTTCGGCAGAGCCTGTCCTGATTCGCATGAGAGAGATTTACGAGGGATTAGGGGATGCCTTTAAAAACATCGGACGTTATCGAGATGCCTTGACGAGTTATCAAAAATGGCTGGAACTCGATTCGGCAGACGCCTCACCCTCCCTATTCACGCCAGCGGACATTAAACACAAGATTGCAGAAGTCTATACGCGCCAATCTGCCTGGAAAGATGCGCTTGAGTACCTCAAGTCTGCCCAAGAAGACCTGCCCTCTCCACGACCTCTCCCCCGGCCCCTCTCCGAAACGGAGAGGGGAGAAAACTCCCCCTTCCCAGAAGGGAAGGGGGCCGGGGGGTTAGGTCCGGGGCACGTCTCGCCTTCCGAGTTGCTCGGAGAGATTAACTACCATATTGGTGTTGTCTATTCCCAACAAGGCGACCTGACAGGTGCCATCCGCGCGAGTCAGCAGGGGCTTGCCACGCTCCGTGAATCCGATTCGCCAGATGTGTGGGCGCGGGTTCATGGGCAGTTAGAAGTTTACTACACGAAGGCGGGTGATTTGCCATCCGCTGAAAAGCATTTGCTGGCAAGCATTGAATATGCCAACCGAGGGGGAAACCGGTATCTGCTCTCTCTATTTTACAACGACTTAGGTGTGATTGCTCGCGCTTCTAACCGTCTCGACGAAGCCATCGAATACTACGAAAAAAGTATTCAGATTAAAACGCAGCTCAAATACCTTGATGGCTTGTCGAGGTCTTACTTTAGTTTAGCCATGATTGACCTGGAAATCGAAGATTGGGAGAACGCCCTGATTCACTTAAAAGATGCCTTGAAATATACCGCGCACGGTAGCAGTAGTGACAAGTTCATCGGAGACCTCCACGTTTCCATCGCCAATGTCTACCAACGGCTAGGGCATATCGATTTAGCAATCGCGCATTATCAAAAGAATATCGACATTCGGATTCAAGCCGGCGATACGATCGGGGGAGCAGTTGGGCAGGAGTATCTCTGTCAGGCATACTTAGCGAAAGGCGAGCTTGATGCCGCGATGGAGGTTTGCACCGAGTCATTAAAGACAGCGGAAATGCTAAACCTCAACACGCTGGCAGTGCGAAACTACATAGACCTCGCCCTAATTCACCGTGCAAAAGGGGAGTGGGAGGATACCATTGAAAATCTGGAGATCGCGTTGGTCGTTGCGGCGAAAGTAGATGATGGGCGTGCGATGGCACAGATTCATCGCCACCTGGCAGAAACTCACCTCCAGACCCCTCCTGACCCCCAGAGCCATCCGATTCATTTAGCGGAGGTCCATTTTTATGAGGCACTCGGCCTTTTGGAGCAGATCGATGCCCAGACGGAAATCGAAGAGATTCACCGGGTTATGGAAGGGCACGGGCTTGCCTGAGTCTACGGGGTTTCTGCGGTTTCCGAGCACTGACGTATTATCCAAATGAATACAACGTGTAAAAAAATCAATACACCTAAGACCAATCATTGTGATGGGGGGGAAGCGGCATTCCAACTCCCAAACGCTGTCACCGCCCGTCTGCTTGGAGAATCATCCCCTGGTTTCAAAACTGCGGTATCAAAATTGCTCTCTATCCTTGGATACCCAAATTTTGATTGGAGGTTCAAAACCATGTTAGCTAATGATTACTACCCTACGGAGATGGATGGACAATGGATGGATGTCGATCAATTAGACGATTCGACCATGCAGCGGTTGAGCCTCGCCATGCTGGGTTTCAACGGTGCGGTTACAGCAGGTCTCCTGACCAGTTTTTTCTTCAGTGGCTGGGTCGCTGCCACCGCGGCATTACTCGGTGGTGTGTGCGGACTGTCTGTCTCGGCGTTCTGCTGGGTGGCTCGGAACGGGTGAAAATCCGCGCAGAGCCCCACACCAACGTATGTTTCAGAAAACAGTTGACAGTTCGGAGGAAAGGAAGGATAGAAGAATGAAACGTGAAACGTGAAACGTGAAATGTACCTTCTTCCTTCCAGCCTTCCACCCTTCCACCCTTCCATCCCCTCAACCAATTTCTTCCATCCTTTCTTCCATCCTTCCATCCATAAAGTGTCAACCAATTTTAGCGGAAATTTGAAACATGCCCAACATCCTGCCTATTCAATCACAACTTCCGGTCTCCCGTCCAGCATCCACTCCGTATGAAAAACGGTGGGCTTCCCATCTGCCCCGACAATGGTATGGCCATTGGCATCGATCTTGTGGTAGGTATGTGCGCCAAAATAATCCCGCATCGCCTGGATGAGGTTGGCGGGGAGCTGACTGCTGCGGTAGCTATCAAAATAGGAAAGGGCGGAACTGAACGCAGGGATGGGGATACCGAGTTGAGTTGCAGTCGAGACCACATGCCGCCACTGCTTCTGAGTCGATTCAATGACGCCTCGGAAATAGGCATCCAGTAACAGATTCGGCAGGTTCGGGTCGCGTTGGTAAGCCTCGGCGATTCGGTGCAGGAAACGCGCACGGATGATGCAACCGCCGCGCCACCCCAACGCGATCGTTCCCAAGTCAAGATTCCATTTATACTCTCGACTCGCTTCGCGCATCAACGCAAACCCCTGGGCATAAGAGCAGATCTTGGAGGCGTAAAGGGCATCGCGGATGGCGTTCAGCAATTCTTTTTGATCGCCTTGATATGTTCCGCTTGGCCCATTGATGATTTCCGCTGCCTTGATGCGTTCACTCTTGATTGCCGAGATACATCGTGCAAAGACCGCCTCCGCGATAGTCTGTGCAGGAATGCCGAGGTCAAGCGCGGAGATGCTCGTCCATTTTCCCGTCCCCTTTTGACCGGCTTGATCGAGGATGACGTCAACAAGTGGGGCACCTGAAGCATCCATCTGCGTAAAGATGTCCGCGGTGATCTCAATGAGGTATGAATTTAACTCTCCCTGATTCCATTCTTTGAAGACGTCGTGCATCTGGGTGGGGCCCATACCCAACGCCTGTTTCATCAGGGTGTATGCTTCACAGATGAGCTGCATGTCGCCGTATTCGATGCCATTATGCACCATCTTGACATAATGTCCTGCACCGTTGGGACCGATGTACGAACAGCACGGGACGCCATCCACCTGGGCGGCAATCTTCGTGAAAATCGGTTCAACAAGCGCATAAGCTTCAGGGGAGCCGCCGGGCATCATAGCTGGCCCTTTGAGCGCCCCCTCCTCGCCGCCTGAAATGCCTGTGCCGATGAACAGCAGTCCACGCCCTGTAAGCATTTCATGGCGGCGAATGGTATCCATAAAATTCGAGTTCCCGCCGTCGATGATTAGATCGCCTTTTGAAAGATGCGGCGTCAACTGGTTAATAAATTGATCGACCGGATCGCCCGCCTTCACCATCAGAATAATCTTTCTGGGGGTATTGAGCGCAGCCACCAGTTCGCCGACGGAGTGCGTTCCAACGATATTTTTACCCTTCGCCCCCCCGTCAATAAAGTTGTCTACCTTTGAAACCGTGCGATTGAATACCGCGACACGAAAGCCTTTGCTCGCGATATTCAGGGCGAGGTTTTCGCCCATCACCGCTAATCCGATGAGTCCAATGTCAGCTTTTGCCATTTTGGTATTCCTCCTGATAGTTTTTGACTTCTTTCTCAATTTGTTCGATGTGTTCGCGTACGCCCAACGAGTAAAACGTGAAATCTTCTGGCTGAGGATACTTTTTTTTCAGTTGTAAGAACGCCTGACGGAGTTCCTTCAATCTTTGCTGGGATATCTTGAGTTGATGTCCATTTAAAATCATAAGAGTACCTCCACAAGTCCTGTTGGTTCGTTGCTTCTGTCATGTCCAAAAAACTTTACCCATTGCTGAAAAGATTCTTCGTCTCCTTCCTGCACCGGAAAGAGATGAATATTGAATCGAATTTGTGATTCTAACAGAATGTGAGCTTCACGAGCTATTGTATCGAAGTTGTCCGGCACCACAAGAATCGCGTCAATATCAGCAGGGTTTTCTTTGCCCGTTACAAAAGAACCATCAAGGATGAGTTTCTTGGCACCTACTCTACGCGCAATCTTCACAAAGTCATAAAGCCCCCTTAAAAGTTCTTGCCTTTTATCCGAACTTCCAAATCGCTGCTGAACCTCCGCGAGATCAGACCGATGAAGCCCTGGTGGAAGATAACCTCTCTCATTGAATTTGGGGAGCAAGATAGTACCTTACCTTTCGTAGCCGTCTATGAAAATCACTGTAGTGGTCAACATGATGATTTACATCTGGAGTTCGAGGCTTGAGCCGATCTTGAGGTGTCAAACCGGCTCAAGCCTCGCCCCCCCGATAGAACCTGTTTTTGAGTGAAGCGACGATCGGTCTCTTCGCTTCGCTCGACCTGTGAGACTTCACCTACGAATCCATTGTGTCTACCATCATCTTGACTAATACAGAGTTTTCCAATTTTCTTCCTGAGCCCTTGCACTATGGTGTTGGCAAGAGTATAGCACAGTTGGGCGGTTCAAGCAAGAAGATAAAAAGCCTATCAACCCACCTTCAGAATAATCTTACCAAAGTTCCGATTCGCTTCCATATATTCATGCGCTTCACCTGCTTGAGACAGCGGCATGACCGTATCAATGATGGGCTTGATCTTGCCTTCCCTGAACAATGGGAGCCAGGTATCCATAAAACGTTGCGTGATGCGAATCTTCTCCTCAAGTGGCAGGGGACGCATCACCGATCCAAAAATCTGGAGGCGTTTTCGCAGGATAACCCCCAGATTAACCTCACCGGTGGCACCGCCCATCAGCCCGACAATAACCAAACGTCCCCGCGGCTTGAGGATGGAAAGATTGCGTTCAAGATAGGGCGCACCGATAAAATCTTGAACCACATCCACACCCTCCCCTCCTGTCAGCCGCATGATTTCCTCCGCGAAGTCACGTTCTTTATAGTTGATTCCTTCCGTGCAACCGAGCGTCTTGCTTTTCTGAATCTTTTCCGCTGAACCCGCAGTGATAAATACGCGAGCCCCCGCTTGATATGCCATCTGCGTTCCCGCTGTCCCGACGCCGCTGCCACCGGCATGAATGAGTACCGTTTCTCCGGCACTTAATCCGCCCAAAGTAAAGAGGGTTTCATTCGCGGTGAAAAACACCTCCGGCACTGCCGCCGCCTGCTCAAAACTCCAGCCATCCGGAATCGGCATTGCCATGCGGTAATCGAGCACCGCCTGTTCCGCATAGCCGCCGCCGCCCACCAGGCCGAACACATGCTCCCCACGCTTGAAACCTGTGACTTCAGCCCCCATCGCCTCGACGGTTCCAGCGAGTTCCAATCCGAGAATCTCCGATTCGCCGGGCGGAGGCGGGTACAGCCCTCTTCGCTGAAGCGTATCTGCCCGATTCAGGGCGGTCGCCTTGACGTTAATCAACAACTGCGTCTGTCCAGGAATAGGAGCAGGAATTTCCGCCAACTTCAAGACCTCTGGCCCCCCATCACTGGTTTTGATAATTCCTTTCATCGGTTCTCGCGGCTAAAAACAGGGATAGCCGCCCTCCTTTCGCTTGTCAGGTTATATTCTCTATTTCTATCGAAAGATGGTATAATCTATTGGTCAACAACATTTTGTTCAACTGACTAAGCTGTTTGCAGTTTGTACGGTTGAATCAAAATGTCCGCTGAGATGCCAAGTTCGCTTTGCAGCTTTCTGATCATCCGCAACGATAAAGGACGTTTCCGATTCAAAATCTCTGACATGCGGGCACGGGATCCAAAATACGGCTCAAGGTCGTGCCGAGAGAGTTCTTGACTTTCGATATGGTGCAGAATTGCTTCGATGGGCTCGGGTGGTGGGATCGGGTGATGTTTTTCTTCGTAGGCTTCGACGAGTGTCACCCACACATCGAGCTTATCCCCCTCTGGCGAGCCGTAGGGTGCTCCCCAAAGGCGAGAGATCTCTTCGAGAGCGGCTTCATAGTCCGCTTCGGTTCTGATAGGTTTAATATCCATAACAACCTCCTCAAATCGTTGCGGCATCGATTTTATCGTATTCCTGGTGTGTACCAATGAAGCGAATGAATAGGATACCGTATTGATAGTCAATTGCCGTTACAAGGCGATATTGGTTGCCCTTGATATTGAAGACAGCCCGATTGTTTGCGACAAAACTGGCATTCCGGTAAGCTGCCTTAACCTCTGATGGCGTTTTCCAATCAGCGCGTTTGACATTCGCATACCAGGCTCTGAGCGGCTGTTCGACATCGGAATGCTTTTCCCAAAATTCTCTTAAAGTTCTGCGGGAGATAATTCGCATGTGTGTATTATACCAAAGTTCCCGATATGGGAGCAATAAAAATGGAGATTACCCGAAAGGTCAGGAAAATGTTACAAAATTTGGAGTTCAAAGCGAAATGTCATTCGCTTGATGCACTCCGTCAACGGCTCGTCAATCTCAAGGTAGAATACCATCAAACGATGGAGCAGATTGACACCTATTTTAATGTCCCCAGAGGAAGATTGAAACTCCGGGAGATCAATGGCGAGGCGTGGCTGGTCTACTACGAACGTCCCGACATCGCGGAATCCCGCTATAGCCATTATCAGATTTGCGAAATTCCCAATCCGACGACGTTCAAGCAGATGATGTCAGCCGCTCTTGGTGTGAAGGTCGTTGTCGAAAAGCGGCGGGAACTGTGGATGTTCGGGGACACCCGCATCCATCTGGATAGGGTCGTCAACCTCGGCGAGTTCGTCGAGTTGGAAACAGTAATTGGGAATCAGACCGAGGCAGAAGCACGAGCGGAACATCAGCTTGTGAAAGACGCCCTCGAAATCAGAGAGCGAGACCTCGTCTCCGGGTCGTATAGCGATTTGCTCTGAAAATAGGGTTTGTCGTCGCGCAACTTAAAATTGGACTTGATTTTTTGCAGGAAGTTTATTATATTTTAGGGTATGGAAATCAGGTCGAGAGATGTACGCGATTATGTGACCCCAGAGGGTAGAGAGGTTTTCAGAGAATGGTTAAACTCTGTGAAGGACAGCACCGCTCGTGCTGCTATCCGTTCACGAATAGACCGCTCCGGTAAACCGAGAGTCTTCGACTTGCTTTTGGGGAACTTCGGGGATAACAGACATTGGGGTGAGGGACTGTATGAGTTAAGAATTCATTTTGGAGCAGGTTATCGGGTCTATCTCGGTGAGGCGGACAGAGAAAATGTGGTGCTGCTGATTGGTGGTACAAAGAGAACCCAGAAACGCGATATTCAAAAAGCCAAAGACTATTGGCAGGAATTAAGGAGTAGACCGCTATGAACAAGGACTTTATTCTCAAAAACACACGAAGCTACGAGGACGGGTTAATCGAAGACCTCAAAGACCCAGAGGAAGCGCAGGCGTATCTGGAAGCGACACTGAATGCGTATGAGGAAGACGGTAACACCGATGCCTTATTATTAGCGTTGGGTCACGTCGCGAAAGCACAAGGCGGGATTGGACAAGTGGCAAAGCGAACAGGGATGAGCCGGGAGCATTGGTATGAGATACTGGCCGGTAAACAGACGCCTCGATTGGATCACTGGCTTGCCGCTCTCTCGGCATTGGGGTTTCGGGTGAGATTGGAGCGGCAGGAGAGTCGCACCGAGCCCTAATCGTTGCGAGAGAAAGCCCCCGCATGACCGAGAACGGAATTGTTTGCTTGACTTTTGCCGGAAAAACAGTAGACTTTAAGGTATGGAAATTAGACCCAGAGAAGTTCGTACTTATGTGACTCCAGATGGACACGAGCCGTTTCAAGAGTGGTTTGATGAACTGACAGATGGGACAGTTCGTTCTGCTATCCTTGCGCGTCTCACCCGATTACGTGCTGGTAACTTTGGTCACTACAGAAGATTGAACGGCGACTTATATGAGTTAAAAATTCCTTTCGGTGCGGGGTATCGAGTCTATTTCGGTGATGTAAACGGTGTGATTGTTCTCCTGCTTTGCGCAGGTACAAAACGAACTCAAAAACGAGACATTCAAAAGGCAAAAGCGTATTGGCAAGAATTTAGGAGACGACCATTATGAACAGAGACTTCATTCTCAAAAATACACGCAGCTACGATGAGTGGCTCATCGAACGCTTAAAAGACCCAGAGGAAGCGCGGGGCTATCTTGAAGCCTCTTTGGAGGAATACGAAAAAGACGGGGACACGATGGCTTTACTTCTTGCGATGCGTGATGTTGCACAGGCACAAGATGGAATTGGTCAACTGGCAAAACGGACGAACGTGAGCCGTAAGCATTTGTACGATATCCTTGCCAGCAAACACCAGCCTCGATTGGATCACCTGCTTTCCATTCTCTCTGGGTTGGGGTTTCGGGTTCGGTTGGAACGTCAACACGTCCCAACCGAACCCTCTCCGTTACGAGAGAAAGCCGCTGTCTCACCCACAAAGCAATGGCTGTAAGCGTCAAAATACTGGGCATGAGCCAATCTCTCAACTCCATCAACTCATGGCGATGGACAGACAAGAACGCGAACGCCTTGCCCAACAACTTGACCGCGCCCACGCGCAAATTGAAGACCAGCGTCATAGGCGAGGGTGGTGGAGGAAGAGGTAGGAAGGATTTTTTTTGTTCGCACTTCCTAAACCGAATTCGCCAACAGTATCCATTGCTACGAAAAGCCCGACATACAGAACATAACATACAGATTAGGTTCAGGCTGAAATCGAGTTAGGGGGGTAGATGAATAATGGACACCAATGATAGAATCGGGTGCTTTTTGGCAGTGTTTTTCTTTGTTTTCTGCTTGGGCTTTTTTGGGGTGGTTTTTGTGGCAGATAAATCTGCAGATAAATCTCAAGAGAAACAACGAATAGCCAGGCTAGAGCTTCTCAATTCTTGGGTTCAGGAGGGTAAACAGAAATTGAGAGCTACGAACTCAGACTCGTACCCCAAAAACCTAGTGCTCTCAGGTCGGTATGTTGTCTGGTATTTTGGTGCAGGGCAAGATGAGTTTCTAAGCATGATGACCGATGACAAGTACCCGGAAGTGTCTAGCAATAAGGCGGTAGAGGGAGGCGTCATGTCATACTACGGGGCCTATCAAGATGTACTTGACGGACAGTTTAATATAGGCGGCTGGTTAATGTCTCCGGTGGATTATGACAAAGCTTCTACTCTCGTCTTGGTAGAAGGAGAAACGCACGAAACTAATAGATACCGGACTCAAGAGAGGATTATTATGTCTAATGGAAAGACCAGCATAATTCCTGCCCCATTTGACCCCCTTGGTGAAAGTGTAAGTAGTTATAGATTCAAAGTATGGCTCATAGAAATTAGCTCCAAACAGATTATTGGTCACCGCGTGTTTACCCCAGGCCCTTTGCCAAATACAGCTTTGGGTTCTCCAGCAGCTTCAATACACCAGCGTCTTATAGAGCATCTATGTACTTGGCTTGAGGGACTCTATGCTTTGAGTCTGAACCCAAAATCTCTAAACCCGAAGTACGGTGGAAAAATACTGGTTATGGCGGTAAAGCATGACGAGAGGGAGATTACCAGCGGCCTTTTGAGTTTGAGTAGGAAGGTTGATATGCACGCAAAGGATCAATATGGAAACACTGCCTTGACGTTGGCAGCGGAGGGAGGCCACACCGATGTGGTTCGGCTCTTAATTGAGAAGGGGGCAGCGGTCGATGCCAAAGCTAAGTCTGGACATACCGCCTTGACGTTGGCAGTGGAGGGAGGCCACACCGATGTGGTTCGGCTCTTAATTGAGAAGGGGGCAGCGGTCGATGCCAAAGCTAAGTCTGGACATACCGCCTTGACGTTGGCAGTGGAGGGAGGCCACACCGATGTGGTTCGGCTCTTAATTGAGAAGGGGGCAGCGGTCGATGCCAAAGCTAAGTCTGGACATACCGCCTTGACGTTGGCAGTGGAGGGAGGCCACACCGATGTGGTTCGGCTCTTAATTGAGAAGGGGGCAGCGGTCAATGCCAAAGCTAAGTTTGGATATACCGCCTTGATGTTGGCAGTGGATAGAGGCCACACCGATGTGGTTCGGCTCTTAATTGAGAAGGGGGCAGCGGTCAATGCCAAAGCTAAGTTTGGATATACCGCCTTGATGTTGGCAGTGGATAGAGGCCACACCGATGTGGTTCGGCTCTTAATTGAGAAGGGGGCAGACGTCAATGCTAGGACGAATGGGGGAATGACTGCCTTGGGAATTGCGGAGCATGAAGGAATATACCTTTTCGAGGGGTTGTGGAAAAAACCCCAGGAACAGGTGGATGAAGCACACAAAGACATCGTGAATCTCCTAAAAAACGCAGACGCAAAATAAGTATAACGTTAGTTGAGTAGGTTTAGCCTATTTCTAGGGGTGATGTCCCTTTCTGCTGAAATCTACGACACAGACCACCAGCACCAATCAAAAACCCCAGTGTTTAAGCCACTGGGGTTTTTTGCTATTGCGTCAGGGTGTCGTTTTCTGGTATGATGTCGGACACATGCCCTACCAGTACAGGCGAGAACGTGCGCTCTCCAACGAGGAGTTTGCATCCCAGGTCGACGTTCTGAATGCGGTGGCTGTAAAAATAACTTCCAACCCCAGCCCCGGCTTGAAACAGGGAGAGGGAAAATGTGGGTCATGTTTAGCCTCGTGGGAGAGTGCCGGGGTGAGGGGGAGCCAGAACGAAAAAGAATCACTTTTCACAGCCGCGCTTACAACGGAAATCCGTAGGGCTTGTCCATGAAGTTGGCAGGAATGGGCCAACCTTGCCCCCCCATCAAGCGAAACTCACTGTGCACCCCACACAACCAGAAGAACATCTCTGCGGCGTCATAGCAATCCCGGAACTGCTGTCGAAAGGTGGGACGACCCAACACATAGCCGGCCCCTCTGGTAAAGTCGAAGTCCGGTTCGATCATCCAATCACGCTGTGGCGGCACAGTCCGCCAATAGTTGTACTTTAGCATATTGCGGATACCGTGAGCGGTGGACGCGGAACGACGGTGCCAGATGGAATAGACGGTAATGAAAATCGAACCCGCCGGCGCGGCTGAATAGTATGTGCCTCGAATGTTGCCGTAGTGTCCCATATAACTCGCCAACGAGAACAGAAAATGGGAACCGGGCAACAGGGCCGTTGGTCCCCACTCCAGGGGACAATCTTGAGGATAATAGAACACCTGCAAATAGTGCAGCTCCGGGCCATGTTTCGAGCCGCCATCTCGATGCCAATTCTGAGCGCCCACAGGACATTGGACCCGATGATTGCTCATGAGGATGGGAATGCCAAAATCTCTGCCGAGCAATGACCTCACCGCACCCGCTGCATGCGGATTGAGAATCACGTTGTCAATGAACCAGTCCTCTTGAAGGATGGCGGTTGGCTCGTAATGCGTATTTCCTTCGAGGTAGTCATACGTTCTCCGATTAATCTCGTCCGGAACCACGCCTTCCAGCATCAGAAAGCCGTTTTTACAGAACTCCAGCACCTGGGTGTCAGTTAAAGTGGGGTTGCAGTTGTATGTTTTCATGACGAATTACCTCCATTTTTCAAGGATGAATTCACACCCAAGCCCATACGTGCGTGATTCATCCATCAGCAGTGCCAGGTTGGGAAATTGGATGACCCGCCAGCCATCCCGGATGGCATCAAGCACTGTCTTATAGGGCCAATCATCCGGATTCGGCGGGCCATCGGATATTTGACCGTCCTGTACTATCAACATGCCGTGAACGCCGGATGCCAGGGAAGTGCCTCCAGCTTGGAGGTAAAGCACATCCTGACGATTCGGCCCGGTCGCATCGATCGTCTCAATGACCCGACGCAGGTGTGCCTCGGTGAGCGCGCCTCTCCGAAGCGCCTCAATACAGTGTTCAAGTTGCTGCTTAATCATTGTTTTCATTGCTGCTCCTTCATTGTTTCAATATGCTTCACGACTCAACCCCAGTTTTACCCACTGAAGTCCTACGCCGCAAAAAGCCTGGGGAGATAGTGACAGCATATTTTTATGCTGATATTTCTAATCGTGTAGCCGACAACTTCATCAGTGTCTGCATCTCGACGAATCATGAAACCGTCATCTTGCTCTTCATAGTAAGTCAAACCCGGTGTGTTGGAGAAGGTAATAAATAAGGCATCCTGATATGGGTCATAATCGCAATAGAGGGTTTTCCCACCGATTTTAATCTCCCTTTGCATTGTCAATCCCCCTTGATTTTGGTGCTTTCAAGAAGTAAGCAGAGCTTACAAAACCAGTCCTTTGATATTGTCGTTCTGGAGCGTGAACATACTTGATGACAACAAGAAGATACCCTAATTTCGGGTGTAATCTTTTCTCTTGAGGGATTCTACGATAGTGAAGGTTGACCCTTGAATCTTCCGGGTCACGATGACGTAAATCCGGTTTCTCAATTGCTTGTTTTATCGCATCAAGAAAATTATTGAGCTCCGGGTGTCTGTTTAAAATATGTTCATTCCACTCTTTTTGACCAAGAAAAACAGGCGTTCCGTCTGCGTCCGTCGTTACAATTACATAAAATGAGGTTTCCATGTGGTGTTCCAGAGAGACGAAATTGAAGTAAATATAACAAATTTGGAGTAAGATGTCAACCTACATTCCTAGCAGTTATAGGTTTCAAACCAGCGCAGATTGGCTTCCGTGCGGTCCCCTTCAATTGAATCCACCATCCCTGATAGGGGGCGGCAGGCTGAACACGGCAGCCTCCGAACCTGTCGATGAGAGTATACCACACCTGTTGTATCTTTGCTGTTTCGACAGGGCGTCTATCATTGTATGAAGTGGGAATGAGAAGTTCAAACCGATATTTTGCGGTCCGTTTCCCTCTTCTTTTTCTGAGCACTGACCTCTCCTCGCGGTGTGACAGGGTGATTTTCGATTTGAATAAAGGGAATGTGGCTCTTCTTGAGCAAATCAAAGAGCATGTCCGTAATGACGAACACATCGTTCGGGAGACACCCTACCTCTCCCCGCCGCGCCAGGAACATAAATCCATCGTCCAAATGTTCTTTGTCGAATGTGATGATAGGCATAACCGTCCTCCTCCTTTCAATGGAAGATTGCTTCCTTCTATCCTTCCATTCTTCCTTCCCTTTCCCTTCACTCCTCCCCTGCTCCCGTGCTGCCTTTCCCAAATGCCCGACGGAGCATCTTCACACTTTTCGGGACGCCAGAATGGGCATCCTCCCTGCCCTCAAACTCGATCGACACATATCCCTGAAATCCAACATCCGCGAGCATGTCAGCAATCTTTGCATAATCCAGTTCCAGGGTGTACCACTCGCCGCCACCGTAGTAGGTTTTGGCATGCACCAGAACTGTCTCCGGCGCGATCTGGCGTAGCTTGGGATACGGGTCGGAGAGGAAGTTTCCACAATCCATCGTCACCTTGAGCCATTCAGAATTGATTGCCGACACAATCCGATTCACGCCCTCCGGTGTACAAGTGAGCCCCCAATGATTTTCGATCGCGAGGATGACGCCGTGCCTCTCCGCGTGTGGCAGGCACGCCTCAATAGAATCAATGACCCAACCGAAGGCGCCCTCCTCCGTGTAGCCGGGCAACGCCGGTTCCTGCCCTTCATGTTTCATCAACTCGTCAAAAGAACCGATCGTCCCCCATCGCCCGGAGTTCAGGCGGATGGCGGGGATGCCCAACTCGTGCGCCAACTCAATACAGTGCAAGGTGTGGTCGATGTTCCGCTGCCGTGCCTCCGCATCGGGGGAGACAAACCCTTGATGGATGGAGAGGGCGTAGGGAGCAAGTCCGTGAATGAACGCCAGACGCTTGAGTTTTTGGATGTAGGACGTTTCTTCGGACGCCATCTGACGATGCAGGATTTCAACGCCATCCAGGTCCAGCCGTGCCGCTTCTTCGATAACATGCTCGATTGGCACACGCTCCGGGGTGAAATGCCAGTAAGAATAAGTTGATACGCCGAGTTTCATTTCTCTCCTCAAAAATGGTTTTCAGATTTGATTGGTTCGACGAAGATAGTTCTTTATCCCCGATTCCAGGGTGTTCTTGTCTAGCACATCGAAAGCGCCGATGCTGTTGCGGGCTTGCTCAAGTATGGCTTGCCCACGGTTTAAGGGAATGTTGAGCGCGAGTTCATAATCGGCGTCCCGTCGAGCCCCGTTGAGCACTTTCATGTCTATGCTGAATTTCTTAGCATTGGGAATTCCAGCGTTGGATAATGCCATTTGGATTTTCGCATGTCCCCTATCTCTGTAATCAGGAAAATTATGACTTTTCCACCATAACAGGACATGATGATAGAGGCCATAGTAGGCTCGGCTGATCGCCGTGCGGATATCGGCCTCTGTGGGGTTATCTATCGTTATCAGCCTGGCGGCTGTGTCCAGGAAATCAAGATGGTTCATAATCAGTAAACCTACATATAGGCGAGAACGATATATTCGGCACCGGGTATATCCATCGTCGCGTTGATAAATCGATCTTTTGCCTCAAGTATTTCTTTGACCTTCAGGTTTGTCTCTATATCAAAGATGATGCTGTAGTCATCCACATCCTCTTCAAAATAGGGTCCACGGAAGCGAAGCGCAATATTGGTCGCTGTCGGAAAGAACTTCTGGACGTAATGATAAGCGGCTGCCAGGGTGTCGTAAAGCTGGCGTTCTTCGCAAAACTTTTGCAAAGCTGGGTCTTTAATGAGTGGAATCGGGAATGGCATGTTTTGGTCCTCACTTTCCGAAAAATCGTGACTCCCTTTATGATAATGAATGTGCGATGGTGTTGTCAACGATTTATTTTGTGAGCCAGGATTTAGATTTGCGTTGCCTTTTGGTGAGAGATCTGCTATCATAAAGCGAAAAGATGCCCCGACCGGGGTTAGATTCTTCACTGTGTTCAAATTGCAGAAAAAAACAGCATAACGCCCTAAGCATATAAGGCATTGCCCGCCTGAATTGACAGTCAACAATCAAAATGAGAAAAAACCTCCCCAAAGGGCTTATCGCAAAGCTTCGCACCGTTTTTCGAGGACGCCGGTTGAAGAATTTAAGAGCGAAAGTCAACTTTGGGGGTGGGGCCAAGTTTTTGGTAATAGACATAGCAGAGAAGGGAAGGGCCCGAAATGTCATTTCCCTGCAAAAAGGGCATAAGGAAATGATTCAGACTCCAATGGGACACTTACCCGGTGGGCACAAAACGCATATTGAACTGCGAACTAGACGTGGGGAAAAATTGACTATCCCAGAAGATGGCAGGGTCTATCTTGACCCTCCGCATCAGGGCGTTCCCATTAAGGGAAAGGATTACTAAAATGAGCCAAAAGCAAGAAGCTAAGAAGGTTTTGGTGTTTCTCGCTCCGAAACATATTGTGAGGGATTATTTTGGAAACACGCTGATGGATGAGGGAGAATGGCTATATTTTCAACCTTCCGAACCAACGGATTCTCAACGGAAAATCGTGAAGGGAGCTTTGGCCCGTGCTTTATGCCTGCAATTCAAGGATGCGTTTTTCTATGGATTGATCGCAAAAGGGTTCCAAGCTGAAATCGATTCATTCATGGAAGCATACGCGGAAAGAAAGGATAGCCCTTATCAAAAGGTACAAGAGACGTTTTTAAAGATAGCACTCCCCTTCTTTGAAAAGCAAAACCTCTATCAATCTGCTTTCATTCGGCTCAAGGATATGAGGGGTTTAACGGCATTTTTAGACCAATTTTGGGAAGATGTCCTGGCGCAGGCAGAAATTCTGGTCATGCCAACGCCCCTTGATGAATTAGGACAGAACGCCGCCCCGCCCGCAACTCTGGAATTCATTCATTCCAGATGCCTGGCGTACCTCGTCAGCTTCGGCAGCCAATATAATTTTTTACTGAGAGCTCCAAATATCGAAACGAGACACTTATTGGCAACGATCGAAAAATCTTGTAAAGAGGCTGGTATTCAGTGTGTAAACTCAATATGCGAAGCGTAAAATGGAATCAATTCATAATCGAAATTGGAATGATAGACGATGATTAAATCACTACCGCTATATGAAACACCCGTAAAAAATCTGACCCCTTGCAGCAGTGGGAGTGCGAGGCTCCTGCCGAGTGAGGCCTCCCCCACACGACGCCACCCGCCTTGGATTAAAGCGCGGATTCCTGCTGGGCCAAATTATGGGGACCTCAAGCACCTGATGCGATCACTTGAACTGCACACCGTTTGTGAGGAAGCCCGATGTCCAAATATCGGTGAGTGCTGGGAGAGCCGCACCGTCACGTTTATGATCTTGGGTGATGTGTGTACCCGCCGTTGCATGTACTGTGCTGTCACCAAGGGGAAGCCGACGGGAGTCGATGTCGATGAACCGCGACGACTCGGGGAGGCGGTTGGCTACCTGAAGCTCAAGCATGTGGTGATCACTTCCGTCAACCGGGATGACCTCCCCGATGGCGGCGCGAGTATCTTCGCGGCGTGTATCCGTGAATCCCGACAGCATAGCCCGGACTGCACGGTCGAAGTCCTCATCCCAGACCTGGAGGGGAATTGGGACGCCCTCGCCCTGATTGTCGAAGCGAAGCCCGATGTCCTCAATCATAACACTGAGACGGTGCCTCGCCTCTATCACAGAGCGCGTCCACGGGCGGACTATCAGCGGGCCTTAGAACTTCTGCGTCTGGGCAAAGAAATGGCCCCCACGATGCGAACGAAATCGGGCTTGATGGTTGGCTTGGGAGAGACCGTTACGGAGTTATTGCAGACAATGCAGGATATTCGCGACGCCCATTGTGATATCCTGACAATCGGGCAGTATCTCGCGCCGACAGCGCGGCACCTCCCGATTGAACGGTACTACACCCCGGAGGAATTTGAGGAGCTCAAAGCGGTGGGAATAGAGATAGGATTTCGGCATGTAGAATCCGGCCCCCTCGTTCGGAGTTCCTATCATGCGCGGGAGCAGGCAAAGCTTTGAATCATGCGAGGGGGGGCATTTTGGGTGTAAGTGAGGTTGACACTTTCTCACGTCATGCGTAAAACGTAAAACAATTTCACAAAGACGAATCGCAAAATGATTCAGGAGGAAAAAAAATGGCATACAGACACCCACTGATAGTCGCGTTCATTGTCTTTTCAATGTATCTCCTTGCATCAGGGAATCCTGAGAGTCTGGCGGATAAGCCACGTCTCATCTCCGCCACCCCACTCTCCCAAACAGCCGTTCAACTGCGGTTTGATCAGAAATTGGATTTAGCATCAGCGCAAAAGGTGTCGAACTACCAGATCGCTCCAGGGATTCAGATTCAAGCCGCCGCCCTGGATGCGAGAGGAAGCATTGTCCATCTCTACACGACACCATTGGAAATTGATAAAAAATATGCCTTGACCCTCCAGGGCGTGCAGGGTGGTGGGACGCCGCCCAACGTCATCGAGCCCCTGAAAAACGTTCCAATCACCCTTGCCAATACAATGGAGATTACTTTTGGCGAAGGGGATGCGGTGACGTTGTCGGGCGTGTTAAAGGATACCTCCTTGATTGTTGACCCGCAAAAGAAAATGAAAAATTACAACGCAGGTGGGGAAGATTTCCTGCTTTGTACCCCTATCGGAGGCGTCTTTTTCGTAGCTTTTGAGATTATGGAGGCTTTGGAGAAGATAGGGATTACGAAACCAGAACAGGTTTTAGAAGCATCGATCAGCCTCTACGCGGAGTCGGTCGAGAATGACAAACCGCTCGGGAGTGCGAGGCTCCTGCCGAAGCAGATAATTATCAGGCGCGTGCTTTTGCCGTGGAAGGAGGGCAAGCAGAAGTCGCAGCCGGCGGCGGACAACGAGCTCACCTATAATAGCGCGCTGCACCGCAATCTCCCCTGGAATAAGCCACCGGCTCAAGCGATGCTGGAAGGAATTGACGGCGATGAAGAGGGCGATTATAACGGGTCCGAGGACATTGCCCACCGAATCGATGGGACGACAACCATCCAGGGGGCTGGTGCCCGATATGTCTGTAAGGGGCCTCTGGTTACGGATGCCTTCCGTTTTTGGCTGGCGAATCCAGATTATAATTACGGCTACCTTTTTGCGTTGCGTGATGGAACCGCCTCCGTCCGTTTCGCATCCAAAGAACATCCGGATTCAACCCGACGCCCCGTCCTGACCATTCGGTACACAACTTCAGTCAGTCAATAAGGCAACCGACCTCGGTCTGCCTTCAATATAAAATTGAATTGTAGCCCAAGATTCTATCTTGGCCCCTGGCGCAAGGGCCAAGATAGAATCTTAGGCTACGACTTCCTCCCGTTGGAATTATGACCAGCCCTCAATAAATTCTCAACCTTCATTTTGAAGGGTTCCATGAAAACTTAACATGAGCCATCACGTTTCACATTTGAGGAGGACGAAAAAAATTAGATGAAACTGAATCGATATACGATCTTTATCACCTTACTTATTGCTGTTCTCATGCTTGGTAGCGTTCATGTCTCGGCACAATATAATCGACCGACCGAGGCTGAGAAGAAAGCGATGGAGGATTTTGAAAAACGAGCGACCGTTACCCTCAAAGGAAAGGCGATTTGGGGGGGGGGGGACCTGTCGCAAACCACAGTGCAGGTCTATAAGGATGAGGACCTGAAAGTGTTGTACACGGGGGTGACACGATTAACAGGCGGTCAATTTGAAATTCGCGTTGAGCCGGGGAGCTACTACCTCGTTACCTTTGTGGATGTGAATCACTCTGGCAAATTTGATACGGGCGACGGTATGGGCATTTTTGGTATTACGGATTGGGATGAACCCGGCCAGGAAAAACAGGTCGTTAAGGGCGCAGATCGGCAAACGATCAGTGGGCTTGATATTATCATCACTACACGGCTACAGAACGTTGACGGGAAGGGGCAAATTGTTTCGGAGCGCAACTATCGGACGAGCTCGCTCGAGGAGTTTAAGCAGGAACTGAGGACGATGACATCTGGCGTCAAGGGGCAGTTGATATGGGAAGGACACCAATCGTTTGCGAATGCGCTCGTCTTTGCCTATACCGATCTGTCATGGAAATATCGTGTGGCGCAAACACGAGTTGAAGCCGATGGCAGCTTTACGCTCAACTTGCTGCCAGGGAAGTATTATTTGATGGCGATTGTTGATAACAATAGAACGGAGCTGTTTGACCCGGGGGACGAACTTGGCATCTATGGGATTTCGGGGCTGCGAGAGCGAGGTGCATTTCCCGACCCGGTATTGGTTGCGCGGAACAAATTCACAGAGGATATCCGCATCCAGATGACGGGGAGACAGGGCGAGAATGGGAGAATCATTCCACTAGGTGAGACGGCTACGGAAGCAGAGCACCTTGAGCAGGCGACATCTAAGGTCTCTGGTGAAGTCAAATGGGAGGGACATCCGCTCAAAGGGAGTCTCATCCGGGTCTACCGGGATGCAACCTTGATGGAAGGAGTACAGGAGGTTGGGGCGGATGAAAATGGAAAATTTAGCCTTCAACTCCCGCCGGGGGATTACTATCTCATGGCAAATATCGATGCGGATGGCGATGGTCGATACAGTCCGGGGGATGGGCTTGGGGGGTATGGGACCACCGATATTACCACCGGGCCTCCTGCCGTACTGACGTTAAAACAGGGGACCAATCCCGACATCAAAATCTTCGTCAGCGCCCGCTACAATGCGGAGGGACAACTCGAAGCGATGGGACTCGAAGGTGCTAGTCCGCCAAACCAGGTTAGCGGCAGCGGAATTTCAGGGCGCATTCTGTGGGATGGCGCAACCTTCAGGGAAGGGCTCCTCTCCATTTCAGAAACTCCCGATTTTCAATCGCCAATCGCAATCGCCCTCAATCTGGAGGCCGATGGACGCTATGAAGTTTCGATTCCACCGGGGGATTACTATGTGCTGGCGGCCGTAGACCTTGACGGGGATCGGAAGGCAGGTTTACAAGACGGGGTTGGCATCTACGGCACACGTCTCCCCGTGCAAGGCCAGCCACAATTGGTTTCCGTATTTGCGGGGCATGTCACCGAACACATCAATATTGAAATCTTCGCACAGTATATTGATGCCGAAGGTAACATCGCTGAAATCGAGGATGGACATCGTTCGGAAATCAAGTTTCAGTACGGTGAGCCCGAAGACGTTTTCAAGTTCACCCGTTTTGGGCATCAGATTGAGGAGTGGTGGTACTGGACGCAAGGCGTCAATTTCAGCTTTGAAGGGATTGGTCCAGGGTGGAAATTACTGGAACGCAAGGATTTTGAGCCGAAGGAGATCGACCCGGAACAGTTGAAACAAGTGGAACAGAAGTACGGGGCAACGAAGGAGGGAAGTATAGCGGGTCCGATTCATCGGACGGAGCACGGCTCGCCCGTTCAAAAAGAAGGAAGTAGAGCGGGTCCGATTCATCGGACGGAGCACGGCTCGCCCGTTCAAAAAGAAGGAAGTAGAGCGGGCGGCTCGCCCGTTCAAAAAGAAGGAGGGGAAGGAGATAAGGTAGAAAACAATAATATCTCCACATCTAACCCCGTGGAGGAGACCCCAGGTAAAAATGAGAAGGCACCAGAAGAACCGGAAGCAACGCCGCTGAATGCGTTACTCTACTATCGCTACGACAATGTCATCTGGGGATATGCGCCAAACGGAATCACGCAGCCGCTGGGGGTTGGCACGCACCCAACCGCTTCATTGAATGGCAAGCTCACCTACCAAGATGTCGAGGGGAATGTCATCGTTCTCGACTCAGATAATCCGTCAGGGAAGTTGCTACTGGGAATGCGCGAACTGGCGACCGAACCAGCAATCTCTCCTGACGGGGGATACCTTGCGTTTGCTAGGCGGAGTGTAGACCGACGCCGGATTTATATTCGACACCTTTCCAGCCAGCAAGAGATGCTCGTGCCTTCAACAGCTCAAGAGATGTTTACCCCCACTTGGAACTTGAGCGGTGAACTGTTAGCTTATGGGACAAAGGGGAGCATCGAAAATCCAGAGGCGGATGAAGATCGAAATATCTACGCTTATGACCGTGTGAGCGGGCGCGTTGAGCCAATTTGCACCGGTCCAGCGGATGACGCCGAGCCGGCATGGTCGCCGTCAAATCCGAATCTTCTGGCGTTCTCCCGCGCAGAGGAGGGGCATCACCAGATCTGGACGGTTGAAATCGGCCCGGCTGGAAAACCGAGGGAGCAGCAACTGACACGTTACGGCGGTGAAAAACCCGTTTGGCTCCCCGATGGCTCGGCGATTCTCTATGAAAACAACGGTCAACTCTGGCTGATTTCAAAGGACGGGTCAGAAAACCGCCCGGTTCTGGTCAAGAGGAAAATCCTCCTTGGGCACGAACCTTATGTGATTCCTTCTCCGATGCCGTAGCGAATCAGACTTCCGAAGTTTTGAAAACTTCGGAAGTCTGCAAACTGTGAAGCAAAAAAGGCGGCATCCGCCTTACCGGATACCGCCTTGCATCGCATCGACAGTGGGCTATGTAGCCTTCTGTTTGCGCCGTTAGATCACACATCACGTTTCACGTTTCACGCATCATGGAACTAAAAGACTATTCCACAATTATCGCAGAGCAGGTGAATGGCCTGACTCACACCCTTTCGTGTCGCAATCTGCCGGTGATTGGGCGGTTTGAACCTGTCGCCGATTTTGAGGAGCTCGCCACCTTTGCGCCCCAAAATCCAACGCCGATTACCCACGCGGAGCGAAATCCGATTTGGCGTTTGGAATCGGTCGCCGCAAGGCTCATTGAGGCCGTCGCAATCGCAGCACACGAACCGATCGAAAACGCTGGATGGAAGATTTTAGCGCAGATTATCCTCGAACACGCAGAGTACCTCTACACGTATCACTATTCGTCTCACGCCTTTGAAGGGCTACAGGCTGGAGCGGCACTGGCACTGATTGGCAGTGTGTGTCATGAGCTTCCGCAGTCTGCCGCATGGAGGCTCGCCGGCTTTGCACGGATGGCGGAAGCGATCGAAGCGGCCGGAAGTCTGTCCGCCCAATCTCACATCATCGAGCCCATCCATGCGGCGTTTGATATGGCGATTGCGCTCAATCTCCCCATTCTCGGCGAAGCGATGGAACGATACAAGGCAACGTTGCATCGTGACCTCCGGGGGAGAGTGCGGCTCCTACCGAACCAGTTGAGCGATCAAGACTTTTTCGATCTCTTAGATCTGAATGACTCCGGTCTGGAGTGGGTCAAATCCGAATTCGCTAACGGAAACCTCGAAGGAGCGAAATCCGCCTACGTTTCCTTTCTCCGTCAGAGAGCCGAAAGATGGGACTCTGGCACTGTGGTGGATGCGCCAATCGACGAATCACGGAATACGGAATACGGAATACGCAATGCGAAACACGCCTCACTTTACCACTCACCACTTACCTTTGATACGGCAAAATCCTGCCTTGAGCGCGCACGTTATTTAGCCGCCCATCAAGCACACGAAGCCAACGGGCTCAAGGAAACCTGCGAAATCGGTATCAGTGTCCTGCTCTTCCCGGAGTGGCTGGATGGGAAACAACTCCTCAAACTCGCCCTGCGGCGCTACAAATGGATTATCGACACGCACTTCTTCCCAGACGGTTTCCATACCGATTGCTCCAGCACCTCTCATCACTGGGCGTTCACCGGCATCTCCAGTTTTTATCGCCTTGCCAAACTGACCCATCCTCACCTCCTGCAAGACTTCGACAAACCGTTTGAGAGGCTGATTGAAGTTTTCATGTACTTGAGCCAACCTGATTATTATCTTCCACTTTTAGGCGATTGTCATCCGTCTGATGTCCATGTTAGCGAGCCTTGCCGTGCGGGGTATGAGTGCTTCAATCGGCGGGCAGATTTTCAGTACATGGCAACGGCGGGCGCGGCGGGAGGCCCTCCCAACGAAACTTCACACGCCTTCCCTTATGCCGGTTACTATGTCATGCGAGACAACTGGCACTCGGACGCCCAATACCTGGTCTTTGACGGTGGATGCTTCGGCGCGGGGCATCTGCACGAGGACAAGCTTAACTTTAGCTTGTATGCCCATGGCCGACCGCTGATTATCGACCCCGGCGGCTATCAGACCTCCGATGCCTTCGGGGACTATTTCCGCTCCAGCCGCGGACATAATAGCCTGATGATCGACGGAAAAGGGCAGTGTCGTGCCCTTATGGCTGACGAAGAGATTATCCCAGACCCCGATACCCGCTGGATGACAACGCCCTCGTTCGATTTTGTAGAAGGCTGGTACAAGGAGGCATGGGAACAGGAAGAAGGAAGGAAAGAAAAGGAAGGAAGTAGAGCGGGCGGCTCGCCCGTTCATCAGAGTGGGGGAAAGGAAGGAAGTAGAACGGGCGGCTCGCCCGTTGATACAAGGAAAGGAAGAAAAGGAAGGATGGAAACCCAACCTTCCGCTCTTCCATTCCTTCGTTTCACTCAGGACAGGCTCTTCCACTCTTTTCAGCACAAGCGCTCCATCTTTTATGTGAAAGGCGCGCCGCCCCGCTCCCCGATCGGGGAGGAATCGCAAACGAACGGTTCCCTCCACGGTGAATATTTTATCCTCCACGATCTGGTTTTGGGAGATGGTGAACGCCTGCTTGAACAGATCTTCCATCTCGCACCTGTGTTGGACATAGCGAACGAACGCTTCCATCCGGGGCGCGTAGAAATCATAGAAGATAAAGTCGTCCGCACCGTCGAGCCGAATGTGAGCAACATCGCCATTGTCCCGGTGAACCCAGCGCATCTGGATGTCCGATTGCAGTGTGGTGAAACCGATCCGGTTGTCGGTTGGACAGCATTGTCCGACAAAACTCCCTCCTACGACCTCACCTATACCGCGAAACGCTCGCTGCCGACCGTCATGAACACCGTGCTGTTTCCACTTCGCTCCGGCGCAGAAACTGTCCCGGTGGTCAAGTCAATCGAAGTGGTGACAGACCTCGATGTGCTAGGGACGGGCTTCACCGTCGCGCACGGCCGATTCATCGATCTCGTCCTCATCTCCGACGACGGTTTCGCCACCATGTTCACCTCCCCCCCTGCCCGCGGGGGGGGAAGGGGGGGGGGTGAAAACTTGTCCCTTCCGGTCGTCGAATTTACCGGCGAGTATCTTTTCCTGCGGCTTGATGCACAAGGGACACCCCATTGGGCGGCGATGATCAATGCACAATTTCTCAAGGTGAATGGGAGGGTGTTGGTCAATCTCCCTGAACCGCGGGAGAGCGGTGCGATTTCGTGGGGTCATTGACGCAAAAAAGACATTGCCGACCTCTCAGAACTATGGTAAACTTGGGTTTGTCATTTTGACCGGTCTGGCGTGTTAGAAAGGTCTATTCTTTAGGATTTACGCAGGTACAACGCGACAGGAGCGTCTCTCCCCGATGGATCGGCCTGTCCCGATTCATCGGGGGGCAGGCTCTGCATCTTGAATCCTGAATGTCCGCTAGGCGAGACTCTTCGACCTGAATCCGATGCAAGATGCAAGATGCAACAGTCATTGGGAGACGCTTTGGCACACCTAAGTGCGTAAGTCCTATCTTGTAAGGAGGCTTTACCATGAAATTCAAAAACCGATTTGTTTTATTCATTGCTTTGGTATTCGGCTTTGCATTCTCCGCGAATCTGTCCGCAAAGTTGCTCTTTCACGATGATTTCGAGGGGGATAAAGTTGACCAAGAGCCAGCCAACTGGATTGTGGGACATAAGGGCAACACAAAGGCAAAAGTGGTTGCTGACCCGCAGGATGCGAAAAACAAAGTTCTCTTGACGGCTGACAAAGCGTCGAATCAGTCTCGGCATGACGCGGGCGGTTCGATTTATGTCGCGGGCGACGACAATTGGACGGATTATGTCGCCGAGTGGGATATGATGTTCCCCGACGATTACTACATGGGAGTTGTGTTTCGCTTCGCAGATGGCGAGAAATTTTACCTCAGCGATCGACGGCAAGGGGGCAATGCTTACAACTTCTACAGAAGGCAGGCGGGAAATTGGACAGAGGTCAAGGCAGGGAGCATCCCCAACAAGCCTCTCGTGTGGTATCGCGCCCAGTTGGTTCTCGCCGGAGATAAGTTCACCTTCAAGCTAAAAGAGCGCAAAGACAATACCCCCTTTGACAAAATCAACCCCGCCACCGAAGGCCAAGATGGAAACTTCAAAAAGGGGAAGTTTGGCAATTATGGGTTGGTTTATCTTGACAATATTTTTATCGGGGATAACGTCGCTGATCTGGTTTTATCTGTAAACCCCAAGGGTAAATTAAGCGCCACCTGGGGCGCACTCAAAAATACGGATTAACCTTAAGTGATATGGCGATCAACATTCCATACGCCAGACTCAAGTCTTTGATTTTTTCAACGCAAAGGGCGCAAGGAAAAATAAAAAACTTTGCCCCCTTTGCGGCTTTGTCAATAAGTCATCCACACAATCCTAATGAAATGAACGACGATGAAAACCACTGAATACCACATTGCCTCCACGCATGAAGGCATCAGAAAACTGAAGGAAACCATTGGCGAGAACAAGTGGTGTGCCAAAGGCTTTCACGCCGTGACATGGTTTGCTGAAGAGTTAGATCAATTGACAATGGCAGACATTCTGCTCAATGCCCAGTTTCATGAAGGGGCTGCATTTCATGTCTATCATTCGTATGAATCGATCATCTGCGCAGGGTTACTGAAACGGCAATCGTACAATATGCCACCACCGGTTCACGCCACCAAACTCAATCGATTCTTAAACGTTTTTGCGAAGGACGCAACTCTTTTGGCAGCGTCTTCTAAACTGTCACACCCATTGTTGAAAATGCGCAACAGAGTGTTGACTTTTGACCCTGAAACGCAGACGGAAGCTGAATTTAACACCCTGCTCTGAGTCTAACGCGAGGAGGTAGCGTTTTCTATGGCAGAAATGGCACTTCACACCTTAGATCCGCGATATTTGAAAAATAAACGATACATCAGACTTCCGAAGTCTCCAAGACTTCGGAAGTCTGAAAATGTAAACTTTAAATTGAAAGTGAGTTAGTCAGTATAATTCCTACACCCGAAATCCAAAATCAATAGAAAGGAGTTCACGCAATGAAACACAGATTTCTTTTATCTATCAACTTCGTGCTGATTATCGGTTTACTCATCGGCTGCGGTGAGAAAGAAGATAAGGATATTCTGGAAGCACGACAAGCAATCGCAAATAGAAACTACCCGGCAGCCAAAACTGCCGTACAAACTGCGCTTTCCCATAAACCGGGCCTCCCCGAAGCGCAATCCCTGCAACTGTTACTTCAGTTGCATGCCACCTCAGGCGAAGGCTGGAAAACGGAAGCGGCTGACTGGCAAGGGGCGATACAAAAGGTACTGGGGTATCTACAACCACTGAAGGAGGAAATTAAGACGCTTGAAGTGTTGGAGGACCCGGATTCCGATGACCTGGATCGGCTTGAGCGCTTGGTCCGGGCAAGAAATTCGATAGCCGGCCTCCTAGCGAATTCGCTCGCCGAAGCCACTGTACAAAATCCAAAACTCCTTTCCGATCTGGTGAATCAGGCGGATACAGGTGTCATCACTGCACTGCTGGAGGCTGAAAAGTGCTTTGAGCCAGCCCCTCGAAAAGCCGCGGAAAGGCTGATTCAACAACGTGGCACTGAAGGGCCGGTGACCGATCTGCTGATAAAGGAGACTCGAAACCCGGACGCCGCCATCCGAAAACAGGCTGTAAAGCACCTGGGGGATTTGAAAGAACCAAAGTTACTTCCAATTTTTGAATCCGTCCTCAAGAACAAGAACGAAGCCGCGGGGGTGCTTTATAACGTCATCGTTGCTTTGGAGCGGCTTAAAGATGAACCTCCCCCTCCAGGGGGGGGACCGATGGGAGAATCCTTGAGTCCCCCCCGTGGACGGGGGGGGACGATTGTCCCTGCCTTGAAGCTCGCCACCCAAACCAACGTTGCTCAAGTTCGCATGCACGCTGCAAAATTACTCGGTCTGCTGAAAGCCGAAGACGCTATCACAGATCTCATCCGCTTGTCGTCAGATTCAAACACTTATGTCAAGAACAGTGCGATTACTGCGCTCATTCGGCTTGGCGAACCGGCAATCAACCCACTGATTGCGGTTCTTGACTCAAAGGCTCAAAATATTATTCCTGATAAGAATCCTGATTTTATGGACCAGTATCAGTACATCGCAAATGTCTATATTGACGCGGCTCGGCTGGAAAACCGCCGAGTTAGCACACAAGCCGCAGTGATTCAGGTCCTCGGTGCCTTAAAAGCGAAAGCGGCCATTAGCCGCCTGATTGACCTTCTTGAGAATGACGACTTACGCGGCAGTGCATCGGCTGCGTTGACGGCGATGGCAGGTGTCGCTGTCCCGGATGTCATTCAATCCCTGCGAGCGGGGAGAGATGAGATCAGAATTCAGTCGGCTGCGGTGCTGAGGGACATTGGCGATCCACGGGCTGTGGAGCCTCTGATTGAAGCATTGAAGAACGAACCCAGAAAGGAAGTCAAAGCCATTGCCGCCCAAGCCCTCGGGAATATGAAAGCACACGGGGTCAATAACGGCGCAATTGAGCCGCTGACGCAAGCCCTGACCCTTGATGATACCACGGCTACGAATGCTGCGACTGCGCTTGGGCAGATCAAAATCAGTAGCGAGCCAGCCATTCAAAAACTCATCGCGATCGCGTTGGATAAACGCGGACGTGAAACCGTGCGGAGCGCCGCACTTTTCGCGTTAAGTCAACTCGCGCCCGTCCAAGCCGTTCAGCCAATGATGTTGCTAATGTTGAGCGATGAAACCAGTGCAATTATCCGCAAAGGGGCAGTGACAGTTTTGGGAGAGATTCAGGCAAAAGAGACGGTGCCGGCGCTTCTATGGGCCTTAGCCACACGCTATGAAGACATCAAAGATTTCCAACGACATATGAAAAGGGAGTACAGGACCATTGCGGGATTGAGCGTGGCGATGGACGGACTGAAGATTCAGTGGACCCCTGAATATCCCAAACCCGATTATCAAACGTGGAGTGAAATGAAGCCGATTCCCGGACTCGTTCGTGGCGAGGCCGCCATTTCGCTCGGCAAGATTAAAGGGGATGAAGTCGTGGAACCGCTCATCCAGGCGCTCGAGAACGATGAGCGCGCCGCTGTGCGTCGAAGTGCCGCGTGGGCTTTGGGGGAAATCAAGGGGGATGCGGTGATTCCGCCCCTGGAACGCGCCCTTAAAAAAGATGAACAAGGAATTGTCCGTTGGGAGGTCGCAATTGCTTTCGGCAAAATCAAAGGCGACAAAGTGGTTGAACCTTTGCTTACCGCTCTCAAGAAGGATAAATATGAAACAACCCGTAAACAAGCCGCAATCGCTTTGCGCGAACTGAATCCGATTTTAGCGGACGATGGGTTGGTCGATGTCCTCAAAAAGGGTGTGGGCGCGTTTGAAGAAGGTAAAGAGGCCCAATCTGTCTTGGATGAAGTGATGGGCGCGTTGATCAAAGATGGCAATGCGACAACAGCAAAATTTCTCCTGGACGCCCTTAAATCTGCAGATGATAAGCTGGTACGTTGGTCAATCGTTTATACGCTCGGGGCGATTAAGGACCCGTCCGCTGTGAATGCGATGACCGCGGAGTTGACCAATTCAAGCTACATTGTTCGCAAAGAGGCAGTGGCTACACTCGGAGGATATAAAGATCGAAAGGTCATTGACGCCTTGATTAAAGTGCTTCAGGATGGAAATGAGTCGAAGGCGATTCGTGCAGAGGCCGCAGTTTCATTAGGTACGCTCCTTGATGAACGGGCGTCTGCCCCGCTTCGTGCCGCGTTAGATGACGAGAATGCTGAAGTTCGCTTGCAGGCAGTTGCTGCGTTGGGTGATATCAAAGACGCCGCCGCCGTCGATAAACTCATTGGACTTCTCCAGAACCCTTTGGAGGATGCGTCAGTACGAGCTGCCTGCGTGACTGCGCTTGGAGCCATCGGCGATAAGAAAGCGAACGCTGTGCTCCTTAACATTTTGCGAACGGAACCCCCTTTTGAGGACATCGACCAGAACGCAATCACGGCACTGGGAAATCTGAAGAGCGTGGAAGCGGTGCCAGAGTTAATACGGATTCTCGAGGAGCGAGGCGCAGAAGCAAACGCCCGTACCAGAGCCGCTACGGCGCTCGCCGCAATCGGCGACCCACGCGCTGCCGAACCGATCGCGAGGCGTCTTGTTGATGAATCGGAATATGCGGTTGCGTTGGATGGGGATGGCTTGAAGCGAAACTGGACCTGGGAGCAGTTCGTCGCAGCCGCCAGATCCTTCCAACTGCCCGTATTCATTGCCCCCAAAATGATCGAGCGCATTGAGAATCCATGGGAGGAGCGCCCCATTAAAGCCGCTGCTACGATTGCGCTTGGGCTGTGTAATTCCCCCCAGGCCCCTTCAGAGCTCAGAAAACAGATCTCGAGCCCGATAGTATTGATACGTCAGGCGGCAGCCCTCAGCATTGGCGAAGGCAAGGTTCGTGAGCTCAAGGATGACCTCGTGAAAATCATGAAGGGTGAGACAGAGAAGAACCATGATGTCCGACGCAGTGCAACCCAGGGATTGGGCGAACTCGCGGATGCCTCAACTGTACCGGCGCTGATCGAAGTACTCAAGGACGATTCCGTTCATGAGGAAATCCGCCGCGATGCGGCAATTGCACTCGGAAAAATCGGCGGCGATGCCGCTGTATCCGCGCTGGTCGAGAAGCTAGGCACCCTTCAGGCAAGCAAAACGGCTAAAGACTTGAGGCTCGACATTATCGCAGCACTTACCGAAGCCAGAAACCAAAAAGCTGTACCGGTCCTCAAAACCGTTTTGGATGATGAGAATGCCGACCTCCACTTTCGGGCGGCGGACGCCCTGTTTCAGCTCACCGGCGATGGGTATGGGTATCAACGCGCGGGTTAGTATCTGGTGACGGAATCACAAACTCTTTAAATACCTGGACATCAATTGACCCGTGAAACGTGAAACGTGAAACGTGAGAGGCTGATTGTTCACGTTTCACGTTTCATTTGCCGCCTTTATTGGAAAGCCTTGCGAACGTTTGAAACCTTCGCAAGGTTTGGAATGGCTCTCATGTTCCAAATTATTGAGGGCGATTAGTATAACAATCGTGGAGGTATCGTCAATGAAAATTACGGACTTAAAATGTACTGTTTTCGGTCAAAATCCCGTGATTCGCATCACAACCGACGAGGGAATCAGCGGGTTGGCAGAGGTGGAAGCCAGCAAATCCTACCTCAAGCCTCATATTCTCTTCTACAAGAAGTTCATACTGGGAGAAGACCCGACGGACGTCGAGCGGGTGATGCTCAGAATCCGCAGGCTTGGAAGCTTCAAACCGTGGGGAAGTGCGGTCAGCGCGATTGAGATGGCACTGTGGGACATCGCCGGCAAGGCGGCAGGCGTTCCGGTCTACAAGCTGCTTGGCGGCAAACTCCGCGACACGGTTCGAGTCTACAATGGCGGTGTCCGGTTCGGAATGAGCGGCTTCTCTCCACAGGACTACGCCGAAGACATGAAAAAAATGAAAGCCGCCACAGAAGGATTCACCATTATCAAGCAGGGGGTTGGATTTCATAGCCAGATGCCCTCTCAGATTCCTGATTTTTTCTACGGGGAGGTGCAAAAGGGGGTTCCGCTGACGAACCGGGGGCCTTTAACGGAACGCGGCTTGAAACATGTAATCGCCTGTGTTGAAGCCATGAAGCAGGCCCTGGGTGATGAGGTGGGGCTGGCTCTGGATTGTGGACCGGGGTGGACTGTCCCTGATGCGATTCGGCTGGCGAAGGCACTTGAGCCACTGAATGTGATGTGGCTTGAAGACCTGATTACGGGAGACTATGTCCCCTATGTCTCCGCCGACCTCTACCGGGAGGTGACGCGCTGCACATCGACCCCAATCCATACCGGCGAACAGATCTACCTCCGACAAAACTTCAAAGACCTGATTGAGACACATGCTGTGAATATCATCGGTCCAGACCCCTGCGACATCGGCGGCATCGCTGAACTGAAGTGGGTCGCGGAATATGCAGACCTTCACGGTATTCTGATCGCTCCCCACGGCGTCGGCAATGGGCTCATCGGACTTGCTGCCCTCGTGCAGGTCTCAGCCACCTTGCCTCAGAATTACATCGCCTTTGAGTATCCGGTGGGGCGACCCGAATGGTGGTACGATATCGTTGAAGGGCTTCCACACCCGATTGTCAAGGATGGGTTCATCACAGTCTGGGACACACCGGGCATGGGTGTCGAACTCAATAAAGAAGCGGCAAGAAAGTATCTACCTGAAGGGGATGAAGACTTTTTCGATGAGGCGGAATAGCCGGCAGGAGGGGAAAGCAGGGCCGCTTTATCATGCCGTCAATGCTGGTGTATATGTGTGAACCAAATTCCGGCTGACAATGAACCAACTCTCATTCGCCAATGTCACATTAGAAATGAGATCCAGTCGTAGCCCAACTTTCTAAGTTGGCCAACCGAGGACATCATCCGCGGGAACCAAGATAGAATCTTGGGCTACAGAGCCTGCCCCCCGAGGGATCGGGGCAGGCCGATCTATCGGGGGAAATGTGACATTGGCGAATTATTTATTGGTTTTGATAATGGTCCTGACAATGAAGAGCCAAGACGTTTATTTTTAATTCGTTTTGAAGTAACTCGCCAATGTCACATTATCGGATTCCAATTGGGTGCCTGGTTCGATAAGTGAGTGCTTCTGAGCATGGGAGTGTTAGGGGTGTTAGGGGAATTGGGGGGTTAGGGGTTTCTTTCTCACATTCGCTTCGCTCAATGCAGGCTCTATCACTCCGTCACTCCTAACACTCACCTCATCCCGCGTGACGACTCACTTCTCGTGAAATGTGACATTGGCGAAGTAAGTGTTGGGGTAAAATGTCAAGGAGCATAGTGATGAGAGGAAATCGAAAACCCAAGAAGACCTTGCCCATACATCTTCTGGTTTTTCTGGGATGTGGTATTCCTATCTGTTTAGTGCTACATTACTGGTTAGCTAAGAATTGGGATCTGGCAGGTCTTTTAATTAATATTTGTGCTGATTTAATCAGCGTAATTTTCATGGTTTTTTATGTTGAAAGAGTTATGAGTAGGTATAAAGCGGAGAAAGAAGCGGAGAAATGGCGACCCGCTGATAGTCTAATTGTAGATAGACTGAGGACTTTGAGTAATGCCATATCCAGGGCAATAAGGCAGGGATTAGGAGTTTCGGCAGATGCTCTCCAAATAAAACAATCTCACACAATCAATCTTTATAGTGCAGACAGGCAAGTCTTGGAAGTGAACAGAGTGAAAATAAAGCCTCAGATCCATGAAAATCTGGTTGCCCTTGATGATAAAGGGTGGGAATTGTTGATAGGAGAACTTAAAAGTGTACATAATAACACTCAATATACTATTCAAGTATTCTTAAATCATCTTTTCGCTGAACAAATTCGTTTACTCCTTGAGATTGAGGAATCTTTGCGGTGTTGTCATGTTGCTTATGATGCGTACAAGGAGATATTGGGGAAACCGGAATTAGCTGAGAAGTTTGAAAAATTCCCCGGGCAGTGGAAAAAACAGAGGGAAATGTACATTGCAGACACTACGCAGCACCTAAAGAAGATATTAAACTGTTTAGACAAGTTTAGCAAAGTGTTGGACAGCTAAATTTAGTTCGTTTTAATTTGGACTCGTGACCACGCTCTGCGTGGTCACGAGTTTCCTCGACGCTCTGCGTTGCAAAAAATAAAAAAGAGAAGTCATGTGTGAGGAAATTATAATCGTTCCCAAGAGAAAGGAACAGATGAAAACATACACGTTTCAGGTGGTGCTTGAGAGAGACAAGTGGCCCGATAAGCCAGACGAGAAGGCAGTCTGGCGGGCTTATATTCCTGCGTTGGAAAATAAAGGAGCGGCGAGTTGGGGGTACACCGAGAAAGAGGCATTAGAGAATCTTCAAAATGCCGTTGACTTACTTATCGAGTATATGCAGGAAGTTGGTGAGACGATTCCTGAAGGCCCCCGTTCACAGATTCAGGTGAGTGATGAACCTTTAATCACCGTAACGGTTTAATATGGCGATTGATTACAACAGGCTCCGTTCACTGACTGCACGAAGATTGATACGCGCTTTAAAAAGAGACGGGTTTGGCGAATACAAAAGAAAAGGTGTCACCCGTTTTTTTGCACATCCAGATGGGCGAACCACAACCATTCATCTTCACAATATGAATCAAACTTTTGCGATTGGAACTCTCAAAGCAATTATTGAACAACAAGCGCGGTGGATGGAGGACGACTTGAGACGGCTTGGACTTTTGAAATAATAGACCCACCTACTTGACTGCGCTCATGCGTAACTGAAAGACTACCGCCAGCGGAAAGTGGTGGCGGTAAGGGAAAAATGAGTTTGACACAATGTTTTCGCGTGCTCCTTTTCTCCACGAATAGTTGGTGAAGTGGCACGAATAGTTGGTGAAGTAGCTTATTTTATCGGCACGCTCGTGGGAAATCCGAAAGATTGAAGTCAAAAGCACGGAGGTTTTGAAAATGGAGTGGTTGTCGTTGGTTCAAGTCGTCGCAAGTATTGCTCTTATGATTGCTACTATCGGTCTATGGCGCTCAACTGACAAATACCGAAAAGCCACAGAGCGCATGGCTACAGTAACTGATGAATACAAGGATATAACGGCTGCACAATTACTACGTGAAATCTATCACGAAATCGAAGCAAGAGGGATAAACATATCAAAGAGTCCAGAATTTTCATTAAGTGATGTTGAAATTGCTATAAAAGCACATGTTTTGATAATAGCTGAAAAGTTATTAGGCGAAGATTATGCCAAGAAAGTGAAAATACGGAGGAAAGATAGTGAGGGCGGTGGGTTGCGTGTATTTGACAAGTTGAATATTAGTCCCGACAAAGTCCATGTTATACCCGCAATAGTGTGGGAAGTCATAAAAAGAGACCCCCATGTTATGAGCAAAATTGAATATCTAGGAGAAGCGTAAAAGAGCCTCGCTAGCCGAATTTAAGAAATCGACCACTCAGTAAGATTGACTTTTTATCGAATATTTCCTACGTTACTGACCCACGCATAGAGGATTAATATCGTTCTGTCATTCCTTCGCTACGCTCAAGGACAGGTTCTGAGCCCTTCGACAAGCTCAGGGTAAACTACGCGAAGAATCTCAGCATGGAGATCTTTCGCTACGCTCAAGATGACAAGTATTATAAACTTATGCGTGGGTCAGTAAGTTAAGGACGCGGAGCATCCAAAACTGCATTCCACGCAGAGCGTGGAACGAGAAAGCTCCTAACGCTTCTTAATGGCTCCCCATGTCGTTGTGAGCTTGTGTTGCGAGGAGAGTGCAGGTGCTGCCTTCACAAGCTTCGCTTGCGCTTCATCAATAACCCTTTTATACTCTGGTGGAATTTCATTTTCACCACTACCGAGAGTTCTTGGCTTTAGACGAAAATCAAGAGTCTCAGTTTCACCAGACTCAAGTGTAACTGCTTGGACTTCGAGGAAATATCCGCGCTTCCAACATAATACTCCCCAGTTCCCCGGTAAAACCGCGATTTCATAAGCGCCGTCGCTATTGGTCCTTGTCATAACCTTTGTTGGTGCTTGCAAGGCAATGACGAGGGCCTGGTTAATGGGAGTTCCCGTATTTTTGTCCGTGACGTGCCCATTGAGGGTTGCGGCTTCTACTGCCGACAGTGGACCAATAAACAGCCCAAAGGCTACAGGGTTACTCCCTACCGGCACGGTGGCGGTCACGGTGTGGGTAGCAGTGTCAATGACCGAGACGGTGTTGCTGGCTGTATTCGCCACATAGACCGCCCTGCCATCTGGGTGGACAGCGACGCCACCAGGGTTACTCCCCACCGACACGGTATCGGTCACGGTGTGGGTGGCAGTGTCGATGACCGAGACGGTGTTGCTACCCACATTCGCCACATAGACTGTGCTGCCGTCTGGGTGGACAGCGACGCCATAAGGGTGACTCCCCACCGGCACGGTATCGGTCACGGTGTGGGTGGCAGTGTCGATGACCGAGACGGTGTCGCTATTATAATTCCCTACATAGACTGTGCTGCCAGCCGGATGGACGGCGACGCCATAAGGGTTACTCCCCACCGGCACGATGGCGGAAACGGTGTTGGTGGCAGTGTCGATGACCGAGACGGTGTTGCTAAACCCATTCCCCACATAAACTGTGCTGCCAGACGGATGGACGGCGACGCCAAAAGGGTTACTCCCCACCGACACGGTATCGGTCACGGTGTGAGTGGCAGTATTGATGACCGAGACGGTGTTGCTACCCGCATTCGCCACATAGACCGTGCCGCCGTCTGGGTGGACAGCGACGCCAATAGGTTGATACCCCACCGGCACGGTGTCGGTCACGGTGTTGGTGGCAGTGTCGATGACCGAGACGGTGTTGCTACCGTAATTCGTGACATAGACCGTGCTGCCAGACGGGTGGACGGCGACGCCAAAAGGTTGATACCCCACCGGCACGGTGTCGGTCACGATGTTGGTGGCAGTGTCGATGACTGAGACGGTGTTGCTATCAGGATTCGTGATGTAGGCAAAGGGAGTAGCGTTTGCAACGACTACCCCGCTCAAAGACAACATCACAATCAACGCGACTTTGAGGCATAAGCGGTGTGGTATCATGAATCGACATTTCAAAACTTTCATCAGAATCTCCTTTCGTTGGTTAAATACAGGCGTTTGCTTTCAGGAACTTTATACTACCACAATTGCAAAAAAAAGTAGTTCGCCAATGTTACATTAATCGCCGATCCAGTGGTTATCAGGCTTGATTCACCACTCAGACACGAAGACACCAAGGGAGGTTTCGAGTTGAGAGCGCTTCGTGTCTTGGTGTCTTGGTGGCCAGTGATGAGAACCGACTGAAATGTGACATTGGCGAATTATCTCTGTTGAATAAGTGCACTGTCAAATAAATTCTGACAAGTTGTCATTCATTCGCTTCGTTCAAGAGCGTGCCTTGAGTGTAACGACCTGAAAAATTTTTCCCCAAGACTTGTTAATTTGAAGGCATAGCGCATGGGTGCTGTTTGAGTTGTCGCCCCTTTCTTAACTTTATCGTGTGTCAGATTGTCTCCAAGAGATTCAATGGCGAGAAGGTTAAATGATTCAAGTTCCCGGGCCAGTCCTACTAAAAAATCAGCATCTTTAGTAAATTCGCCATTCATCATAGCTTCATTAAATCGAATAAGCTCATCGCTGTTTCTGGATTTCGCAACGTTGTAGGCAACTCTGAGTAATCTAATTGCACCAACAGACAGAGAATCAATAGCTCGCGCGAAGTGGTCTTGTTCGTTATAACTCAATTCTACTGGATTGCTCCCTCCTAAAGGAGTTTCAAGAATCGCAGAAGCCATCTTTAGCTTCTCCTTTTTAAGGTCAACGTCACGCCTTCTGTATTTCCAGACTACTATACAAACCACGATAAGAGTAATCAAATTGATTATCAATGTCACTAAGTACGTTCGCACAAAATTCCATACGATGTTTGCCAAACCAAAAAACAGCCGTAGTAAAGGTTGGAAAAAATATATCCCTATTCCAATTATTACAGCAAAAAATACCCATCGTACAATGGACTTCACAGACCACTTCTTGAGGATTCCTACTACAATTATGAAAATTGAAGCAATAGAATCAATTAGCGAAATAATCTTTGCGAAATCACTATCAAACCATTTCACAATTATTTCTCCTTATAGGAAGTAGGTTTTGATTCTATTGTCTCGTTCCCACGCTCCCGCGTGGGAATGCAGGTTTGGACGCTCCGCGTCCCTAAGTTGATGCGTATGGGGAAAAATGAGTTTAACACAATGCCACAACGTCTACTTGACGTGAAACAGAACGGGTCAATTCTGTTTCAAAGACTTTAATTTGACGGTGCTTCGCGCCGATAGAAGCATCTCCAACTCGATTAGTTATCAGCTAAAGAAAAAACTGTTCTGAGTTCTTTCTATGCCTCTCTGCTCTCCTAAAGCTGTTCTTATGACTTTTCCAACGAGAGTTTCACCAGAAACCGCATGAAACAACATGTTATTTCAAAGACAAATTCAACCTCTTTTTCTACAACAGCATCGTCGTGTTTAACATACGAGTTTTGATATTTTGAATAATAATCCACCAACGTCACGAACATATTAGACAGTTCCCTAGGACACTGCCTCTCGTTAATAATAAAGTTTCCTAGATTGTTCATTTGATTCTCAAGCGATTTTTTGTTATCAAACATCGCTTGCAGCAGCTTCTCCAGAGATAGCCTCAAATTATCTAACAAGTTTCTCGAATCAATCTTACTTTGGTATTTTTGAAGAGCTTCGTCATAGAGTTTTAGGGCATCAGGATAATCCAACAACCAGTATCTCGCTTCCGTAATAATCGTCAATTCAATCGAATCTTCCAACAAGCGTCCGTATTGAACACGTAGCTTGCGCCTTAATTCCTTAACTGACTGATTTTCTCGAAATTTCGGTAATTGGCAAAGGTCATCAATTATCCGAGCTTGCTGTTTTGGTGGGAAAACCACAAGGTTTTCCTTAAGAGCAGTCCTCTTATTTGGAGCATGAAAGGGAATCACCGCATGGGGTATCTCCACACTGGTATCAGTAGCATAAGAAGATAGATGTTCCACAATTTGAGTTCCTGATAATCCAGTCCTTGTGTGTGCGAGGATTTCACAAGCCTCTGTCAGAAAAGCATTAGTTATCATAAAGAACTTAATCCCTCTCCACCCCAAACGCCCGCGCCGGATTGGTCACCGTCAGCTTATGGATGGTTTCTTCAGTTATCCCCGCCTCCCGCATAATCGGAATAAATGCCTTAACCAGATAGGTATAGTCCATCACATCCCCGCCGCGTCCTTCACCCACGGAGTACCACCCCGCGTCCATAGATAACAGCAGTTGATTCTCATAGCCTGCATCAAGCAGCGAAGCAATCCATGTAAGATGTTCCTCCGGCGGCTTCCGTCCAACGGCATCGTATTCAACCCACGCGCCGCGTTTCGCAATCTGCAAGTGATACTCGTGATTGGCTTCGGAATCCGTATGGACAACGATGAAGTCTTTCGGCGAAACCTTTTCTGCTTCGAGGAGGTCGATAGTTTCGATGGCAGCGGGGCCGTGTGCGGTGTGTGAGGCGATGGTCAAGCCTGTTGCGTGATGGGTCCGCGCCGCGGCGCGGACAATCTTTTGCTGAACGGGGATGAGCGACCCCGGATTGACGGCGATTTTGATAAATCCCGGTTTCACCTCTGTCCCATCAATGCCCTCCTCAAACTCTTTGATCCATATCTCTGCCAGCGCATCAGCAGAGGCTTCAAAGGCATACGTGGGAAGGAACGGCTCTTTGTACAGCCCCGTGTTGGTCACAATATGCAGACCCGTTGCCCTTGATAAGCGTGCCAGCACTTCGACGTCGCGCCCGATAAACATGGGTGTGCAATCGAAAAAACTTTTAACGCCCAACTCCCGAACCTGTTGTAGATACGGCTGTATCACTTCGACCACTTCATCGGGATTGTAGCGATGTTTCCCCGTTTTTTCAGCACCGATAAAATCGCATAAGATATGTTCGTGAGGGAGAGTCAATCCCAACTCACTGACTGGAATTGGCCCCAACACGGTTTGAATATACATGGATTGTACCTCCTCATCTGATACCGCAAAACGTGGCACCCCTGCGAAGAGGGCCGCAACCAAACTCGCTGCGCTGGTATACAAAAACGTCCGTCTTGTCATTTGCAATGAGATTCTCCAATCGTCAAGCGTAAAACGTGATAGTTCGTCTGGAAGTTCAATGTCCAGCTACGAAACCATTGCAGATTAAGGGGTCGGAATTCGCGTTCTGAGTCAGGGAATACGCCGCACAAGTGGCACCTCCCACCTCACCGCTCACATTTTTGCAGGAACCCTTTAATTTTTTCTACCTCTGAACGAACTCTGAGTTGTTCATAGAGGGCAATGGCCTTCTGGAAAGATGCTTTCGCCCCTTCGATATTTTTGACTTCAAGGTAAACTTCACCGATGTTACGACATGCTTCTGCAAGCTCCTTTTTTGCGCCTGTGCCTTCTGCAATCTCAGCGGCTTCCTGGAAGTATCCCTTTGCCAGGTCCCAGGCACCCTTACGCTGCTCTACCAATCCAATATTATTGTAGGCTGATGAAATTCCCTGTGCAAAATCAATTTGTAGAGCAGTCCCAAGTGCTGTCATCGCATACATTTCGGCGGCTTCAATGTCATTCTTTCCTAAAGAAGCAGTGACCAGGTTGATATAGCAGTGAGCCACTCCCAGTGCATCACCAATCCTTTCGCGAATTTCTAAACTTGCGCGATTATGCTCGGTTGCCCGATCGAAATCGCCCCGCTTCCAATAGACAGCTCCCATATTGCTTTGTATATGAGCCACCCTTTCTTGAGCGCCTGTGCGTTGGGCAATCGTCAACGCTTTGCCATAATATTCAAGCGCGCGGTCAAAATCTTCTAATTTTGAATACACCATGCCCAAATTGATGTAAGATGTGGTCATCCCCGCTGCATAACCCAATTGTTCATTGAGTTCTAAACTCTTTTGGTGATTTTCCAGGGCGGTATCCATTTGCCCCATTATTTCTCCGGCGACGCCAAGATTGTTGTAAAGTTGCGCTATGAGCATCTTATCACCAATCTGGCCGGCGCGTTCGATGGCTTTCAGGTAGTATTCCTTCCCCCGATCCGCGTTACGAGTCCGCAGATAATAGTTTCCAAGATTTTTATCAATCGCCGCAATCACATCGTGGTCGGTGGTATCCTCAACCAGTTTGAGCGCACGCGTTGTAATCTCAATTGCTGAAGGGAAGTCGCCCTTTTTGTAGTGAATCGAGCCGATGGCGTTGTAAATACGCGCTTCTTCCACCGGGTCCGGTTGAATTTTCAGCTCTTCAAGGGCAGTATTCAGGGTTGCCATGGCAGCGTCATATTCAGCCCGTTTTTCATGCACATTCGCTATTTTGCGCTTTAAGGCGGCACGATGCACGGGGGCACGGACGCTTTGTAGGGCCTCCGTATAGTTTTCAATCGCGGCATCGAACTCTCCACGGATGGTATACACATCCCCTAACCCTTCATGCATCCCAATCCGTTCTTCTGGCAAATCCTCCCTCAATTGCTTCATATGCTCAAGCCCCTGTTGATAAAAGGTCAGTGCGACCCGGTTGTTATATTGGCTTTTGGCTTTTTTACCGGCTCTTGCTAGATAGATGGCCGCCTTCGTGGCATCACTCCCATTGTGATAATGTTGAGCCAACTGCTCGTACATCCGTTCCAGATGCTCCCGATGTTTCGTTTCCATGCAGTTGCCCACCTGTGTGTGCAAGCGACGACGCCGAACGCCAGGAATGGACTTATAAGCAATATCATGCGTGATAATATGCTCAAAAATATATTCAGGCGGATCTGTCGGGGGCTTCTTCAGATCAATCATATCCATTGCAGTCAACCGGGAGAGATGATTTTCTAAATCCTCACTCACTCTCCGCCCTTCTCCCCACTCCGCTCCTCTGGAGGGGCCAGGGGTGGGTTGGGGCGAGGGGGTGATCTCCTGGAGAATGTCAACCTCGAAGGTCCGCCCGATTACTGCGCCTCGCTGCAATACCACCTTGGGTTCATCAGGCAACTTATCAATACGTGCCCCCATCACCTGCTCCAAAGAGTCGGGCACGTCCATCCCCTGCACATCGCCCTTGACAACCCAGCGAGAATCGTTCGGATCATCTGGCTTGACCTTTTCAATCACTTTGTCATCGATTAAGGAACGTAAGACCTCCTCCATGTAGAAGGGGTTACCGCCTACTTTTTCAAGCATCCGCTGCTTGAGTTCGTCTGCGCCCTCAAGGGTCAACAGCCTTTCTAAGAGTTCTCGACTGGCTTCAGGAGACAAGTGGGACAATGTAATTTGGGTAAAATCCTTTGGGATGCGAATCGCTGCCTGTTCTCCAATGGTCCAACAGGGGTCTGTGCGTTCAGGACGATAGAGGCAGAATAACAAGATCGGCTGATTGATCACGGTTTCCATCAGGAAAAAGATGAGCTCCAAAGAAAGGGGATCAATCCAGTGCAGGTCATCCAGTGCTAAAACCACTGGACGCCGTTTGGATTCAGCAGCCAGGAGATCTTTAACGGCTGCAAACGTCCGGCGTCTGCGCCCATCCGCATCAAGGTATCTGACTTTATCTGCACGCTCCCCTTCAAAACGGAGAGATAACAATTGATTTCCGATATAAGGGATAATCTCCTCAGACAAATCTTCCTCCGAAATCCCTCCTGTATCCCCCCTTTGAAAAGGGGGGGAAGGGGGGATTTCACTTCGCTCAACATTTCGGAACAGGTTTTTGACTTTGAAGATTAACTTCTCAGTGATTTCTTCATCGCTATCGTTCTCATGAATGTCGAGATACGCCTTCATCACGGCAATGAAAACGGAGTAGGCGGTTTGCTGGGTATGACCGAAGCCAGTACCTTCTAGCCATGAGACCCTCTCACCAAGGTGCGCTTTGAATTCGCGCTTCAACCGTGATTTTCCGAGTCCAGCTTGTCCAATCGTGCACACAAAATGTCCCCCCCTCTTTCCCCCCCAATTTGGGGGGGAGGAAGGGGGGGCGAACATAAGATTCGCCGCCGTTTTCAAGGAATCCAATTCACTTTCGCGTGCAACAATCTCCACCTGGTTCAGGGCAGCAACTCCACGCTTTAGCTGTGGGTCTGCCTTTTTGCCAAGCACTTTGTAAATGGGGACAAGCTTTCCACTGACCTCCACAGGTTTCAGAGGTTCATAATCAAAGAGGGCGCGGGTCAAACGATAGGTCCGTTCCCCAACAACCATTTCGCCGGTTTCGGAGATATCTTCCAGTTTCTCCGCGAGTTCAACGGGCTCTCCAATGACCGTGTAATCCATTTTCGCTGTGGCATCCGTGCTGATATGGCCGATCGAAACGCGCCCTGTATTGACACCGATGTGTACATTCAGGGGGGGCATTCCCATTTCAACTGCCATTCGGTCACTGAAGGGTTTAATCTCCTCAAGCATCTCTAAGCCCGCACAAACCGCACGTTCAGGGTCATCCTCGTGTATAATTGGAGCGCCGAAAATCGCCATCAACTCGTCGCCGACGATCTGATCAATTACGCCTTCATATTTATAAATGACCTGACCGAGTGCATGGTGACACATATCCATCAGTTGGGCAATCTTCCCCGGATCTCCTTTGAACTTTTCTGAAAGCGCAGTAAACCCACTTAAATCGGAATAAAGCATCGTGACCATCCGCCGTTCCCCTTCAAGGGTGCCGCGAGTGGCGTTAATTTTTTCTCGCAGGTGGGGCGGAATTGCCGCTTGAAGCCTTTTTTGTCGATCTTCTTGGGTTTCCTTGACGACTGTAATTCGCTCAACCTCCGGTTTCTTACCAGTGACAGCGTAAATGGGGACTGGAGCGGTAATCCCCTTCAAAAGAACCGGTGGAAGGGCTTCATAAACAAAGAGGTGCTGGGTCAAGTGATACGTTGCCGGGCTGACGACCATTTGGTTTAATCCTGCTTTGCTTTTGAGGCGTGCGGCCAGATTAACGGTATCCCCAATCACTGTTGCATCCGTAAATCCATTCGCGCCCCCTGTGCCAATCATTCCAACCCACGCCGGGCCACTATTAATACCGATCTGGATGCCCGCGCCTGGGAAGTTCTCAATTGCCTGAATCATCTCCAACCCCGCTAGAATCGCGCAGGCGGGGTCATCTTGATTGGTGACTTTTGTTCCAAAAGTTGCCATGAAAAAATTGCGAATAATTTTATCGATCAGCCCTCCATATTTGCTAATAATTCGATCCAGTTCAATATCCAACTGATTCTTTCGGATATGCACCTCTTCAATATCGTCCATGCTTGCATTTGAAGCGACTTCAAACCCACCAATGGTTGCGAAGATGACGGCGATTTTTTTTTGGACACCGAATCCATCTGCCTCTCCCTTTTGACCCTCCCGCTCCGCTAACCATTGATTGGTCAAATCCTCTTCATTCAGATCTTCTGGCGAAGGAACAACGGGGGCAGCCGATGCCCCCCCGCCCGCGGGGGGGACGTTGGATTCTCCTGTGGTCCCCCCCGTGGACGGGGGGGGCGTCATCCGATACTCTTCAACTTTCATCGATGAACACTCCCTTGGCTCTGCCAATCTGCAAATGCGTTTCTGGTGGGTCAAAATTTTTACCTGCTCCGAACGCATTTGCTCATTTGCTTGATTGCTCATTTGCCCATTCGCCTACTGGCTATAACGACGAATTTCTGATTCGACATGAAGATAAGATTGATTCAACCTGCTAATTCTTGCCAGCATGGTTCCACAAAGGGTGAGCAACAATTTATGCGACAGTTCGACATCCTGCTCCATGATTTGATCAAAGGTTTCTTTAGAGAGATAACCAAGCGTCGCGCCTTCGGAAACAATAGTTGCCGCGCGTTCCGCATCATCAATCAAAGCCATTTCTCCGATAATGCTTCCGCTCGCAAGCGTTGCCAACAGTGTTTCTTCGTGAGAATCCTTAGATTGGAGGCTTGAGGCTCCCCGATGGAGTGGGGGAGGCTCTGCCGAAAGCGAAGGTATATTGAAATCTTGATGCTGGCCATGGTGACGGACCACCCGAACATGACCCGATTTGACCAAATATGCACCATCCGCGCGATCCGCTTCATGAAAAACGATTTCACCGGGAGCGTAGAAGCGGTCTGTGTTAAATAGTTTCTCTAACTCTCTCTGAGCCATAATATCAAAGAGAAAGTTGGGCTCTGGTAAATCTTCAATATGACCATTTTTCACCGGTACAACCTCGGGAAGACTGCCCTGCCCCTCACCTCTCCCCTCTCTCCCCTCCCCTAGAGGGGAGGGGAAGGGGGAGAGGTGGGTGAGGGTGTGAAGCGTTTCGAGCGCGTATGTATACCTGGCATTGAGTTGCCTCAAACGTTCAGGAAGGATACTATAGAGTCGATAGAGAATTGCCTTTGCCTGATTCTTTCTTTCAAAAATCAAAGGGAATAGCGAATGCCGCTTCAAAATACCAATTTCTGTGCCATCCGTCGCGGCTTTGACCGTTGCCGATCTCGGTATTCCATAAAATAGGCCCATCTCACCGAAAATTTCGCCTGTCTGAAGTGTTGCCAGTTGTACGTCACCCCCCAAGACGTGTGCCTGTCCATTTTTGATATAAAACATTTCATCGCCGATAGTGCCTTCACGGCAGATTGTCTCCCCCGCTCGGTATTCTACACTCTCAGCAAAAATATCGTTCAAATACCCTCGATAAATCTCAGCAAACAACGCACCGCTCAACCGTTTACAGATGAAACCAATTGAACTTTCCGAAACGCCGCCTTCGGCTTCGATTGCTGTTTTAAGCATCTCATTCAAATTGGCGATTGCCCGACGTTGGTCTTCTACCGAAGCTTTCATCAATGACAGCGTGGTGGCTTTCGCAGTTTCAGAAGTCATATCCTCGGTGCTTTGGATGCGGCGATACACTAAATACTCCTGTAACACTCTAACCCCCGATAGTCCCGCAATAAATTGGTAGGCTTCAACCTGGGTATCAGCCGCCGTAATCGGGCTATCAGTCCTTCCAACAAGCAGGTCTTTACCCCGCTGAATCGTCGATTCATAATCGTACACAGGAGCCCCCCCCCCGCCCGCGGGGGGAAGAATGGAGAATCCTTCGGCCCCCCCGTGGACGGGGGGGGGGTGGTGGGCACTCTCAATCAGCGCAATGTCCTTGTCAATCAGCGGTTTAATCTGTTCCGCAGTCACCAAGGGCCGATGTCCGATAGACCGAATCATCTGGATGACCAGGCGATTGTGAATCCCAAGATTTGAAACTGGATCGTGCACATCAGAACTGAAGTTTGGGGGGAAACTGTGCAACGGACCATAGTTTGTCGTCGCATGGACTTTGGTCAGATGAATCCCCTTTTCCAGGCACCACCGGCTCACGTTCAAAGCCGCGATGATGGGATCTTCCCCTTCAATGTTATAATGCCCCGGATCAAAGGTAACGCCAAAGTTCTGCGTTCGGGTGCGTTGGGTGAGCAACGGTATCAGTGACTCCAAGACAGCGATGAACTGCTCTGAGGTTTGGTTAATTTTTTCTGTATAGTAGTAATTCTCAAGCGTGACCCGAACATCGCTGTCGGAGGCGGTTTCTATAATCTCGGCAAGCTCAGATAAGCGCTCCGGAGCAATCAGATGTAAGACCACTGACGAAGCCGCCGTGTCTCTTGCGAAGATGACGGTTTCCTTCTGAAGGTCTATCGCGTCAACGGGAGCATAGTACAGTTGTTTCCCCAGATATGGATTGGGTGAGCTATAGGGGCCAACAATTGCGGAGTGGATTGAAAACTGGATATTCATACCCTCAACCCACTCTCGAATCATATCCCGATGAGCAGTGCTAAAATCCTCGGGTAACAGTTTATTCAGGTTAAAAGGGTGGAAATCAATATAATATTCGACACCTAGCAGATTATCTTGATATGCCTTCTTGAGGTAGGCGACGGGATGCCAAAGCGCTTTATCCCAAAAAGCCGCAGCGAGAACAGGGTGCGGGGAGGTTAACGGTGCCCCTTCGGGGAATGCCGAATATTCCCAAAACTTAGACATATAATCGCTTGCAAAGGTCAACAGGCAAGCGTCGAGCTCTTGTGGGGAGGCATCCCCCCCGAAAAGGAAGGTCGGCGCGTGTTCGTAAATCATACCTGACTTCGCGAGGAGATAGGGGCGATCTTGGATGAGTTTCTGTAGAATAGGCTGGCTTCGCGCCAAATCAAGAATGTGGTTTAAGTTCTGTGGATTCAGGGCATATTTATATTTCTGAAGTGATTTGATTTGGGCTAAACTGACCAATACGGGGTCACCCCGGATGCCGAAATCCGATAAACGTCGAAGCACCCTGGCATCCGATTCAAAATCGCTATCCATGAGCCATTTGGAGATCTCCGTCTCGACTTGAGCCCTCAAACGGCTGTCACTGTTTTCCGATATAAGTCCGAATAAATTCATTTCTGCTCATCCCTTCTATTTGGTGTTGTTTCACGTAAATGGAAAAACAGATAAATTGGCCGGAAACTGCACCTTCCATTTTGGGATTCTTGCGTGTAAGAGGGTACCAATAGATTATAGCAGAAATGCCGGTTTGAAGCAAGCCCAAAAGTATCCCCTGATCGATGAAGAAAAGGAGGATGGTTCACAATTCGGTGAACAATGTGGGGCACCAGAAACCGAGTTTTTGGCAAAAACTCGGTTTCTGCCGCATTTTTGAGTTGCAGAATTCATGAAGTTTTGCTATAATAAAGGCATTCAATTTTCCGCCGTTCTATTCTGCGGTGAATTCGCCAGTGCCTATCAACTGGTAGAGATCACCCCCGCGCTCGTTCTTGATCAGAAATTATGCGAACGGTCAGTCTAATTAAAGTTGAGCTCAATTCAACTATGGTGGATTCCCATGATAGATATCACGTTTGAAGCGAATGATGTGGTTATCAAATTCCCGAAGCAATTCGTGTCTTCTGATTACGTTCAGAATTTTCTTGAGAGACTACGGTTAGAAACGATAGCGCAAAAAAGTCAACTCTTAGAAGAACAAGCTTGGGAGTTGTCCGAGGAAGTTAAGCAACAGTGGTGGGAGAAAAACAAAGAAATATTTTTGCATATGAATTAAACACAAGGAGGAAGATCATGAGAAATCTCAGTCGAATCACCTTTGCATTGTTCTTTGCCGTTGCGACATGCCTTCCAATTATTGGTTGTGACAGAAAGGGCCCTGACAAATTAGAGTCCATGACCATAGCTACATTCTCTAAGGCACTTGGCAACACCCCGTATCATATTGCGAAACACTTTAACTGGTTCGGGGAGGTACCAGAACTTCAAGGCATTAACATCACACACACATTGTTTAATGACCGTCCCACAATCAGTGCCGCATTCGACAAAGGTGAACTACAAGTTCTTTTTTCGGCGGAAGCCCCCCAATATCTTTGTCGAGCGCAGGGAAACGACATTCGTATAGTCGCACTTTCTGCAAGCGCAGCACAGGAAATTATCGTTCCCACAGAATCCGCTGTCCAGTCGGTACCGGATTTGCGCGGCAAGAAACTGGCAGTGCTTGCGGGAACAAGCTCTCACTACGGGCTTCTGAAAATTCTCAAGACTTTCAACATTTCTCCTGCCGAAGTTAATATTGTATATATGAGTCCAACCGCAGCAGAGACAGCATTCGAGACGAACGCAATCGATGCTTGGGCAGTGTGGGCCCCGTGGGTCGAAAAGCAGGAAGTAACCGGAAAGGGGAGGGCTTTGACGGGCGGCGATGCTGTTATACACAGCACGATGGCAGTTCCAACAACGCTTATTACAAAACATGAGCCTGTTGTTAGAGCTGTCGTGTCCGTAATTCAAAAAGCAAAAGTGTGGATGCAGGCCAATCCTGAAGAAGCGCAAAGTATCGCAGCTAAGGAGCTTGGACTTGATGTAGAAGTTGTAAAGAGGGCTTGGCCCAAGCTTAAATGGGGCGCACAGCTAAACGAAGATGTAATTGCCGATATCCAAGAAAAGGCTAACTTCCTGACGGAGCAAGATAAATCAAGGCAGACACAAGCACTTGATGTTAAAACTCAGTTTATAGATCTTCGATTCCTCAAAAGCGGAAGCAAATGAGCACACCCCAAAACAAAAGCCTGATTGAACTCTCTAGCGGTTTGATAGTTCCAATCCTTCTGGTGTTGATATGGGAGTGGGCAGATCGCACCAAGCGACTTCCCCCTTCGCTGTCAGCAGCCCCCACAGAGGTTGTGAGAGCGTTGGTAATGCTGTCAATCTCTTGGGAACTCCCCAAACATGCTTTATTTAGTCTAGGGAGGCTTCTTACTGCGGTTTCGATAGGGACTTTCGGCGGCATTTTATCCGGTGTATTCTTAGCCAGTTTACGACGTGCTGATCGACTCATCTCTCCTATGTTGCTGTTTTTTGCTCCGGTTCCTGTGGTGGTTTGGATGCCATTCATGATCATGTTTTTCGGCACAGGAGAAGTCTTCAAGATTGCGCTGGCTGCATTTGCGGCATTCCTTATCGTTCACATCCATACCTATCAAGCCGTCCGATCCATCGAAGTCGATTACATAGAATTGGCGAATATTTATGAGAAGAACTATTGGGAGAAGATGTGGCATGTTCTTCTTCCCTTCGCTTCACCAGCCATTTTTACTGCGATTCGGATAACTGTTGCCCTCGCTTGGATTGTCATTTTCTTTGTAGAGTACAGTTCTGCCAGACAAGGCGAGGAGGGGCTGGGCTGGTTTATAAACGATAGGAGGGATACCGGAAAGATCGAGGAGCAGTATGCAGGGGTCATATTATTAGCTATAATAGGATTTATCGTTGATACACTGCTTGCAAAAATTCAGAAGAATGCGCTTGACTGGACCGACTCTATAGAAATCTCCATAACGCAAGAAGGTTTCTAATGCAAGAGGATTTAGTGGTTAATATCCGCTCGATGAGATACCCAAACTCAACAGACCCCGGGAATCTGATTGAGGGACTTTATTTCACAGTTCCCTTTGGCGAATTTGTTTCGTTTCTCGGTCCAAGTGGTGCAGGAAAGACCACTCTTCTGCGGATGATCGCCGGGTTGGAGCGTCGCTTTGATGGAGGAATAGAACTGGGCGGCAAAACCATTAGCACACCAAGCCGAGATATTCAAACAGTCTTTCAAGATAATCGTCTGTTACCCTGGAAAACGGTTGAAAAAAACATTGAGTTTGCTATTAGGCACCAAGACTCTCAGTCCAAAAAAGCCATCGTCGAAAAGTGGCTTAAAATTGTCCGGCTTACAGATAGGAAGGACGCTTGGCCTAAGACGCTCTCCGGAGGGGAAGAGAGCCGTGTCGCGTTTGCTCGCACGTTCGTTGATCCCCCCAAGGTACTTCTCTTAGATGAACCTTTTCATAACCTGGACTTAGTTGTTCGGTTTGAATTGCAAGAAGAACTGCTGAAGATTCTACAGATTCAACCCACAACTGTTGTTATGGTTTCTCACAACGTAGAGGATGCGGTATTCCTGAGTGACACGGTTTATCTCGTATCCGATTCTCCAATGAAAATAGAAGCAACTTTTCCTATAGAGGTTAAGAAGCCCCGTGACCCTAAAGACCCAAAGCTTAATGAAATATCAGATGAGATTACGAGGCACATGCGCAAGTTTGAAAGAGATAAACTGTTAAAATAAACTTACTTGGAGATTGTCAGTTTTTTAGTTGACCGTTTGCATTTATGCGTAAACATGGCGAAGTGCCTATAACTGCAGCAATTGAGGCGAATTTCTATGACAGAGATTGTTGAAGATTTTAGGTTGTTCAGAACACTTGAGGAAATAGACGCGCTTATCCGTAAGAGCTTTGACACGACTAATAGAGGTGTAATATCTAGAGATCCCACAGTCCGCTTTAAAGCATATGTTTGGCTTCTACAAGGTATGGGCAAATATACTCCAGGATTTAATTTGGAAGAGATCCAGACGGAACTCAGGCAAAGCGTAATCAATCCGGGAGATTGGGAGAATCTAGAGGATTATATAACCCAATTGCGCGAAAAGATTCCATTAGTTGTTGCCCCGATTCGACCGACCTACACTGCAACCAGTTATTGGAGTCCGATAGACACACAAAGACATACTGTTTATCACAGACCTTTCCTACAGAATGAGGACAGGCCGCGCACACTAGCCCGCGCATACGCATTCTATGCACTGACGCATGCGGGAAGGGATAAAGGCCTTTATTCACTTATTCAGTATATTGCAACCCAAGTCATCAATAAGCATGGGATTCGCACTTGTTTCCAAGAAGACAAGCCGAACGGTGAAAATGATTGGTGGCATATTCCTGAAAGGATTCATAAACAGGTACTTGAGGCAATAGGTATAGAAGAAGCGATTGACAGAATACTGCTACAGGAAAAAACAGCGGACGAACTTGAGGCGGCTCTTCAGTTGACTCTTCTAAATTTGACCTGGCAACCATGGCCCGACCTACACGATTTTGCTGCCCAGATAATCCAAAGTGTCGATTCTTGGCAATTAAATTTGACAACAGAGCTAGAGGATTATCTCCAACACCTTCGTTCCATGTTCAAAACTGAGATAACGCAAAAGCAAGCGTTTATGATGTTGTTCACTCAATCGCTATGGAGGGAAGCTTGTCCGAAAACCGACTTCATGTATACGTTTATCACGCCTGTCGCTGATACCTGTTGCATTATCACCTTGGGCACAGCCGAGCCTCTTAAGGAAGATTCATACTTTGCTATGGCGTCTATGTCCAAGAGTCTTTTTGTCCATCCCCTTCTTCTTGATTACGCAGCTAAAGAAGATCTCGTGCGAAGTTCTCGACGAATGAATATATTTCGTCGCACTTTAGGTCATAATTTGCCGAAGTTTTTGATTTATCCCACGACAACATTCCTGCAACGGCTGGAGAATATTCCGGAATTAACCCAAGGGGGACCCAAACCAGAGGTAACCGAGGACATTGAGCCGTTACGGATGCTCTTCGGACACTATGACAGGTTTCTCAGGGCAATCATGACGGCTAGTGGTCTCAAGGATGTTTTTAGTCGTGGAGTAACAGAAATGGATTTCGAGGGGGTCAAGGGTAAGCTCAATGTCTTATTCAGGTTCTTGAGTCGCAAACATCGATCGAAGACTATACGAAAACACCTAAAGCTGGAACTGGAAATCCCTTCCTCTTTGCAGGTCTTAGCAGATGCTGAGATGGTGACAGAAATGCTGTTTAACCTCATAGCGAATGCTGTCGATGCGATTCACCCCAAATACGTTCGCGATGACCCTCTAAGGGCACGAATACGAGTGACTGGTCGTGTTCCCCAACCGGGGGAACATGGTATGGGGTATGCTACACTTAGCGTAGAGGATAGAGGGGTTGGGTTTCCGAAACAGTTACTAAAAAAATATGAGGGCATTTCTATTCACTTCGATGCGTTACAAAGGGAGGCTTTTTGGGAATCCTTAGACCAACTTATTGAGGAAACCGTCCCTCAAATCTCGCGCGAAGAGCACCTGGGCATCGGATTGATTTTTTGTATAGCGTATCTAAGATCGCTCGAATGGCAAGCAGGTGTAAATAGGGCAGGGCATCTGAAAATAGATTCCGAAGAAGGCCAGGGAACAACCGTGACAGTTCACCTGCCAGCAGCAACGTAAACTGAGTGCCCGGTTAATCTTTTTCAAGCAGATGATTCTGAGTTTCTTGGTGACTTGCGAATTTGCTGGAATTGAAGCGAGAGGATATTACGGATGAAAAAGGAGAAGGTTCTTCTATTCACGAGAGACAATGATATAGTTAAAGCAATTACACAGGGTGCAACAGAGTTAGATTTAGAGGAATGTGTGCTATCCCCAAATTCCTCAGATTTATTCTCGACCAATTTTCTTTCTCAGAAACTCGGTCAAGTGAATCTAAGCCTGATCTTTATTGATTCAAAACTCGATATGGAGGATTTGAGCACAAAAGAGTTAGCGAAGTTGAAGCTTTTCGATTTGCGTAAAGTCCTTCAAGATCCGAGTCAAGCTCCTGTGAGTTTGAAGCTATTGCATTCGCTGGAACAGATTCGGAAAAGCAAAGATCTTCAAGGCCTACTGATTTTTTATTTCATCGACGCTCCCGGTATCGCCCTAACCCAGGAAATTCTTCGATTCGGTGCGGACTGGGTGTGGACTCATCGGTTTCAGATTACCGAATTAGATTTAGTTATTAAAAAGATAAGATTACTCTCACAACAACCTTTTGAACCGCCAAAACCATCCGTCTTGGTTGTCGAAGACTCGCCGAACGCGTGTGAACTAATACAAGCAAAACTGGAGGATATCTGTGAACTAGATTTCGTCCTGGATTCCGTAGCTGAAGAGAAACCACAAAATTCGCTCGCAATCGAGACGGACGATGTCATTCGGGTCTTTGACAAAGCACGTCATCGCGCTGTCGTCGTTGACCTTGTTTTAAATCCAAGATGGGAGACGGAGGCCGAGAGGTTATTCCAAAGAGGAGAAGAGATGATACAAAGTGTGTTCACTCAAACCAAGGGCGATGAAGGTCGACAGGCAACTCTTCATGTCTTCGAGGGGCTTAGGGTCATTAAAAAGATTCGAGAAATATCCCCCACCGTACTTATTTTCGTCCTTTCAAATTATGTTGGAAATGAGGTAGCTTTGAATTTAATCTACACATATCTGGGACCAGAGATAAGCCGGCAAAGCCGACCAATCACAGTTTTATATAAAACAGATGATGGTTTCACTGAATTGCGTAAGTTAATCGAAGGAGAATTGCTTTCTTCGATTTCATAAGAATCCCCTATATCAAACATAATTATATAAAAAAATGAACACTCAGCTAATTACCGAAGAACTTCACATTGTTCTAGTGAATCCGGCGCAAGAATTAAAGAATTACTACATTGATAGCTTTGAACAAGAAAATTGTGTATTCAGTTGCTACTCACGACCCGATCGGTCTGACCATCCACCGTTGCAACCCATTCGCAGGCACATGTTCAATATAGTCGTCTATGACATCGGATCAGACATAGGTAGACTGAGTGAAGCAGAGGTCATGCATAGGCAATTTCTTCCGCATTGGTTTCAGGAATTCGTCGGCCAAATAAATCAAACGCTTTGTATTTTTCTTATCCCCGGAGTAACTCTTCAGCCAATATCGATTGCCCTTAAAAGCCAGCCCAGGTGGTTAAAAAGATTCCTGTCAAAAGTTCAGCATATAGAACTCGTTATTCGAGAACCAGCTTACTGGGAAGAACAAGAAATTAATCCCGCACAAGAAATTCGTGAGCACTGGAATAGGTTGATATAGGGTGTAGCGGTCGGATTGATTCATCTCCTTAAGAGTTTCATGTTACTACGGCGCATTCCATCCACTACGACGACTCCGAGTTGGTTCACAAAGAGAATGCTATGGCTGTCGATGGGAAGATCACAATTTTAGCCGATGAATTTCTGAAAACCCTTGCTGCTGATGATAATGAGCCAGTGAAATTGGAAGACTATTTCATTGAAGGAGAAGTGGAAATTTCTAAAGCACGGATTGCTCGCGATACAGATGGAAAATTCTCGATAAATAAGAAGGTGATTCTTAGAAATTGTACGTTCGGTGACAGGGTGAACTTCGCACGAGTAAAGTTCAATAAAGGCGTGAACTTTATGCACACCAAGTTCAAGGGAGAAACGGACTTCTTTCAAGCCGAGTTCAACGACGAAGCGAACTTCGATTATGCCAAGTTCAGCAAAAGGGCGATCTTCACGCAAGTCAATTTCAACGGATTTGCCCTTTTCAATTATGTCGAGTTTCACAAAAGCGTTGAATTCATACAAACCGAATTCACTATAAATGCAAGGTTTAACTCAGCGAGATTTAAACATCCTACCAATTTCATGGGTGTAAAATACATACCAGATACATTCCCTCACCGAATTCTACTTAGATGACCAGAATATTGATTCTGTATCGAATGCTTCCTTCAAACGCTATGTCGCAGACCAGCAATTTATCCGCGACTTTAAGGAAAAACATCGCTGGTTTTGGGCTCGGGTTTGGAAATGGAGTTCTGACTATGGACGCAGCTTCGGATTATGGGCATTTTGGTCAGTGGTAATTGCAACGTTATTCGCTTTGGCATATACACCTGCTGACACCGCTATTCCAATTTGGGGCAGGACGATGCCTGAACCCTGGCAGGACTTCTGGTTAGAACATGGGGCTAAGTTTCAGCAGACCGCAGACCATTACAAGAGTAAACCCTTCGGCTTTAGATCAGCGCTTTATTTTAGTATTGTTACATTCACTACACTGGGATTCGGGGACGTAGTTGCCGATAGTCCATTCGCTCGCTTTTTGGTAACAGTTGAAGTCATCTTCGGTTACGTCATGCTCGGCGGTCTCATTAGCATCTTTGCGAATAAATTGGCACGACGAAGTTAAAATTTATGCTATAAAGGACGCCTTGAAAGAGAATTAGGCAGTCAATTTTATTATCTGATGGATTATGAGTTAACATCCCATCAGCAATTTTCACTTGAAAGGAGGTGGCAAAGTTTATGCGTGAAATGATGGAAAAGGTATCCAAAAAACAAAATAGCATATTTGGAAATTGGGAAACTCGTGTTGGCTTTGCCATTCTGCCTTTCGGGTGGCTAGAAACGTAGGCTTCAATCTCGCCTCGTGAATCCTTAGATCTGAAAAGCCCGTCAATCGCGATCTGGAGATCGCTCCCACAATCGCGAGTTTCCTTGCGGGCTTTTTTTGTTATGAATCCCCCCTCCAAGAAACGCCTCCATGAGTCCCTTCCAATTTCCAATACCCCACTGATCCATAATTTTAGGAGTTACGCACTTGAGATGAAAAACACCTTGAATCCTGCATCTTGAATCTTGGATTTAGATTCAGGATTCAAGATACAAGATGCAGAGAACCTCAATTTTTCCAAACCAACTGCGTAAGTCCTAAATTTACAAACCGTTCTGAAAATCTACCGTTATATTGTGAGGTTATCTATTCTATGGATGAAGGTATTGTCATCAAAGCACACAGCAGCAATTATGATGTCCAATGCGGCGACACGCTCTATCACTGCACGTTGAGGCATCATATTATCGAAGCAGATGAACGTCGCCGTGCGGAAACGAAGGAGATGCCCTACGTGGATTTGGTTTCCGCCGGCGATCGGGTCTTGATTTCTCAGTCGAAGTCAGAGCATAATATGGGTTACATCGAGGAGATTCTGCCGCGCAAGACGCAATTTGGACGGACGCGGTTGCACAAATTGCCACAGGTCATTGCCGCGAACCTCGATCTGCTATTGATCATTTTTGCGGCACGACAACCGCAACTTAAATTACGCATGTTAGATCGATTTCTCGTGATGGCGGAAGCCGCGGGGATGTTACCCGTTATCTGCATCAACAAGATCGATCTTGTCACATTAGAGGAGGCTCAAGCGCAGATGGCACTATACGAAGGTATCGGCTATCACATTCTTTATACCAGTGCCGTGACCGGCACAGGAATCGCCGAAATGCAAGAGGTCATGAAAGATAAGATTTCTGCAATTGCGGGCCCTTCAGGTGTTGGAAAATCGTCGTTGCTCAACGTTCTCCAGCCGGGTTTGCGATTGCGTGTTGGTGAGGTCGATGAGCGGTTGCACAAGGGACGCCATACGACAACAGAGGTTACCTTGTTGCCGCTTGATTTTGGCGGTTTTGTCGCCGATACACCGGGCATCCGCATGCTCGGCTTGCTTGAAATCGATGATGAGCAAGGGTTAGACATCTATTTTCCCGAAATGCGCCCATACATCCCCGAATGCAAGTTTGCGGCGTGCACCCATCACCACGAACCGGGGTGTGTGGTCAAACGCGCTGTCGAGCTCGGGGAAATCAGCGAAATGCGGTATGAAAGTTATTTGCGCATTTCGGGATTTGAGGAGGGCAGATATGAACGTGGGCAGAAACAGAGACAACCGAAACACGTTGAGAGGAGGCACAAACATGCAGACCGATAATGGAACTATTGTCACCGAAAAATTGATGAAGATTATCGAGAAGAACGAGCAGATGCTTGCCCGTTTTCAGAATCGATTGAAGCAATCGGAGTTTATTGAACGTCCCAATCCGCGCTTGATTCGCACGGCCGGGCAACATATCACCTGGTACTCAGACCAGTTGATGGTCTTGCAGACCCAGCTCAGGGAACTAGAACGGCTTTACGGTGGCAGCGTGAAGTTGCGGACTACGGAGGAACACGATTTGCGGCGAATCTGGCGTTGGAGCAACGAACCGACACTGCGTGAGGCCTTGCGCACTGAGTTGACGACGTTCCAAACTTATGTTGACGGCTGGCATCATTGGCTCGCAGATGAGGAGATGCAACCGTTTTCAATTGACCGTCCCGGTGATGAACTCATCGGCTTTATGTTGATAAAGCGCACCGCCGTAGCGAAAACGCGAAATGCTTCGCTTGAACTCATCATTATCCGCCCGGATTACCGTTATCGTGGATACGGCACAGAGGCTGTCAAATGCGCAATCGCGTTCGCCTTTGAGCAGTTTGGTGCCGACACCTTCACACTTCGGGTTGATGCTGACAACGATTCCGCCCTTCACTGTTTCGAGAAAAGTGGGCTGAAATATATCAATATGGAGTCCGTTTCTAGCAGTGAAAGGGGGGTTAGCTCAGATCGATACCAGATGGAGTTGCGCCGTGAAGATTGGAGAAGCGTAGATTCGACTTCGGCTGAATTCACAGGAGAACCCGAAAGCGATGGTGGCGTTGCGTCCTCCAATGTCTACTCCGACGGTGCACTTTTAGTGCCGTTAAGGGATTTGATCTCAAGCCAAGATGTGAAACGTGAAACGTAAAACGTGATGGAAGGAAGGGAAGGAAGGGAAGAAAAGGAAGGAGGGGAGTCTAACCCTTCATCCTGCCATAAGCGTGAAACGTAAAACGTGATGGAAGGAAGGGAAGGAAGGGAAGGAAAGGAAGGATGGAAGTTCAATCTTCCGTCCTTCCTTTAACTTGATTCGCCGCGATTTAGTTGATGCTTCGGCTGTTGGGTGCTCTGAGCATTGCCGCGACAACCATACGGGCCGCTTTCAAAGCGGCAATGACTTCAGGCTCCTTAAACGTTTTTGCAGGAATTTGGATCCCGATTTTGCCCGCCCGAGAAGACAGATAGGGATATTCGGTGTTCTTTCGTGAGGAATCAAGGGTTGGCGCAAGTTTTTCTATCTCAATCGCTGCTGCCAGTACCCTTGAATCTAATCTGTCTCTGAGAAGCCTTTTGTACTTTGTCTGTCCCTTTGTGTGGAAAATCCAGTCAATCACTTGATGGGTAAATCGGAAAGTCGCTCCGTGCCGTAATAGAAATCCTTTCGTTGCTTTTTCGATTGCTTGTTGGCAGTGAGCCACGATACAACAGAAAAACTCATCTTGGCGTTCGGGGGTATTCCTCACAAATTGATCATAAACTCTCAGCGCAAAATCGCGGTCCACCTGCGCCTGAATGAAATATGCTTGGGCGTATTCCGCTTGCTCACTCTTGTTCAACATCACGAGTTTTTCACTTAGACTTCCGAAGTTTGAGACAAGATGTGTGCTGTTTCGGTGCCCTCACGGTTTCGCATCGCCTCCGTTCAACTCGCGTGTTGAAACTTCGGAAGTCTGGACCTCGCTTTCACTCATAACTGAAAAAGTCGTATCAACATCATCTTTTATACGCTTCCAGAGTTTCTCTCCTTCCCCATTATCAGCAAAGATTACCTCCGGAGCGAATGCGCGCGCCTTTTGAAGGGTTCTATCCTGATTCTGTAATGCGGTTTCAAGATCACCGGGCGCTGCAATCGCAAGGTGAAGGCGCACCGGAAAATCTTTCGAGGGGGCAAATTCATAAGTTTCGAGGTATCCAGAAAGGGATTCAGGGTGATTTTCAACGATTTCCAAAAGATGGACATCACTGACTTGATCTTTTTCCCCAAACCAAACCGCCAATTTGAGTTTCTCGTATCCTAAATTCTTATGCTCTTCTACAAGCTGTTTGACCATTTTTCTCAGACGGTTGTATGGGAGTTGGGCATTCATCTGTGCCATCTTGTCTCCTTTGCAGTTTTCCATAAAAAATCACGCCTTTACATGGAAGGAAAGGAAGGATGGAAGGTTTCGACAGGCTCAACCCAAGGAATGAAAGTCCAATCTTCCATCCTTTCCATTTCACTGAATTAACGAGCTCGTTTGAGGTCTGCCCACGTTGTGGTTAATTTGCGTTTGGGGTGAATATCCGTTGGTTTTCCAGGGGCACTCGCTTGGTCAACCTTCGCTTCATATTCAATGATATAAGGTCCCACGAATTCACGACGGATGTCATTCCATCGTCCCGTATTAGTGTCAAAGTGAAGGAAGTTTTCTTCTCCATCTTCTACTCCTTCCCCAGGAGAGTCGTTCGGTTCCCCACCTGTCCAGTTTGTGAAACTCCATTGCTCGCCAGTGATCCATCTCCACCCTCTATCGACGCTTCTCGCCCAAGGCACCTGAAACCCACCCAGCCAGTATGCGTTTGCGTTTCTCTGAAATGTCTGCCAGACAAAATCATTCTCCTCCTGGGAGGTGAGCGTTGCTAAATGTCCGGGCAAGTCGAGATATGACCGGCTTCTCGCATCCTTGAAAGCATCAATCCAGGTCGATGAAAGGCCTATGGAATCATACCAGTGGCCGTTACCTTCCCACTGGACGGGTTCAGCATGCGCATTGAGCCCTGTGAGAAATAAACCGAGACCGCACAATACGAACAGCCGTGATACGGCTTTTAAACCTTGTCGCACCATCTTTATTCCTCCTTAATCGAAAACCTGATGTTCCAACATTTTCACATCGCAACCCATCTAAAAGGGGTTGAGACACTTGGGGATTATATCATAGAAAGAGAGTTTTTCGCAACTCATTTCCGGGAGCGATGTTGTTACTTGGTTCCCTACCTATTTGAGGGCTAGTCATAATGATCCGCTCGTTCAGTCGTAGCCTAAGATTCTATCTTGGCCACTTTCACTCAAACCAGGATAGAATCCTGGGCTACAATTGCATTTCCTCCGAATGATGACCAAGCCTCACCTATCTTCCATCCTTCCTTTTCTTCCATTCTTCCCTTCCCTCCCTTCTTTTTGCTTGCACTCGGTGTAACTGTGTGCTAAAATGGGCAGGAAAGAAGTGTCACGGTCTTTGATTTTGTCAAATCTTTACAGAGGAGCGTCAACCAATGGAATACCGATCTCTTGGGCGTGCCGGTGTCAAAGTCTCACAAATTTGTCTCGGCGCGATGATGTTTGGCGGAGCAACAAACGAGGAGGATTCGATCCGAATTATCGAACGGGGGTTGGATGCCGGGATTAATTTCTTCGATACCGCAAACGTCTACAATCAGGGGGAATCCGAGCGAATCCTCGGCAAAGCGATTCGAGCCGTTCGTGATGAAGTTGTCATCGCAACAAAGGTGCGTGGGGCGATGGGGGAAGGGGTCAATCAGTCCGGGACGAGCCGCTATCATATCATGACACAAATTGAAGCAAGCCTCAAACGGCTTGGGACCGACCGCATCGACCTATACTACCTCCATAGCCCGGATGCAACAACGCCGATTGAGGAATCCCTGAGAGCGTTGGATGATTGCGTCAGGCAGGGCAAAGTCCGTTATATCGGTTGCTCAAACTTCCATGCGTGGCGGGTCTGCGAAGCCTTGTGGGTTAGTGACCGAATGAATCTGGAAAAATTTGTTTGTGTGCAGCCGCTCTACAACATCGTCAACCGGGATATTGAAGTCGAATTGCTGCCGTTTTGCAGCGCGCATGGCGTAGGGGTCGTGTCCTATAGCCCCTTGGCGCGTGGGGTACTATCGGGAAAGTATCTCCCCGGACAACCGCCGCCCCCCGGCTCACGGGCAGACCGTAAAGACCGCCGGATGCTGCAAACTGAACTTCGCGAAGAGAGTTATGAAGGGGCACAGAAACTCAAGCCCCTGGCGGGTGCACACGGTAAAACGGTGACACAATTTGCGTTGGCGTGGGTGCTTGCTAACCCGATTATCACGTCAGTGATCGTTGGACCGCGAACGATGGAACAACTGGAGGACAATCTCGGTTGTCTGGACTGGGTATTGACTCCAGCGGACGAAGCCGCAATTGACCACCTTGTGCCCCCCGGCGAGCACACCGGTAAAGGGTACACCGATCCGGCGTATCCGGTGCTGGGGCGTCCGAAAAAATAAGCGAATCACGTTTGACGCAATACGCAATACGCAATACGCAATACGTTTCACGCATCACGCTTCATTGGGATAAAATCGAATGAACAATCATACAGCAGACGTCGTTGTAATTGGCGGCGGGATTGTTGGCACAGCAACGACCTATTTCTTGAGCAAATTTGGCGTCAATGTGTGCCTTGTCGATCGCGGTTCAATCGCTTCCGGCACATCAGGTTCAGGGGAAGGCAACTTGATTTTGTCGAACAAGCACCCCGGTCCTGAAATGGAGTTGGGGAAACTCGCGATGCAGACATGGGCAGACCTCACGGAGGAACTGCATCAGGATTTTGAGTATGAGCAGAAGGGGAGCATTCTGTTTACAGATACAGAAGCAGGTGCCATGGCATTGGCGGAGCGTGTCAAAACCGTGCGTGTGGAAGGCATCGAAGGGGCTATGCTAGCTCGGGAGCAGATTCGCGAATGTGAACCGTACCTTGCAGAGGACGTCACGGGCGTTGCCCTGTTTCCCGGCGATGCCCAGGTTCAACCCATGTTAGCCTGCTGGGCGATGGCAGATGCGGCAAAAGCGAACGGAGCGGTGGTTCACACGCATACGGAAGTGAGGGGGTTCGAGCAGGATGCGTCTGGAGCGGTAGCGTGCGTTGTCACAAGCCGGGGGAAGATTTCGGCCCGCGCTGTCGTCAACGCCGCAGGGCCATGGAGCCCATCGATTGGTCAAATGGTCGGTGTTGATATTCCTGTGAAACCCCGCCGAGGGCATATTGTTGTCACAGAGGCTGCTCCCAAAATTGTTCACCACAAAATGCTGGAAGCCTCCTACACCCAAACGATCGATACCCCCGTCGATGACCTACAAGTTGCCTGTGTGGTTGAGGATACGAGAAGTGGCACACTGCTGCTCGGCAGCTCCCGTGAATTTGTCGGCTTTAATCCGAATGTCCGCCTCGACGCCATCCAGCGGATTGTCCAACGAGCCATCCGCTTCTTCCCTGTGCTTTCAAAACTACGCGCCATTCGTGCTTACATCGGCTTCCGTCCTTACTCTCCCGACCACAAACCGATTCTCGGCCCCTGCGAATCGGTGCCGGGCTTCTACCTCGCTACAGGGCATGAGGGCGGCGGTATCTGTCTCGGACCGATCACCGGAAAACTGATGGCGCAACTGCTCACTGGCGGGAATCTCGATCTCCCGTTGGAGCCGTATCACCTCAAGCGTTTTGACATGGAAATGTACAAATAAGCAAATATGCAAATGCAAATGGACTGACGGAAGCGCTTGAACTTTTGCGAATTTCTATTTCTCAAATTATTTGCTGTTGACTGAAAATTGAGAATATGGTATAGTTTTTGGGCATGTTTCAACATACCACTCAAACCATTGAACGGGAAAAATCTATGAACAAGCAAGCTGAAACCGCCAACGATAAGCAAGCTGAAATCGCCAACGATCGAGCGATTGAATATTGGAGCCAAAACCGCTTCATCGACGCAATTGCTCAATGGAAGGAAGCCACTCGTAATTACCCGAATGTCGCTGAAATACACCACAACATTGGAAATGCTTATGCGCATCAAGGCCAACTGGAGAAAGCGATCGAATCCTTGAATCAGGCAATCTCCCTGGATGAGACCCTGGTTGAAGCATACAACAAATTGGGCTGTATCTACTATAAGCAAAGCAATCTGGACGCTGCAATTGCCAATTGGAATCAGGCATTAAAGGTTGACCCTGACTTTGAGGAAGCCCGTCGTAATCTACAGTTAGTTCAACAAAACGTAACCCAATCTGTCGGCGAAAACAGCGAAATCCCTACCTATCAACATGCTACGGAGGAAAATTCCAAGCGCGGCGAAGGTCGGGCGTCAAAAAAGGGTAACAAAGACAAGCCCACCTGGAGGGAGCGAATGCGTCGACGATTGGGGAAATCCCAAAAATAGCAAGGAAAAAGGGAGAGGTTTTATGGCGGGTTCACCGAAACCATTGAGAGCATTTGAAATGGTAGCGAGATGCCCATCTTCATCTGTTCCTGACAGTGCTTGGAGCGGAAAAGAATTTCGTAAAGCGCATGCCGAAGCTTGGAAGAAAACTCGACTACCTTTTTGGATTAGCAACGGGAACTGAACATAATAGAGATCGATCGCGGGATATGCTAAGGCAAATGGAGCGCATTGGATTGAGAGATACTTGGGCTACCAGGAGTTACCTTGAAAAACATCTCACGGATGCGTTGAATAATCCAACGAACATTTCAGGATACGGTAGAGATGGGGCAGTATTTAGAGAATCATTACTCATGGGGCCGCGCGGTGGAGTCAAGCTAGAGACTCTCTGGCAGGGCGACCAACTCATAAGCATCAAAGTTAAGGGGACTCATCGCTGAAATCAGACGCTTTATAGGCTAAACTTATCGCTGTCATATCGGAGGGAAGTGATGACTATGCGTATTTCTTTTGGCGAACATAGCGTTGTGCTGCGTTCTTGGGAAACCAAGGATGAGATGATTGGTTTTCTGGAGAAATGCGACGCTGGAAGCATCTTACTGGGTGAAGACGAAGAACTGCCAGTTGATTTTTATTCTGTAGCTGTTCATTTGGGCGCTATAAAACTGCATCGTTTTGGTGTTGGCATTTGTTCAGAAGGGCACGGCTTGACACCACAACTCTTACTCCAACCCACAAAAAATGAATTGATTATTGGACTGAACGACGAAGTTGTTGGAGTCAATGTCATCGAAAAGACAGTTGATTTCAAAATCGGGCTTGATTCATTATTTTACGATTTCTTGCCTTTGGATGAATATCAAACCATACTCGTTTTTCATGAAATCGGTGTTGTCGTCATTACGGAAGATGGCCAAGAGATTTGGCATTATAGCAAAGATATTGTTGAGGACTATTTCGTTGAAAAGGAATGGTTACACCTCAAATTTATGGATGCGGGGATGGTAAAACTGGATCTATCTAGTGGAATCGTAAAAGAAGGAACCTGATCTGAGCATAAAAGAAATCGCACCCCCGTTGCATGAAGGGACAAAGGTTCAAGCAGCGATTGGGCCAAAATCTACCTGCCAGATGAGAATACGGGCTGGTTGCCTGTGGAGGTGATTAAGAAGATTTAATGCTTCCACTCATGTGTCAAGAAAGAGGAATTACAATGCAATTTAAACAGAAACTGGCGTATATGGCTTTAGGTGGCTTGTTGGTATTTATGGGACAGTTATTGCCGAATATGATTAATCACAATGCAACAGCTCAAGGCAATAAATCTTTGGAATTTGATTCAGTGAAGTGTCGCAATTTAGTAGTAGTTGATGAATCAGGAAAAACACGAGTAAAAGTAGGGCTTTCTTCCGATCGTGGCAATTTCGGTTACGATCTTGTCCAACTTTTTAATCCTAACGGAATTCCTGTATTGCGAGCAGGGACTGACAATGTTTCAGGAAATGGATGGCTCAGTGTGCATGGAGGGAATGGAGGAGTTTGTGTTGATCTGATTGGGCAAACCTTTGGAGGCTCTATACGTGTGTCAGGTGGTATGAAAGAAAAAACGCCTCGTATTCAAATCGATGCAGAGGATAGTTTCAGTAAGATTCGCCTTTTTAACAAAGATGTCAAAGAAAAGGCCTCAATTTCAGTATATGATGGCCTTGGTGGTTCAGTAGAAACTCATCCTTAATTCTTGCCCAACCTTTCCAGCTAATCTGAATCATGAGCAACTTACAGGGGAAAAAAAAGAGCTATTCGCTTAAATATTTGAAAGCGAGCGATCTGTTTGAAGTAGCGTTTCATGGAGAACCACCATACTGCCGAGCCTTGCCAATGGCACCCTCATCAAGGGAGCGAGAGTTGAACTGCGGTAACTGGATTGTCCTAGCGTTTGCGGTCTGGAGTGGTCCAGACATCGCGGCTATTGATACGGCACTTGTGGCTGCGAAAAGATTCAATGGTAAAATCCAACTGGGTATCCGTCCTTTTGACCAATATACTGAGATGAAGACATGGTGTCCTGAAGCGCGGGTGAGTTACCAAAGCCCAATTTGGCTACTTTTTCAAGAGGGTCAGTTGGTCGCTGAATTTCACGGTCCGCAAAGTCAGGAGCAGTTAATAGAAATCATCCAGAGTCAAGTGGGGACGGTAAAATTTTGTCTATCGCGTGGGAAGGTAAAAACAGAGGCGTAAAGAACTATGACTCCTGTTAATGGATCTGTTGATGTTGCAAGGGAAAAAATCGACAAAGCAATAGACTTCATCGAAACTTTCGTTGGTAAAGGTGCAAAGGCCCTTAAAAACAAAAGTGGTGATTTAATGATTCAATCGAAAGATGGATTGAAGGAAGTAAGAATTGACCTCAAAAATCCGGCACCCCATAAAAACCCTCATACGCATATCGTTGAATACCAGCAAAGTGGGTATAAAAAGAAAAAGATGAGAGATGAACGGATATATCCTTCTGATGTATCCCCGGAGTAATACGAATAGAAAACTAAAATCGAGGGATTCGTATGGACAAGAATAACGAAGTGAAGAGACTTATTGTTAAGCGAGTTAAGAAGGACTTAAGCAAATTGCCACCTCATTTACGAGACTGGGGAAAGGCACATGTGATAAATCCGAGGCGAATCACTTTTTGCACGAACCTTGAAACTGGCGAGACGGATTCAGGTTGGCTGGTCACTGACCACATTGGAGTTCAGGACTCGGGCTACCGCGTCATCTACGACGAAGCGCTTGATATGTTCGGTCTCATCACAGAACTCCAAGATGGACGAGTCTACGGCTTGGGGTTTTATGGCGATTTTGCCGAAACTATTGATAGCATGTAAAATATGACTAAAGGACTTTCGTTTCACGCAATGAAACAATAACAGGAAAGAAAAGTCAATATTCATCACCTACTTCCATGCCCAACCCTTCTCCCAAACCCAAAATCAAAGATCTCATCGAAGTCCCCGCTGTCAAAACCGTTATCGAACTGGCAACGGTGCGCGACGCGGCCCCTGAGGATGTGTCGCAACTCATCCAACTAATCGAGAGCTTTGTCGTCACGGCGGATATCGAAAAGTGTTTGTGCACCGTTTTGGACCAGATTGCGTCTGCTTCTCCCCTCTCGAAGCGAAGCGGGCTGGGGAGAGGGGCAGGGGGTGAGGGGGGGGGGATGGGGTTCTTTCTCACCGGCAGCTACGGTTCCGGCAAATCCCACCTGCTGTCTGTCTTGAGTCTGCTACTTCAGCACTCGTGGGCGTGGGAGTCGATCGTCGCTCAGTCTGAATCTTTGCGCGATTACGAAGCCAGGCTGCGCGAACGGCGATTTCTCGTTGTCCAGATTCCGTTGCTGGAATATCGACAGGTGGACACGCTGGAAGATATTGTCTGGCACAGCATCGAAAGGACTTTGGCATCGCCACGCTACGGACTTCTAACCTCCCTCGCCCCGGATTCAGCTACTCTTGATCTGTTTGCCAAATATGTCCTCCCTGCCCACCGCGCCGAAATCGGGGCGTTCCTTGAGGTCAGGTATCAATATAAAGGTAAATGGGAAGCCCTGCGCGATGAAAGTCCGCAAGATGCCCTCCAATACGCCCAGGAGTACCTGCGGACCGCCGGACAGAGTGTGCCTTTCAAGCTGACCTTAGACCGTCAGGCGGCGTGGGATAAACTTACGAAAATCCTCGCCGACTACGATTTCGATGGGCTTGCGCTACTCATCGACGAACTGAGCGAATTTCTGCGTTCCAAAGCTGACGTACGCGCCTTGAACGAGGATACGCGCACCCTCCAATTCCTGGGCGAACGGGCGACACATTTCCCCGTGTGGATTGTCGCTGCGCTCCAGGAGGCAATCGAGAAGACGGGCGATATCAGCCAGACAACGTTCAACAAGATTAAAGACCGCTATCCCTACCGTCTGGAGCTATCGACACGCCACCTGCGTGAACTGATCGATCGACGGTTGATTTTGAAAAAGGGGGAGCCGGCCATCCAATCGATTCGGGCGGTATATCGTCAACTGAAACATTGCTTCCAACACATCCAGATTGGCGAAGAGGCGTTTATCCAGATTTACCCCGTCCATCCGGAAACCCTGGAGCTGCTTGATGTCAACTCGCGCTTCTTCTCGCAAAGACGCGGCGTCATTGATTTCATCCACTGCCAGGTGCGTGGCGACCCCTCCCGACAGACGCCGGGGATGCTGGAACTTGACGCCGATGCGTTGCTCACGCCCGATAAGATCTTTGATCATTTTGCGTTGCGGATGCGCGAGCAGGTCGATCTGAGCCCGTACTACGACATCTACACCACCTACTTTGACCGCCACATCCCCCGAATTTTCGAGGACGAATCGGATAGGCTTTTAGCTCGTAAACTCATCAAGATTTTAATCCTGCTCAAGCTCTCCCCGATTGAAGAAAAACGAACCGTTCGGGAACTGGCTGACATGGTCCTGTTCCGCGCTATCGAGCTCGGCGGCGACCTCAATTACGAGTATATCGAGAGCGTTTTAGCCCGTCTACACGCTGAAGTGGGCTACCTGCGTGTGACCTCTCCCCTCTCCCCCACCGCTGGCGGGGGGGGTAGGGGGGGGGAGGCGTTCTCTGATGTCTATGAATTAGATTTGGAAGCGAACCTCATCGATCAGGTTCGCGTCAAAGTCCGCGATATTGTGCAGGGCTTATCCGAGAACGATGGGCGTATCCTCAACACAGTCTTTGAACGCATCGTTGACGGGGCTATCCCATTTGCGCATCTCAACGGGGTATACAGCGAACGGAAAAATATCCACTGGGAGAACACCCTCCGCCAGGGGTGGGTCAAGCTCTGCAACCTGCTCGAACTCTCAGAAGATGAGCTCACTGGCACACTTGCCAATCTTCGTCAAACCGAGGGGGATTTTGTCCTCTACATTGGTGTGCCATTCCGCGTCAATGAACAACGCGAGCATTTTCAACTCCTCATCGAAAAGGTCTCAGATCGGTTTGCACACGGGATTATCTGCTGGTTGCCTGCGCCAATCGGGACAGCGGGCCGGGAGGGTGAGGCTCCCGCCGAACAGACTGAATCCCTTCAGTTGCTCAAGACGTTTCACGCTTACGTTCAACTCGCCAAAGATGTGCGCAATAGTCAAGCCAACATTCCTACATCTCTCTCCTCACCTAACCCCCCGGCCCCCTTCCCGACACGGGAAGGGGGAGAGCTCCCCTCCCCTCGTAGGGGAGGGGCCGGGGGAGAGGTCGGGTTGGAGAGAGTGGGAACGAGTGAAATGCAGGCGCATCTTGATGAATGGATTGCGCAACACGAACCCCAGATGCGGACGCTCATTGAGGAGAGCTATTTTTCGGGAAAGGTATACACTGCCAGCGGCCAACTGCGCCGCGATCTGAGCGAATGGCGTTTTCTCCCGTTCAACACGATTTTAGAGCGCGTTATCCAAAAGCCGTTGCGCGACCTCTATTCCCAGCACATCGCCCCACAGAGTGGGCTGGACTCATGGCGCGTCGTCAGTGAACTCGTCGATGATTTCGTTCGCCCCGGTGAACTGCCGCGCACGGATGGGGCCCATCAATCCACGCAAAATCTAATCGAATCGATTGGTGTCCCATTCAACTTGGTCCGTAAGCGTCGAAAAAGCTATCAGCTTGAAATTGACCCTTCCACCCCTGTGCTTGCCCAGATTTTGGAGCCTTTCTCAGATGGAGAAACCCTCCCCCCTTCCCCCCCCGCCCGCGGGGGGGGAGAAAGGGGGGGGGCTCTACAAGATTATGAGCCACTTTACTGGCAACTCCGTAAGTCGGAATTTGGGTTGCCGTCTCCGTTATTTGACCTTCTGCTGTTCGCCCTGATTCGACAGGGCTATCTCATACCCTACAAGAGCGGAGAGCGCGTGCCCCTCTCGCAGCTTAAACTTCCCCTCAACCGGTGCGTTGAACTGATGGGAAAGGGCGAACTCATCAGCGACGAATACCGTTGGCAACTCGGTGAAGTGTCTCGAACCCTGCTGCGTGAGGAAATTTCGAGCTATGACTTGAGCCGACAAGAGGCGCTATGGAACAATCTCTGCAAGGTCAAAGAACAGTTATCGCGCGACCTGACTGCGGGTCGCCAGCGATTGCAACAACTCAGCGATCGCCTCGTTCCCACGCTCTGCGTGGGAATAACCGCTGACGGGGAACTCACAGAAGTGTTAGAAAATATCTCGAGGGTGCAGCGTGTCATCGCTGAGATTAAACCATCCTTCAACTCAAAGGAGGGGCTCGAGCATTTTCTGGGTGCCGTGTCGGGGTGGGCAGAGAGGAAGCGAAGCGGAGGGGCGGAGGGTGAGGCTCCTGCCGAACCTATTTCTACCAGTGAAGGGCTCACAGATCTCATCAGCAAAGCGGAGGCAATCAAGCAATTTGTTGCAACGGATTCAGAGCGGCTCGTGGAGATTCACAACTATCTGTCCAGCCCCCACCTCTCAATCCCGAATGAGCCGGAGTACGAAAATCTGCGTGAACTCAAGGGCGCTGTCGATTCCCAACTCCAGTTGAACAAACGATTAATCTTTGGGGGCGGAGCCTCAGAAATCATCGAAGCGTTTCAACTGTTCAGAGATACCTACGCAGAGCACTATTTTGCCGAGCATAGCCGTGCCAATCGTGTGGATGTCGCCGCGCTGGAGCAGATTCGTTTGACCGCCGGCTATAGCCTGCTCAGAAAGCTAGAGCAGATTCGTTGGCTTTCGTTACCGATGGATTGTCGCACGATTGACGCGCACATCGCTCGTGAACGGGGGCGTGTGTGCAACCGCTTGAGTCGAGACGACCTCAACCGGATGCCAGCGTGTGTCTGCGGCTTTCAACTCGGTGAAAAGGTTCAACCGCTTCCTCCACCGCAACTGCTCGAAGCAATACACCACAGCATTCAGGGCGCGTTAGCGATTCTTCAGGATTCACCGCACAGGGAGAGGCTTGAAACATATCTTGCGCAATTGGCTCAAGTCGTAGAGCGGGCTGCCAGCCCGCTGGATAACGAGCTGGCAGATCGTTCTACGCAGGGTGGGATGGCACCCATTGAAGGGCTGATTGCCCTGATGGTTAAGACTTCGGAAGTTTTGGAAACTTCCGAAGTCTTAACCTACGCCGAGCTCGATCGGCTGTTGACCTCTGAAACCATGGCGCATCTGAATAAAGCTTTGGAAGGCGGCATCAAAATGGTCCGTCGAAACCTGTCGGTTTTGGTCGAGGCGCTTGCTGGCAAGCAGTATCGCAAAACGGATTTGTGGAAGGTGATTCAGGAGTGGGTTGAGGAGGGTGAAGATATTGGGGAAGAGGTTTTTGTCATTATTGAGAAATAGGGGGAGTTGGTGTTTAGGTGGTTAGATGGTTTGGTAGTTAGACTCCAACCACCCATACGGATGGACTTTAGCCCCGATCTATCGGGGCTGATAGCTCAAGTCGTCTCAAGACGACTGAATGCCGTTTGAGTCCACTTTGAGTGGACTTTCGCTTTGAGCCTCACGGTGTCAATATAAAAAGTCCTCCATGATTCAGGACACGAGGTACGAGACATGAATGATTTAAGTTTTCTGTGTCTTTGCCTCTCGTTCTTTGAAACGAATAAAGCCTGTTAAAGCCTTGGCCGTCTCATCTCGTTCAGGACAGGCTCTTCCATCCTTCCAATCTTCCAACCCCCAAAGCGTGTAAAGCGGTCTCTGAAACCTGTCTAATACTATCGAAAAAAATTAGGAGAACTCCATGGACAAATCAACTCAACCTCACCCGTATCCCGGAAAGCTCTTTATTGTCGAGGGAATCGACGGTTCTGGGAAGAGTACCCAATTAGCCCTTTTACATAAGTGGTTGGTGTCCGAAGGATACAGTGTTTATTTCACAGAATGGAACTCATCGCTACTTGTGAAGAAAACGATTAAAACCGGAAAAAAGAAAAACTTGCTCACGCCGACAACCTTCAGTATTTTACATGCGACCGATTTCGCAGATCGGCTGGCAAATACGATTATCCCGCCCCTGCAAGCTGGGATGATTGTGCTGGCTGACCGCTATATCTACACGGCATTCGCACGGGACGTCGCGCGAGGTGTTCAGCTGGACTGGGTGCGGAATCTGTATTCTTTTGCGGTGAAGCCAGACATTGCGTTTTATTTCAAAATCCCAATCGAGGTGTCGATTAAGCGAATTCTGATTGGACGAACAAAACTCAAATTTTATGAAGCTGGCATGGACCTCGGTTTAAGTGATGACCCCGTTACCAGCTTCAAACTGTTCCAAAGTCACGTTCTCAAAGAGTATGATCGATTGACCGAGGAGTTTGGACTCACTGTCATTGATGGGACAGGTGCCATCGACGCGCAGCAAGAAGTTGTGCGTCAGATTGTTCGTAAGGAACTCATACACTATCAGAGCATCACCCGATGATGGGAATTCCGAAGGCGGAATCGAAAGCGTCAAATGTAACCGTTTAGCGGATTGGGTAGATGTAGAACATGCTGCCAGCTTGTTTCGGGGCTTCGCGGGGGCTTTGAACAAGCCAGTGGCATGTTCTACGGTGACCACCTGAACGGTTACCGTCAAATCAGGAAGTGGGCAAATGAGCAAATCCCCCCTCTGTCCCCCCTTTGAAAAGGGAGGAAGGGGGGATTTGCAGATTTCAATAGACCGGACGATGTTTCAAGAGGAAAAAATCAATGGAAAGACAGGGATTTTTCTATGGTCATGGCTTGCCTTATGTTGATGTGAGCGATCTCCCCGGCAAGCTCATCGTCATTGAGGGGACAGACGGTGTGGGTCGGTCTACGCAGATCGAAAATTTAACGGAATGGCTTGAGATTAAAGGGTATGGTGTCACCAACACTGGCTGGACCCGTTCCCCCTTGTTGGGGCCAGCAATCGATCAGATTAAGCGGGGAAATACCTTAAACCAGATCACCTTCAGCGTTTTGTATGCCGCGGATTTTTCAGATCGGCTTGAAAACCAGATTATTACTGCCCTCAAGGGAGGATTTATCGTCCTCGCGGATCGCTATATGTACACCGCCTTTGCACGGCATGTGGTACGCGGTATCAATCCGCAATGGATTCGCAACGTCTATGGATTTGCGCTGATACCGGATCTGGTTATCTATCTGAAGATTGGCATCGGGGACCTCATTAAACGCACCTTTGAATCTGGACGCAGCATGAACTACTGGGAATCCGGTATGGATATTGGATTCTCAGGGAATCTGTATGAAAGCTTCGTGCACTACCAAACTCGAATCCTTGAGGAGTTTGATAAAATGGTCGATGAATTTGGATTTACTGTGGTTGATGCGTCCCGCAGTATCGAGGAGGTCAACCATGACCTCAAGATGGAGATTGAGAAATTTCTCTCGACTTCCAAATAGGAGGTGTGGTGACATGGACGGAGAGAGTGTGATTCTCCTTGTGGCACAAAGAGAACCCAGAAACAGGATATTCAATGGGAAGGAAAGGAAGGATGGAAGGAAGGGAGCGCTCTCGTAGAGCGGGCAGCCTGCCCGCTGTTGAGTGGGCAAGTCTCTAGCGAAGCGAGATCCCGCATAGCGGGGCTGCCCACTGTACGCGCCCTTCGCCTATAATTGCGTAAGTCCTATTAAGTTAATATACCAGGAGGCAAACCTATGAATCTACAACGCGAAATCATCTTTACAGACAAGGCATCCCCCCCCGGCGGTGCCTATTCCCAGGTCATCAAGGTTGGACAGCTTGTTTTTACGGCTGGCATGGCCGCAATTGACCCCAAGACAAAGGAACTGATTGCGCCCGGAGATATTGCGACGCAGACCGCAAAAACGCTGGATAATTTGCAAGCCGCATTAGAGGCGGCTGGCACTTCGCTTGAAAACGCGATCAAAGTGAACGCATACATCCACGACATCAACGAATGGGGAAAGTTCAACGAGGCGTATATGAAATACTTCCCCCAAAATCCGCCGGTCCGCACGACGATTGCTGTCGGTAGCTTCCCCGAAGGGATGTGCGTTGAAATCGACGTCATCGCGTTGATTCCAAATTGATAGTGGACAACTGTCGGTCAAGATTAGATGTAGAACATGCTGCCAGCTTGTTCGTGAGGATGTCACTTTCCGCTGTCTACACAGGCTGGCAGCCTGCGCTACTTTTTCCTGCAACTCTCCTCAAAAAAAAATCACCGGGGTGAAAGTTTTTTGATATGAGCGGTGTCTTATAAGCGAAGGGAGCAAAACCGTGCGTACCGAAGATGGCTACCTCGTCAATCGATGCCTCAACGGCGAGCCCGAAGCGTTTGGTTTGCTGGTGGATGCATACAGGTCCAGCATCTATGCGTTAGCCTGCGCCAGAGTGAGGAACTTCCACGACGCGGAGGATATAACCCAAGAGGCGTTTATCAAAGCGTATCAGAATCTCCGCGCCTTGAAACGGGGGGACAACTTCCGGGCGTGGCTCTATTCGATTGCGTCGAATCTGTGCAAGAACTTCTTGCGGTCAAAATCCCGACGGCCGGACAGCGAGTTCATCGACGACCAGGGCGAGGGATTGGCAGAACCGACAGCGATGGATGACGGGCCCGAAGACCTGATGCACGCATTGCTCCACGAAGCCTTAGCCGCGCTGCCAGACATGTATCGAGAGGTCTTGACGCTTCACTACCTGGGCGGCATGAAAAGTCGAGAGATTTCCCAGTTCCTCGGAATGTCGAAGAACACCGTTGATACACGCCTGAGCCGCGCCAAATCACATCTAAAAGAGGAGATGCTTGCTATGATGAGCGCGACTTATGAAGGACACCGCTTACAACCGAGTTTCACGTTCCGTATTGTTGAGTTAATCAAGGAGACGAAGATTCATGGCATCCCGAACCAGACTGCCCTCCCGTGGGGCTGTCAATCGCAACGGGACTGGCTGTCCTGCTGCTGAGTCTCGCCAGCCCCTACAGTCCGCTTTACCCGATTGGGGAGTTGATTGGTTCTGCCCTGCCTGTCCAGACGCAGGTTGCCGAGAAGGGAGTCATCCCTGTCGATGCTGTGAATGTTACGAAAGTCACCATCCTTTCCAGCGACAAAGGGAAAAAGGATTTCGGACAGAAGCCGAAGCCTAAGATGAACGCCTTCGCCCCGCCGGGACAGGAGGGGAAATGGACGAAGAGAGCTGATATGCCCACCGCAAGATACGCCTTATCTGTCAGTGCGGTCAATGGCAAGATTTATGCCATCGGCGGTATAATCGGACCAAGACAAGCGACCTCGATTGTCGAAGAATACGACCCAAGAACAAATACTTGGACAAGGAAGGCCGACATGCCGACGGTAAGAGCATGGATGGCCACCTGTGTGGTGAACGGGAAGATTTATGCCTTCGGCGGCACCGATTCCACAAATCTTCTCGCCACTGTTGAAGAGTATGACCCGGCGACGAACACCTGGACAAAAAAGAAAGACATGCCTTTCGGAAGATACGCACTCGCCGCCGTTGCGGTGAACGGAAAGATCTATGTCATTGGAGGCGTAGTTAATGTGGCTATGCAGTCACAGGTGTGGGTGTATGACCCACTGACAGACACCTGGGAACAGAAAGCGGATGCGCCGGAGCCAGTCGCGGATGCCGGGTTTGCTTTTGTGAATGGGAAGATTTATATCGTTGGAAGCGGTTGGGCTCCACCGCTTGCAACCACTTATGAATATGACCCAGCCACTGACCAATGGACCAGGAAAAGGGATATTCCCACCCCAAGGTATGAGCTCTCTGTCAGTGTCCTCGGCGATAAGCTCTATGCCATTGGAGGCAATGTGCAGGGTGATAAGGGGAGTGCGGTTGTGGAGGTTTACCATCCCGCCACCGACACCTGGACAAAGGGGGCAGAAATGCCTACTGGAGGAGGGAGTCTCTCGACGGCTGTGGTGAATGGGAAGATTTATGCCATCGGGGGACAGTCGGGCAGTCCGTGGGTAAATCAAGGACCTATCGGGACCGTGTATGCCACCGTAGAGGAATATGACCCCGGCTTACCCCAAAGCGTCACCCCGGCGGGGAAGTTCCCCACGCTGTGGGGCAGGCTCAAAGCCCGGTAACGCAAACCAAAAGGCGTGAAACCAAAGCCCTCGGTCCACCGGAGATGCAAGTTCACTCAAAAGCCGCATTGGAATAGAATCATCCCGATGCGGCTTTCATCTGCGTTTCCGCGGCGGGTTCGGAGGCGACTCTCTGGAATGTGGCAATTTGGTGGGTTAGATATTCTATCATCTCCTGTTGGAGCTTCACAATCGTAAACAGTATACTATCGATACAGTTCGGGTCTGGATTGGATACGGTTCCGTAGGACTGTAAGGCTTTGTATGCGCCTTTGAGCCTCTCATGGGTAATGTCCAGTTGATAATCATTTTCAATCTGAGCCAAAGCAACTCACCTCCAAAATGCCGCGCGATTGACGATTTTTGTTGTAACATACGAATTCCAAAATTTGAAAGTAGTATTCGAGAGGGTGTTCGTTAATCACCAAATAGCTTCGATCCACACCGTAATGCACCCTGGCATCAAAGGGGACAAAGAAGCGTCGGTCCTCCGATTCAATTGTTACTGTCCGATGCCGTGGATCAACGACGATTGAGTAATCCAGATCTGCCGGTTCCGGTTTGGCGGACACAAAACTTCCCCAGAGCAAAACCCGCTTGATTGTCGGATATTTTCTTGCGCTTTCAACGATAAGGCGTAACAAGTTGCCCAACCGTTCCCGTGCCGATGAGCCTGTTCCAAACCGTTCTAATACCTCCTCCAGCGAAGCGAGATAAATCCCCGGATCTAAATATCCATCTGCGTTCAATTCAGATAATTTCAATGAATCTCTCCCTGTTTTTCTTTTTTCCTTGATTATAACATACACCTGAAAATCGTGCAAGAGCAACTTCCATTTGGGGAGCAGTTGGCCCAAAGCGTCACCCCGGCAGGGAAGTTCGCCACGCTGTGGGGGAGGCTCAAAGCCGCCCGATAGCCTCATGCCCCTATCCCCTACGCCCCGGAAGCTGCGCGGTTTTGCAGATTTCGGGGCGTTTTTTGTTGTTACAGACTCTGATGCAAATCCAACGCGATCGCGAGTGCCCGGTCAAGTTCACGGATTTTCTCAGGCGAGAGTCGTCCGACGTAATTGGTCAAGGAAGACTTAGGAATGCTAACGAGCTCATCACAATGGATGCTGCTGTCGTGTTTGAGGCCTTCGTCAATACTGACAGGGACTTGGGTCGGAAGCCCATGGTAAACTGAATAGATGGGAGCGCAGATAACTGTCGAGAAACGGGAGTCGATGAGAATTTGACGGCTGATGACGACAAAGACACGCGACCGTCTTGGGTCACGAGCAGAAGGCTTGTGTACGCGATAGAGGTCTCCTCGTTTCACCATTCCACCTGATAGGATAGGACATCCGTGGCTTCCTCGTTCAATTCGTCGGCATGCCGATTGAGAATCTCCATTTCTTTTTCCGCATCGATCTGTCGTGCGCTTGTTGCCAAAAAGTCGCGCAAAACCTGTTCCATAAATGCTGACCGATTTCCGGATTGTCCCAGCAGTTTGTCCAGTTCTTGAATAAGGTCTTTAGATAAGGTTATCGATGTTCTGACTTTCATAAGGTTCAGTATAGCATATCAATTTCTGGATTATCAACCCTTTTTAATGATAATAACCAACCCGAGTCACCCCGGCGGGGAAGTTCCCCACGCTGTGGGGGAGGCTCAAAGCCGCCCGATAGCCCTAATCTTGAGATCGGGAATCCCAAACGCCCCGTGCGACTTCGGTTGTATGCTGAAGGGTGCGCAATAAACATGACCCACCAGCCCCTCCTCGCGTGTGCCCCGTGCGACCTCGGTTGCATGGGGCTTTTTTTTTATGAACCCATGATTTTCAAAGATCTTTCTTGATTTTCCCCTGCTCCTCTGCTAAAATAGAAACAGAAGATAACCGCATCAGCATCAAAAAATTCTTTTCTGCTAAGGAGGTTCTTGATGAGACACTTGATATTTATCGGGTTAATCGGAATGCTGCTGACGACGTTTGTCGTGGCGGCTGCGTTTTCGGCTTTGGTGGATGACAACGTTGTGTTGTATTTGCCCTTTGATGAGGGCGTCGGAAAGGTCACCAAAGACCAATCCAAGTTCAAAAACGATGGCGAGATTCGCAACGCCAAATGGGTGGATGGGAAATATGGCGCCGCTTTGGAATTTAATGGCAAAGATGCGGAAATACGCGTTCCAGATAACAAAAGCTTGGATCTAGCCGAACTTACCGTTGAAGTGTGGTACAACCCCGGCGATGAAGGGGTGGGCCCCGGATGGAAAGTCATTATCAACAAAGCAGTTGGGGAATGGTATATGTACCTTCAAGACTCCCAACCGATGTTCTTTATCAATGCGGATGGCAACAATGCCAAGAGTCCTGACAAAATTCCTGCGAATCAATGGACACATCTCGCTGGCAGCTATGATGGCAAGGAGATTAAAATGTATGCCAACGGAGAACTGAAAGTGGTCTCTAAATTCAACGCCCCGATTGGCAATACACCATGCGCGTTAGAAATCGGCTCGCGAAATCCTGAAGGCTGTCCGCAAAATAACGTCTACTGGTCTCCCGCTGGTGTCCGCATGGACGAAGTGCGCATCTCCAATATCGCACGGAAAGAAGGGGAGATTAAGGCTTCAATGCAGGTCGGGCTTGCTGTCCAACCCACTGACAAGCTCCCAACGACATGGAGCCAGATCAAAACGCGCTATGTCCGTTGAGACCGCTGCCAATAGAAGTGAGTCAGACTTTTCATACAATACTTCCACATTCAAACCGGATTCTCCAGAAAGGAGATGCGCCAGTGGCACTGGTCAAAGTCAAAAAGTCTAATCAAGTGACTATTCCCAAAAAACTTAGGGCTGAGTTAGGTATTAAAGCGGGAGATTACGTGGAGTTCAAGCGAGAGGGGAACAAACTATACATTGAACGGGTTGATATAGTGAAAAAAGACCTTGTTTCTCTATGGCGGGAAAAAGCAAAAGAGATGGAAACGTCAACCTTATCGCCGGAAGGAGAGAAGATGGTTGCTGAAGCACTTGAAGATATTGAACACGGACGCTTCAAAGTGTTTGGGAATATTGACGATTTACTCGCTGACCTAAAGAAATGACTCCTATACGCCTCCTTCGCACAGATCAATTCAGGAACGATTATAAAAGGCTGTCTTCGCGTATCCAGAAACAAACAGAGCGCAAGTTGAGGATTTTCATTCAAAACCCCTTTCACCCTTCATTACGAACAAAGAAAGTTCAGGGTGAAGTCTTAGGATTCCGCGATGTCTATGAGGGGAGCATCACGATGAATTATCGTTTCCTCTTTCGGATTACCCGTGATACTTATGAACTTTTGCGCATTGGGACACATACTCAAATTTTCGGTAGGTGATATTCCTAACTCGTCAACATGGTTGTTGATGGGTGCAATCTCCTCCAACGATAAACGCATGAGAGCTGTATTCACTGCCTTTACCTTGTTGATGCTAATCAACGCGCCAACCTTTGCCGGTCAACCCCAGTTTGTCGACGTCACTAAAGCAGTAGGCATCCACTTCAAGCACCATGATGGACGAAGCGGACACCGATACTTCGTTGAGCCGCTCGGTTCGGGCGCGGCTTTTCTGGATTATGACTTGGATGGCTTTGAGGATATTTACTTTGTCAACGGCGCAGACCTTGCCCCTCCCCAACATCCCCCCTCTATTCCCCCTTCAAAGGGGGGCAGGGGGGATGTCGGGGGAGAGGGGTTACCCCGGAACGCCCTCTATCGCAACAACGGCGATGGCACGTTTACAGACGTGACGGAAACGGCGGGGGTCGGTGACACGGGGTATGGCATGGGCTGTACGGTTGGAGATTACGACAACGATGGCTTTCCCGATCTCTATGTCACGAACTTCGGAGCAAACGTCCTTTACCACAACAATGGGGATGGCACGTTCACCGACGTCACAGCGCGGACAGGCACGGGGGATACGCGCTGGGGAACGAGTTGCGCTTTCGCTGATTACGACAATGATGGCTTTTTGGATCTCTATGTCACCAACTATGTGAAGTACACGATCGAATCCGATAAGGTCTGCATGAATAAAGGCATCCGTTCGTACTGCGATCCACGCCTCTACGAGGGCGAGCAGGATGTTCTCTATCACAACAATGGGGATGGCACGTTCACCGATGTGACGCAAGTGGCGGGCCTTTCCCCCCCTTTCTTCCCCCCCAAATTGGGGGGGACAGAGGGGGGGGGCAGAGGGCTTGCCGTTGTCTTTGGGGATTACGACGACGATGGTGATCAGGATGTTTATGTCGCCAATGATGCCGACCCAAACTTCCTCTACCGTAACAATGGGGACGGCACATTTACCGAGGTCGGCCTCATCGCCGGCGTCGCTTTGAGCGAAGATGGAGAGGCGGAAAACGGCATGGGTGCCGATTTCGGCGACTATAACAACGATGGACGTTTAGACCTGGTCGTCACGAACTTTCAGGGACAAACGAACACCCTCTATCGCAACGAAGGCAATGGGCTGTTTCTGGATGTCAGCTACGCCTCACAGATCGGGGCGGTTAGCCTGCCCTATCTGGCATGGGGGGTGAACTTCTTCGACTACGACAATGATGGGTATCAGGACCTGTTTGTCGCCAATGGACATCTCCACGATAACGTCCGGGCGTATGACCCACTGAGCACTTATGAGCAGCCGAATCTGCTGTTTCGCAATCGCCGAGACGGGACTTATGATGAAGTTGGCATTGGGGCTGTCCACGCTACGGCAGGCGGGCAAAGTGGCATCCTACCGTCACAGGCGAAGGTGAGCCGTGGCGCGGCTTATGCGGATTACGACAACGATGGGGATGTGGATATCCTTGTGACGAACCTGCATGATTCACCCGATCTGTTGCGAAACGACGGAGGGAATCAGGGGGCGTGGCTCACCCTCAAGCTGGTCGGCACACGCAGCAACCGAGATGCCATCGGCGCGCGTGTCAAGGTGACGACGGGTGACACGGCGCAGATTCGGGAGGTCCGAAGCGGCTCAAGCTACCTGTCACAAAGCGACATGCGTTTGCACTTTGGACTCGGTCAGCATGAGCGGATTGAGCTGGTCGAAATCCAATGGCCAAGCGGGTTGAAGGAACGGCTTGAAAACATTACAGCCAATCAAATCCTCACGATTATTGAAGGAAAAAACAGGTAGGGGGGGCATGTTTCAAATTTCCTAGAAAATAACTTGACACTTTGAGAACAGGAAACCTGCACGGATGGAAGAATGGAAGGATGGAAGGAAAGGGGGAAAAACTCCTTTCTTTTCTTCCCTTCCTTCCATGTAAGGTTTCAACACACCCGGGAATTTGAAACACGCATCTAATTCGTCACTCGTACTTTTGTGCCATGCGTCATCGCCTCTTCAATGGCGAGACAGGTTTCAACCGTCGCAATCCCTTCAGACAAAGGACAGCGAAGCAGGGGGGCTTTATCCTCCAGGATACTATCGACAAAGTTCTCCATTTCGTACTGCCATTCCGGTGAGCCTCGCCCATGCAGGGGCGTCGTTTTCAAGCGGGCCGGCTCCCATTTCGCCGATTGGTGCAAATAGCCGTGCAGGATTTCCTCCTCCCACCAACAAACGATTGTCCCCTCGTGTCCATAGACGGACAACGACATGATGTACGGACGCACGACCGAACCGCTGCTGAACACCTTGCCCATCACACCGTTCTTGAACTTCAAAACGGTGAGACGAGCGTGCGGCGTGTAATCCCCCGATACCTCATCCACATCCCCAGCTATCCAGCGCAGCAAATCCACCGAATGATAGCTAATCCCTAAGCGGGCTCGGGCGAGCGGGCTGCGCCCCCATGTCCGGCTACTCGGATATTCGTTGGGGTCGGGCTTATGGGCGTAGTTGGAAGAGACATAAAAGACGCCCCCGATTTCGCCACGGGAGACGATCTCCTTGGCGTGAGCATAAGTGGGCCAGGAACGACAGATGTGTCCTGCGGCTGCCTTCTGGTTCGGGTGTTCAAACAGGGCAACGCGAAGTGCTCGACACTCCTCAATCGTAAGACAAGCGGGCGTCTCACCGATGACATGCTTCCCGGCTTGCAGGGTCGCAAGCAGTTGTTCGGTATGCAGGTAGGGGGGAGTGCAGAGATCAAACGCATCGATTTCGTCATCCTTCAAGGCTTCATCGAATGAGCGGTAGCACTTTGGAACGCCCCACGTTTCCACCTTTGCCTGAGAAGCGTCAGAATGGGCAACGACAGCGGCAACCTCTGCTTTCTCAGGGATGGCTTTGTAGCCGTTGAAGTGGTTCGTACCGGTCCAACCTGTACCGACCAGGCAAATTTTTACTTTTTCCATTGGTAGGTCTCCTTGTATAATCAATAGTCCGCAGCGTGTCATGCGGCGGATGAGCGTAGGGCGATAGGGCGGTTCCTCTGAGAAATCCAAAAATGTCCGTTGCAGATTAACGCTGGAAACACGGGAAAGCGAGCCACGTCAATTGCAACGCCTTGTTAGGTCATTTCTTCCAAGAATAATTGACGAAAGTGTTTTAAGACACTGAGCACGGCATACAAGTCGTTTCCAGGATTCCTCAACTCGAAGATTCGAGATAACGCATATTGAGGGACATCACCAGTAACTAACTTCACGAAAACAAAACTGCCGCCTGTTGTAATGAGCCCCAAGTTCAAGTGGTTCTGGTATGGATTGGCTAACATATAGGATAACAGTTGCGCCAAACCCGCTTCTACCGAGAATGAAGCGCGTTTCGATTCAATGACAACAACCCAGAGATGTTCTTTGAGAACTAAAATATCGATTTTCCCTTCAACAGTCGTCCCCTCATCAACATCTGACACGCTCACTGAAATTTCCGACTTGATATGGAATGGTGCCAGAAAGAAATCCGCAAGATAGAGCAGGGGGCCTAACACCGCTATTTGCACGGCATTTTCAAGTAGCGGGGGATACTCAATGAGATTAAAGTATCCGGCTTTCAATTTGTCCAGTAACTGTTTCTCAGAATCATAGATGGGTGGTAAGTGGTTTTGCCATTCCGGGAAAAACTGGGAGTTTTCCACCAATTGCAGGTGAAACTTAGTGTTCAAATCATGTAAAGTGACATCTTTCGCAAAGATAACTTCTGGCATAATTATCGCATCCTCCCCCTTTGTACGAAATGACCTAATTCGCCAATGTCACATTCGGATGAAAAGGCAGTTGTAGCCCAACTTTCTAAGTTGGCCGTTGAGCCATTTCACAGGCCGAAGGCTCTCGGAACGGAGAAGAAACCAAGATAGAATCTTGGGCTACGGTGAAATGTGACATTGGCAAACTAACTTGTTATTCGGAATTTTTCCGTCACGTTCGTGAGATTGCTGACAACGATGGAGGGGCCTGGCGTGTCAAGCCCCTCATTTTCCCTAAAACCCAAGCTGCTTATTGACCACATTCTTTAACGGCTCGCCCTTCATGTACCGCTTCAGGTTGTCGCAGAAGAACTCAATGGTGCGGCGTGGACGATGCTGCGAGCCACCGGCGGCATGGGGAGTGAGAATCACATGCTCCATATCCCACAGTGGGCTATCCTTGGCAAGTGGTTCCACTTCGGTCACATCCAATCCAGCGCCGGCGATTTTCCCCTGTTTAAGGGCCTCAATGAGGGCGGGTTCGTCAACAATCGGCCCACGGGCGACATTGATGAAATACGCGGTTGGCTTCATCAACGCCAGGTTTTCTGCGTTGATCAGGTGGCGTGTCTCCGGCGTCAGTGGACACGCAATCATCACCACATCGGACCGACGCATCAGATCGGGGAGTTGAGTAATTGGCATCAGCTCATCCACAAGATCCGGCTTATCCTTACGGTACGCATCGACAGAAAGCACGTACATTTCAAAGCCTTTGGCGCGCCTCGCCATGTGCAGCCCGATACCGCCCATGCCGACGATGCCGATTGTAAAGCCGCCGATCTCAATCATCCGTGCGCCATGCCATTCATGTTTGACTTGATGGCGGGCGAAATGGTGGATTCCCCGCGCCAAACCGAGCAGTAGCGCAAAAGCCTGGTCTGCAACATGAGAACCATACAACCCGGCGGCGTTCGTCAGGATAACGTCACTGTTCCTGAGAGCGGGATACAGGTGGGTATCCATCCCCGCGCTGGAGGACTGGATCCATTTCATATTCGGCAAATGTTGGAACGTCTCCTCACGACAGAAGCCGTAAAAGACCTCCGCATCTGCCCCTTCTTTGAAAAGTTCCTCCCTTGAGGTTGGAAATACGACGGTATTTTCACCCGCTGCGTCGCGGATGAGCTGGCGAAGTTCTTCACTTAAAGAGTCAGCAACTAAGATTTTCATTCAATCACTCCTTCATAAGGAAAGTAAATAAAGTGTACTAACTAATTTTTAATAATAAACTATACGTTTAAGGCTTCGCAGACTTCCGAAGTCTCGGAGACTTCGGAAGTCTGATGTAAACTTTATTTTTAAAAGTTAGTTAAAGTGCCTAAAGTTACGAGTTCTCGCTTAGACTTCCGAAGTTTGACACCAAACCGGTGCGGAACAATTCCTTCAATGTGTCGCATTTTATCGGCTTACCGCGTCTTTAAAAACTTCGGAAGTCTGGGTTTCACTTTTGCTGATAACCAAAAAAGTTGAATAAAGTTAGAAAAGGTGCGCAAGAGCCCCTACATCAGTCCCTCTTGAATCATCAACGTAAGCGGCGATTCTTTCTCTGCCATCGGCAAACGGATGCGTTGACGTCGGCGTGACGATTCGTAGATGGCCATGAGGACTTCGAGTGTGGCTTTGCCCTGATAGCCGCTGGAGCGATGTTCTCGACCTTCCTCAACGCACGCGATGAGCTCTTGTACGGGGCCCTTTTCCGAACGGGTCTCAGGAATCACCCAATCCCCGCCACTCGTTTTGGTTCTCATGCGAATACCGGGCCCGCCGGGGACTGCGAGTTCGATTTCCCCGGCGGTGCCATAGCAGTAGATGTGATGATATCCAGGGGCTGTATCGTGTCCCGACTCAATGATACCGCGCACATTGTCCGCAAACTTGAAGTAACCCATCGCAAAATCTTCAGATTCCAGGTCATATTTCGTCGGGGTTCCGATCCGTTCAATCTGACCGGTGACCCACTCAATCGGGCGGTCATTATGCAAGAATCGCATGAGATCCACGGCATGGGTGGCGTTGTCCTTCAGATCACCTCCGCCGCAAATTGCATGGATGCGGAATAATTCGCCGATGGCCCCGTCCGCGAGGAGGTGCTTCGCTGCAACGTAGGGCGGGTCAAATCGCAACTGATGGTCAACTGCGAGCTTCACTCCGTTTTGTTCACAGGCTTCAATCATGGCATCTGCCTGTCCTAAATTCTCCGCCATTGGCTTTTCTGTGAGGATGACCTTCACGCCGTGTTTGGCAACTTCAATCGTCACCGGTGCATGGAGTTTGGGACGCGTACAGACACTGACGAAATCAAGCGCCTCTGTTTCCAGCATCTCAATAAAGTCGGTATAGAGCCTTTCCACACGGTACTCATCTCCGAACTTGTTCACTTGCGCTTCACTAATGTCGGCGGCCGCCACTATTTTCGTGCGCGGTTCATCGCGATACCAGTTCGCGTGCATCCGCGAAATCCCACCACAACCAATCACGCCGACCTTGTAAATTTTGTCCATTGGGGAACCTCATTATTAAACTTCATTGGAAATAAACCTTTGATTGGACAAGAGGCCAGAAGTAAAACATGCTGCCAACTTGTTCAGGCTTGGGATTGTGTCGAACGAGCGAGCCACACGCTCTACAGGGCAGATTGCCCATTCAATATTATGACCAGAGGCCAGAAGTAAAACATGCTGCCAGCTTGTTCAGGCTTGGGATTGTGTCGAACGAGCGAGCCACACGCTCTACAGGGCAGATTGCCCATTCAATATTATGACCAGAGGCCAGAAGTAAAACATGCTGCCAGCTTGTTCAGGCTTGGGATTGTGTCGAACGAGCGAGCCGCACGCTCTACAGGGCAGATTGCCCATTCAATATTATGACCAGAGGCCAGAAGTAAAACATGCTGCCAGCTTGTTCAGGCTTGGGATTGTGTCGAACGAGCGAGCCGCACGCTCTACAGGGCAGATTGTCCATTATTTTTTCCGCCGATTCGCGGATTCATACGAACGCAAACACCCGCGTCGGCGCACCGGAACTTCGTGCCAATTTCATTGGAGCAATCACAACATAGAAATGCGTGGGCAATTGGCTCAAATTGCACACATCCTCGATTTGCGGAATGCCCGCTCCGAGAAATACAAGATGGGCCGGCGGTAGCCCTTTATGCTGCGGCGGATGTCCAGCCATTGCGTCGATGCTGCACGCATCTGTTCCGATGACCTTAATCCCTTTTGCGACGAGGAGTTTCGCCGCATCTTCGCTGAAGCCGATCCATTGGCGATTGAAGACTTCCTGATAGGCGTACCGCTCCATGCCTGTCCGCATAAACACGATGCTTCCCGCGGGGATGTCGCCGTTTTCAGTTATCCACTTTTCAATGTCCTGCGCCGTCACAGCGTCTCCCTGCCCCTTGATCGCTGAAAAATCCATCAGCACCGCATACCCTGTCAGCTTATCCTGTTGGATTTCAGCGACGGTAAATCCATTGGCGAACATCAAGCAAGGTACATCAATGTGTGTCGCACAATGCCCAGATAAATCAACACGGCTTTCAAAGTAGCCATCCTTCTCTATGGTGGCTGTATCATAAATCCTGACCGGGTCAATCGGCAGCTCGCGCGGGCTGTTTTCATCAATGGTGTAGGAGAGATCGATGATCTTTTGAAAATTGATTTGCATATCGATTCCTTCTTTGAATTGTATATTAGTTGGTCAAAAAGTGTGTTATTGTTACTGGCATACTAGGGCGTGTTGACGAACTCGGGCAAATGCGCTCGTAGCCCAAGTTTCTAACTTGGCACCTCGTCCCCAACCAAGATAGAATCTTGGGCTACAGTTAGATTGCGAAACAGTTCGTCAACACGCCCTAATGTCTGCAAGTAGTCGAAAAGTCTTGACTTAAACCGCAAGAACACCTCCTCCACCGCGAACGGTTGGCTCTCTTCCGGCAAGATCGTTCTGCAAAGCTAATAGTTCTTGCACAGTGTTCCCAATAAATTCCAACTCAATGTTGATTTCTTCCCTAAGTCCTTCCGCCTTCATTCATAATAACTCCTTGCCTTTTGTTTCAATGAGCCGGGTAAATCGATTCGGTGGACTCAAGGGGATGAGATCCAAAGGTATCCTCAACTCATCTTCAAGTCGTGCTCCCAATTCATACAGTTTCCACCCGGGAATACCATCGCAAGCCAGATCGAGATCTCTCGTTTCTGCTGGTGTTTCGAGCGCACTCCCAAAAAGGAGGAGGCGTGTTGCACCATACGCTTTTGCCAACGAGATCGCTTTTTCAATGTGTGCTTGACTCACAGCCATTTTTTCGCTCCTTTGCTTTCCATAGCAGAACTTTTGCATTCCAAAGATCATTATAACGGAAACGGCTTATGCTGTCAAGGATTTTATCATCTCCTTAACGAAACTTTCGATTAACGTCTAACCACCAACCTTACGATTTCTTCACGGTTTCAGGTGACGACTTTTCATCACCCGGATGCCAGTGTGCGATGTGCTGGGCGTGGGTTTGCAGATATGCCCCCGCCTTGAAGTGGTGGTCGTAAAATTCCAGGTCCAGGTGGTGGGCTTGGAGATAGGTCAGGATGAAGATACTGGGGACGGTGCCGGGGAATTTGCCGAAGCGGTCATAGATATGCTGCGCTATGAGCGCGACACACGTCTTAAATTCCTCGCTATGAACCTGCGCGCTCCCACGCACTTTGGCGCTCTCTTTCCACGGCCCCGGCGTCTCCGGCTGAAACGGTCCCCCCGGTCCGAATTTCCGCTCGGCGAAGGCTTCAACGGCGGCGCGCATATCGGGATAGTGGGGCGGACAGTAGCCCTCAAAGACCCCTGGAAGCCCCGTCGGGTTAGGAACCGCCCACCGCGCGTCGGTGTCATATCGAAAGCCCAATCCCGGAACAGCCGCATCCCCGCTGGCTCCGAGAACAGTATACCGGTCCATGCCAGTAAACATCCACCCTCCCAACCCCATCGCTTGAAGCATCAGCATGCCTGCGTAGCAACAGGTCGAAAGTTCAGCGCTGCATTCCGTGAGGGCCCCCTGCTCAATAGCGGTCAAGGGCGCGGGGTTATCCACATCCACGAGATGCCGGAAGCGTTCTATCCCTGCGATGGGCTCTCGGTGCACATCGTCATAGATGCAGTATCCATTTTGGACGAGGAAGCAGAGGTCGGCGATGAGGTGTTGAGCGATGTCGCCGACGGGGATAATCAACGTACTGCCTGGGCAGTTGGCGCACCAGATGTTGTGCCCGAGCATATAGGGTTCAGCCGCCGGAATGTGCAGGCGGCCGTCAGCCAGCTTGCGGATACGGCTACGGTGGGCTTCTAAAAGTGCGTCAAAATCGAAAGTCCCATCCGCAGCTGGCTCAACCAGGGCGGGCACGTCGCGGGTCGCAAAGAAATAGACCCCATGGTCATCGGTGAAGAAAACTTCACTGGTATGGAAACCTGCGGCTGACGGAAAGGTTCGCCCGCCGGCGGCAGCAGAGTAGTTCGACAGGTGAGGGGCGTATCTGGCGTGGCGCGCGATCATGTCGTGCCACCCGGTGTTGCCGGCCGCCGCTGTCAGGACCATCATTTGCTCCAACTCAGTTAGCGGCAGCGGCTCGTGACGCGATGCGAACACCAGCGGCCCATCGGGAATGGAGGCACCGAGAGCGAATCGGCGGGAGCGCCGCCCATACAATGCTTTAATCAAGGGAAATTCCTGTGCATCTTCAAGCCCGGGTGGGAATTTCTTTGAATCCATGCTCACCTCCCCCTGCTGGCAAGACATTTTCAACAGCAATATGGGTCATTAAATACTCTTCCCCTTCAGAGTCTCTTTCGGCATCAAGGTAAGCCTGAATACCTCTGGGTTTTGGCATTCTCTCTCCATCCGCTGCCAACCCACGTAGATGAAATGCAAGCGCAGACTTTATGTTGACAATCGTCTGGTGAATGGTCCTGCCTGTAGCGATGCATCCTAAAACATCCGGGGAATAAGCCGAAAACCCTGTTTGGCTTTTCTCAATAACAATTAGATATTTTTCCATAAGTGGCATAAGTTTTTGTCATTCAGAATGACGGGAAATATGCAGGGAATTCTGTCCAGGTACTTACGTTCGCTCCGCCATCGGCATGAAAGGACTCGGCTCCGGGCCGATGTATTCAGCAGTGGGGCGGATGAGCCGGTTGTTGCTCCGCTGTTCAATGACGTGGGCTGCCCAGCCGGTAACCCGCGACATCACGAAGATTGGGGTAAACATCGGCGTCGGGATGCCACACAGATGATAGCAGGAGGCGCTGTAGAAATCCAGATTCGGGAACAGTTTCTTTTCCCGCCACATCACCTGTTCGATGCGTTCAGAGACCTTGTATAACACCTTGTCCCCGCTTGCTTCAGCGAGTTTCTGCGACCACCCCTTAATGACATCTGAACGTGGGTCAGAGGTGGTGTAGACGCGGTGACCGAAGCCCATCACCAATTGTTTCTTGGCAAGCATGTCCAGAATAGCCGCTTCGGCTTCGTCCGGCGTCTGAAACCACGAAATGAGTTCCATCGCGGCTTCGTTGGCACCCCCGTGCAGGGGGCCACGCAACGTACCAATGGCAGCGGTAATCGTAGAATAGAAATCGGATAGGGTGGAGGCAGCGACACGCGCCGCAAAGGTTGAGGCGTTAAACTCGTGTTCGGCGTAAAGAATCAGCGACACGTCGATAGCTCTGCGTCGCAATTCATCGGGTTGTACTCCATGCAGCAGATGGAGGAAGTGTTCTGCAAGCGTGTCGTCGTCCGTTTCGGTATCAATGCGTACACCGTTCGTATGGAAATGATGCCAATAGAGCAGCATGGAACCAAAGCAGGCAACAAGCCGTTCCGCAATGTGAAACTGATCGTTGGTTTCGTTTTCTGGTTCTATGGTGCCCAAGGCGGAGCAGCCGGTACGCATGACATCCATCGGGTGCGCATGGCACGGTAACTGCTCAAGCACCGTTTTGAGCCCGGCAGGTAGACCGCGCAGACGCATCAGCCTTTTTTTGTAGCTATCAAGTTCAGTTTGCGTCGGCAGCTTTCCGTGGATCAGCAGGTGAACCACTTCTTCAAATGCCGCATGCTCCGATAAATCTTGAATGGAATAGCCCCGATAGGTGAGCCCGAGGCCTGCTTTCCCTACGGTGCTGACTGCGGTTTCGCCCGCGATGACGCCGGCTAACCCCCCTAGTTTTTTCGTATTCATGGGCTCCCTCCTGTGGGTTAATCCATCGTTCCGCTGTTCTCTAAAACGAATGGTTCGTCTGAAGGCGAGAAACCGAGTTTTTCTGAAAAACTCGGTTTCTTCTTAAATTTGTGTCCAGGTACTAAATACCGCGTCGGATAGGGTTCGTTCATATCAGGCGGATAAGCCGCGATCTCCTCCAGCCGAAGCGATTGGGTGTTTTGGTCGTCGAACGCTTCCCCGAGATCGTTTCGGTAATAATAGATTCCATTATCATTGGCAATTTCAAGGAGGTACCCTGCTGTCTGGACAAGCACGTTCAGATAGTTTTCCTTTTTCCCCCGGTAATCATGTTCTGCTAAATAAAGAAGATACCGCTTCTGATTGAGCGACGAAGGTTCTTGTGACCTTTTTTTCTTTTTTCCTTCATTCATCGGGATTTGAACAACCCGGGCGTCAAAACCGAGAGAGATGAGGTGTTTCATAATTGCTTCCGAAGGTTGGTCGGTGTTAAATTCAAATGTTGCAACCTTTGACATCTTTATCAAACCTCCCTTTAAGGGATATTGAAAACGATATGTGGCCAAATGAAATGATGAAGGTTCATATCCGGCGGAATATGGAAATGCAGGGTCACACGATGCCCTGGGAACCAGGGATGGGGGTGCCAATCGAGTCGAAAGAGCCAGATATTTCTTCTGGTCATGCGATTTCGGAGTCGAACCCCAAGGAGACGTCCCCGTTGTCCACCAGACTCAAAAGCAATAGATCGTCTGGTTCCCGGCGGCACCCTTCGGGGAGCATCGTGAATTGTCGGAAGTAAAATAATCAATTGCCAATGACTAATTTTCAATGCAAAAGACCTTCAGTATCGGGAATAGTCTTGTCGTCGCTCCACTGCCTTTGCAAATGATTCATTTTGATTATCCGTTAAGCAGCCACTTGATTAATCCTTTGATTTTACCCAGATAAGCCAGTGGGTAAGAACCTTCTTCCATCCTGTCATCTTCGTAGACCTTCAAAAAAATTAGATCGTCTTCCCCGGATACGATTTCCAATTCTAACTCACGCCCACAATGATACCATTCCAGTTGTATGCCGCCCCCAGAAACTGGCACAATGTTGGGTTCTGGCAGGTTGTCACCATCGACAGATTTTAAGAACCGGATTGCATGTTCCGCTGCTTTCGCACCAGGGGGCGGACTACCATATCCATTCCAATTCGTGGGAAGGGCTGTCATCTGGGACAGGGTTTCTAAAGCGGATGGAAGCCAGTGATTTTGCCCCCTTGGGTTGTTACGGGGAGTGACTGCGCGTTGGGATTGGTATGTCTCGGTGTTTAACACGGTTTCGCTAGACACGATTGGGTCTCCTTTCGGCTGTATGATTCGGGGATGGTTCAGCGCATACGGGGTACGCCTAATTTTTCGATTGTTCCATCAAGAGGTGATCGAGTTTCTGTTCATAATCATAGTAATTTAAGAGCGCATACAATTCCGCCCGCGTTTGCATCCTATCGACCACGTTCTTTTGCGTCCCCTCGCGGCGCAACGTTTGATACACATTCAGCGCTGCCGCGCTCATAGCGCGGAATGCAGATAGCGGATACAGGACAAGGCTCACCCCGGCCCCCTTGAGTTCTTCCGTAGTGTATAGCGGCGTCCTGCCAAACTCCGTCATATTCGCTAGAATGGGGACACCAACCGCATCGGCAAACTTTCGATACTGGTGAAGTTCCGTCAAGGCTTCGGGGAAAATCATGTCGGCACCAGCCTCTTTATAGCGGCACGCGCGTTCGATGGCGGCATTTAACCCTTCGACCGAGAGGGCGTCGGTCCGCGCCATGAGCACGAAGTCCGGGTCCGTTTTCGCATCGACGGCGGCTTTCATGCGCTCCACCATTTCCTCTGGGGTGATGAGCCCCTTGTTGGGGCGATGACCGCAACGCTTCGCCTGAACCTGGTCTTCGATATGCGCGCCGGCAGCGCCGGCTTTAATCATCTGTCGGACGGTTCGCGCAATCATAAAAGCGTTCCCCCATCCGGTGTCCGCATCGACTAGAAGTGGGCGCTCCGTTGCACCGGTAATGCGGCGCACATCTTCTAGCACATCGTTCAACGTCGTCATGCCGAGGTCGGGGAGTCCGTAAGAAGCGTTTGCGACGCCTGCGCCGGAAAGATAGAGCGCCCGAAACCCCACGCGCTCCGCCAGCAGGGCGGCGTAGGCGTTAATGACACCGACGACTTGTAAGGGGGTCTCCACAGATAGCGCCTCGCGGAAACGACGACCCGGGGAAAATGTGTGGCTCATCTTCGGCACCTCAATCCTTTCTCAGAGCGTGTGTGAGACAACGAAACCTTCGGAAGGTTCGTGTTAACCTTCCGAAGGTTACACACTCTAACCCTTTGTCTCAACTGTAAATCCACCAACCAAAGAAAAGTTCACGGCGTAATGGAGCAACTTGGCGTTGACCTCCACGATCTCTTCCGGGTTGTGATGAGCGCCATCTTTCGACCAGACAGCGTTATTGGCTTCCGCACTCTCCCAGAGTGTCATCCAGGCATAATCGTATGCTGATTGGGCAACACCAACGAGATTCCCTTTGTACCCTTTGAGAAATTCAACTTGTAGGCAGCCGGGCAGAGAACGGACAGTGGGCAGAAATTCACGTACCATGAAATCTTCAAACCATTCATGTTCTATATTGGGTTTCAATTCAATTGTGTGAATCGCACGGAAATGGGACATATTTGACTCCTTATGAGGGTTATACTTTGGGAGGGTTCATTTTTGCACGAAGTTCAGTTGACACTATGCCGTAATGCGTAAAACGTAAAACGTAATCGCAAGCCAACCTTTACGTTTTACGTTTTATGTTATCAATGAAACGTGTTAACTCATTGTGAATCATCCCGAAGTGGTATTTCGATATTCCAAATGAAAATGGGAAAGCAAAGGGCAGCTCTGCTTTCCCATGGATTGGATTTTTATGATAACGCTACCTACCTACCTGCAATGAATGTCTCTACCATCTCTTTCGCTTCGGCATCAGAATACTGAGTCGGAGGAGACTTCATGAAGTAGGCGCTGGGACCGTAGAGTGCACCGCTGATTCCCCGATCTCGAGCGAGCTTGCAGCAACGGATAGCGTCAATCGCGACGCCCGCAGAGTTGGGTGAATCCCACACCTCCAATTTGAGTTCAACTCTGACCGGTATATCGCCAAATTCCGTGCCCTCAAGGTAGAGATAGCACCACTTCCGATCTTCGAGCCAGGGGATGTAGTCGCTCGGTCCAATATACACGTTTTTAGGCGATATATCGTGGTTCAATTGAGAAACGACGGCGTCTGTCTTGGAAATCCGTTTGGAGACCAAACGCTCCTTTTCGAGCATGTTTTTGAAATCCATGTTTCCGCCGACGTTCAACTGCGACGTCCGTTCCAGTTTCAGACCGCGATCGCTCATCAACTTTGTCAGGGCGCGGTGGATAATGGTCGCACCGAATTGCGCCTTAATATCATCCCCGACAAGGGGCAAACCCGCGGCTTCAAACTTCGCCCGCCACTGCTCATTTTTGGCGATGAAAACGGGCATGCAATTCACAACGGCACAACCGGCGTCCAACGCCCGTGCAACATACCACTTCGTTGCTTCTTCGCTGCCAACAGGCAGATAGTTGACGAGAATATCGGCCTGGCTTTCACGCAAAACAGCCGCAACGTCAACCACCTCGGCGTCAGATTCTGTTACCGTCTCACGGTAGTATTTGGCGTACCCATCCAGCGTTGGCCCGCGATGGACCGTCACGCCGGTCTTCGGCACATCCGAAAATTTAATTGTGTTGTTAATTTCAGCAAAGATGGCATCAGCAACATCAAGCCCGACTTTGTTGCTATCGACGTCAAAAGCCGCAACGACCTTGACATCACTGACATGATAAGGCCCTATCTTAACGTGCATGAGGCCAGGGACAAATTCATCTTCCTTTGCATCTCGATAATAATGAATACCTTGAATCAAAGAGGAAGCACAGCACCCTACGCCAACAACGGCAATGCGTATTTCTGACATAATTGTTTCTCCTGTTTTGTTAATTGGGGTGAAGCCTTTTCAATACTATCATTATATCAACACATCGTCAACTGGAATTTTCAGGGACGGGAGCGCGTGAGGAATGAGCGTCTCCCCCTTCCCCAGGTCGGTTCGGGTTCGGTAAACTGTTGTCCCATCGGGGAGCTTGAGCGGGTCGCGGTAAACTTCAATTCGGTCATCAACCAGGTTGAATATCCACACCTCCGGGATGCCTGAAGCGGCATAACGCGGGAGTTTAATCTCCTTGTCAAATACTAACGTCGTATCAGAGACTTCGATTACCAGGAATACATCGCTTGGAGAGGGGTGCGCGCTGAGATAGGAATCCTCGCGCGGTTTGACCACTACCACGTCCGGTTCCGGCTCGGTGTCATCGTTGAGCATAATCGGGTCTTGAACGCGCACCACTGCCTTTCCATTCAGTACAAGTGGGTAAAACGGCTTTGCGATTTGACTGGTCACAACACTATGTCTGGTTCTTTTGGGATTCATTTTTAGGATGACTCCATCCATTAACTCAACCCGTTCATCTTCCGTGAGGATACTAACTTCGATCATCCGATGGTAATCAGAAACGGTGAACCGTCTCAAGGGGAACGCCTTTTTCAACACATCCAGAACATGGGTTTGATTCATTTGATTTCCCTCCTCATACCAGGAACTGCCCAAACGACAATCACCTTCACCTTTCCGTTCAGACCAACACTTCAGCCACGGCGATTTTTAGGGACGGGAACGCTTGAGGCGCGAGCGTCTCCCCTTTCACAAAGTTCGTTCGGACTCGGTAAATTGATGTTCCATCGGGAAGTTTGATGGGGTCACGGTAAACTTCGATGCGGTTATCGACCAGGTTGGCAATCCACACCTCCGGGATACCGACAGCCGCGTAACGGGGGAGTTTGATCTCCGTGTCATACGCTAACGTCGTATCCGAGACTTCGATCAAAAGCAGGGTGTCGTCCGGGGATGGGTGAGCTGTGAAGTAGTTATCCTCACGCCTTTTGACCAGTGCTAAGTCGGGTTCCGGTTCCGTGTCATCCGTAAGAATGATAGGGGTTTGGACGCGCACCTTGACTTTCCCTTCAAGGGCAAGTGGGTAAAACGGCTCTACCATTTGGTTAATCACCGCGCTATGTGTGCTTTTTTGTGGCATCTGTTGTATGATGACTCCATCCATTAACTCGCCCCGTTCCCCCTCATAAAGGACACCGGCTTCGATCATCCGATGGTATTCGGAAACGGTGAACCGCCGAAGGGGTAACGTTTTTTTGAATACATCCAGAAATGATTGACTCATCTTTTTTCCTCATCACAGAAACGACCCCAGGGGAAACTATATGAACTTCAGACCAAAACCTCATCAACAGCAATTTTCAGGGACGGAAACGCGTGCGGGGTCAGCGTCTCCCCTTTCACAACGTTCGTTCGGACTCGGTAAATCGATGTTCCATCGGGAAGTGTGATGGGGTCACGATAAACTTCAATGTGATTATCGACCAGGTTGACAATCCAGACATCCGGGATACCGGAAGCCGCGTAACGCGGAAGCTTAACATCCGTGTCATATTCTAACGTCGTATCCGAGACCTCGATTAGCAGCAGGACATCCTCCGAAGCGGGATGCGCTTCTCCATAGGCATCTTCACGCGGCTTGACCACTAGCAGGTCTGGTTCTGGTTCCGTGTCGTCGGTGAGAATAAGGGGGAGCTGGACGCTCAATAGCGCCTTGCCTTCAAGGACAAGAGGATAAAACGGTGCTGATAACTTTCTGATAACCGCACTATGTTTGCTTTTTTGTGGCATCTGTTGTATGATGACTCCATCCATTAACTCCACCCGGTCATCTTCAGAGAGGATGCCGGCTTCGCCCATCCGATGATATTCGGAAACCGTGAACCGCCGAAGGGGTAACGTTTTTTTGAACATATCCAGAACAACCGTTTGACTCATCTTTTTTCGCTCCTCCTCATAAATTTCCATTTACCAATGAGCCATCTCACACCCGCCCAGAGATGCCACTACATGCCAGGTTGATTATAACATTCCTCCGTGCGAATTTCCACATTAATTCTGTATGAGTCAGATGTTGCAAACATGTTTGAACTCTCGTCAATTCATTTGTTTGATTGCTTATTTGCTTGATTGCTGTGCGCTTTAACAATTTCTAACTTGACAGGGTTGGTATCAACCATCTATAATCATGGAATTCCCACTGAACCATACATACAGAATCAATACGAAAGATAGGTGGTCGTCCATTCACAATGGCGATATGAACGAATGAAGAAAAGTACCCTAACTATCCTGTTCTTGACGATGTTTTTCGTAATGCTTGGTTTTGGAATCATCATCCCGAACCTGGCATATTACGCGAACGATTTGGGGGCGAGCCCCACGCAGATTGGGGGATTGATGGCGATCTACTCGGCGATGCAGCTCATCTTTGCGCCGATGTGGGGTCGCATGTCGGATCGACGCGGACGGAAGCCAGCTATTTTGATCGGCTTAATTGGCAATGCAGGTGCCCTTGCCCTGTTTGGCGCGGCAAAAACATTATTCTGGTTGTTCATTGCGCGAGGATTGTCGGGCGTGCTATCGGCAGCCGTCTTGCCAACGGTGATGGCTTATGTAGCCGATGTCACAACAGAAGAGGAGCGAGGACACGGAATGGGCTTGATGGGAGCCGCAATGGGACTTGGGTTCATCCTCGGTCCTGGCATCGGTGCCATCATGAGCCGATTTGGTCATAACGCGCCCTTCTTTGTGGCGGGTGGATTGTCCCTGATCACCTTCCTATTTGCGTTAATCTTTTTGCCGGAATCCCTCAAGCTCGCCGATCGACACAAAGCGCGTGAAGTGCGGATTTCGCCTTGGGGGACGCTGAATCACCCCTTAACGCCGCTGTTCCTCGTCGCATTCTTCTCGACCTTCGTTTTCTCTGGAGTGGAGACGACTTTCCCACTTTTCATCAAAGATCGATTGCAGTACGGTGCGAGAGAAATGGGCTGGATGTTCATGATTATGGGTGTCCTTGTGGCACTGTTGCAAGGCGGCCTTTTGGGAAGGTTGATTCGTACACTCGGGGAGTTTAAGCTGATAATCTTGGGGTTGTTAATCAACGCGATGGGGATAGCCCTGCTGCCTCTGAGCCCGGGTCAGATCGGCGTGAAAGCGTTTGTAACGCTGACCGTTTATCTGTCGATCGCCGGCATCGGGAATCAGATCATCCGTCCGACGAACACTTCATTGATTTCCAAGCAAACCCAGATCGGACAAGGCACCGCGCTTGGCATTATGGACGCTTTCCTGAGTCTTGGGCGGGTGCTGGGACCACCCTTCGCGGGTAAACTCTACACTCCTGAAACCTTCCAGATTCCCTACTGGTTCTGCGCGGGCATCCTGCTCATTGCGTCAGTGGCTCTATTCTTCCCGTTGCGGCGGATTGGGAATCAGCCAATAGGTTCAAAAGAAAATGAGGGAATGGGCCGTTGATGGAGCACAAGTTCATGCGGAAATTGGGTCAGGTAGACACATTTGAGATTTTCCCGAAAATTCTGAGAACCTGTGCCTTCGCATTTTTCGCGCTTATAAAAGTGAAGGTTATTCAGGTGGAGAAAAACCATGTGGATTGAAAGCGTTAAACTTGAAAACATCAAATGTTTTGAAAACGTAGAGCTCATTTTTACCCACAATCACCAAATGAGGGCCGAAGCTAAACCCTATCGTTGGATTACGCTTTTGGGTGAAAACGGGGTGGGTAAAAGTACCATACTCCAGGCTATTGGACTCCTCCTGGCAGGGCCCGAAGCCGCTAAAGCACTATTACCCCGTCCAACAGGTTGGATCCGTGACACATCAAAGCCCGGAAAACTCACCGCTGTGATTCATCAAGATGATAGCGATCCTGGGCAATATGGAGCAACGAAAATACGACAACGTTTCTCTTATTCTTACTATGTTACCGGAGATAAACCTGTCGAGGTCCCAATCAAGTCTCAAAAAAGTAAAAAAAGCGAGACATACACAGAACCGGCCCTCATTGAGGAAAATTCAAACATTATTAGCTGGCTACGGGCAAATGCGTTTGCTTCCGGTAATGAAGGGTGGTTCGCTACTGGCTATGGGCCATTCCGCAGACTAACGCGCATAAGCCAAGTTTTAATTCCGAGCCTTCCCTCCCCCACCCGTGCCAGCAACTTTGCCACCCAATTCGATGAAGACCAAGCCTTGAGTTCATTCGAGCGTTGGATGGTTTATCTGGATTTTCGTCTAGCCAAGGATTCCAATGACCTTGAAGCACAAAAAATGAGGTTGGTCGGTGAAAAGGCGATCACCAGACTTCTACCCAGAAACGTGAAGATCGCAGGGGTCACTAAGGAGGGAATTATCCAATTTGAGGTCAACGAACAGATAGTTCCAACAATTGCACTTTCGGATGGCTATCGCAGCATTATCGCTTTGGCGGGGGATCTCATCTGGCGTTTACTGCAAGCGTTTCCCAATTTAGAGGATGTAACGCAGGAGGCTTCAGGCGTTGTACTGATCGATGAACTTGACATCCACGTGCACCCTGTATGGCAACGGGAGATTGCAACGTGGCTACAAGAGGATTTTCCGAAATTGCAATTTATTGTCGCTACTCACAGTCCATTTGTTGCCATTGGAGCGGGAGAAGATGCTTTGACGTTGCGCCTTCGTGTGGCGGATAAAAAAGTTGAGTGTGAACCCATCCCAGATATTTCGGCTTATGACGTAGACACGGTTTTAAGAAGTCCGGCATTTGATCTCGTCTCGACGCATTCGCCCGACACCGACGAAAAAGTCAAACGTTATCATCAGCTACGAGGGCGTCATCCCAAATTAAATCCTCAAGAAAAAGAAGCTTATGTACAACTCGAGTTGTTCATGCAGAAAGCTCAACCTTTAAGCCAACTACCTGAACCCGGCAGTTTGGAAGATCGGATGAATCGTTTTTTGGAGAAAAACCTGCCATGATTTCTGTTCCCAGAAGCCCCAAGCCGAGCATCCTGCAAAAGAATGAGGCTCGTTGGTTGAATAACCTGCGGACGGCCATAAATGAACTGCAACAAGCAACAAAGCAGGACATCAAACGGGCTCAAAGCAAAGTAGAGAACGCCCGAAATAGGTATCAACATCCAGAAATCAAAAACAGCCTTGTTGAAATGTTTCATGGCAAATGTGCCTACTGTGAAAGCAAAATTGTACATGTTGCTTATGGAGATATAGAACACTTTTATCCGAAGGGAACCTACATCCACAAAACTTTCGATTGGAATAACCTTCTCTTTTCATGCCAGATATGCAACAACCCTCGCCACAAGGGAACTAAATTCCCGCTTGATGGAAATGGCAATCCTTTACTGATTGATCCGACCGACAGGGTGACGGATGCAACTGTACATCTTAGATTTGATTGGAACCCTAAAACCTACAGGGCCAGCATATACGGCCGCGATGACAGAGGCAGAGAGGTTGTCAATATTTTTGATTTCAATGGGCAAAATGGGCGCAAGGAATTGATTAAACATCGTAGCAAATACGTTAAAACACTATTTTTAGTCTTACAAGCTGCCCAAGATGGTAACGCGGATGCTAAGGTTCTACTTCAAGAGGCTTGCTCACCTAAATCTGAATATAGTGCTTTTGCCCTTGCGCTAATCTCCACACTCATTTAACGAAAGGATAGAAAACTTTGCCAAATCAAACGACAAAAATACGCACAGCCATCATCGGGCTCGGTTGGCCCGGAATACAGCACCTGAAAGGGTACATCACCAGTGAACGATCAGAGGTGGTCGCCGTTTGCGACATTGATGAGAAACAGTGCCAGAAAGTGGCCCAGGAATATAGTGTGCCGCAGATTTTTACGAATCATCACAAAATGCTGGAGAGCGGTGACATTGATGCCGTCAGCGTGTGCTTGCCGAACTTCTTACACGCCCCGATTTCCATCGACGCCCCCGATCTTCGATCGGGGCAAACACGTCCTCTGTGAAAAACCGCCCCGCAAGCGGGGTGAAGCCCAAGCCATGGCTGATGCCGCTGAGAAAAATGAGCGTGTCTTGATGTACGCACTCGTTCAGCGGTTTGGCGGGAATGCCAAACTCCTCAAGCAGATGATCGATAACGGAGAACTTGGGGATGTCTATTTTGGAAAAGCGGGCTATGTCCGGCGGCGGGGCATCCCGCTTGGACGTGAGGGTTGGTTTGTTGATAAAAAGCGCTCCGGCGGTGGGGCGTTAATTGACATCGGCGTTCACGCCCTTGATTGCGTCTGGTGGCTGATGGGCTCACCCAAGCCAGTGGCGATTCTGGGAGCGGCTTACTCCAAATTCGGGCACCTGGTTCCCGAAAATGTAAAGTACGATGTTGACGATGCGACCTTTGCGCACATCCGATTTGAGAACGGGGCAACGATTGTGTTGGAGGCAACCTGGGCACTCAACTCCGTTCCGTGAGTGTTCCACCTGCCCGGCGACGGCTATGTACAGGTCGCGGGGACGAAAGCGGGTGCCCAACTGAACCCGCTCACCATTTACACAGAGGAAAATGGCAAAGAGATTAACAAAACGCCGGAGGTGCCTTCGATTAACAGTTTTGATGAAGAAACCAAACACTTTGTGGATTGTCTACTGGATGGAGTGGAACCGATTTCTTCTGCCCGCCAGGGCGTTACCCTGATGCAGATGCTTGATGGTATCTACGAATCGTCCCAGAAAAAGGACGAAGTGCGCCTATAACGAGATAGGAAGGAAGGGAAGAATGGAAGGAGGGAAGGAGGGAAGGCTGGGAAGGGCATTTCACGCAATACGCAATACGCTTCACGTTTCACGCTTCACGTTTCACGTTTCACGTTTCACGTTTCGCACCTATCTTGAGTTTGCCAGAAAAGCGTTCCAGAAGAAGATGCAGTACCGCGTTGCCAATCTTGCAGGACTGTTCACGAATTTCTTTTTCGCGGCGGTGCGCATCTTTGTGTTCACAGCATTTTACGAGGCGCAAACCGAGCCGCAGCCGCTGAATCTGAACGAGGTCGTGACTTACGTCTGCCTCACTCAGGCGTTTCTGATGGTGATGCCACTCTGGAGCAGACCTGAGATTACCGAGACAATCAAGGACGGCAGCGTTGCCCTGCAACTGGTGAAGCCGGTAGACTTCCACGGTTATTGGCTCGCCGATGAAGTCGGCAAAGCAATCTATTATGTGATGATGCGCGCAGTTCCGACTTTTGCGCTTTCCAAAATCCTCTTCAATATGTGGATTCCGTTAGAGCCTACCATCATTGCCTCATTTGTCGTCTCAATGGGACTCGCAATCGCTATGACTGCCGCGATGAACATTGCGGTTTTTGCGACTGTCTTCTGGACGCTTGATGCGACAGGCATTCAAGGTTTCACCGCTGCAATTGTACTGTTCTTCTCAGGGTTTCTGGTCCCCATTGCGCTGTGGCCCGAATGGTTGCAACAGGTTGCAGGGTGGATGCCCTTCGAGGGATTGGTGCACCTGCCATTTAGCATCTATCTAGGAAAACTCACGGGGTCAGCAGTTTGGGTCGCCTTCGGCAAACAGCTTTTCTGGGTACTGGTCTTTATCAGATTGGGGCGGCTGATTCTCCACCGTGGGTTTTCGCGGCTTGTCATACAGGGAGGCTAATACCTAAACCCAGCTAATTTTCAATATCAAAAAGTTGACATTCAGACTTCCGAAGTCTTGGAGACTTCGGAAGTCTGCGAACCGGTTAAAAATGTACATGCTCTCACTCTACCTCCATTTTGTCACGATGCGCATCAAGTCGCAGATGGAGTATCGCGTCTCGTTCTTGATGGACATCTTCTCCCACTTTTGCATCACCTTTCTTGACTTTCTGAGCATTGTCTTAATCTTTGCACGTTTTCATGCCCTGCCGCATTGGAGCCTCTGGGAGGTGGCGTTTCTCTACGGGATGATCGGGACGTCGTTTGCGCTCTCAGAGATGATCGGTCAAGGCTTCGATATGTTTGAACGCATGGTGGTTCGGGGCGAGTTTGATAACATGCTCATCCGCCCACTGGGAACGTTCTATCAGGTGCTTGCCTATCAATTCCAATTGCGTCGGCTGGGGCGCATGAGTCAGGCGCTGCTTGTGTTTTTCGTCGCGAGTGCCCATCTCGGTGTGTCCTGGACACTCGGCAAGGTGTGCTTTCTGCTTGCAGCAATCGTGGGGGGGGCTTGCTTCTTTATGGGACTCCTGGTGATCGGCGCGACGATTTGCTTCTGGACGGTGCAATCCATCGAAATTATCAATATTTTCACCTATGGCGGCACGGAGGCCGGGGCGTTTCCGATGTCCATCTACCGTTATTGGTTTCGCAACCTTTTCACGTTCGTCATCCCGCTTGCGTTTGTCAACTATTTCCCCGCCCTGACACTTCTCGGAAAGGCTGACCCGAATGGAGCGCCGGGGATATTGTCACATATTGCGCCAGCCATCGGGCCCCTTTTCCTGCTGCTGACAGCCGCTTTTTGGAGGTTTGGTGTAAAGCACTATCAAAGCACGGGACACTGATGGGGGAAACGAAGTAAAACGGGTGGCTCACCCGTTTGTCATTCCTTCAACAAGCGAGCCGCATGTTCTACTGTTAGCCAAACCGCAAGAAAGTAAAACGGGTGGCTCACCCGTTTGTCATTCCTTCAACAATCGAGCCGCATGTTCTACTGTTAGCCAAACCGCAAGAAAGTAAAACGGGTGGCTCACCCGTTTGTCATTCCTTCAACAATCGAGCCGCATGTTCTACTGTTAGCCAAACCGCAAGAAAGTAAAACGGGTGGCTCACCCGTTTG
>CAZOAL010000001.1:0-189186 GCA_964577695.1 uncultured bacterium | reverse complement strand
TGGCTCACCCGTTTGTCATTCCTTCAACAAGCGAGCCGTATGTTCTACTGTTAGCTAAACAGCTTGGGGGGAAACAAATGTTCATTTCTGATCCCTTTTTTAGACGGAATTTACCCCATTGGCAGCCATTCGGTGTCCCATTTTTTCTGACCTACCGGTTAGCTGGAACACTACCGAGAAACTTTCTCAACGAATTGGAGAAGAAACGTGACTGGCTCCGCACTTTACCACGGGACCCCAAATATTCGGAGCAGGAATGGCAAACGCGCATTGAAAAGCGATTGTTCGCCCTCTGGGATGAACAGTTGGATAAAGATCGCAAGGTCCAATGGTTAGCTGACCCGCGTATCGCGGGGCTCGTTCGAGAAAATCTTTATCATCACGCCGGAACAAAATATGCTTTATGGGCGTATGTTATTATGCCGAACCATGTCCATGTGCTATTGAAACCCGATGAAGTTTGGGAAAAGCGGTTTAAAGAAGCGGAGAGCGACAGAGCCCAGTATGAGAAGGGACCGCTGTCAGCTATACTCCATAGCTTACGCAGTTATACAGCCCATAAAGCCAACAAGGTTTTGGGGCGAACAGGAAAGTTTTGGCAGGAGGAGCCATTTGATCATTGGGTACGTGATAACACCGAATTCGAGCGAATTATTTACTACATTGAGAATAATCCGGTGAAAGCTGGATTAGTAGAACGTCCTGAAGATTGGCGTTTTTCCTCTGCTTCTAACCGTGTCCAAAGGGGGTTATCTCCTTATGATCAATTGGCATGAAGTAGAACATGCGGCTCGCTTGTTCATGTAGAACAAGCTGCCAGCTTATTCGTAGTTATTCTCGAAGTGAGGCCAGCAATACTTATGGAAACGGTAATAGAAGTCAAAGACCTGTGTAAGGAGTTCAAGGTCTACCACCATCGCAAGGGATTCGTTGGGGCTTTTGTCAACCTGTTCTCACGACAACACAAGATCGTGCGGGCTGTGGATGGAATCTCTTTCACGATGCGGCGTGGGGAGATCGTTGGCTATATCGGCCCGAATGGCGCGGGGAAGTCTACCACGATTAAGATGCTCACGGGCATCCTGGTTCCGACATCCGGGCATCTCACCGTCAACGGCTATGTGCCTCATCGTGAACGGAAAGAGAATGCCAAACGGATCGGCGTCGTGTTCGGTCAGCGAACGCACCTGTGGTTTGACTTGCCGGTACAGGAATCGTTTGACCTGTTGCGGCACATCTATCAGATTCCCATGAAACAATACGAGGAAAACCTTGAGCGCTTCGATCATATCCTTGAACTGCGCCAGTTTTTCCAGACGCCCGTGCGTCAACTCAGCCTGGGGCAGCGCATGCGTGCCGACCTCGCCGCGGCGTTGCTGCATAATCCCGACGTACTGTTTCTCGACGAACCTACCATCGGTCTTGATGTGGTCGCCAAGGAGCGCATCCGGCAGTTTATCCGACAGATCAACGCAGAGCGACTGGTAACGATCATTTTGACAACGCACGACCTCGACGATGTGGAGAAGTTGTGTGAGCGGGTCATTCTGATTGACAGCGCACGCATCCTGTACGATGGAAAACTTGTTGCCATCCGAAATCTGCTTTCCAGTGACCGGCTGCTGATCGTGGATTATGCCGAGGAATACGCGGATGTAGAATTGCGCCACGCGGTCATCGCCCACCGGGAGAAGGCGCGCGTTCACTATCGATTCTCGCTGGATGAAATCAGCACTGCTGAACTCATCGGAGAAATGCTGGAACGCTTCAAGATTGTAGACATGTCGGTTCAGGAACCTGAGATTGAGGAAGTGGTGCGAGCAATCTATGAACGCAAACTGTCGCTAGGCGATTGATACGAGCGCAGGGGGCGGATTTCCCCCGCTCGCTTTGTGCGAATTCTGACCCGAATCTCAATTCCCCGCGCTGAATCACGGGGCTATTAACCAGTTGCGCTAGGGCGTGTTGACGAACTAATCGTCGATCCAGTGGTAGCCCAAGATTCTATCTTGGTTACGCGCTCAATACCAAGTTAGAAACTTGGGCTACAAGTGCATTTCCCCGAGTTCGTTAACACGCCCTAGGTCATGAAAGGGGCAAATTTCTCGACAGGGGCACGAAAGTTGCTTTCAGAAAACTGGAATCATCCGGAAAGGAAAGACACAATGGATTAGACACAATTACAATGCCGATTTTTTATCGGCTTACTCTTATTCATCGCTTCATTTGCCGAAGCGGAAACACTCCTGGCGCTTGAAGGGAGTATTGAAATTGCACAAAAGAACAACCTCTCGATCCAATCACAGCAAGAGAAGGTAAGGTCTGCTGAAGCCCAGGTGCGTGCCGCCCGTGCGAACATGCTGGCGAATCTCTCCATCAACGGAAATTACACATACTTCAAAGACCTTCCCCAGTCGGTTCTGAAGTTCAGCGGTGATGGCTTCCCGCTACCGCCGCAAGCTGGAGGGGATGGGGCAGATTCCTCAACGACAGAACTTGAGTTCGGCGCACACCGTAATTTCACGGCGACGCTCAGTCTCAGGCAGCCCATCTTCGCCTGGGGGCGTTACGCCAACGCCTATCGGAGCGCGAAACTGGAACTGGAGGCAGCGCGAAACGAACTGGAGGCGTATTCACACCGGCTCACACTTGAGGTGACTGAAGCCTTCTACGATGTGTTGCTTGCCGTTGAATTTGTTAAGGTCGCCCAACAGACGGTCGATCTGGTCGATAAACAGTTGCAGACCGCCAAAGTGCTGTCCGGGGCCGGGGCGGCAACCCATTTTGATGTCCTTCGTGCGGAAGTGCAGTTCGCAAACACGAAATCGCAACTGATACGGGCGCAAAATCAGGTCAGTATCGCGGAAGATATGCTTAAAAACGTGCTCAACATGGAACTTCACGAAACAATCCGGGTGAACGGAAGTTTCGACCTTCCGCAAGTGGAACTTGACCTTGGACGGCTCATTCAGACCGCAATCGAAAAACGCTCAGAGATCTATCAGCTTGACTTCAATGAACAAGCGGCAGGGAAACGGGTGGCTGTCGCGAAAACGCGAAATCGACCCGACCTGTCGTTTTTTTCCAATTACCAGGTCGATGACAACGAAAGGCTGGCTGAAATGAACCGCATCTGGAACGTTGGATTTCAAATCAACATCCCGCTCTTCGATGGATTTGCCGCGCGAGCCGCCGTTCAAGGCGCAGAATCTGGCTTGCGGCAGATACAACTTGCAAAGCACCAAACCACTGATGCTGTCGAACTTGAGGTGAGAATTGCCTACCTTAATTTGCTTCAGTCTAAGGCGTTGATCGCGACTCAGAAGGAAACCGTCGAGCAAGCGCAAGAAAGTGTACGGCTTGCGAACTTACGCTATACCAATGGAATGATTACCAGTGTTGAGTTGACCGACGCTCAATTGGCGTTAGCGCAGGCGGAGGTCAATCGTCTTCAAGCGCAACATGGCTACATCGTTGGACTTGCACGACTGGAAAAGGCAATTGGACAGAAGTTGGGGAATTAAAATAGGACTTAAAATCTCAATCAATGCTGCCATGCTATTTTTTGAGGCATGTTTCAAAAATATGTTGACACTTCATGGATACCAGATTCAAGATTCAGGATTCAGGATTCAGCATCTTGCCTCCAAACTGTCAACACATGTTTGACGAAATCTGAAACATGCCTTTTTTGATGCTAAAAGTATATCCAAACAGAACCAGATTGTTAAAACTTCTAATTTCGGCAAGCCATAAGGAGACAATTCATGAAATCTGATGTTGTCAGAGATAAATTTTGGATCTGGGGACATGATGCTGGGAGTCACGACAACCAGTACGGGTTGCAAGCCACTTCACGAATGACACCAGCGGAAGCGGCTTTCTACCTTGGTGTTCCCAATCTCATTTTGGTGCGGTATAATGACCGCCCCCAACCCCCGTTTGAACAGTACGCACTCGCGCTTCGTCCGCTGAAACAGGTGGTCTGGTCGATCGTCGGCGCAGGCGGCGCGACTGCAAGCGATGAAGTGGCCTCCGCCTGCAAACTGGCGGCGCGTTTCCCCAATTTTTCCGGCGTGATGATGGATGACTTCTTCGGGTATGACCCGGCGAGTGGTCGGGTGGGTGTTCATACGATCGCGGAATTGCAGGCAGTTCAAGGGCAATTGACCGTATCCGGGAGAAAGTTAGACCTGTGGGTTGTCCTCTATGACCATCAACTGGAGCACCCTGTGGGCGGGCATCTGGTGGTGTGCGATGTCGTCACCTTCTGGACATGGACCTCTGAACGGCTTGTGTCCCTTGAGCGCAATTTTGAGCGCGTCGAGCAACTCGCGCCCACCAGTCGCAAAATCCTCGGCTGTTATATGTACGACTACGGCAACCACAAACCGATGCCGATTGACCGGATGGAACATCAGTGTGAGCTAGGGCTGAGATGGCTCCGTGACGGGCGTATCGACGGAATGATCTTTCTCGCCAGTTGTATCTGCGACCTGGAGCTTGAAACCGTCGAGTGGACGCGGGAGTGGATTCGCAAGGTCGGTGATGAATCGCTGACGTTTTCCACATAGGGAAAAACGCTTGACATCAACGAAAGCGCTTCGTATAATAGACTGGTCCCTTTTTAACCTTGCGAAGGTTTCAAACCTTCGCAAGGATGAGGTAAACGCTCCCTCCTCACTTAATTGAGGGCTGGTCATAATTCTCGGGGGAGGCAGTCGTAACCTAAGATTCTATCTTGGCCCTGGCGCAAGGAGCTAAGATAGAATCTTGGGCTACACCCCAACCGCCGGATAATTATGACCAAGCCTCACTTAATTCCGAACGACTCTATAATAAGGAGAAGAAAGTTATGAAGTGTGTCATTTGCCATGGGGATGAAATTAACGTTATGGAGGTAAAAGAGGAGGTCACGGTTGGTTATAATATTGTCTATGTCCCGATAAAAGTTCCTGTCTGCAAGCATTGTGGCGAGCGATATTATGATAGACGAACAATGCAGTTCTTAGAAGGGATTGAAGAAGAAATCAGCAGGAGAAAGGTAGAACTCAAGGAAATTGGCAAGGTTTTAATGGTGTTGCCGTCCGCATTGGAACTGAAAAAGTCAGGGGAAGCCCCTGCGAGTTAATGGAGGTCTGATATGTCTAAAAATACGTTTGTGCGATACGCTGGAATACTGACGACGCTGTTATTGTGTGTATTGGCGGGTGTTTCAGATACACCCGGCCAACGTGAGATTAAAACCAACAAATTAGATTATGGAGAGGCGATATATGACCAGAACAGGAATGCAGTGGTGACGATTCTTGCCTTCGATCCTTCCGGCAATCCAAAGGGGCTTGGCAGTGGGATTATCACCTCCGCGGAAGGGGAGGTTGTCACCAATTACCACGTCATTAAGGGTGCCAGTTCATTGCTGGTTAAGCTGCTGAACGGAGCGATGTTTCCCGTTGAAGGTCTACTCGCATCAGTGCCCGAACAGGATTTCGCTGTCCTGAAGGTGAAGGGAAAAGAACTTCCCGCCGTTCGTCTCGGTTTGCTGAAATCGGTCAAAGTGGGCCAACTGGTGTTTGCGTTGGGAAGCCCGCTCGGAATGGAACAGACGTTTACGAATGGCATGGTCAGCAGCATACGCGACGGTTCGGAGGTGAAGATGCCAGCGCTTCCAAAGGTGATTCAGCATACGGCACCGATATCGCCGGGAAATTCTGGGGGACCGCTCCTGAACCAACTGGGAGATGTGATTGGCATCAACACCTTGATGATTGAAGGCGGACAAAACCTCAACTTTGCCGTGCCGATTGATTATGTCAAGCCCCAACTGGGAAAGAAAGAAGTTCTACCATCTCAGAAAGAACCACCCCCTCAGAAAAACTCTCCCCCTGGTAGTAGTATGGTCTTAATCCCCGCAGGGGAATTTCAGATGGGCAGCATCGATGGCAGTTCTGACGAAAAGCCAACGCATACGGTCTACCTTGAGGCGTTTTACATTGATAAGTATGAGGTGACCAACGCCCAATACAAGCAGTTCATGGACTCTACAGGACAGCCGGCACCCTTCTCCTGGAACAATAGCGACTTCAACGCCCCGGACCAGCCGGTGGTGGGGTTGAGCTGGTACGACGCCGCTGCCTACTGTCAATGGGCGGGTAAACGACTCCCCACCGAAGCGGAGTGGGAGAAAGCCGCCCGCGGGGGGCTCGTCGGGGTGAAATATCCGTGGGGGGATTCGATCGATTCCAGCGTGGCAAACTACAATAGCAACGTCGGTAAGACGACGCCTGTCGGCAGCTATCCGCCCAACGGCTATGGACTGTATGATATGGCGGGGAACGTCTGGGAGTGGTGCATGGACGAATACGATTCAGGCTTTTACGGGAAGAGCCCGAGGAACAACCCGGTGGCAGGCGGGCTCATCTCTTTTGTTAATAATAATTTCATAAATGTTAAAAATCCTCGCGTCCTTCGCGGCGGTAGTTGGTACTACTGGCCAGACGCTGTGCGCGTGGTGTCCCGCAACTACGGCAGCAATCCGACGTGCGGTTCCCGCTACGGCGTCGGTTTTCGTTGCGCAGGGAATGTTACCCCTTAGCCCCTTTACCCCCTTACCCCTTCCGGTGCCCCGCTGTGCGGGATGGCGGCTTTCTCCCTCTCCCCTCGTGGGCTTATCTTTACCCACATCTTGGTGACGGAGGGCGGGGCGCACATACGGTCCCCATGATGAATCACGGGGCTAGGGTCGTCCCGTCCCTACAGGACGGTGAGGTCCCGCAAAGCGGGATTTCGCTTCGCTCAACTTGCGGGGCTCTTTTCGCACTTCAGAACGCATAATCTCTTCGAGTTTAAATCGGTCAATGATGCCTTTGACCTCGCACAACTTATCAAATATTTAGGCGAATTGTTTTGGTGGTTACACACAAAGGCTGATGTAGAACTGGTGCTGAACGAAGTCACACTGACCATTATGACCGTCAGAAAACCAATTAACGTACTGAAGTATCTTGAGCGATCAGACTTGCAGATCGATTTGATAAACGACAGTCCCGGACATTACCACTGGCTTGTGATGGGGGTTCCGGTTCATCTTTTGGTCATCAACGAACTTGCTCTCCGCCCAGAGCATTACGCCTGGCTGTCGTTTGCTGAAGGGAAGAAGTTTGAGGCATACCAGGAACAGTTGACAGAAGATGTGGCTCAAGACGAAAGAACCCAAATATACCTTGACATTCTTAGCGAATTAGAAGAGGAGGGAAAAGAAAGAATGGCTGATGAAGTCATCCTAAAACTGATTGATAGAATGCCACCTGAACGTTTCGAGAGGCTACTTCTCAACCTGCCTGTGGAAAAGTTGCTCCGTACATTAAGCCGACTTCCTGCCGAACAGTTGCAAGTCTTGTTGGCTGGGATTCCTAAAGAGCAGTTGCAGCAAGCATTGGCGAGAACTTCTGGTGGAACAACCTCGAACGATTAAAGAGAAACGCCATCGAATCAGAGTCAGGAGTCAGGAGTCATTGGGCCGCTTGCATCTGGCATCTTGAATCCTGCCTCGTCAAATCGAATCGGAATTGATGAGGTGTTGAAAGTAGGCTTAGAATTCAATAAGAGACCGAGTTTTTCGTTTAGACTTCCGAAGTTTGATACAAGACCTTTGCTGAAGCTCTTTTTCGAGGTGTCGAATCGTCTCTGTGCAACTCGCCTGTTGAAACTTCGGAAGTCTGGGTCTCACTTTGGTCTATAACTGAAAAAATCGTAAAGGAACCGAGTTTTTCTGAAAAAATCGGTTCCTCGCACGATGATAAGGAGGAACTTGAAAATGGCAAAAAGAATTGGAATCGGAATTATCGGGTGTGGGATGATATCCGCATCTCACATCAGGGGCTATCTCGAGCTCCCCGAAAGGGCACAGATACTCGCCGTCTGTGATACAGTTGAAGAGAGTGCCAAACGCAGGGCGGAGAATGTCATTTCAGAGAGTAAAGCGCGAGCACAGCAAGCCGCAGAAGAAGCAGAAAAGGCGGAGACCGCCGAGGCGAAGGAAAAATTAGCGGCGAAGCGCGCCCTCTTGCTGGAATATAGTCGAAGCGATGTCAAAATCTTCAGCGACTATAACGACATGCTAAAGCTCCCCGGCTTGGACGCGGTGAGCATTTGTACGCCACCCTTTGCCCATGCGCCGGCGACCCTCGCGGCGGCAAGCGCGGGGAAACACGTCTTCTGTGAGAAACCGATGTCGCGGATCGCTACAGAAGCCAAAATCATGTGCGATGCGTGCAACAAAGCCGGGGTCAAACTCGGATACCAGAGCGGAGGTACGCGGCTTGGCCCCATCAACTACGCCATACGCGATTATATCACCTCTGGCAAACTAGGGGACGTTTACTACGGACGGCAGACCAGCTTCCGCGTGCGCGGGCGTCCAGGCATCGATATGCCGAATTTCTCCAAATGGTTCCTGGATTCCACCCAAGGCGGCGGGGGCGGGATATACGACATCGGCGTTTACCAGATCGATAGGATTCTCTACCTCCTCGGCGACCCGCAGCCCACTACGATCAGCGGGATTGCCTACCGTGGCATGGCACCCGAATATACCGGAGAGGGCGTATACGATGTGGATGAACACACCTCCGTCCTCGTTCGATTCTCGAATAGGATGTCGTTTGCCTTCGAGAATGGATGGACAACCAATATGTCCGGTATCTCCGAAGGCATCTTCATCTTCGGTTCCAAAGGTGCCTTCAGGGGGGACACCCTGATTGTTGAGGAAGGGCAGTGGGATAAAGATGATAAAGGCCGCCCCAGACGGTATCAAGCCAAACTCGTCGAGAAAAAGTTGGACGTGCCGGATATACCCACGCCAAGCAAATTTGGCGACTTCCTCAACGCCTGCACCAGCGACGCCAAACCGATATCCACCGGGGAGGATGGGATGAAGGTCATGGAGATTATGAGCGGAGCGCTGCTCTCCGCAAAACTCGGACGTGAGATAACGGTCTCAGAACTTTATGCGATTGAGGGGCTGCGCTCCGAGCCCACCCCAGGCTGGCCGATCCGGTGATCTTCCTCAAGAGGGTCGTGATATAACAACGAATCCAGAGGATTGGTCAAATTTAATTTGTTTCCTCCCTTAGATTCGTTGCTAAAAAAGCCCGTAAGGAAACAGGTCCTTACGGGCTTTTCATGTCTAAGGTTAGGTCATCACTCTTAGGGGCGAGATGCCTTCGCCAAACACACGGCCACCGCAGGTAGGAAGTCGCCCACGCGGTAGGCATCAGCTTCATGGAGATGTTAGGCACCTATTTGAGATATTTGACTACTCGCGAGAACCTATACTGACTGAGCCCCATCGGCTTTAGAAACTCTTCGAGTAAAATCTCTCCTGGATGAATTGGATTAAACTTCTTTTTGCCCATAGTGGTCTCCTAGTGGTAATCCGTAATCTCAACCTCGTAGTGGTCTAAGGCATAAATCTTTCGACAGTTTTCCCCCACCCGGCCTCCACCCCCCTATAATCCCCCGTGGACGGGGGATAGGAGACGGGGAGGAGAGGAGACTGTCCCCCTTCTGTCCCCCGTCCACTCCTGTCCCCCCGTCCGCGGGGGGACCATAGGGGGGGAAAGACCACAGGGGGGAACGGGGGGATTGAGGGGGGGCGAACTGTCCAGGAACTTCTGCCGCACAGCAGTAGGCATCGTAAAAATTATTGCATTTATTCTAACACACTTTACCGCCCCCGATCAAGCCAAAACTTGAGATAATTTTCGAGGAGACACTTTGATGGAAAATTAATTGCTTGCATTTTATTCCCAATCAGTATAAAATCAGTGCTTGAGAAAATTAGTGCACCTTTCACGTTTCACGTTTCACGCATTACAAAAAACATGTGGAACCGTCGATTTGTTTCGCTTTGCCTCATCTTAATCGCAGCAGGGCTTGTCACTGCGCCGACCCAACTGCTATTACCCGTCTATGTTGAAGATGTGTTGGGTAAAACTGTGTGGTTTGCCGCGAAGTTACGTGCGATACCAATCGCGCTTGGTGGATTATTTGCCCTGGTCGGCGGCGCATTAAGCGATCGGTTCGGGCGAAAGCTCACGGTGATACTCGGTCTGACAGGCGCGTTAGTCGTGGGAGGCGTATTTATCAGCAAACAGCCGTTGCTCATCCTGGGCATCTTGTGCTACCAGGGCGTTGCCTCCGGTCTGAGTACGGCGGGTGGACAGTCGTACCTCATTTCATCCGTGAATGCCGCTCGGCTTGGCCTGGCAACAGCAATCTATTTCCTCAGTGGGACGTTTGGCATGGCAATTGGCAACGCAATCGGCGGTGAGCTCATTGCGAGATTCGGGTATGGGGTCGTCGGGATTGGGGCAATCCTGATGATGGGCGCGATTATTCTCGCCGCGATCTTGTTTTTGCCTGACCTGCCGAGGAATCTCCCCCCCGCGGGTGGGGGGGAGAGGCCGCCAAAGCGGGGGAAACAAGAATCTCTTACCCAAATGCTGACGGGTTACCGACAACTGCTCCGACGCCGCGAGATGCGCCTGTTGCTCGGCATGCGTTTCCTTCCGACGTACTATTGGGGGACGGTCAACTTGCTGATGCCGGTCCTCATCAACCGCGCTGCTGGCGTCAAAATGGCAGGATATTACGGGACGTTGAGTTTGGTTTTTGCTTCGTTATGCCAAATTTTGACCGGGCGCGTCTGCGACGCAATTGGCACTCGCATCCCTGCCTTCGTAACAACCTGCCTCATTGCCCTCAGCGCCGGTCTCATCGCCCTATCTGTCAATTCGGTGGTGCTTCTGTATGCGTCAGGCATCCTCGGCGCTGGTGCGGCATGGTCCCTCTCAGTCACGATGCCCCGCTTTATCAATGAATTTTCTGATGCGGACGAGAAGGGGCATGGCGTCGGAATCACTCACCTGGCATGGAGCGCAGGATTCCTCTCCGGGCAAGTTGTCAGCGGTTGGCTAGAAGCCGCAAGCGTTTCCACCCCGTTCGTCATCGCAGGGGGATTGGTCACGATTTCGGCAGGGCTTGCATTGAGACTCTGGCTTTACGTAAAAACTGAAAACTGATGACTGGTAGAGGCCTAGAAACCGAGTTTTTCAGAAAAACTCGGTTTCTTATTCCCGTTTGAAAAATTTGTGTCAAGGGACCTATCGTGGAGGATTTTGGTATTTATGGAAACTTTTCAAGAATTTCAGATAGGGAACGGGAGCATTGTTAAGGGCGATTGTCTCTCGGTGATGAGAACATTGCCGGACAACCACTTTATCCTTGGATTTACCTCGCCGCCTTATCTGAATGCCATCAATTATGATGAACATATTGAGAAAATTCAAGGTCTCAAAGATCGATGGGAACGGCAACATATATCTTATGATGCGTATCGAATTTTCCTGGTCGAGCGGTTCAAAGAACTATTCAGAATTATCAAGCCGGGGGGACACAATGTGGTGAACATTTCCCCTGTCTCTTGGAATGGTACGCGAACAGCTCTTCCGTTTCACTTTGTCAGTTGGCTTGAAGGGAGCGGTTGGCAATTTAAGGAAGATATTATCTGGGAAAAGCCAATCGCCAGGGATAGACGGTCAGGCGTCTTGTTGCAACACCCTTATCCGGGCTACTACTATCCGAGTTTAGTGGCAGAGTATATTTTTGTTTTCCAGAAGCCTGCGGATAAGAAAAGCCAAAACAATATCTATTGGAACAGAAGTGAGGCAGAGAAAGAAAATAACAAACTGGATTTATCGGACTACCAAGGTGAAAAAAGTAAAAATGTTTGGAAAATTCGTCCACTCGCCCCTCAAGAGAACCTCCATCCGTGTCCATTTCCACTCGAGCTTGCTGAACGGGTCATTGCGTTTTATTCTTATAAGGGCGATCATGTCATTGATGTGTTTGCTGGAAGTGGTCAAACCAATTGTGCGGCGGAAAAACTCGGCAGAAGACACCTCGGCATTGAAACCCAACAAAAATATGTTGATTATGCAGTCGAACAACTGAATCGCGTCATCGCACATCAACTTCAATCACACCGCATAAAATGAAGAACACGACCCATTCATTCGTGACCTACCGCGCCCTGATTATCGCCGCAATTCTCATCCCGCTCAACAGCTTCTGGCAAACCCCGGTCAGTAGCACGTTGGACATAGAGATCACCGACCTTGCCCTTTTTTGTAACGCAATCACCATTCTCTTTATATTGGTTCTACTGAACAATGCCCTGAATCGTTTTATACCAACGCAAGCCCTGCAACAGAGAGAACTGCTGACTATCTATGCGATGTTAGCCACATCAACGGCATTAAACGGCACCGACATGATTAAATGTCTCGTTTCGCTCCTTGCCAACGGCTCATGGTATGCAACGCCCGAAAACGATTGGGACAACCTTTTCGGGGGTTATCTTCTCGGCTGGCTGACCATTCAAGACCGGCAGGTTCTGAGGGGCTATTACGAGGGGCAGTCCACCCTGTACATCCCCACTTTTATCCGACTGTGGCTGCCGCGGACACTGATCTGGTCGGGCTTTATTGTTGTCCTCATCTTCGTGATGCTTTGCATCAATACTCTCCTCAGAAAGCAGTGGGTTAGAAATGAACGATTGACATACCCCGTTGCCCAACTTCCTTTTGAAATGACGACCGCGCCGCTTCCCTCCGTTAGCGGGGACAGAACGACGTTTTTCAGCAATCGGCTGATGTGGATAGGATTTGCCATTGCGGGATTGGTGGGCCTGATTAACCAGGGGCACCTCTCTTATCCAATTCTCCCCGGCCTTCCCGTGCACGCCTTCAACTTCGGTCAATATTTTACGACCCGGCCATGGAACGCCATGAGAAATATGTATCGCACGTTCTACCCTTTTGCCATTGGTCTCAGTTATCTGATGCCGCTAGATCTGATCGTGTCAACGTGGGTCTTTCACCTATTCTGGCAAGTGGAGCGGATCACCGGCAGCGCGATGGGGTTAATGGCGCTGCCGCAATTTCCATATCAGGATGCGCAAGTCCGAGGGGGATGGATGGGGTTGCTGATATTCGCCATGTGGATGGGCAGAAGGTATTTTCTTGATGTGATTCGGGAGGTCTTCAAGGGGACCAGAGAAGATACATCCGGCGGGCCGATGACCTATCGTGGCGCCGTATTGGGCATTATGGTTGGCGTTGTGCTGCTTGTGACCTTTTGCTACTACGCGGGGATGTCGATCGGTATCATGCTGTCATTCTTTGCACTCTACTTTGCTTTTTTGACAGCCCTCACGCGAATTCGTGCGGAGCTCGGTCCCCCGATGCAAACGTTAAGCGGGGCAACGCCGGATTACATCTTGCTAACGACCTTGGGTTCTCGCCGCATTGGCCCCCGAAATCTAACCGGGTTCGGTTTACTGCATTGGATTACCGGTTCTTCAGGGCGTGAGAATCCGATGCCCATTCAACTGGAGGCGTTCAAATTCGCGGAGCGGACACATCATACCCCCAACGGGCTAATATTCGCCATCCTGCTCGCTGCTGGTATTGGCGGACTCTCAGGCTTCTGGGCTTATCTGCATGATGCTTATAAAGTCGGCGTGGAATCGTATCCTGAGAGAACCTGGGCGGCGAGCGTCGGTTTTCGCGTGCTTGAGTCCCGGATGCAAGCCCCCACAGATTGGCAACCCGTGGAAGTCCTCTTTGCGGTTATCGGCTTTCTGTTCACAGCCCTGTTGTCTGTGATGCGGATACGGTTCTTGTGGTGGCCCTTTCATCCCGTTGGATATGTGATATCGGGAAGTTGGGAAACCGGAAGGATCTGGATTCCCTTGATCATTGCCTCGACAGTGAAGTGGGCGACCTTGAGATTTACGGGAATCAACGGTTATCGGCGGTCTATCCCTTTCTTCTTCGGCTTGATTCTGGGGGATTTTGTGGTGGGCAGCCTTTTGGCGACAATCGGCGTCATCTTCCATATCCCTGTCTATGTGTTCTGGATTGGATGAGTGGGGGAGTCGGTTCAAAAGTTCATTTGTTTAGAAGCCTAAATTCTATCCAGAGCGCTTTGGAGGGCCTGGTTGTGGTGCGGCTTGTGGTATACCCGGTTCCATCCCTGGAGGAATTTGAAAAACTACCTGTTGGGCTTGTCTTCCCCAATTAATGCCGCGAGCATTCTCAAACATCTTGTAGAAAGAAGTCTTGTCGAACCAAAACGCATACTGGTTACGCAAACTTCGTACAAGGTTGCCAAGACCATCGATATCCTCGGTATTAACGATTTTGAGTTCAAGCTCACATGCTGCAGTTACGCGATCTATACTACGCGCGTGGCTCTTGTGCAAATCATAATCTGCAAGGAAATTAACAATTTTTGTAACACGAGGGTCATTTCGGTCACATTTAAGCATGTATGAACTGAGCCAATTGCAAGCAAGTTCAGTCGATAAATCCTCGGCACTCTTACACATCTCCAAAATGTGCAGATCGTATTTGGAAAGCAACGGCATGTACGCTGTCAGTGCCTCTGGACCTTCGACCTTCAACTGTTCTTTAATTTGTTCAAATGCGCGTAATATCGCTCTGGTAGGGATACCGTTAATTTGTGGGTCAATTGGCCCTAACGTTGCAAGACCATCCATTATAATCTCATCACCCGCGAGACACATTAGCGTAGCCGCACTATAAGCATTCGCCGGCAGGATAAATCTGATGCGCTTGTATCGCTCACGAAGGAGTTTAACAATTCTCTCAGTTGCCTCTGCGGAACCACCATTGCTTATGAGAAAGACATCGACTGTGTCCCCTTCTGTTGACTGAACGAGATCGTCAAAGCCAATTAGATCGCCATCTTCAATATGAGCAGAAATACCCCGGGCGAGGTTTTGCGTCTTTGTGATGTAACAAATGAGCGGAACCTGGGTAATCTGCTCAATCCTTAGAAAAGTCTCGCGTCGCAATACAAAAGAATTAATAGAACCTGCACGCTCGACATAATTAATCAGCGATTGATATGTCACGGGTAACTCTTGAAGCGATGTTGGATCTGGCTCTGATTGCTCTGGCTGCTGAACAGAGGGCACACGCATTGTCTGTGAAGAAGATGGAATTCTACCTCTATTTTTTCCTCGACGCGATTGTTTAGACATTTTCGTACGCAATCCAATGGTTGGCGGTGGAAATTGAAGGGTTAATAGAAAGTGTGACTTCTGCGGAACTTTTTACAACAGGGGTGCTCCCGCTCACTTGCCCCATTGCCTTAAGAGACTCGCGATAAACGCGATCTATGGCCGTAAAAGTGTCTAGTATAAGGGCCAAATCCTTGTTTTGTTCTCGTAGCCGTTGAAGTTCACTGGTTAGGTCCATAATTGCAGCCCCCTTTCGGATTATCTATAATGAAATTACGCATGAGCTATATCATATCGTAAATATTCCCTACCTGTCAAGTGGTAAATCACGTTTCACGCATCATGTTTCACGTTTTCCCTAAAGGTTCTCCAAATCCCTGTCTATGTGTTCTGGATTGGATAGGGAGTGATACCAATTGGAGTGTATCCTGTACATGTTTTATTTTGTGGGACCAAAGTTCCCTGGAGCTGCGCCCAGCAGGCTAACGAAAAAAGTTCAGTTGTCCGATTCTCGGACGAGCACGGCGGGGGTTCACCAATTGCGGACTTCGGGTGAAATGACGATTGCGGATTGTGCCGCCTTCAAATCCACATTCCACATTCCGCATTCCCCAATCTGCAATCATACGCCCCGCCGTCAACTGCAACGACAGGTTAGGCAAGTTTTTGTCGTGACACACCGGTTTCCTCTTTGCTACAATGCCAAAACCACGCGAAGAAGCCGATCGACCTCTGCTTGTAGCTGCGGCCCAATACGTCCCAAACGGCGGACAATAACAGAACGTTCTACCGTTGCCAATTTGTGAACTCGAAAAACAGAAGCGGTACGCAAACCTGTCATGGAAAATTCAGGGTGTGTCGTGTCTACTGTGCAGTCCGTCGGAACTAAACCATCACGCAAGACGCTGGAAATTGCCACCAAGACGATGTCTTGCCCAATCCGTCCTGGCGATACCACTAGAGCAGGACGCACCAATGCCCCCATCAAATCGGTGAATGGGAACCGGGCCAATACAACGTCACCGCGTGAAAGCGTTAAAGACATCATACGGGCTCACCATCCTCTAGTGTGTAGATATTTTCGCCTTCTTCTTTCCAGAAGTCAAAGGCACCGCTCTGCTCGACGAATCTCATGAGACTCAAAGTCGAGACATCATCTTCTTGCATCTGTAACTTAATATCTTCACTTTGTCTTGCTAACCCAACGAGTTTTTTCAACTCATCATGCGATAGCAGTGCCTTGTCACCAACCAATTGGACATGAATTGTTGTCATAATTAAATCGCCTCCTCCTTTTGTCATGGTCAGCTACCATCATATTGTTAGCGACTTGACAATGGCCGTCAGGTGCAGCGCCTTGTTAGCGAAAAGTATTATTTCGTCTCCTCTTTCATTGCTGCGGCTGCAATAACTAATGCTGCACCTACAATCAACACTGCCCACCCCCACTGTAATTGTACGGCCTGCATTGCCATATCCGCCAAACCCCGGAACGGGTTTCCTGCAAGTTGTGCCTCCATGTCAGCTTTGGCTTGCGACATTTTCGTTTGGAAGTTGATGAATGTGAACAGCATGATCCCAAGACTTCCAAGACCGGTAAACCAAAGACCATTGTATTTCTTGGCCAGAACCAAAATCAGGGAAATCCCAGCCAAAACCAAAACAATCGTTCCATCACCCTTTCCATTTTGGAAATAGTTCATATTTCCCATTATCGGGACGCTTACAATTGGCATAAATATGCCAATGAACAGAACAATAGAACCGATAACCCCAAGTAACTGCTTTGTGCTCATTGCGTATCCCTCCTCTCACGCTAAAACCCCTTTAGACGGCTCATTCGCTTGCGAATTATCTTAACGATACGTTATCATATTTCCAACAAATGACACTGAAACATTTTTGGATATTATACATGAGGAGAGGTATACGGTCAAGCCCAAACGGTAGCATCCAGGAAAACTCAGTTTCTTCTTTCACCCCGTTGAGGAATGCAAATGGATGAGGACGAATTGGTCATTATCAAACACAACACGGCCAAAAGGCTGGAACGAATCCACCATTGTTCGCCACGTCGCAATGCGAGCTTTATCAATCAAAAGGAAGTTCACTTGATATTTCCTGATAATCTCTAATCGCTCCTGAAGCGCGGTGGCATCACGAAAGAAATCGCTCACATCTTTCCTTCGGGTGTCGTGGTCAGGCACAAAGGCAAGGGCGTGTTGACATGCAATGACCTTGCCCCCAAACGTCGGAACAACCCAACTGGTATCTATATCGGATAACACAACATCGTATTGCGGGGTCAAATCTGATAAAAACAGATACTGATGATACGTGTTTGGGCGGCCCGGCGTAAAATACGGAAGAGTGGGTTGAATCATCGACTGAAATGAGAATGCAAGGGTGATGACAAGGATGAGACAAAAATACGCGAACCGGAGCAGTGAAGGAGGGAGATGCCGAAATGCTAATTTCGATTCGATGTGGGAAACGCCGGCTGCGATGGAGATGTGGAGAATCAGGACGATGTATGAAATGACGCGGCCGTAGCTAAAGCGATTGGATACGACGCCGTAGAGATAAATCAGACAGAGGGTGGCGAACATGAAGACTAAGGCGTCCCGCCGATTTGATTTGATTCTAAGCAGCAGGAGCGGAAACCCAATGAGCGCGGGGAGGATGCGCTCAATGACGCCAACATACATGACACGATTACTTTCGTGATATACTGCCGATTCCGAGGTAATCAACGTCACAAACGGGAAATAGGGCCAAATGGCAGCAATCAGGAAAGTGAGTATGAAAAGGCCGATAAGTAACCCATAGTCAAGTAATCGGAGGCGATGTTGCCCGAAAGATAAGGACACCAAGCCAGCAGCCATGAACATAAAAGTGAGCGGGTGCGTGAGTATCACAAGGAGGGAAGCAACCAGGATGGGGATGAGCCATAATCGGTTTTCATTTCTGACCAGTAAAATGTACATTGAAAGGGCGATTAACACGACAGCGGTTGCAAAGGTGGATGGATAAGGCAGGACATAGCCTAACACTCTCAGATGAAAAAAACCGCTATATCCCCATGCCGCACCTCCCCACAGAACCAGCGTGAACAACAACGTGTAAAACGCCGTTGCTTCTCCATATTGGGGAAATAGTAACGAAACGAAAAGTCTCAAGGCGAATAAGAAAAGCAGGAGGTTGAAAATGCCTGCGATAGCGAGCGACTCCACCGGGCCTAACCCTGTCAAGCGTGAGACGCAAGCGACCCCCAAAGTATAAGGGGAATAGAAGGCATGCGGCACTCGCAGTAAGAGTTGCGGGTGATGCGGTGAAAACGGGTGGGTGGCTAACTCGCGAACCGCTGCACTGTGCTCCCAAAAATCACCGCTCCACTGTCCATTCAGGGTATGAGAAACCATCAACACGACCAGGAGCAGAGATAAGAGGAAAAACCGGTATCGCAATAGATAAGAGGTAATTGCTTCCATTTTAGATTCAAAAGTCGAAGCATGTTGGGAAGGGCTCATCGACATTTACCGAGAACTTATCCCGGTGGCAGAAGCGAGTGGAGTCGGGATTGGAAACCACAGCCTCCACCGCCTTTTGCCAGATGGGATTCGTGAACAGGCAATCACAGCCGGTGCACGGGTTGAAGATTACAACAGTTATACCGCTGATGGCTGGGGTGGCCCCTTTCTGGTAGGGACACCGGAGGAATTGAGCCGATTAGCACTACAATGTCACGCTCGATTGTAGCCCAAGATTCTATCTTGGTTTCTGCGAAGGATGCCCTTGGTTGGCCAACTTAGAAAGTTGGGCTACGATTGGATCTCATTTCTCATGTGACATTGTAGAATTAGTCAGTGCGGTTAAAAGTCCATATAATGGGGTGACATTATGTACGGGTATGGATGTTGTCGGCGGGGATGTTCCGACACTGGTCAAAGCGTTTGCGGGGAACATCCATTTCTGTCAGTTTCGCGATCACTCCCAGCGATGGCCTGCCGGTCAGGAGGTTCCCCTTGGCGAAGGAAGGGTCAATTTCTCCACCATCGCTGCCGCTTTGCGCGAGACAGGTTACCAGGGGAGCGTTCATCCGGAACATCTGGGAAAACCGAGATATCCGGATGAGGATTTGGTGGCAAAGGCGGTTGCCTATATCAAGTCCCTATGACGCAGGGAATTGAATATTACCTAAAACTACAATGTCACGCTCAATTGTAGCCCAAGATTCTATCTTGGTTCCCGGAATCCTCTATTTCATTTTCCAACTGAGAAAGTTGGGCTACAAGCGTATCCTCATCCGATGTGACATTGTAGAACTAAACCGCACGAGCGGAATTGAACGCCACACTAAACAGTTTCGCGCCGCGCAACGTCAGATGGAGGGCAATCGGCTGACCGTCAGGGACACCGATGTCGGATTGCCCATGCCATGTAACAGTCTTGTCCAAAAAGTCGCCGATGAGCGGCGCACAATCGTCCACCGAACGCCCTTTCACGCCCTCAATCCCCACGCGAATTTCACCCGCCATGGGTGTGCGGAAGTTGAGTCGAATCTCACGCCCCGCCGGAACGATTGGGGTCGTCCAGAATTCGCCTTCGTAGTCCGCGACGAGGGCGCACAGCCGATCCTTGGGCCACCACGCCCATCCCATATTCGCCGCGTCCCAGACCCCTTGCCAGCGAGGGTATTTGTGCGGATAAGGCGTACCGGAATAAGGGATGGCGATCTTGTCCTCGCCGAAGCATTGCAGGTCTTTTCCAGTCCCGATGAACTCGCAATCCCACGCCCCAGGCTCGCCGGGGGTCAGGACTGGCCCACCGGGGAGCGGATTCCACGCGATGCCATCCGCGCTCGAATAGAGCCGCACCTCGCTCCGCTCGGTGTAGCGATGATAGACCATCAGGAACATCAACTGATACTCCGGAAGCCCGGGGTAGCGGCTGTAGCCGTTCAGGTAGAAGTCGTAGTCCGGCGGGTCATCAAGGCGGGGCCAGATGATCGGTTCGACAGGGCCCCAGTGCATGAAATCATCCGCCTCGGCTCGCCCGACCCAGCGTCGTCCGTCACGAAACATGCGCGTGTACATGACATAGCGGTTCAGCGCATCGTCCCATAACACGGTGGTGTCCGTATCGCTGGGGTGTAGCATCAGAGGTTCGGGCAAGGCTGTCCAATTTACGCCATCGGGCGATACGGCAGCAAACATGCCAAACCGCCTCTGGCTCGATATCCGCGCATCCCGGTAGCGCGGGGGCTGACGGAGATACGCCTCAAGCTGTGGCTGAAACATCCCTTCGTCGAATTGGGCGCAGTAGATGAACTTATATCGTTGCGCGGCGGGGGCGTGTGGGTCGATAAAAAACGTCATCCCATCAAAACCCCGCTGGCCCGGAACTTTGATCTCTGAGCGAGTGGGTTCGCTCCAGTGAAAACCATCGGCGGATTCGACACCGCAGATGGCCACGGAAGTGGGCGGTGCGGCATGCGCCGCGGAGCCAGTCCCCAGCCTGGAATGCCCGTTGATTTCGAGATACCACGAACGGTAGCGTCCCTCGTCGGAAATGATACGGCCCCAGCCTTTCCAGCCCTCAATTGCCCCCGTTTTGCGAGGCGGTTGCGCCACCAGCCGGATGCCGTGCGGGATAGCTCTCGGCGTCGCCCACATCGCCGCCTGTGGTTCCGGTGGATTGCCAACCCCATATCGCGCCCCATCCGGGGCAATCCAGGCTAAGGCCCCACACTGAATATCGCGCCAGTCGGTAAATAGGATCTTCTTTCTTGGCATAGCTTACTCTACCTCGTTCAATATGTAATTTTCAAGAAACGCTTTTTCTAACACATCCCAAATGAGGTTGTGCCGTTTCATCAGCGAATACGTCTCACCAAACCCCGCTAGTCTGCATGGTGTCACCGCTCGTGAGTCGGTGCCGTCACGGTTCATTCAAAAAAGTGCAAGGATATTTCTAAAATTATAGCACAATCCTCACTTTTATGTGGATGTAAATTTGACTTTCAGCTAAAATATAGGCATGTTTTAATCCTCAACCCACTTTTGAGCTGATGTTTGCCACCGTCACTTATAACGGACAATACGGCCAGCTCATTCCAACTCGAAAGGAGGTTTCAACCTTGAAATCCTTTACGTTATGCTTTATCGCGCTACTGCTTTCGACAACAGCGCAAGCGCTGGATTACGATTTTTCAGACGCCAATCAACTGAAAGATTGGACAGTTATCGGAGGGGACTGGAAGGTCAAAAATGGCGTCCTCACGGGCGAGAAAGTGCCTCCCGCCCCCGGTTTTGACCACGGCCCAGGCATCGTCGTCGGCGAAGATGCCTGGACGGATTATACCTTTGAGGTTAAGATGAAAATGGACGCCGGAAAACTGGGCGGGCCTGTCATCAGGTACGTTGACCCGAAGAATTGGTATTGGTTTGAAGTGTGGGGAACCCAATTTTATCTGCGCCCGCATGTGAACGGGGAAGACCAGGCACCTGACCCCATTCCGGATGCGCTCTGGGAGCGGAAGGAGACATTCCAGGACGGCAAGTGGCATACCTACCGAATCAAGGCCGAAGGGGAAGATATCACCGTTTGGTTTGACGGGGAAAAAGTCATGGAGTTTACCTATAACAAACTCAAATGGGGACGCCCCGCTCACGCCGTCAAAGAAGGGCTTAAAAAGGGAAAGGTCGGTCTGATGACCTGGACCGGCGATATGGGGATTGCTTCCTTCGATGATATCCACATTGAGGGGCCTGGCATTCCAGGTTTGGCAGTTTCTCCACAGGGGAAACTGGCTTCCGTCTGGGCGCAGATTAAAGGCATAAACGGTTTAGCGCGGTGATGGGAGGAAGGTTTTCTTTAACCCGTATAGAATAAAGGAATTATTATGAGCATTAAAAAAATCGTATGTCTTGGTGGCGGAAGTCTCTATTTCCGACGCGCGATACCGGACCTATTATTGAATCAAGATCTGGCAGGTTCTGAAATTGTTCTCTATGACATTGATGGAGAGAAAGTGGAAAGAATGGCGGCAATGGGGCGTCGACTCGCTGAAGTTGCGGGGACAGGATTCAAGATTCGTTCGACGATTGATGTTGCAGACGCCGTTGACGGTGCCGATTTTGCCCTCTCTTCAATCGGCGGCAGTGGGGCGGAAATCACACGGAACGTCTACAGTTCCTATTTCCATAACGCTGACATCCGCATACCGGAGAAATACGGCATCTGTCAGATCATCGGTGACACCTGCGGCCCGGCGGGAATGATGATGGCGTTGCGGTCAATTCCTGCCTACATCGGCATCTGTCGAGAGATGGAGAAGCGGTGCCCAAAGGTGATTCTGCTTAACCATTCCAATCCGATGGCAACTCTGTTACGCGCCATGCACAAATACACCGATGTAAACGTCATCGGCATTTGTCACGGTGTCCAAGCCGGAATCGCTTACGCCGCGCAGATTCTCGGTGTGCCGCCGAAGGAGTTGGATTGCGTCTGGGTTGGAACCAATCACTACTTCTGGTTCACTCGTATCTTGCACAAAGGAGCAGACCTGTATCCCGAATTGATGCGACGCGTTGCCGAACGCCAAGCGCCGAAGGGGCGCGTTCTCAGCGCGAGATTGTCGCAGATTTACGGGTATCACATCGTCTATCCTTCCGATGACCACATTGTGGAGTTTTACCCGTTTCTGGCGCAGGTGCAGGGCGGGCCGGAGAATTTACCTTACAGTATGTACGAGAGTCTGAAGGCGCATGGATACGAAACTGGCAGACCGAGCGCAGCGCCTCCGCCACAAGAGGTCCGCGCTGAATTCTTCAAAGGATACCAGGCGCTTCTGGACGATGTCCAACTACCTGAACAACAGGATAGCTCGATCACCGGTGAAGGCATTGGAAGGCTCATCAGTGCGATCGCGAATGGGCGTCGAGAGATTCATATCGTCAACGTCGCCAACCGGGGCGCGATTTCCAACCTTCCGGCGACCGCTGAAGTCGAATTGGAGGGCGTGACAGATTCCGGCGGTGTGCGAGCGATACAGGTGGGCGAAGCCCCGCCCGTCCTCAAGGGCATCCTTGAAAAACGGTTCGTGTGGCACGAGTTGGTCGCCGATGCCGGTGTCAAGGGAGACCGCAACCAAGTGCTCCAGGCGTTGCTGGTCGACGAAATGGCAATTCTCCCTGAAAAAGCGGAAGCGATGCTCGACGAATTACTCCTCGCCTCAAAAGACCTGCTCCCACAGTTCTTCGGTTCGCATAAATAAAGGGAGGGCATATTGTAACTAATTGAGGGCTGATCATAATTACCGGCCGATCCAGTGGGCTATCACTTTGCCGTGGGAGCGACCTCCCAGTCGCGATGCGCTTTCTCGAGTCCCACCCGACAAATGTCAATTTTATTTTTGAAAATTAGTGGGGCGTGAGTGATTGTCCACCCGTCCTTGACCAAAGCCGTTTTGACTGTTTCATGATAGCGATCTTGACGTGGCATGGGGAACTCCTTCTAGGGCGTGTTGACGAACTATTTTTCGATCCCGTCGTAGCCCAAGATTCTATCTTGGTTTAGTGCTTGGGGCCAAGTTAGAAACTTAGGCTACAAGCGCATTTCCCCGAGTTCGTCAACAGAGCCTAATCAGTTGTCAGCAAATCGGGCAGATTTCTACAGATGCCATAAATATCACGCTTCACAATCTCCCGGATCTCCTCTGGACGTTCTTCATGCCAAATCACAACTTTAAGCCCCGCCGCCTCGCACGTTTTCATTAACGTATCCGTCAGCAATGCGTGCGGGGAGGGGTGCCGTTCCCAACAGAAGTGGATGCAATCCGCGCGGGCCTCCCGCGCAAACGCGACGAAATCAAGGTCGAGTTCTCCTGTCAACACGGACGTCATCAACTCCGGCGCAAGTTCCCTGGTTCGGCGAACCTTTGCCGAATCGAAGGAAGCGATAATCACGTCACCCTGCAACCCGTTCTTTCGCACCAAATCGATGACCGGTGGTTCAGTGTCTTCCCCTTTTAACTCGATGTAGAGTTGACATCTCCCCTTCACACAGTCGATGGTTTCTTGCAAGGTCGGAATGCTTTCCCCCTTCCCAACATCAAAGCGTTTCAGTGCAGCCAACGTCAGACTTCTGACCGCTACACCGTTCATTTGGGCGTCGTGGAGGACGATCAGGTGTCCATCTACGCTTAGATGCACATCGAGTTCGATCATGTCTGCTCCAAGCGCAATCGCTTTCTCAAAGGCTCGAATCGTATTTTCCGGCTCATAGCCCGATGCGCCCCGGTGGGCAATTTTTAGATAAGATGTGGTTCGCTTTTTCACCTCGGTTTATGTCCTCCAAACAGTGCGCGTCGCTCCGCACGCCAGAAACATTGGACATCGACAAATCCAATTTCTCCGAGCCATTCTAGCTGCTCTTCAACCGTTGAAAATGGATTTCCGCTGTCGTTTACTGGCTCACCGGGTTGCCTGACTATATCGTGATTGGCAAAGCACCCCCCCGGTTTGAGCAGGTCAAAGAGTTCCCTGTACAACTCCTGTTTGCGCTCATCGACGATGTGGTGGATGGCCCGCGACGAAAGAATCGCATCGAACCATCCATTTATCCCGCTGCTTCCGGGGGGCAAGGCAACCTGAAGAGCCGCGAGCCAATCCGGAGAATCAAAATCCGCTTGAACGAAACGGAGCTGATCGAGGCAATCTGCGAGTCGTTCTTTCCCGTGCTTTAGCATCTCCGCAGACCTATCAAGACATACAACCGTTGCATTCGGATAAGCGGTAATAATCTCCCGTGTCACGACGCCATACCCCGCGCCGAGATCGAGGACATTGATGGGTTCCTCTGAACCGGAGCGAACCAAACTCACGAGCAACCGGATCTGCTCCGCCCGTTGTGGGTCTGTTCTGTCCCCCTCTTCGACCCATCGACGAACATACTCCGGCGCATCCCAATCGTGTGACATTGTATTGTTCCTCCCATAAGCTGTAGCGTTTTCCGTTCCCCGTGATGAATCACAGGGCTAGGGTCACTCCGTCCCTACGGGACGGTTGAGATACTCATGTCCCGTAGGGACTTATGATGTTAGCCCAATGATTCATCGTTGGGAAGTGGGGGTTAGGTTTAAATTGACCGTTCCATTTCCTCCCATAAGCCGCCTATTTACAGCGGCTTACCCCGGAGTACCTCCCGGCACTGGGTGACGCCGTTGCCTGTGACGTTGTAAGCGAACGTGTTCATCCAGCGATCCCGATCTGATGTGTTGGGCGCAGAGCCATGAATGATGAGTGCATTGAAAAAGACGCCATCCCCCGGCTCCATTTCCACCACGGCTGCGTCCTCGCGCTCGTAATAGTGCCCCGGCAAAAACACGCCAAACGTTTGTTGCCGCCGCTCATGTTCTTGTAAACCCCATTTGTGACTGCCTGGGATAAACTGGAGGCACCCGTTCTCCCGCGTCGCTGCGTCAATCGCCACCTGGCAGTTCACCATCACTGGACGGTTGTCCTCCCGCTTCCAGTAGGCGTAGTCCTGGTGCCACGGAATCGCCGTGCCATCTCGTGCGGCTTTCGGGAGCAACTTGCTGTGATACAGCGAAATGTCGGGCCCTATCAGCGATTCCAAAATATCCAGCATCGCGTCGCTCCGCAAGGCACGGTTCAGGGTGGGACTGACCAGTTCACTGTGCATCAGTTGTTTAATCCGTTTGGGTTTGTTCGGGTCATCGAACACTTCCCAAGAGGCATGAACCCCTTGAGAAGGCTCTGTTGCCATACGTTCGTGGATGCCTTTGATCTCCTCCCTTATCTGCATAACCCAATCCATCGGGACGAGTCGTTTCTTCAGAAAGTAACCGTTTTCGTCATAAAAGTGCTTCTCTTCAGGTGTGAGCATAAGTTTCATTTCTCCTTTGTGATTTGTCTATCCGGAAAGTCCTGCGGACGCCTCAACTTGTTGAGGGAAAACGCCTGAACAAGTTCGGGCATTCAACTTTTCGGATCGGCTTTTCTTAGTCAAGTTGCTACCAATTGCAAGTTGAAACCTTCGGAAGGTTCTTTGGGCGATGGTTCACTCGATTTGCGGAAGCATTGCCATTCCAAAAGGGATGGTTTCATCTTCAGCAACCTTCCGAAGGCTCTGTTCCGAAATTGCGCTTCAGTATTACGCCTTACGTTTCATCACGCACCATTCGGTGAACTCGCGTCGTCTCAGGCCCTCCAAATCGAGCGTGCCGTTTTTCGGGTCAAGTCGGATCGCCCACCGCTCCATCGTGAGAACCCCAATGAGCGCGTCCAGTTCATGCCCATCCGCTTCGCCCAATTCAGCCACTGGCACGGCATCGGTGTCGAATCCCAGCCCCTCTATTCTGCCCCCGATGAGACAAAGCTCTCGAATCTCAATACTCGTCCCACCCAGTGCCACCCGAAAAGGTGCAATTAGTGGCTTCCTCAAGGCAGTGGCAAGGAGAGGCTCCTTGACGTAAGTGAAGGTCGCGCCGGTGTCGAAGAGCGCCACCGCCGGTTGACCCTCGATTTCAATGGTTTTGATAATTCGCCCCATGATTTTGCTTCCTTTCCTGAGAGTGCTCTCAGAGCGGAAAATGATTAGGGAAATGTTCCAAGAACCTGTAACCTATAATAAACTAGCATAACCTGAACCTGAATGCAAGGAAAATCTGCGTCCCTTAAGTTGATGCGTATGCTCGTATTATTCAGGCTCGGTATTTTCGCCGGTTCCTGCCCTCTCCAACACCTGCTCCAACACCTTCCGTTCCTCAACGGGAAGCCGCAACAGGACGCGCTTATCCCGCGTCTCGCGGTAGCGGACAGCGGCATTCAGCAGGCGGAGGGGGATTTTGAGGGGGGCGTACTGACCGCCAAGTTCCTCCCACAAATCTCGCCACCGATGCGTCGCAACGTTGCTGATCATCGGGGAGTACAGGGCGGGGATGCTCTGCACCAGCCCCTGCCCCAACGACGCAAGCATGTCGTGCTTTTCATAGAGTTGAATCAGGCCCAGAGCCCGCTCCCGCCACACGCCGGCGTCGTGCTGTGTGAACAGGGCGCGGAGGCTTGCCCCTGCGGGAGTCTCTGTGAGGTTATCATGTTCCAGTGGAAAGCGAGAAAGCCCCTCGTCCAGCGCGGCGATGGCTTCGTCCCAACGGTTCAACGCAAAGAGGGCGATGTCGCGATTGTACCACACTTGGGCATTGTTGGATTTAATCGCCAGTGCATGGTCGAAGGCTTCGAGGGCGTCCGCGTAGCGATCCAGATTCCACAGTGCCACGCCGCGATTGTACCACGCATCGGCATTGTTGGGTTCAATCGCCAGGGCCTGGTCGTAGGCTTCGAGTGCTTCCTCCCAGCGTCCCCCTTCAACTAGCTCGTAGGCGTGCTTAAAAATTCCGCCCACCGCTTCGGCGCGTTTGGGGTCGGCTTCAGCCCGGGCGGCGCTGAGTGCAGCATGGAGGTATTCTCGGTCCAGCGCGGCTTCCGGTCGGAGCTGCTCAAGGCGTCCTGCCAGCTCATCCGGCGTGTACCAGAGCCGCAGGAATTCCACAAACAGGCGGATGGGCTCGCCGCGATGCTTTTTGACCTCAACCCCCAGGCGCATCAGGGGCTCGCGGAGCTCGTAATACGACTCTCGCCCGACCGCTGTCGAGCGGACGTAGCCCATCTCACTCAGCGTTTTCAGTTGGCTGGATGCGGTCTGGTGCGTCATAAAACAGCGTTGTGCAATCTCCTTGACGGGGACGGCACCGCTCTCCGCGCACAGGAAGTTGACAATCTTGCGCTGTTGCGGCGAGAGCCACGCCATCCGCGCCTGGTAGTAGGGCGTCAGGTCGTCCAGGGTGCTTAAAAACGGATCGACGAGCGCATCAAGCAACTCACGGGTGAGGAACTGCGCGAGGATGACGTAGACGCGGTGGTTGCCGCCCGCGAGGTGCTGAATCGCCCGGACGCGGGCGCGTCCCATCGGCGTTTGGAGGTACGCAACCAGGTCGGCGTCCTTCTCATGTTCCGCGAGTTTCATCAACAGACGGTTTGCCTCGTCCAGGTCGAGCTCATCCAGGTGTCGAATGCTGAAAAAGCCGTAAAATGGCGATGTCTGCCGCGAGACCCCGTTGAACAGGCCCTGCGCTGTCGCAATGATCGCGCAGAACGGATTTTCCTGGAGAAAGGCGCGAAGTTTCCGCTGTCCCGCCTCGCCAAACTCGCCGAATAGTGTGTCAAGGTTCTCCATCAGCAAGAGCAGCGTCCGCTCCCCGGCGAACTCCTTGAGGAGCGCCGCCGCCGCTCGCTCCGCGTCGTCCGCCGGAAGTTCATAGAGCGATTCGACGCGCTGTAGGGGCAGGCCGGAGAGCCGGACTGCCGGCGGGCCGGAGAGCCGGCGGGCCGGAGAGCCGCCTACTGGCCTGCCGGCTTTCTGGCTTTCTGGCTCTCCGGCCTGCCGGGATTCATCCTTGTATTCCGCACTGAGGGCGTTGAAAATCCGCAACAGCAGCTCCAAGAACGACGTGACGCCCCACTCCTCCTCTCGTAGCCACGCAATTCGCAGATGGTCGCGTAAATCGTCCATCGCGGCAATTCGGTGGTAGACCAGCGCGATGAGGTGCGTTTTGCCGATGCCGCGAGGCCCGATGAGCAGTGTGTAATGCTTCGACGCGGTGAGGACGCTCTCGCGGGTCAGTTCAACCAGACGGTCAGCCAGTTTCTCACGCTGAACAAAGATTGCCTCCAACGCTTCCGGGGACATCAGGCTCGGCGTGAATCGGGAGATAAACATCGAACTCATGCCGTCAACCCCCTTTCGAGTCGCCACCACCGCCGAATGATCGAGAAGCGGAACTGGTACGTCCCATCCTGTCCCCGGCTGATGTAGTGGTCGTCCTGAAGCGAGCACAGCACATCGCGCACGGTTTCACTATCTTCAGTCACCACGCGCGATTTGAGCCGATTGAACAGTTCATCAAAGGCGAGCGGTCTATCCGATGTCGCCAGGGCATCCAACAGATTCAGGGCGAATGGACGTTCAGTTGGGGTGTAGTATGTATCAATCCGGGCACGATTCGGATGGGTTTGACGCAAATGCCGGAGCGTGTTCAACACATCCATCGCCCCCGGCTCGCCGTTGCGTTTCTTGATGTTGTCAAGCATCATCGGCATCTCGTCCCAGAAGAAAATCAATGGGCGTTCCTGATGTTCAACAAGGTCTTCAATCGTTTTGGTGAGCAGCGTTTTCCACTCCGAAGCCATCCGATCGGGGAACTTGATGATGCCGCCGACCTCTGTGCCGCCAAGTTGATTGAGGAAATCAATGACTCTTTTCGTTGCTCGCGTGGAACGACTCAGGTGTTCCCGCACGTCATCGTAGACGATCTGAACAAACTCTAAGGGGGTGTTTAAGTGCTCCAACTCGTGATAGACTGTCAGCCTACCTGACGGTGGCTTTGCCGCCATCTTCCTGACAATCGTCGTCTTTCCCATCCGCCGCTCTGCCGTGAGAACGACGCTCTGCCGCTCTAAAATCTGCCACAATTGTGCAATCAGCGCGTCCCGCCCAATGACTTCATTCGGCGGAATATATCCGCCCGGATTGGCTCTCATGTCGAACCTCCTTTTTTGTACGTCATAGGTTTTGTACGATGAATATATTGTACGTTAAAATTGACGTATTTTTCAAGGAAAAAAATCTGCCTATTTTGTATTAGTCAACAGGATGGTTCACACCTCACTGAACCTAACCCCCCGGCCCCCTTCCCTTGAGGGAAGGGGGAGTTCGCTCCCCTCTCCGCATCGGGGAGGGGCCGGGGGAGGGGTTTGAACCCGCTGACTGTCAATCATCATCTTGACCATTACATCTGCCTATTTGTTCGTTTCCGCCTTCCCTTCCTTCCTTCCTTTCCTTTCCCTTGTCCTGTTTTCCTGTTTTGTCACCCTCCCTGTGTTTTCTTGTCCGTCCATCCTTCCCTTTCTTCCATTCTTCCCTTCCTTCCTTCCTTTCCTTCCTTCCCATCTAATGAACGGGCGAGCCGCCCGCTCTACTTCTTTCCCTTCCTTTTGAACGGGCGAGCCGTGCTCGTCCGAGAATCGGACCCGCTCTACTTTCTTTCCTTCCCATCTCATCCATACCAGATATAGGTTTGCACTTTCAATAAGGTCCCGGCGATGCTGACGCCGCTATCGGCAATAAACTCGCCCAAAATGAGCCCCAGAAACAGGGGGATGTTCTTCCGATAAAGTCGTAATCCTTTGTATCTCAACAGCGCGGATTTGATCGCCCAACTCAGGAATATGGAGAACCAGAATGGGTTCATCCCCCAACTGCTTGAGACGACGAACCCAACCGGGTGCAGGGGAAACCAGATGAAACGCATCCGAATCGCTGACAGTGCGAAGACAAAGAGCCCGCCGATGCTGAAAGCAAGGGCATGAGATATATCCCCACCCATCGGTGTTGTGAGCCAGTACGAGAGCCGGTTAAATGTCTCATAAGCTGGCCACAGCCTTCCCCCCGCTCCATGATGGTATGCCACATGCAGATGCGCCCAGAACCCGCAAAGCGTCCCGATAACGGCGGCAAAGAGCACATAGCCTGAAATCTTGAGCGGCGTTATCCCGGTCCTCTCCCCTAGCTTGAACCCCTCCAAAATACACGGCATCGGGTGACTCCGATAGGCGCGGTTGAAGTACCAAAAGAGCGAGAGGACGCTTAAATCTGCCGGGCTGAATCGGCGGGTTCCGAAGAGGGAGACTATCATTCGCTCAGGACCTGAAAAATGCAGGTCATGCACCGGCGAGCCAAGCTCCGCACGGATGCGACCGATGGAGATAGAGATGAGGTAGTATATACCGAAAAAAGTCAGGATGGCTTTGACCCCCATCCCCGCTTTGAGGCAGAACGTCGCTATCCCGATGACACCCACAAGCACGGCACCGATGGCAAATAAAGGCACTTTATCAGGGAGTTTCCCCTGCATGGCACGGGGCGCGGTAAATTGAAACATTCGCTGAAGATGTTTGCGAGCCATCCAGAGTGCCGTCAGCGCAAACCCGATATAGGCACCGGTGGTCTGCTCATCAATGAACGGAAATCCCGGCATCCGAAATCCTGTCATGGACGCAATGACCTTTTCAAACTTCCAGAAAAAGTAGAAGAACCAGCATGAGAAGGAGAGGTCTACGGGAATAAAAAAACCGAGTCCAACGGCGAAGGGATGCACAGCGATGGGAAGCCAGCCGATGGCATCCAACGGCTTTTCCGTGAAATATTGTCCGATGTTTATCGGCTTCCCTATCGTCGGCACCGACGGTATGAAGAAATGGAGACCGTTCAGAACCCCCATAAACATGCCGATCGCAAATCCAACCCACATCATCTGCTGACTCAGAAATCCTTGGTCGACCATGTTCAAAGGAAGCTGGATAATTGGATAACTGAGTCGCTCTTCTGAAACCCACCGGGAGCTCAGGAGCAGTGTCAGCCCCAACATGACCAGCACCAGAGATAGGGTGAAAGCAGACCACAGCAGGATGGGAGCCATCCAGGCGGTGAGGTTAGCGCTCAGGTAAAGCGAGGATTCTCCCTGAACGTATCTGTCCAGGGCCGGTTTATCTGAAACGATCAGCCATGACGGGATGTATTTGATGAATAACTCCTGCCATTCATTTTCAGGGGTCGCCAAAATGTGGGGCCCTGCGATGATCGACCCGATGAGCTGCAACATATCCAACCCATTGAGCGCGGAGGCGACTGTCAGCATCGTGTAAATCAGAAGCAATTCCCCCGCAGAGAAGGCGAACTTGGGAGAGGCCCGTCTCATCAGTGAATTGATGAGCCTCAGGATGAATAGATACAAGATGGTGTTGAAAAAGAGGGAGACCGTGGTGGGATAACCGGCATTCCAGAGGGATGCGGTCATCATCCAGAGGGAATCGATGAGGATGAGAAAGAGGACAACCAGGAGTATACGAAAGGACATAGTGTTGATAATACGAACGTTAAACGATAGGGTCTAATGGGCGAGTGCGTGTGTAGGCGTGTGGGCGAGTGAGCGAGTGACTCACTGACCCGTCCACCCGCTCACTGGTTCACGCTTCTAATGAACCACTAAGTGCTTCATTTCATAAGTCCGTAGAGGGTTTTTCATAGACTTCCGAAGTCTCCAAGACTTCGGAAGTCTGGATGGTTAAACCCTAGCCGAATTTAAGAAATGAACCACTAAGTCTGAGAACGCTGCCCCAAAAGCAGGCGCAATTTTTCTAACTCCGCCTCCAAAACTGATGCCCTGGCTTCTGCCGCCTGGGCTTTGGCTTCTGCTGCTTGTCGGGCTTTGGCCTCCTCCTGCCGGGCTTTGGTCTCCGCTTGTGATTTGGCTTCTGCTGCTTGCCGGGCTTTGGCCTCCGCGTTGGCTTCTTCCTTGAAGTAGTCCCTCTCTTGCTTGAGCTCCTCATGCGTGGGCAGGGGCGTGCCATCGGGATAAGCCGGACGCATCAATCGCACCTTGTCCGGCTGGTCTTCGACAAAAAACCAGAGATTCAAGGTTTCGCATTTCAACCAGCCTCTCTCATCCGGTTCGATTTCGATGATTTTCCCCGCTTCCGTTCGCCGCCACCCCCGACATTCAAAGGGCCTGGCAGATTCGGGTTGGTGGATGAAATACTCCTGCATTCCAATCTCTTGCAAATAGAGCTTTACCTTGTCACTGCGGTCTACCCTCCCCGTGCTTTCCGAGAGAAATTCAAAGGCGACGGTTGGCACCGCGCCCTCCTCCCAGGTGTAAAAACTCCGCCGTGCCGGTATCGCATCCACCCCAAGGACAACGTATACATCTGGCGCGACGCATTGGGAGGTATCCCCTTCGACGTAATAGATAAAGCTATCGGTGCCCACATACACCTTATCTTCCAATCTGAAAAAAGCCCCTAACTGATAGCTCAAGGTAACAATCTGCTGTCCGTGGAATTTGGTTGCTGCCATCGGTTCATCGTCCTCCGCTGGGTATCCTTCCAAAGACATGGTCGCCCTGCCGGACGCCAATGGATACGGCGGAAGGACATAGCCGTGTTTATGCTTCCAATTGGTTGATAGATTCATCGGTTTTCCTCCTCTCAACAAGCCTGCGAATCAATTCGCAGGCTAAAAGCTTAAGTCGTCTCAAGACGACTGAGGCAAGGTTTTAGTACACTTCAGCAATGTCATCCTGAACGTAGTGAAGGATCTAGCCCCGATCTTGAGATCGGGGCTCCGCGGGCGGCATTTCCACGCAGAAATGGAGCTATTGTCCCTGCCATTCGTAAGCCCCCATATCGATTTTGCCGCCGACAACCCGCGGCTTGCCGTCAAGATCTGTGGGGCGGTCTTTGAAGACGTCTGGAACCTCAGTCCCCGCATTGATGCAAGGCGAATCCGGAGCCAGATGGAAGTCCCCCTGTTCCGGGTTCACGAACTTCGGATCGCTCATAATCAGATTGTGGGAGCCAAAGTTTGCCGCGCCTGTGAGGTGATTCACGAGGGAGTAGTCGATCTCCATGCTGCCCGTGGCGGTGATGTCATTCTCCTTTCCGCCCGCCATGTTTTTGTAAAAGATGGAATTGATGATGCTTCCTCCACCAGCAATCGCGCCGCCTTCTTTCTCGGCGTTGTTACCATAAAAAGTGCTGTTGATAACTTTCCCTGTAATTTTGATCGCTCCGCCAGAAGAAGCAGAATTCTTATAAAAGAGGCAACTGACAAAAGACTCTCCACCATTGACTGCACCACCCTCACCCTTGCCAGCCGAATTGCCGGTGAAGGTGCAGTTAGTGAAGACCCCACCACCCCAGACCGCACCACCACCACTGCTAGCCGAATTGCTGGTGAAGGTACAGTTGGTGAAGGTTCCACCACCCGAAACCGCACCACCTGTGCCTGCAGCCGAATTGTTGGTGAAGGTACAGTTGGTGAAAATACTACTACTACTGGCCAATTCTTTGACGAAGGTCAGGTAGACCGCTCTCCCATTATTGCGGGTGAAAGTGCAGTTGGTGAAGGCCCCACTGCTACTCCCTGTTACGTCGGAGTGTAGGGAGACCACCCCCCAACTGTTGGCCGAATTGTTGGTGAAGGTGCAGTTGGTGAAGGCCCCTCTACTACGATCCAGGGAAATCGCCCCCTCCTTATTGTTGGTGAAGGTGCAGTTGGTGAAGGCCCCTCCACTATCTACCAGGGAGACCTCACTATTGCTGAAGGTGCAGTTGGTGAAGGTCCCACTACTACCCAATAGAGAGACCGGTATCGAATTGTTGGTGAAGGCGCAGTTAGTGAAAGTACCACTACTACCGCCCCATTTGGCGAAGGCCAGGTAGACCGCTCTCCCATTATTGCCGATGAAGGTGCAGTCGGTGAAAGTCCCACTACTACCCACTGACAGGTAGACCGCGTTACCCTGATTGCTGGTAAAGGTACAGTTAGTGAAGGTCCCACTGACCCCCGATGGCAGAGTGACCGTACCACCATAGCTAAACTCTCCATGACTCGAATTGTTGGTAAAAATGCAGTTGGTGAAGGTTCCACCACCGTAGACCGCCCCACCTAGTAGACTATGGTTTCCAGTAGCCGAATTGTTATTGTTGGTGAAGGTGCAGTTGATATAGATCCCTTTCTTTATGCCCACTGCACCACCTTTACTATTTCTGAAGGTGAGATTTTCAAAAGAGCCTTTCCCATCCGACTGAGGTATGGTTAGGATGCGACTTTCCTTTCCTCCACCATCCAAAATTGTGGCTTCTGGGGTGTTGCTTTTTTCCTCAAAGGTCTCGTTCCAGCCTCCTGATATTTTAATCCAATGCGTCCATTTCTTGCTCTCTGGAATACTGAGCCCTGTTACTTCATAGGTCCCTCGTTCAATCCTAATCTCGTCCATGTCCTGGGCCACATTTAATGCCATCTGGAACCCATCAACCCCCTTAAATTGCCCGTGTTCTCCAACAGAGAGGATACGCCAGACCTTAACACTTCCCTTAAATGTCCCGATCTTGCCTTGCGCGTCAGCCACGCGGACGGCTAACTCATATTCGCCCGCCTGGCTCGGTTCGCCGTTGATACCCCCCGTGCGCTGGTCAAGTGCCAGCCCGGGAGGAAGCGCGCCGGAGGCGAGGGTAACGTTATAGGGAGGCGTCGCCTTCTCAGGGGGCAAAACAAAGTTGTAGCGCCGTCCGACCAATCCATCGGGAAACTCCTTGACCTCAAAGGTCAACTCCTCTGGCTTCGGTGCTTCCGGTTTGGGCCTTGCCGTTTCCTTTTTTGCTGGAGCAGGCTTCGTTGTTTTCTTCCGTCCTGCCGGCTTATTCTGGGCATAGAGCGGAGACTGGTCGCCATACGCCCATGCCTGAGAAGCGGAAAGTTTGAACGAATCCCCACTGAAACCAATCAGTGCAATCACCATAGCGATAACCCACGGGGCAAGCGTGAACACCTTGCGAAAGCCTTTGCCTCGTGATAACGAATTGAGAACTGAAACCATAAAAAAATGCTTTTTCATCGTAATCTTCTCCTTTCAAGACGACGCAGAGCGTCGAGAGTGTCATTCCCACATAGCGCGTGGGAATAGGCGAAAATATCAACATGGCGAAATTTCATAAGCGAATGCCTCCGCCACTACGAACGTGTCAAAACAATAAACCTTGAAAAGGTTCTAAACCTTTTCAAGGTTTGCCAGAACAAATCGTTTCAAACTACAAACGGTATATCTGAAAACTCAAGAAACCGAGTTTTTCTGAAAAACTCGGTTTCTAATCTGCCTTCGGTGCAGGCGGCTTTTTTGTTACAGGAACCGGCCTACACTTTACTGCGTCTGAAATTCCACGGTTATCCGCCGCTCCGTGGGGTCGAAAGCCGCAAAGGTCACATTGCCCTCTGTAAAGAAAGTGCCACTTTTGAAGGCGGCGCGGGTGGCAGCCTGGGTAAGAGGCTTTTCGTCTACGGAGACACCTCGTGGCGCAACGCCGGTCAGGCGGAGCGTGAAATCGGGAACGCGCACCGGGAGATCAAGTTGAACGGTGTGGTCCTCCACTTTTATCTCCGCCATCTCCCGAGCGCAGGCGTAGTTCGTAATCTCGCTGCACTTGCGCCACTGGGTCCGTTCGCCGTTGGGGTCGCGCTCTTTCAGGCGACGGACGACGGTCTTGAAGGCGTTGAAGCCACGACGGTCATCGTTGTGCAAGCCGTAGAACCCCTGCCAGTGGCTGATGAGCACCGCAGGGTCGCCTGCGTCAATGACGGCAGGGAGGCGTCCCCCACCCAGGTCGGCGGTGATGTATTTATCAGCGTTGACTTCGCCGTAACCGGTCCAAGAACCCGTCCAATCCCCGGTGGAAGCGATGATCTCTCCGACAGCGGTGCCCGCCTCGCGGTCAGCGTACCAGACGGGCGTTTCCACAGGGCCATCGGAGGAGACCCGCTTGAAGAAGTAGGGGGTGGGGTTGCCCGTGACCTTCCGGACGGCGACGCCGGTCACCTTCGCGTAGAATGGGATGGGATTGCCGAACCCGCCGGGGGAAGTGACCCCCTCGGGTGTGAGCCCAACGTTGTCCAGGATTTGGCAAGCGGTGGCGATGTAGTCGGTAACGAGCTCCTCCTGGTCTACGGGTAGATTGTGCCAGCCCCACTGTTCCCAGAGTTGGGGGTCGATCGGCTGAAAGGTTTTCAGATCGACGACGAAGGTGTGGGTAATCATTTCGGGGGTGATGTCGAAGGCGGGGGTGATGACCTCGCGGCACATCTTCATCCAGCTCTCCTGCTGGGCTTTGCTGAAGAGGGGGAGCCCCTCGTCGATGCGACCGATCGCGGCGGGGCACGGCACGATGCTGTATTTGCCCCGGACGCCGTGCTCGAGGCACCATTCGGCAAATTCGCGGGTGAAGGATTCGGGATGGACGACGGGGACATCCTCCCACCGGCGGTTCTGACCGTCCACCAGGTTGCGGTCTCGCATAAAGAAATAGTTGAGGTTGACCAGTACGGTCGAGTCGTCGAAGATGATCGACAAAGGCACGCGATCAAGGGCATGCCGGGCGATTTCAACTTGCATGAAGATCTCCTTTGTGAAACGTAAAACGTGAAGTGTATTGTGTATTGCGTATTCGTGAAATGTGAAACATGAAACGTGAAACGTGAAAGGAAGAAAGAGATGGAAGATCGGAAGATTGCCCTTTCCTTCCTTTCCTTCCATTCTTCCATCCTTCCCTTCAAACCCCTAACCTCTAACACCTAACACCTAATATCTAACACCTATTACCGTTTCCTCACCTGTGAATCATAGATTAGAAATTCGATTATCTCATCGGCGATTTTCGGGGTTAATCCCGAACCGGGTTTGCTCATCATCTTGTAGACATATTTTCGCCATTCCTCTCCGAAAAATTTTGAGTTAATGGGTCGGGCAAGTGTATGGCACCGACTACACCTCTGCGCCAAAACCTTGTAGGCTTCCTGCATTTGAGGCGGATAGCCAGAAACGTCGATAAAGTTAGGTCCGTTATCGGCTGGAAAGGTTTTCACGGGTGTTTGGGGCATATTGACAAATGCCATAATGATGATGAGGATTAAACCCATCACAATCGAAAGTGAAATCCAAACGACGGGTTGGCGCATGTATCATTCTCCTATGGGACTTAGGAGACTTCCGAAGTCTTGGAGACTTCGGAAGTCTGATGGAAAACTGATGATGTGTGACGCAATTCGTGAATCTTCTTGAGCTCGCGATTTTCCACCTCTAGCCGCTGGATGTGTTCTTCCATGACTCCCAAAAGCACTTCATGGCTGTGCAAGGTACTCTGAGCGGTTAGAAGTTGTTGTTGCAGATTTTCAACATAGTTCGCTAAGTGGGCAATTGTATCAATGACCACCTGGGGAATCTGGAGACTTTGCGCCCCCCCCCCGTCCACGGGGGGGACCGAGGGGATGCCATGGGGCCCCCCCACGGGCGGGGGGGTAGGGGATGGGTCAGTTGCCGTTGAGGGTGTTGGCTTTGGCGGCGTGCGCACCAGAGGAGACAAAGAAACGAACCGGTCAGAAGATTGGGGCGCGGCATGAGCCTTGCCCCCCCGGTTATGAAAAATCCTGGGAAAAATTCCGAGTGACTGAATCTCATACGTGCAGGAACGCATGTCTGAAAGTGCCTTATGCGCAAAATAAGAGACCCGCACTGTCAGTTGCTGTCCGACCCGCAATTGCGGAAAACGCTGGCTAATATTCCAAATCACAGAATCGTTGTGCCCGCCGGAGCGGCTACCGGTACGACGCATCAGTTGGCGAAGGTAGCGCGTCATGGCACTCGGATGGGGGATATCCTGCACAATGGCATCCGTTGTCAAAGCACCACCGACGTTTGGCTCTGGGTGAACAATCGACATCGGGATGTCGCCCTGTTCCGATTGCATCTCCAGCATCCACTTCGCTTCTGCTATTCTCTTGCAGGAAACTGTAAAATGATATTGAGTGGCCATCTCTCATTTTCCGTATGCGATCATCAATTACCGCCATTTCAGATATTCTGCTCACACCCCCGGTAAATAGTCGATACCCAATAGACTCCCCGATGGAGACACATCGCCCCTCTAGCCATGCAATTGCAGATGGCGGTTTATTGCGGATTGCGGATTGAGGTTCTTCCTTTCCTTCCTTTCCTTCCATCCTTCCATCATTGTGAACGGGCAAGTGCTTGCATCCCGATCTATCGGGGCTGCCCGCTCTACTTTCTTCTTCCCACTTGTCAATATATGTTTTCAATTCGCTGACCAGTCTTGATTTGCCGACCCCCGCTTCGCCAACGATGGAGACGATTTGCCCTTTGCCGGCGAGCAGGTTATCGACGCAATCTTTCAATTCAGCAAATTCCTTCTCCCTGCCGATCATTTCTGCTCTTAGCCCTTCAATGCCACGAACCTTCTCTGGCCTCGGCAAGGGCTTCAACACTTGATACGCCGAGACGGGCTCTGGAATGCCCTTGAGCATCAGAGGGGGCAGCGGCTGAAATGCAAACGCCCGGCGCGTCGGACGGTATGTGTCTTCGCCGACCAGGATTTGCCCCGGTTTGGCGGTCTCTTGCAACCGTTTGGCAAGAATGATGTCCGGTCCATAGGCTGTATATTCCTTATGCAGTTCGGTTTGGATCTCTCCCACCGTCATCCAAGCGGTGTTGATGCCAACGGTGACTTCCAACCCCTGGCTCTGGATAGTGTTGCGCATATCGATCGCGGCAAGAATCGCACGCTCGGGGTCGTTCTCATGGAGAATGGGTGCGCCAAACAGGGCAAGCAGCCCATCCCCCCGAAAACCGCTGATCCTGCCTTCGTAGCGGGTCACAACGTTGACAAGCTGCTTGAAGAAAACTTGCATGAGTTGGAACATCGTTTCGGATGACCGGGTCGCAGAAAGCGAGGTAAATCCCGAAATGTCAACAAACAGAGCGGTGATGAGACGGTTCTCCCCGATGGCGCTCTGCTCCGCAGCCAGGTACTTCTGGGCCAGGGCTTCGGGAATCAAACTTTGCAACTGCCCATGAAGAGCTTCTAGCTTAGGGATAATGGCCGGCGCGTCTGAAACTGAAACCCCATCAGCGACTTGAGTACCACACGCCATACAGAACTTCGCTTCTGGCGGCAGTTCTGTTCCAACTTTGCTCCGCATTCCATGCAAAATTTGGCTTGGGGCGGATTTTGATGATGGCATTTGGGACATTGCACGGTAAATTCCCCTTTCTGTCTGAGGCATTATTTCGCCAATGTCACATTAGAAATGAGATCCAGTCGTAGCCCAACTTTCTAAGTTGGCCAACCGAGGACATCATCCGCGGGAACCAAGATAGAATCTTGGGCTACAGAGCCCCGCTAGGCGGGATGTAAACACCTGCTCCGATCTATCGGGGGAAATGTGACATTGGCACGTTATTCTTCATTCTCAATTCTCAATTAGACTTCAGCCGTTCATACACTTCATCCAGCGTGGGAATGCGCGTTGTGCCCTTCCCTTCGACAGCGAACGAGGCGACGCAGTGAGCAAAGTTCAGCGCTTCCGGCGATGAATGCGTCTCGTGGTACTTGATTAAGAGCGCAGCGGCAAATACATCGCCGGCTCCTGTCGCATCCACTTCATTCACAGGATAGGCAGCGGATTCCAAAACCTCACCATTTTCGTAAAGGGTTGCCCCACGCTTCCCTTTTGTCAACACAACGATTCGCGTCCACTGAATATACTTCTCCAGGGCTTCGGGATATGCCGCAATATCCTCAACGCTCAAGATTAAAACATCAGCATAAGGCAAGATCGACTGGGCAGAATCCCAACGTTTAGGGCGTACTTGACGACTTTCATCCCATTGTCGCATCCACCCTTGGGGCGTGACACCGATCAGCGCACGGTCAAAGCAGTGGACCAGGGCGGGCTGAACTTCGTCTGCGATGGGACAAAGGTAAGCAATCTCTGCATTTTTCCATTCCACCGGAACGTGATGTGGCAGTAGCGCGCCCGCAACTCCTAAGATCAATTGTTGACGGCGTCCATCTACGCCATAGCGGTTATCAAAAATTGTTGTTTCTGGTGATTCATGGTAAATGACGTTAATTCCGCCGAGGAGGCGGTTTTGTCGATCAAAATTCGCGCCAACCGCAGTGACCGCACACGCACGACAACCGAGATTCCGAGCCGTAATCGTCGAGTAAGCGGCTGAACCCCCGAGGACATATCCATTCGGAACGACATCGTAGCAAAAGTGACCAACGGCGAGAAATGTCGGTGGCATTGTTTCCCCTGCAAATATGGAGGTTAAAGCATTTAGCGTCCATTGTACAGAGCAATGGGCCAAAAGTCAAGCTATAATTTGCAAATGAGCAAATAGTCTGCTTCCAGGTGAATTTATACGAAACGTCCTGTAGAATTTGGACAGCGAAGCGCAGGTGGCGAATCAGCTAAATAGCACGGATTGACAGAATGAACGGATTAAAGTATAACCGTTCAGGTGGTCTATGGTAGATAAACCGAAAAGTGACCTGGCTGAACGGTTACGCTCCGTTCATTGATGACGGAGATGAATCGCATAAATCCGCAATCTGCAATCCGCCATCCGCAATCGAATTACCTCCGGTAGCCTGCTTGCTGAGAGATCGCGTACAGTTGTGAATTCTTCATATAACAGATCTCCTGACCCCTGAAATTCTTCCCGTAGCGTCGTTCTAAAAAGCGGATGCGTTCGCCGCGATCCGGCAGCGGCATGCGGGGTGAGGGGCGTAATTGAAGGAGTTCAGCAGTCGATAAGTTTTTCAAGGCTTCCGGCGTCAACCGTTGCGGTGTCTCTGATGTGTTGGAGTTTACCCCCCGCGCCAATGGCTGCGATGTCGAACGGTTTTCGCGTTGAAGATGCTCTTGGGCTTCCTCCGGGCCACTGTTCTTCCGGTCATAGTAGCATTTCGGGCAGAACTGATAGCGTGGATAGCGGAGTCTGCCGCATTGACATCGCGCTTTGCCGTCCGGTCCGCCGAGTATCTCTTGGAGTGTTGTCGTACTATTCATTGCGTATGAGCCCCCTCTTTATCTTCGTGCCTTCTTCCATTCTTCCCTTCTCTTGGATTGAATATCAAAGCGTATCAAACTATTTGCTCATTTGCTCATTTGCACATTTGCACATTTCTACCGGCGATGGACACCCAGGTAAACAAAAACCCGCTCAATCTGCTCAATCCGTCTCTGGAGGACCGCTGCGCTCTCAAAGCGCAGTTGTTCTGCGGCTTGATTGCGTTTGTCGGTCAACACTTCGATCACTTGATGCGGCTCTCCGTTGATTAAGCGGATAGCATCATGAATCATGGCTCGGTACACCTCACGGCTGACCCGTTCGGCGCATGGCGCATCGCAATGACTCAAGTGATAATTGAAGCACGGGCGAAAATCGGGATTCGGTTGAATCCTCCCCTCGCATGTCCGAATCGGGAAGAGCTGGTGTATCATCTGAATCACTTCCGCTGTCCACCGCCGACTTGAAAATGGCCCCACATACTGCGCGCCGTCAGGTTCGACTTTGAAAACGAGTTCGAGCTTGGGAAAATCCTCGTTCATCGAAATCCGAATGAACCAGTCCTTCCGGCCCTCCTTGAGTGCTGAGTTGTATGGGGGTTGGTATTCTTTGATTCGGCGGGATTCGAGCAACACTGCCTCCAGCTCCGAACCACAAACCTCGTAATCGATCTGCGTTGCGTGACGCACCAGCCGCTTGATTTTGTGCGGGTGCCGACGCGAGTTATACAGGTAGGATTGCACCCGTTTGCGCAATGACTTCGCCTTGCCGATATAAAGGGGCTTTCCAGATTGGCTCAGGAAAAAGTAGACCCCCGGGAGTAATGGGAGATTGGCAGTCATTTCTTGGGTGAGCATGGTTCGTCATGGAATTGGGTTAGAAAAGTTCGTGCATTTCTCTGAAAATTCAGCTATTATTATACAAGTTTTTCACTGAGACTTCCGAAGTTTGATAAAAGACCGTTGATGTTTTGGTGCCCTCAAGGGTTCGCATCGTTTGAGTTCCGTTCGCATGTTGAAACCCCGATCATGCCCCGACTTAGGGGGGGTATGATCGGGGTCTGAGCCTCGCTTGTGCTTCATAACTGAAAGAGTCTATTATACATTATTTCAGTTGTCAACAGCTATCTGATTTAGGCCACTGATACCCCTTTCGGTTTGAATTCGCCTATTCAGCGGAAGGAAAGCAAGGAATGAGGGAACCGATCCCTTTTCCTTCCTTTCTTCCTTTCATTTCCCCGCGGCGAAATCAAAAGATAAATTTTAACTTGACTTTGTTAAACTCGGGGAAAGATCGTCTCGTAGAGCCTGCCGTGCTCGTCCGAGAATCGGACTGGCTGGTTCACCGAAGCTCGGAACAAGCGAGCCGCATGCTCTACAACGAGATCGCCATCGGAATTTAACAAAGTCAATTTAATCGGCAATACGCAAAAGGAGGCACGAAAATTTCTATGAAAGGGGTTGTTTTTCTCGGCAATCGTCGGTGTGCGGTGAGGGAATTTCCGGTCCCCGAACCCGGCGTCGGCGAAGTCCTCATCCGTATCAAGGCAACGGGCATTTGCGGCTCAGACCTGCATGTGTATCGGAGTGATTTGGCTTCAGACCAGATTCGCGGACATGAACCGTGTGGCGTGGTCGAACGGGTCGGGGCAAACGTCACCAACGTGAAACCGGGCGATCGCGTAAGTGTTCACCATCATCTAGGCTGCGGCGTGTGTGCGTTCTGTGCCAGAGGTGAGGTCGTCGCCTGCCCGAAAGATCGGGTTGTCGGCAGTGCTGTTCCGGGCTCGTTTGCTGAGTTCATGGTGGCACCGGAGCGCAACTGCATCCCGCTGCCGGATGGCGTGAGTTTTATCAATGGGGCGTTCATGGCTTGCGTCGGCGGCACGGCCTTCGGCACGTTGCGGCGGCTTGGTGCAATGCCGCATGAAACCCTCGCTGTGTTTGGGCTTGGACCTGTGGGCCTCAGTTGCGTGCTTATGGCAAAAGCAATGGGCTTGCGCGTTATCGGAGCCGACGTCATCCCAGAGCGAGTTGCGCTCGCGACCCAGTGCGGTGCCGATGAAGCAATCAATGGGGCCGAGGCGGCAGTGGTCGAGAGCGTGCGAGCATTCAGCCGAGTCATGGGCGTTCATTATGTCGAAGGGTGCGACTACGTGATCGAGGCGTCCGGCAGTGCGGAGGCGCGAAGTCACATCCTCCCATCGTTGCGTCGTGGCGGGTCGGCGGCTATCGTCGGCGTCGGCAGCAACGAAAAAATGATCAACCCGTCGGACATCCACGGCAAAGCAGCCACGCTCATCGGTTCGGTGGTTTTCCCGCTTGGCTGGAGCTGGGACCTGGCGCGATTTCTAGCAACCAGCGGATTGAGCTTTGAGCCGATAGTCACCCATCGGTACGGGCTTGACGATGCCGAGAGCGCCCTTGCCACAGCCGACGCAGGGCGATGTGGCAAGGTTGTCTTTCTCCCAGAACAATATTGAGAATCAATCTCATGATGACGCATCCGCATCTAACACTACTTTGTCATTTACAACAAAGCCGTTGGCGATGGGTGAGTGGTGAGGAGTGAGTGGTGAGTGGTGAGGAGTATTATAGAGTGAGGAGTAAGTGGTAACAGGTCATGACCATTCTGCCACTCTACCACTCTACCACTCACCACTCTACCACTCTACCACTCACCACTCACCACTCACTCCTCACCACTCACGAATGGCCAACCGCTAATTGACAAAGTAGTACTAAAGCCCAATCTCATCCAGTGTTTGTGCGAGAAGGGCACGTTTATACAGTCCGGTGAGCTTGTCAACATCGCGTAAGGCTTCGAGCTTTGAGACAAGTGCTTCTGAGAGTTGACCAAACTTGCTTTCTAAAAGCAGGCTTAAATCCTCCCGCTTGGCTTGAATCATTGCCTCTTCGCCAACTCGAATACTGGCATTTCTTTTTTCTGCCTCAATAACTTTTTGGATAACCTCCGTCTTATGAATCTCTTCCGGATGTTCACCGAACCAAGCGTTCAGGGCTCGTCTCAAGCCGGGTGTTACTTCTTTGTGCCTACTGGCCATTTTTCTCACTCCTTCGATTAAGGTTTCGGGGTCAATATCAACTGCCACTTGAAATAAAACTTCAACATATTCGGTTAAGCCTTCTTCCACGACTCTTTCAAAGAACTCCAGCAGTTTTGCACCTTTGGCGAGGATTAGCCAGGGATAATTCTTAGGAATCACCTCCAGCTCCGTTGCCACGAAGATTCGTCTTGGAATCTCCTGGTCGCACAGATAAACGCCCGGCTCGTCAGTGGGAACAAAGTGAAGTTCCGACTGCAAGCGATCTAAGATCGTATCAGGACGCACCGAGCAAACAATGTTGATGGTCGCGTGTTGGGGTAAGCCGTCGGCTTCCGCTTTCTGCTTCGCCAACAACCCATAAGCACGGGAGACGATGAGCATGTAATTTGCCCGATTTAAGGGGTCTTCCGGTCCCTTGAGTTCCAGCGTGTTGATGCGACGGAAATGGGCAAACGCTGTTCCAGTAAGGCGTTGCAGGTGGTGCATCTCACACCAGATGACCACATCAATCGACTTGGCTCGCCGTGACACTTCCACTTGCGTCTGGACCGGAACGTTCCATCCTTGAAACAGTCGCTCATAAAAGGCTTTGTAAGCGGAATCGTAATCTTGGGGCATTCAGTCCTCCAAGCATTTGTATGGGGCAAGGTATCTCCTGCACAAATTTACTCCTCAAAAACTTGAAACTCACTGAAAAACTAATTTCATCCTATCACGAACCCCACCCCAAATCAAGTCCAATCTTTGGCAAAAAAACTCACAGAGAGCCTTTTTGCTCATTTGCAAATTTTTAAGGTTTCGCTTGCCACGCCGCTGTCAATCTGCTAAAATAACGGTGCTATCACATACCCCGTGAGAAGATCGGAACGACTCCATTTTTAGCTTGATGCGCACAGCCATGAAAGAACTTAGATTTTTCTTCATTTTGCTCCTGATTTCAATCGCACCTCCCTCATATCCGGACATCAACCCGCGAGGAGACCACGATTTGACAGGACCACAGCAAAGGCTTGATGAAACCATCGCGGAATATCAGAGAGCGATAGAGAGAAATCCTGCGAATGGAACCGCATATTACCATCTTGGGTTAGCGTATGTTCAGAAGCAGAGGCTTGATGAAGCCATCACTGCGTTTCAAACCGCCGTTTCTCTCTGCCCAGATGATGCGATGGCATATACCGGTTTGGGGTTGGCGTATGTTCAAAAGGGCACTCTGGAGCAAGCCGTCGCAGCACTGACGCGAGCGCTCCGGAGCACCCCGAATCTGGCAGCAGCGCATTATAACCTCGGGGTGGCTTATCACCTCAAAGGTCAGCATGATGAAGCCATATCGGAATTGACGAAAACCATCGAACTGGATGCGACTCTTGCGACAGCGCATTATAATCTGGGCCTGGTTTATAAAGCCAAGCAGATGTATGCCCAAGCCATCGGAGCGTATCGTCAAGCCCTTGAGATTAATCCGAATCTCGCAATGGCGCGCTACAACCTGGGCAATGTGTATCTCGAAACAGGCAGGCTTGACGAAGCCATCGCGGAATATCAGCAGACGCTCACAATTGATGCGACTCACCCCAAAGCGCATTATAATCTGGGGCTGGCTTATGTTCAGAAGGGGATGCTGGATGAAGCCCTTGCCGCCTATAAAAATGCCGTTCAGCTGGATGAGAATCTCGCAGATGTGCCTCAAGAGACCTCGGTGGAGGCTGAACCAACGGGGCTGTTAGATCAAATTATAGCGGCTTATCAAAAGATAACGAAACAGAATCCGAACGTCGCGGAGAACCACCAAAAGCTGGGAGCCGTCTACGGACTCAACAATCGGCCCAATGAAGCCATCGTTGAGTACCAGACTGCTATTCGCCTCCAGCCGCAACATGCAATGGCTTATGCCGGTTTGGGATTGGCGTATGCGCAGAAAGGGATGCTACCGGAAGCGATTGCGGAATATCAGAAGGCGCTCATGCTCCAGCCAACTCTGGCAACAGTTCATTCCAATCTGGGGTTGGCTTATTATCGAAAGGGATTGATGGATGAAGCGATCCGTGCATTCAAGCGTGCCATCGAAATTGCTCCCAGTCTCGCCATAGCACACTATTATCTGGGCCATGCTTATAAGAGCAAACGGCTGTGGGATGAAGCAATCATGGCTTATGAAAACGCCCTCACGTTCGATGCGAATCTATCGGGGGCACATTATAATCTGGGGCTTGTCAAACGCATGAAAGCAACAGAAGGGAACGCCCCTGGGGCTCAAACCGAAAAATGAGGAGCGCATGTTACGCAGACCCGCTTTCGCCGAGTTCCCTCGCCCCTCGTGCGCTAATCATTACCCACATCTCGCATATCTTATGTCAAAATGAGTCGAACAGAAATAGAAATTTGCAATCGAAAAAAACGTTAGCGACCAAAATCCAGGTCCTTATACGAATTCACATTCTATAACTTGAAGGCCCTGAATAAACTTCCGAAGTCTTTGAGACTTCGGAAGTTTGGTTGTTATATTACTTTTTGAAACGCAACTTGGGTTATTAAATCTGTAACGACAGGGCATGTTCTACCAGGTAATCCTCATCGGGTGTCACGCCCAAACCGGGTCCATCGGGGACGGTCACAACATGCTCACGAATCTCCAAACCATTGACTGCCATCGATTCAAGGAAAACGGGACCGTTTAACTCCGGCGGCAGAACGAGATCCAATGTGGAGAAAAGATGGATTGTGGCAGCAAAGCCAATCCCCGCTTCGCTCAAACCGCTGCCAAGCAGTTCCAGTGAATTCGCTTCAGCCACATAAGCGGTCTTGAGGCATTCCCGCAACCCACCCGATTTACAGACCTTGAGCACAACGGCATCAGCACACTCCAATCTCGCAATCTTGGCGAGGTCGAAGCTGGAGAAACACCCTTCGTCAATGGCGATTGGCAGGCGCGTTCGCTCACGGACGCGCTTCATCCCGAACCAATCTTGACTCGGTACAGGTTGTTCGAGGCAGAACACTTCACGGATGTCGCTGACGCGGTCCAGTAGCTCAATGACTTTCGACGGGATGTACGATTGGTTGGCATCAAGCCAGAGCCGGGCATCGGGGGCAGCCTCATGAATTGCCCTCAACCGTTCTTCATCAATCGCTGGCTCGCCGGCAACTTTGACTTTGAAACATTTGCACGGCAGCAGTGCTTTGGCTTTCAGTGCCATCACTTCGGGCGTGTCGATACTGAGAGCGTAGCAGAGCGGCAACGTATCATGTCGCTTACCCCCCAGCAAAACGTGGATGGGTACGCCGAGCATGCGTCCGGCGAGGTCATGAAGCGCGATGTCGATTGCAGCTTTGGCGAAGGGTTGCCCGTTGCTCACAGCGGGTTTAACTGCCTGATACATCTCTTGATGAATTTCATTGAGCATCAGGGGATGACGCCCGACCAGCAGTGGCGCAAAATGATAGCGGATCGCTGACGTGATGGATTCTGCCGTTTCATAGCTCCAGGAGGGCAAAGCGCGCTGTTCGCCCCAACCGAAATAACCGTCGTCTGTGGTAATCTTGACGTAGATATGGTGTCCCGCAGTGTTCGGAGCGCCAACGAAACCGGTCCCAATCACGAATACATCCTTGAAGCCAATTGCTGTTGGAAAAACTTCGACGCTTATAATTTTGCTCATCTCGTCGTACCTTTCTGGAATATAGCGAAACACAAGAAACTAATACCATTTCTAATTGAACATGTCGCATTCCGAATAAGATTCAGGATTCAAGATTCAGGATTCAGTTGGCATTCAGCCTCTTGAATCTTGTATCCCCCAATGCTTGGTAATCAAGGAGAAGTGGGAGACGTTTTTCTGAAAAACTCGGTTTCTATAACTGAATTTTTTTGCTTGACAATTTCTGCGTATCGTGTTAGAGTGTCATTCAACAAACCTGGACCAATTGCCAAGGTCACAATGTCCGTCAACCATAGTTATTCATTTCTCGTTATACACACTATTGAAAGCACCAACTTCCGCAAAAATAATGGGTTCCTTAATGGATACAAACCTTGAAGATGAAATATTAGTCGCACAGTTCCAGGCAGGTCGGCAGGATGCATTCGATGAGATTATGAAACGCTACAAGCAAAAGATCTTCTCCTACCTGTTGCGCTCCGTCAAAAATTATGAAGATGCTGAAGAGTTGACCCTTGAGGTTTTTGTCAAGGTCTACCGGGCGCTCGGTGCCTGGCAACCGCAAGCGCGATTCTCGACATGGCTCTACAAAATTGCCCATAACCTGGCAATTGACCACCACCGCTCGGCATCGCGGCGGCTGACCTACTCACTTGACGACGAGAATCTATCAATCGATGAGCCGATGGCTGCAGATCTGGAAAGTAATCCTGAATGGCGCGTTGAAGAAAAAGATCGAAATCGGATTATCCGATCGGCGGTCGATCAGCTTTCACCGAACCAAAGAGCTGTCTTTATGCTGAATCGCTATGAAGGCTTACAGATTAAAGAAATCACAGGGGTGCTTGGCATGGCAGAAGGCACCGTAAAGATTCACCTCCATCGCGCCATGAAAAAGCTAAAAATTTTGTTACAGCCTCTCTGGGACGAAAATGAAATTTAAAGCGTTCAGAGGGTAGACCAGAAACCGAGTTTTTGAATCGATAGGGGCGATAGACGGTTTTCCGGCGTGAAGCCCTCATTTTCCCTGTGTGAAAAACTCGGTTTCTTTGCCAGATGGTGAACGGTAACAATGAAATTTAACTGAAGGAGTTTGCTCAATGATAACGTGTAAACAATTAGAGGAATCTTCCATCGACTATGTCTGCAACCTCCTCAATGATGAGCAGGTCGCAGAGATGGAAGAACATGCGCGGGGTTGTCCCGACTGTGCAAGAGGGATTGCATCTTGGGAAAATGTCTTGAGGTTGACTGAACCAGCGGGGACGACAATGATTCCAGACTTCATCCTTGATGATATCGAGATAAACGTATACAAACGCCTTGCGGCGGAGTCGCCACCCGCAAAGCAGGCGCGTTTTTTCTTTCGATTGGTCCCGTCTTTTGCGCTTCACACGTCTCTGTTACACGGGCTCTCGCGCAGGTTATCCCACTCCTATCGGGGCGCGACGTGGATGTGGCGGAGTGCAGTCGCAACCTGCGCATTGGCTGTTGGCATCGCGGTCGCTACCTTCTTTTGGGGTACGGCCCCCTCGCCCGATGTTCCGTTAAGTTCGATTCCAGTACAATCCTCAGTCGAACGACTTGAGCAGTATCGTCAGCAAGAGATCCAGCGCAGTTTTGAGGACGCGCTTGAAACAAGGCATTTAAGGGATGATGACTGGGCGGCCGCCAGTAAATTGCGGCTGTTGAAGGAACAGGCGCAAGGCACACCGTGGGCAAAAATGGCAAACCAACAGCTCCAAATCGTGTATAGTTCAGAAAATCACATCAAATGAGGGATGTTTCACTGGTACAAAAGGAACTTAAAAAGATGAACCATCAATACAGTGACACCGAGGTAGACGAGGCGATAAGACAAAGGGACAAAGAGAAGGGAAGAATGGGAGAAGAGGAGGAAGGAAGGAAGAAAGGCTCTTTTCCAATCTTCCAACCTTCCATCCTTTCCTTCCTTCCATTCACGTTTCACGTCTCACGTTTCACGTCTCACGTTTCACGCTTGAGGTGGCTCCCTTACGCTGTTTTTTGGTGCCTCGCAATTTCGACAATCGCAGAAGCACGAATTGACAGCGTCGCTTCACTGATCGAAGCCGAGAAATATCAGGACGCAATTCAAGCCCTGCAGAAACTTGCGAGCTCGACGAAAAACGTCGAAAAACTTGGAGAGTTTTATCACCAATTAGGTGAAATTTACTATACGTATACCCATGAATATCCCAAAGCGTTAAGGGTTTATGACACGATTATTCAGCTAGGTGCGAAGGGGCTCACCTCAGACGATCAGTTGCTCGGTTATATCAAAAAGGGCGATGTGTACTGCCGCATGGGTCAATATGAGGAAGCCATTAAAACCTATCAAACCCTCGTGGAACAATCTCCGCCGACCCATTTCGCCCATCAAACGAGCTTGCAAAAGATTCGCAGCATTCAGATGGCGCTTGAAGACTTACGCAGCCAGCAGGGCGTCATCAGCGATTACGAAGGAACACCGCTTGCGATTGAGGCGCGATTCCAGATTGCGGAATTGTATCGCAGTCACTACCAGCTAAATCAACCCGAAAAGGCGATTGCTGAATATGAAGCCATCTTGAAGCAATATCGAAACACGAAAGTTGCTCCTGAAGCACAGTGGCGCATTGGCGGTCTACGGGATGAAATACTGAACCAGCCTGCGCTGGCAATTGAAGCGTATCAAAAAGTTGCTAACAACTATCCGACGAGCACCTTTGCCGCAGATGCCCTCTTTCAAATCGCCCGCATCCATGAAAGACAGAAACGATATGAATTAGCCATCCCCATTTTTGAACAAATCACACGCGCATACCCCGATTTTTGGGATATATACGCCGCCGTTTATTGGTCAGGGGTCTGTTATGAAAAATTGCGGGACTATCGCCGTGCTATTGTTGCGTTCAAAACCTTCCTCTATGCTTACCTGCCGAATCTTGACCCCGTCTATTTCGGTGAAATTGGCAAATATAATCAAAGTCCCGCCAAAATTGAAACGGAATTAAAGGCGAAACTCCAGCAACTCCAATCCGATCTCCCCAAAGTCGAATGGGAAAAAATAGAAAAACTGTGCACTGAAGGCAATTACGTTGTTGCATTGCCGATGGCACAGCAGTTAATCGCTGATGTCCCCGACAGCGAATACGCAAAACGTGCGCAATCTGAACTTCGCTCGATTGAATTACATGCAGCCATCCAGAATTTGCAGACGCAAATTGAGGCGCAACCCAACACATCCACTGCTGTTCAGGCGCAGTTTCGGATTGGCAAAATCTATGAGCGTAGCTTGCAAGACTATCGTCAGGCAATTGAAGCGTATAGCAAACTCATCAAGGAGAACCCCCAATCGCCGTGGACGGCTGAAGCGCTGTATCAAAGCGGCTTAATCTATGCTTATCACCTCAAGGACACGGGAAAGGCAATTCAACTCTATCAGACTTTGATTAAACAATATCCTGCCTCTTCACAAACCATGATGGCAAATTTTCAGCTTGGAGAACTCTATCGTTCACTTCATCAATACGATGAGGCATTGAAAGCCTACCAGACAACGATCGTTTATCCTGAACGCAATCAGTACCTCGCCGATGGCTATAAAGATAGCTTCGCGGACCGCGCACAGTTTCGGATTGGGCGCGTTCATTATGAAGACCGACGTTATGATGAGGCGTTCGCGGCTTTCAAAGAGTTCATTGAAAGCCGCTCCCACTCACCACGCCTTGCGGCGGCTTACGTCTACCTTGCCCGTATCAGTGAAGGAAGAGGGGTTCGCCTAGATGCAGTGGAAGCCTACGGCAAAGCCATGAGCCTCATTATCAACGGGAGCCCCATCCAAGCGGAAATGGTGCTTGATGAAGCACAGAACCTCGGATTTCAAGGGACGGATGCGACGGCCGTTATCAAACGCCTCGATGATCTCCGCAAGCGGATGAGTGTCGAATAAACTCACCCAACAGCGGCCCATGTGCAGAAATGTGCATTTGCTCACTTGCACATTTCTTCATGGTTACGATGTACTTGACGGTGGCCCTCCTTCCTTAGTAACAGTCGTGATATAATTCGCTATCGATTGCTGGGCATCGTCATTTTGCCATCCAATCCACCAAAACTCGGCACCCACTTCGTACCCTTCGCGAATTTGCTTGCACCAGACCACTTTGGCAAGTGCCAAGATGGGTGATGGGAATTGCTCCGAGACCAGCTCAAGAGCAACCATCGTATTGGTGTTGAGCTCCGCTTCAGATGTGAAACAGATTCCTCCACCGCTGATATTTACAGTAAACTGGCGGATGGGGTCTGTGAGGAACTTATCATCTTCCAGTACCCGGTAGGTAAGCTGCCATTCGCTTCGCAACCGCGGGAACTTCCGTTTATCTCTCGTCATAGATAGACTCCGATCTTTTTATTGGGCTACATTGTGAATTAAGGGTCATAATCTGATGGGGGAAACGGTCATAATTATAGCATATCAGATTGAATCAGTCTATAGTAGTTTTTGGGGTTAGACATTTGCAAATGAGCAAATTGACTCATGGATACGAGTTTTTCACTGAGACTTCCGAAGTTTGGTGCAACATCCGTGCGGTTTGATTCTCCTCACGGTTTCGCATCGTCTCAGTTCCGTTCGCGTATTGAAACTTCGGAAGTCTGGACCTCGCTTTTGCTTCATAACTGAAAAAGTCGTATCACGGAACACATTTTAGGCATTTCCCAGATTCTGTACCTTCGCACTTTTGGCTGGAACCCGCCTGTATCTTGCATCCTGAATCCTGCATCTTGCATCTTGCATCCTGCATCATGTTTCATAACTTACGCTTCTCACCTCACAACAAGCCGGTGTCCAGATAGCGTAAGGAAAGCTTGGGCTTGTGGACGCTGCCCCAAATTCTCCGCGTTTATTCAGTGCGATTAACCCGATCGACACATTTTTGTTTTGCGGCTTTTTCTGCAGGATACGCTCAATGGTTTTTCTGCAAGCGTCCATCGGGGAATACCAATTTCGCATATACTCGACGATAAGGAAACTCGCACAGAATTTGAGGATCTCTTCACCAAGCCCCGTCGCCGCCGCGCCACCAACGTCGTTATCCGCATACAGCCCAGCGCCGATCAGCGGGGAATCGCCAACGCGGCCAGGGAGCTTATATCCCAATCCGCTGGTCGAACACCCGGCGGCAATATCTCCATTCCCATCTAACGCAACTAATCCAATCGTGTCGTGAGAAGTTGGCTCAACTCCGTCCCGCGAGTGTTCCACTCCGTCCCGTGAGTGTTCCACCTGCTGCTTCTGTCGCCACTCCTTCCACCTGGCTTTGCTCACCTCTGTGAGTAAATTTTCTGTTGGAAAGCCTTGAGCAATCGCAAAGGCGAGCGCACCATCCCCCACAAGCATCGCATGATGACTGGCTTCCATCACGCGCCGCGCAACGGAGATTGGACACTTGATGTTTTTCAATCCAGCGACACTGCCTGCTTCGTGTGTTTTGCCATCCATGATGGCGGCATCCAGCTCAACGATACCATCGGCATTTGGCGCTCCGCCGTAGCCAACGCTATGCTCATTTGGAGCTAATTCGATAACGTTGATTCCTTTTTCGACGCCATCAAGGGCGCTCCCACCGTCAATCAGAATCTGTCCTGTCACTTTGACCGCTATTTGTCCAAATGTCCATGTTGCAATCGCAGCGGGTAAAACCTGAGATTTCGTCATTGTTTTTCCTTTTTTCTGGTTGACACCCCTCCAAACCTTACCTCCCGGCCCCCTTCCCTGGAGGGAAGGGGGAGTGGGGCGTTTCCCCTCTCCGCTTCGGGGAAGGGAAGGGGGCCAGCAACTAACGGTCAATCCTTATCTTGACTCCTACAATTTTACCTCAATATCAGGGGGACAAACAATGAAAAAAGATCTAGCGGTCAAAGATGTCATACCATTTGTAGCTGATACGATTCTTGAAGCGTGAAACGTGAAACGTAAAAAGAATCACGCTTCACGTTTCACGTTTCACGCCGTATTCCGTATCGGCACCTAACTCAAAATGGTATCATTTGTGTTGCACAACAAAAAAAGCACCGAGCGGGAATCCCGGTGCTTGATAGCCTGTGTCAATGGAACTACATTGCTTACATTAGACTTCCGAAGTCTCAGAGACTTCGGAAGTCTGCAATCCCTATTTGAGAATCAGCATCCGCCGGACAGCGGAGAAATTTCCTGCCTTCAGCCGATACAGGTATAACCCACTCGCGACGCGCTCGCCGGCATCGTTGCGTCCATCCCAGTAGGCGGCTTTGGCTCGGTCCACATAATAGCCTGCGGGGCGATGACCCAAATCGAGTGCCCGAACCAGCCGACCCGTCATATCGTAAATCTGGATGTGGACATTGGCAGTTTCTGCTAACTCAAACGGTATCCAGGTTTCGGGGTTGAACGGGTTCGGAATATTCTGAAGCAACCGCGTTTTGGGAGGGGGGTGATTCATCAACTGTATTGGGGGAGGCGGTTGATTCATCATGTCTGACCTCGCCAACGCAGGCGCTGCAAGTTTAGCGGTGGTGAAGAAGTCAGGATTGTCAGCGTCAAGATTCTTTTTCCACACATACGTGTTGTGGGTGAGATCGATAACTTCCGCTTTGTATTGCCCCAGGGGAGCGTTTTTCCATGCAAAAGTGACGTTTCCTTTCCTATCCGTCAAACCCGTGTTACTCCAAGAACTATCATCACCAGTGCCAAAGTTCCCATCTTTTCCGGCCCATGTTAACACCATTATCACCGATGCACTTCCAACCCCCGCATCTTGGGCGTCAGCTTTTCCGTTAACATTGGAATCTCGTCTGATATTCGCCTGCACCTTGAGGTCCAACTGGGATGCGTTTTTCCCTGTGTAGCTTTCCTGCCAGGAGATAGCCCAAACGTACATATTGTTTGCGTTGCCACCCGTGGCGTCATTAAATACGGTGACAAGAATCTGGTTGGCCGTGCCGATGTTTCCGCGGCTGTTTTTGGCTTGGGCATCAATCCTGTGCGAATCATTTGCAACCTTGGTCGTATCCCAACTCGCCTCGTATTTTTTCGTGGCTGGGTTATATACCGCTGGCTGCCAGGCACCGGAGTCGATAGCGCAGTCCACTGTCAGTGTTCCAGCCGCGTCACGGTTATCGATGGCATCAATTTGAATGGTCACAATGCTAGAGACGGTGCTTCCATAGAGTGGGTTCGTGACCACGACAGTCGGAGCGGTGTTGTCCACCGTCACTCCCACTGAGGCTGTGCCGGTCTGACCTCCCGTGTCGGTAGCTTGTGCAGACAGCGTGTGAGAACCATCAGTGACCTGTGCTGTATCCCAACTCGCTTCCCAGTAGCCTGTCCCCTGGTTGAATGTCATCGGCTGGAAAGTACCCGTGTCTATAGCATAAGTTGCTGAGTTTATTCCTCTATCATCAGCCGCAGAAACCTGGATAAGCACGATTTTTGAGGCGATGTTGCCGTTTATGGGGTTCACTATGGTCACCACAGGCGGCATATCAACGTTATCGACCGTCACCTTAGTTTGAGAGGCGTTCGTCGTTGCGCCTTTGTTATCAGTTGCCCGTGCATCTACGGTATGGGAACCGTCTAAAACAGCCGTTGTGTCCCAATCGTAGTTGTAATTGACGCCATCGAAGTTGGCGGTGATATCGATGAAGTTGGCTGAATCAATGGAAAGCTCCACCTTGGCAATGCTTCCGTCTGTATCGGAGGCGGACACCTTGATTCTGTAGCTCCCACTGATGACTTGTCCGTTGATTAAATTGGTGAACGCCACCTTTGGGGGATTATTGGTAGGAACAAGCGGAGCAATGGGTTCGGCATCTCCAAGTCCTTCCTTATTGCCATCGGGGTCTTTTGTGTCTCCGGGCCCCCACTTGCTCTGCGGTTCAGCTATATCAATCAATGCCTGGCGGATATTCACCACGCCTGTAGTGTCCCAGGCGCGACCATTCTTGGCGATATAAAGCGCTGCCAAACCTGCCACATGCGGAGAAGCCATACTGGTGCCGCTCATCGTTGCATAGCTGCCGTCCTTATAGGTCGAGTAAATCGACACGCCCGGTGCTGCAAGGTCGATTCCCGTCCTGAAGATTTCACCGGATTGTCAGGCACCACGGATCTGCTAAAGTTGCTAAACGTCGCAAGGGTATTGGATGCATCTGACATCGCGGATATTGTTGCCACTGCCGGGTAAGCCGCAGGAATGAGGTCATCGTTGGTGTTGAATATGCCATCAGTACCATAGATATCCTTTGAGTCGTTCATTGCAGCGACAACGTATACAACCCCCGCAGCGACGCTGTTTTGAATGGCAGTTCTGAGTGAATCGAGTTTCCCCAGACCCCCAAGGCTCATATTAGCCACCTGAATGTTCCTTGCGTTCTGGGTGCCCCAGTCGATGCCTTGAAGAACGGCGGACCAAGTGCCACTGCCGTTATCGCCTAATACTTTTACGGCGTGGATGCGCGCTCCCGGCGCAACACCTACGACCCCAAAACCATTATCCAACGCTGCGGCAGTCCCAGCTACATGCGTACCGTGTCCGTGCCTGTCGTCGGGGCCATCGCCGGTAAAGTTGACCGCCTCGACTACGTTCAAGTCCGGGTGGTCTAAATCGACGCCGGTATCCAAGATGGCGATGTCCACATTGACCCGCTCATCGATGCCATCGATTTTGGCTATCGCATTTTTGTCGGCATCAATTCTATCAACGCCACTTGGCAGAATCTGCCCATCCGCACGAACCATCCCATCCGGCTCTATGTATGCCACTCTGGGGTTGTTTCGCAAACCTGCTAACGCCACGTCAGGAATCGACGCCGCAAAACCCTTAATCGCGTAAGAATACACATAGTCGGCCCTAAAACCGTGTGCTCGACCTATATCAGATGCGGCAGCTCTCGAGTTGCCAACATCATCTTTCAACACAACGATGTATCGACCGGGAATTGCTTGAGAGAAAGCTGAATTTATAGCCCCAAACAGCAAAAGCAGAAAAAGTGAAAGGGATGGAAATTTCTTGTTTACCATTATGAGCCTCCTATTAGCTTGACTTTGTTAGACTGGCCCGTAGCCTAAGATTCTATCTTGGTTCTTGGACCACGGGGCCAAGATAGAATCTTGGGCTACAGGGAAACTGTTGCAGTCGTCTTATGGACGACTTTCGTTAAGTTAATCCGTATGGGGAATGCACCTCTTGATACGCATACGCATCAAGTTAGTGCCCTCCAACGCCTGCGAATCAATTCGCAGGCTCATAGCTCAAGTCGGCTGAAGCCGACTAACACTGGATGTCAGTCCACTTCAGTGGACTTAAGCTTTTAGCCTGAACTTCAGTTCAAGGCGTCAAGGACGCGAAAATTTCCTTAACTTAATCCGTATGGAATGCACCTCTTGATACCCTGCGTCGTTATAATGATGACGACCTCCTCATTGAGCAAAACCTGTGCCAGCGTGATTGTCAATGAGCAAACCCCGCTACACAAAGACTTCCCGTCCATCGGGGTTTTGCAGATCGACACCCATCATAAGCGCAGTGAGACAAAAGAGCATATTATGGGTGTGTCATAAATGTTCTATTGTATACGTCTCTTTAACCGTACCTCTGCATGGCTATTGCTGCGCGGGTTCAATCCGCTGGAACATGACGGCTCTTTTGCCATCATTCTCTGCCTCATAAACCACTGCGACAACCCCGGCGTTACATACGACCACAGGGAAACTCGCCCAACCGTCGCTTTTATCGCTGAGGGCTCGTCCTGCGTCAGAATCAGCGGAGGAGCGAATCCAAATCTGCTGACTCTGAGGTTGGCTCTCCTCCCATACCATCCAGATTGTGCCAGACGCGTCGATTGCGATGGAAGGATGGTTCTGCTCGACGAGGAGTTTCCTGTGAACAGGCGAGTCTTGATTAAATCGCGGGCTGTCCGAGACTGCCCAGTAAACCTTGGTTTCTCCGGTGCGCATATCTTTCCATGCGGCTGCGAACCGCTTTCCATCAGGTGACACGGCGACCGCCGGCGCAGACATGGGGCACCCGTGTTCATTGCTAGGTTCGCGGTTGAGTTGTACTGGCTCGCTGAATGAACGCCCGTTGTCCGCAGAGTACGTTGCGTAAATTTCGCGGCTCTCTTTTTGACCGCCTTCACGGTAAGCGACGAACGGGTTTCCATCGCTGCTGACCGCCAACCCTGGCGCGCAACATTCGCAGACGGTGCTGGCAATTTTGATATTCTCCCCGACTTTGCCGTCAGTGACTTTGGCGTAGTAAACATCCTGTCCAGGCCCTTGACGACTTCGCAGGTCAAGCCAGGCGATGTGCGCTTCGCCGGTGGGCGCAACCCCCAGCCAATGAAGTGACTCCGGAGCCTTCTTAGGAACTTCGTTGACGCGAATGGGCTCACTCCAGGTTTGCCCCCCATCCCTCGAAGTGACGAGGTACAGATCGGCGGTTGGGTATTGCTTCTCATACTCGGCGTCGTCAAATACCACGGGCGCAGTGACGGTGAGATTCTTTCGGGCATCCACACCGATGCGCGGTCCCCGCTGCATTCCACCTCGTGCGCGACCTTTGACATCGATCGCAATCACAGGGGTGCTGAAGTTCACACCTTTGTTTCTCGATACGGAAACGCAGATGTTCCCCTCATAAATGAAGACAACGTAGATATCGCCGTCGTTATCGACTGCGACATGCGGTTGGATTGCCTCCGACACAATCATCAACCCGCGCCCTTCGACGCTGTGCACAGCGAAGATGAGAAGGACTCCGGCAAGCATTGCAAGCTGAATCCGTATTTTGTTTGTTCTTAAAAGCATTTGATAATCTCCTTTTTTGTAGTAATTATGAATTCTGCTCCCTCTCCCCCCCGTGGGAGAGGGCCGGGGTGAGGGGGGCATTGTGCGATGAGTGAGGCTTTCCCCCTCACCCTGACCCTCTCCCACAAAGGGGAGAGGAAACGAGCAGTCTTAACCTGATGCGTATGGAGACGGGAGGACCCTAGCCCCATGATTCATCATGGGGACCTTTTCGAGAAATCACCGCTAAGATAAAAAGTGCAGTGGAGGTAAGGGCAGAAAACATGCAATAGAGACAAATTGCGTGGATAACAAAGACTTGCAGATAAACCAGGACAAGCGACGCCAAAAAACCTAAAACCGTCAATAGCGGAATAATCGAGAGTATCCGGGTGTTTTTCGTATCGAAATAAGCCACCGTTAGCAAGAGGATGGATAAATAGTAGACGGCACCCAATAAGGCGATCGGAATACCGCCGATGACCGCATATCGACTGCCGGTGACCTCATCGCAATGACTCAGTTCAAAGCAGCGGAGTGAAGCCCCCCGGTAATGTTGAATCGCTAGATAGGTGGCATCTAAAAAACCAACCCAGCTCAACGCCAACCAGCCAATCATGACCCATTTAATGGGCGCGCTTTTTGCTTTGGAGGATGAGGTCCTTAAAGGCTTCATAAGTCTGAGGCAGGTCAATTATTTTTTGACCATTGAGAAAGAAGGCTGGTGTTCCCGTAACGCCAGAGCGATGACCCATTTGATAATCATAGGTAGTTTTATCGAGGATTTCTTGAGAATGCAGCGCATTTTGAAATTGTTCCGCATTCAGATTCAGTGAGATTGCGTACTGTACAAAGATTTTTTCGGCCTCCGCTGGTGCTTTTTCAGACCACATTTTTTGCCCGATAAAAAGTAAATCGTGCATTTCCCAGAATTTTCCCTGACGACCCGCCGCTTCCGCGCTTGCGGCTGCTAATATGGCTTTATCGTGTTGTCGCAAAGGATAGTAGCGAAAGACGAAGAGAAAGTCGTCCCCCAATTCTTCCGTGAGCCGTTTGATAATCGGGTGATAATCTGCACAACGCGGGCACTGATAATCACTAAACTCGACTAAAATCGTTGAAGCGTTTGGATTGCCCAACGCCCAGCCAAGAGCGGAAGTTGGATGGGTTGGTTGAGAGGTCGCTTCTGCTGGAGGTGAATCGACTGGCTGGGACGCAGTTTCTGGCCGCGTTGCATCGGCTAACCGGGTCGTAGTTTCTGGCGTGGGACCCTTCGTGAAGTAGATTAGCCCTAATACCAAGAGAATCAACCCGGACAGTAGCCCTGACCAGAGCATCGCGCGTTTTATTGTGTGCCTCTTTGCGGCGAACTGCTTTTCTGCCCCCTGCTTTTGCTGTATCTCCTCCTGCGGTTTTAATTTTCGACGTTGGTTTGTGGTTGATTGGGGTGATTGTTGAGACCCCGCACGACGCGGACGACGTTTTTGTTTCTGTGAGGGGTTCATGTAAGATTCTCCTATCGCTTAATTCTACAGTATCACATGAGAAATGAGATCCAATCGTAGCCCAACTTTCTAAGTTGGCCAACCAAGGGCACCCTTCGCAGAAACCAAGATAGAATCTTGGGCTACAATCGAGTGTGACATTGTAGTGTTAATTGAAGGCTGATTATAATTCCCACGGGGTCAGTCGTAGCCCAAGTTTCTAACTTGGCCCGTGCGCAAGGGGCCAAGATAGAATCTTGGGCTACAACTCAACTGCAAGCAGATACGTCCGAAATCGATTCAGCCACCCCTTCGCTTCTTGTGGAGTCTCAAAGTAAAGTCCACCACAAGCACCGACCGCGTCGGCGAGGAAGCGATCGATTGCTTCTGCGGGGCGCTTCAACAAGGTATCGATCTGCTCCACCAGTCGATAGATAGTCTGAGGAGCTGCGCCTCTGGCATAGTCATTCCACACCTTTTCATCACTTTCAAAGTCTTCCCAGACCGTCTGATAGTAGCTTCCTAAGAAATTCCTAAGTGTTGCTAATTCTTCCATCGGAAGATAAAGTATAGCAGATTCCTTCCTGTTGCGCCAGTTGAATTTACTCACTCATCAATGTCATTGATTTTAGATATAAGGACTGTCCAATACGAGTTTTTCACTGAGACTTCCGAAGTTTGAGACCCGATTTTTGCTGAATCGGTTTTTCATGGTTTCGCATCGTCTCCGCTCAACTCACTTGTTGAAACTTCGGAAGTCTGGGCCTCACTTTTGCCCATAACTGAAAAAGTCATAAAAAAAAGCCCGTGGCAGATACAGCATCCACCACGGGCAGTTAGGGGTTAAGGACTATTTTAGAATCAACATGCGACGCATCGCGGCGTAGTTCCCCGCTGTCAGCCGATACAGGTACACACCGCTGGCGACCCGTTCGCCGACGTCGTTGCGGCCATCCCAGTAGGCGGCTTTGGCGCGGTCCACATAATAACCTGCGGCACGTTGACCCAAATCGAGGGTACGAACTCGCCGACCGGTCACATCGTAAATCTGGATGCTGACGTTAACATCTTCTGCTAACTCATACGCAATCCAGGTTTCAGGGTTGAACGGGTTCGGGAAGTTCGCCCGCAAGCGGGTTTTGGGAGGGGTGTGATTCATCAACTGTATCGGGGGAGTCGGTTGATTCATCATGTCTGACCTCGCCAATGCAGGTGCTGCAAGTTTAGCGGTGGTAAAGAAGTCAGGATTGTCAGCGTCAAGATTCTTTTTCCACACATAAGTGTTGTGGGTGAGATTGGTAACTTCCGTTTTGTATTGCCCCAAGGGAGCGTTTTTCCATGTAAAAGCGACGTTCCCTTTCCGATCCGTCAAACCCGTGAGACTCAAAGAGCTATCATCACCAGTGCCGAAGTTCCCATCTTTTCCGGCCCATGTTAACACCATTATCACCGATGCACTTCCAACCCCCACATCTTTGTCGTCAGCTTTTCCGTTAACATTGGAATCTCGTCTGATATTCACCTGCACCTTGAGATCCAACTGGGATGCGTTTTTCCCTGTGTAGCTTTCCTGCCAAGAGATAACCCAAACGTACATGTTATTTGCATTGGCACCCGTGGCGTCGTTAAATACAGTGACAAGAATCTGATTTGCTGTACCGATGTTTCCGCCGCTGTTTTTCGCTTGGGCATCAATAGTGTGCGAACTATTTGCAACCTTGGTCGTATCCCAACTCGCCTCATATTTGCCACTGGTTGAGTTATATACCGCTGGCTGCCAGGCACCGGCGTCGATAGCGCAGTCCACTGTCAGTGTTCCAGCAGCGTTCATGTTATCGGTGGCATCCATTTGAATGGTCACTGTACCAGAGACAGTGACTCCATAGAGTGGATTCGTGACCACGACAGTCGGAGCGGTGTTGTCCGCCGTCACTCCCACTGAATTCGTGCTGGTCTGACCTCCCGTGTCCGTAGCCTGTGCAGAGACGGTATGAGGACCGTCAGTGACCTGGGCCGTATCCCAACTGGCTTCCCAGCAGCCCGTTGTCCTATTGAATGTCATCGGCTGAAAAGTACCCGTGTCTATAGCCCATGCTGCTGAGTTTATTCCTCTATCATCAGTGGCAAAAATCTGGATAAGCACGATTTTTGAGACGATGCTGCCGTCCATGGGGTTCATGAAGGTCACCACAGGTGGCCCATCAATGTTATCTACCGTCACCGTAATTTGAGAAGCCTTCGTCGTTGCGCCCTTGTCATCAATTGCCCGTGCATCTACGGTATGGGGACCCTCTGAAACAGCCGTTGTGTTCCAATCATAGTTGTAATTGATGCCATCGAAGTTGGCAGTGATATTGATGAAGTTAGCTGAATCGATGGAGAGCTCCACCGTGGCAATGGTTCCGTCTGTATCGGAGGCGGACACCTTGACGCTGTAGCTTCCACTGATGACTTGTCCGTTAATCAGATTTGTGATGGCCACCTTTGGGGGATTATTGGCATTAAGTGGTGCGATGGGTTCAGCATCTCCGAGTCTTTCGGGATTAGCATCAGCATCCCCTGTGTTTATAGTTCCCCAAATGCTTTGTGGTTCAGCCATGTCAATTAGTGCTTGGCGGATATTCGCCACTTCCGTAGCATTCCGACCCCGCCCGTTTTTGGCAATGTAAAGCGCTGCCAGCCCTGCGACATGCGGGGAGGCCATACTGGTGCCGCTCCATGTCGCATAGCTGCCATCCTTATAGGTGGAGTAAATAGCCACGCCCGGCGCTGCAAGGTCGATTGCCGCGCCTGAAGACACCACTGGATTGCCAGGTATCACGGATCTGCTGAAGTTAGTAAACGATGCAAAGGTATTCGATGCATCCGACATAGCAGATATCGTAGCCACTTCCGGGTAAGCTGCCGGAATTTGATCATCGCTGGTGTTGAAGACTCCATCATCACCATAGACATCTTTTGAGTTGTTACCTGCACAGACAACGTATATAACGCCTTGAGCAACATTGTTTTGAATCGCAGTCCTCAATGAATCGACCCTTCCCACACCAATAATGCTCATGTTAGCGACCTCAATGGTGCTTGCGTGCTGAGTCACCCAATCGATACCTTCAATGATGTCGGACCAGTATCCCCAGTTATCATCACCTAATACCTTTACTGCGTGGATGCGCGCTCCCGGGGCGACCCCTACCACCCCAAATCCGTTATCCAATGCTGCGGTGCTTCCAGCCACATGCGTGCCGTGTCCATACCTGTCGTCGGGTCCATAAGTGGTAAAGTTGACGGCCTCGACCACATTTAAGTCTGGGTGGTCCAGGTCTACGCCGGTATCTAGGATGGCGATGTCCACATCCACTCGCTCATCAATGCCATCGATTTTGGAGATCGCATTTCTGTCGGCATCAATTCTATCGACTCCAGTTGGTAGGGTCTGCCCACTCCCATGAGCGATTCCGTCTGGCTCTACATATGCCACATTAGGATTGTTTTTTACGGATGCCAACGCTACATCGGGGATCGCCGCAGCAAAACCCTTAATCGCGTAAGAATACACATGGTCAGCTTGAAAGCCATGTGCCCGACCGATATCAGATGCTACAGATCTTGGGTTACCAACATTGTCTTTCAGCACAACGATGTATCGACCGGGAATTACTTGAGAGAAAGCAACATTTATAGCCCCAAACAGCAAAAGCAGAAAAAGGAAAGGGGCTGGAAATTTCTTGCGTGTCATGTTAGTCTCCTATTAACTTCTAAATGAGTGTCTATTTCTTGTGTTTAAACAATCTCACGAAAGTGACAGAAACTGTGTCACCGACGCGAGGGTTAATCATAATTCAGAAAAAGTGCGCCTGATGCCCACAAGGGGCTAGACTATAACTGGATTCGGATCATTATGACCACCCTTCAAACTTTCCAAGCAAAATCTGTGCCAACTTGATTGTCCAGGATTGATAAACAGGATAACCCCTTGATATGATTGATCTTTTCGATGATATGTATGTCTGTGTGTTTGATTCCGATCGATATCCATCATCACCACAGTGAGACAAGAAAGCACATTATGGGTGTGTCATAAGGGAACTGTTCGTCTTAAGTGCATCCGTATGGGGCAGGGCGGTCAATGGGCAGATCGGCAGGGGGGGCCGTAAAGGTGGGGGATATGCTGAACTGACGGGCTATGGCGAGCAATCCCTTCAGTCTCAGAAGTGAAAGGCGTGATTGGTGCGTAATACGTTGATTCGTTGATTCGCCGATTTCTAACTTTATCGTGCATTCATGTAAAAATGCCTACGTCATTATCTTTAACGAGGCAGTTGCTGGTAACTAACTTTTAAAAATAAACTATACATCAGACTTCCGAAGTTTTGGAGACTTCGGAAGTCTGAAAATGTAAACTTTAATCTTCAAAATTAGTTACTGATGTGGCAATTAAAAAGCCTGTTACAGTCACTCAAGATGTAACAGGCTTTTTATTTGAGGGTGGTAGATAGTTAGCTGGGCTTGATAAGACTTATCAGTTAGGTTACACGACAGCAGCTTCGATAGCTATTTCTTCCTTTTTTTTCTGCTGATGGCAACCAGACCCAATAGCCCTGTACCAAGGAGAAGAAGGGTGGAGGGTTCAGGGATTGGACCACCACCACCACCACCGCCACCGCCACTACTTACGTTTGGCTCGGTTAGAGCAGTGCCGTACTGAAAACTCACGTTGGAAACCGCACCTGCTAACGAGGGGTCGAAGCCGACCGGCAGGCCGCTTAATGTGAAGACCACCGAATTCTGGATAAGCGGCTTACCGCCTGTAACGGGCGCGTTACCCGTTGCGGGGTTGTCGCCTGCCGACGTAATTCCATAGTTTAGTCCGTCAACGGCCGCCGGAGGATCGAGGTTGGACCCCGGAAAGGTAGCAGCGCCAAACAGACCGAAACCAGAACTGCTTATTCCTTCTGTGGCTCCGCCAGGAGCGCCTGCTAGGCCTGCTCCATAAGCCCATTCGCCTCCAACAATACCGCCAGCGGGCGCAGAGTCAAACAGGACAACGCTGCCGCCGTTGAGCAGTGCGGAAACCGAAGTCAAACCCGGAACCCCGGGAATGTCGAAAAATACAGCGGTTAGAACCTCCGATGGAACAAGGACATCCGCTAGCGACGTGTTCGTGAGCGTAACAATAAGGTTCGTTACTGATGTGTCAAATTTGGCCGACGCGCTGAGACTTCCAGACGAGCCCGTAAAAGTAATTGGTGCCGCCTGTGCCATCACTGGAATCAATGACAGCACTAAAACCGCCACAAAAGCGGTTGTCATGAAACGTTTCATTTTACCTCCCTATAGCTCTTTACAGAAGAGCTAAAGATTGAAGTTTAGAACTAGGATCAACATTCTAAATTGTGCAAAAACCGTGCCATCTTTAGAACCCTGATTTGACGCGGGTTCTCAAAAATGGTACATCGAAATTTGTAAAGGATTCCGACACCCTCATCCACCCTTCCCAGGGGCATAAAATCCATTGAATCCCGCACGGTGACTGATTTCGTGAGGGTTTTGAAGGGGTGTTAAGAATTCCGACACCCTCATCCAGCACATTTAACGACTTAAATTCGTGAAACCCAATTAGCGACCTATCCGGCGGGGTTTTGAGTGGTGTTAAGAATTCCGACACCCTTCAAAACTGAACCTTGAAAACGTTAATATCAAGGCTGTGGCGTTTGACGAAGCCGAGAAAGCGTTCGCCACGGTCTACAAAAGATGGGCAAAAACTGTGCCATTTTTGGAACCCAGATTTGACGCGGGTTCTCGAAAACGCCCCATCGGAATTTGTAAAGGATTCCGACACCTTCATTCGCCCTTCCCAGGGGCATTCAATCCGTTGAATCCCGCACGACGACTCATTTCATGAGGGTTTTGAAGGGGTGTTAAGAATTCCGACTCCCATAGGGAGCAAGTTAAGAGATGGGGAACGTCCAAACGCCTTGAACTCAAGTTCAGGTCTTTAGCGAAGCGAGATCCCGTGAAGCGGGGCTCATAGCTCAAGTCCACTGAAGTGTAATGCTACTAAGTTTTCATTTTTTCGCCAACCCTTCTCGCTCCCACGCTCCGCGTGGGAGCCCGTCTGGGACGCTCTGCTCGCAAAGCAATCTGGGACGCGGAGCGTCCGGGCGGCGTTCCCACGCAGAGCGTGGGAACGAGACAAGCTGCGAATTCTTAGCAGCATTGCACTGAAGTGGACTAGGAGCCAATTTCAGTCGTCTTGAGACGACTTCAGCTATGAGCTCCGATAGATCGGCCTGTCCCGATCCCATCGGGGAGTCTTCGCTTCGCTCGATCTGCGAATTGATTCGCAGGCGTTTTGACCGCTTAACTTGATGCGTATGGGGTGTTAAGAATTCCGACTCCCATGCGGATTAAATTTGTCGAAGGTCCAAACATTTGACAAATCCCCTTCGGATGATGTATTCTTCACTACATGAGCACGAATACCCAACTCACAGTCACTTCAGATGCGTTTTTCTATTCCAGTTCCGATAGGGGGATGGAGTCGTTGAGGGGTGGTCATAATTACTCAATCATCCAGTTGTAGCCCAAGATTCTATCTTGGTTTGAGTGAAAGCGGCCAAGATAGAATCTTAGGCTACGGGTGTATTTTTTCCGAATTATGACTAACCCTCGAGTCGTTAGCACCAAAGGTTAATCGTTACAAGGAGTGATAGAATGTCAAACACCACCGAAGACCTACTCTTTTTGAGACCTGATCAAAAGAAGTTTTTTGATGACAATGGCTATTTGATGATAAAGTCTCTTTATACGCCATCTGAAATTTCCGAGATGCGCCAGCAGTTTCATGAACTGGTGACTCGGACGGAGAATCGCCCGAAAAACATGAGCTATGCCTTTATGCCGCCTGCTGAGGGGTATTCAATCGCCCCCTTTAACCCCAAGAATGTCGTAGGAATGATGGACCAAACCCTGGCCAATGACTATTGGTTTGACCAGTTTACCGATCCGCGGGTTGTATCGATCATGGTAGACCTGTTCGGTCCGAACATCGACTTCCACAACGGCAAAATACGAAACAAACCCCCCGGTTTTGTCTGCAAGCAAAGTTGGCACCAAGATTGGCCGTATGAACGCCATACGAAGCCTGAACTCGCAGCGGTGCTGACTTACCTGGATGATACTGACTTTGAGGCGGGCGCAACGGAGGTCGTGCCGGGCAGTCATCTGAAAGGGGAGTGGCCAACCCATAATGGGGTCTGTATTGCCGATGACTTAGTGCCGGAAGGTGCGGGCGTGGTACTGTCTGCGAAAGCGGGTGACGTTGCGATTGTCCACGTCCTAGTGGTCCATCGCGCCGGACACAACTTCACAAATATGTCTCGTCACGCGATTATCAACGAATACAAGACCGCAGACGCGATCGATCAATGGAATAACCGTTGCGCCTTTGCTGGACTTCCACTTGCCCGCAATCGCAAGTTGTTGATGCCACGGATTTACAAAGGAAAAGGGTAATTCAAAGTTACTTATGGGACGGAAAGGCAGGATGGAAGATTGAGGAAGGAAGAAAAGGAAGAAGGGAAGGAAGCGATAAACTTCCCTCCCTTCTTCCAACGGCAAAGTGTGTAAAGAGCGTTCTGAAACATGCGCTTCCGAAGGTTGGGAACCTTCAGATAGTACACCGTGAAACAAATTCCGAGGGGGCTTCGACCTCATTTAGAGTTTAGGATACTTGGGAACGTCCTGATACAGTTTCCAACTTTCCGAGTAGATCTTCCAGAGACCGTCGGCGGGGTCAACCATGAAGATTAACTTCTTGGTGCCGTAGTCTGAATAAGCCGGTTGACTTCCTGACGCGGGGGTTCCAACGAACTCTTGGAGGAAACCGACATCCGCCACAGCATTGTCCCCATTGATTTGTACATTGGAAATGTAGACCTCAATTTTGCTGTATTTTTGGGTCAAGGTTTCCATTTTTTGCCGCAGCTCTGCTTTCGTTAGCCGGACTGCTTCCTCCCTCCCCCCTTTGACAGTGACCCGCGCGATGTCCGCTTCCTCTGCATACTTTGACATATATGTATCCAAATCCTTATCCTGCCAGGCCCGTTGCCATTCGCCCAAAACTTGGCTCAACTTGAGTTTGGCGTCGATGGGAGCTGTGCCAGCAACTGAGGAAGAAACATCCGGCGCGGCTGTTTGGGGCGTTACATCGGGACTGATACCATTCCCCGTTGACATGGAAGCCGCTGCATCCGAAGGGGATAATGTCGTCGAATTCTGGACAACGGGCTTTTCGGCCGTTTCAGGGTATTCGAGCTCATCCCGAATCTCGTCGTTTATGAGTTTCCAACGCTGCCACACGCCTTTCTTTTCAACGGTTAAATCACGATAGAGCGTGACCAAAACCTCGCCATCCTGGTAAAGCGTAACGGGAATGTGTTCAATCCGGTAGCGATTGGTTCTGAAGTCCTTCCGGGGCGCAATCCCGGTCACATCCGCCTCGACCTTTTCCTTCAGGAGGAGTTTCAATGCTCGCTCGTACTCATTCTGGTTCTGACGCTGCGCCGACGAATCCCACAGCGCCTGGTACATCGCCGGCTGTCTCGACTCGATTGCTTTTTTCCACTGTTCGACGAAAGCCATAACCGACTCCTCCTTGCCAACGAACCTTAACCCAAAGAGGGTGACCCCTAAGATGATGAAGGCACCGATAATGCCGATCATGGCATAACGGGTATTCGGATTCTGATACAGGCGCACCAACTCTGTTTTGCCCGATTGAACCCCTCTTTTTACTGCACTGAATGTACCCATGAGCCTGCCTCCTAATTAAAACTGTTTGCATACTTTGGAACATTTTCATAGATGCGCCACACTTCACGAAAGAGCTTCCACTGATTATTCACCTGACGCGCCCAGACCTCTCGCATCCAAACGTCATACAAAGCGGGGCGGTTTCCACTTCCGGCGCCTTGCGACATCCGACTGAACTGATAGGTGCCAATCACATTTTCGCCCTCGGCTTCAAACTTGGAATCGGTCTTCACCCACTGTTCACCTAGCTTTCTTCTAGTGGCCTCGACCAACTGCGTGCGATTCAGGGAGGTGCGCTTCTCGCCGCTTGGGAGAATTGTAATCTGCTCTACGACAACATTTGGAGTATAATCACTGAGGTGTTGGGTTGTATCTTTTGCCGCCCATGCAAGATACCAATCGTTGATGACTGCTTTACCTAGTGCAATCTGCTTGTCAGTGAGGGAGGTGGCACCGGTCCGAGTTTCCTGGCGTTGAACATAAGCGCGTGCCTCTTGCGCTTTTGTTTTCAACAGATCTTCCTTCTGTTTCAATACGTTGGACTCATCTAGGCGGTCAATCTGCTTCGAGTAACTTTGCGCTTGAGCGGATGCCTTCCGACGGGATTCCGCCGCTGATTTGCGTGCTTCTTCCGCCATCGATTGTGCAAGGGCGAGCTCACGACGCAGTTGGTAAACCTGACGCTCATAATCGCTTGCTTTACTTTGCGCATCAAGTATCTGCATACTTTTGGCATCCAACTCGGCTTTCAGGCTTTCAACCTCAGTGATTGATTTGCGTGTCTCTTCTGCCATTGATTGTGCAAGTGCGAGCTCACGACGCAGTTGGTAAACCTGACGCTCATACTCTGATTGTAACTGACTCTTCTGCATATCCAGTTGCTGGATTTCAACTCGTACCTTCTCAAGTTCGGCATCCGCCGTTTTCAGATTCGTTTGGAGTTCGAGTTTCTCTGCTTCCTTCCGCTGCACGATGGCGTTGAGTCCTGACTCCTGCGATTTGTACATTGCTTCCTGTTCAGCATTTCGCGCCTGAGTCAGTGCCTCATAAGCCAGGCGTATCGCCTCCAATCCCTTCTTCGCTTTAACCGCATCTTTCGCACCTTCGAGGGAAATCGCCGCCTGTCGTAGTGTATCTGGAGCAAGGGTTCCAGCGTTAGCGAGGCGTGCCTGCTGGATTGCCGTTTCAGATTTAGTGACCACCGAATCGACATCTTCCACCTGAATCTTCCCCAGTGAACCGCCACAGGCAGCGATGAGCACCGGTAGAAGGAGAAGCGGTATCTTGTAAGCAACATGCTTGAACCAGTTTCGTGGCAATTTTTGTGTCCTTGGGCTTCTATCTCTGAGTGATTTCATTTTTAACAACTCCTAACTCGGTTTGGGGGTGATTGTTCACATAGGCAACATATAACAAGGCCTAACCCCATAAAGCATATCATGAAAGTATTACGTGAGTATTTCTGATCTGTTTCTTTTTTTGTGAAATGTGAAACGTGAAACGTGAAACGTGAAAAACCTATTTCCCTGTCCTTACCTTTCCTCCATTTCCCGATTCCCTCATTTCCTGATGGACCTCATTTCTACTGTTCCTTCTTTTTTCCTTCCTCTCCTTCCATCCTTCCTTTCTTCCCTTCCTCATTCGATAAGTTTATCTTGACAAAATGCGGATGGTATGAGATTATAAAAACAAACTAGCCAAACGGAAGGGGCAATATGCCCGAGATTCAGAAAATGCAAATACCCAATTACTATCACATATTGGAAATCGGTCAACACGCAACCACAGAGCAGATCAAGCAAGCATTCCGTAAACTTGCGAAGCGATACCATCCCGATAAAAGACCGGAGCAGCCCAAACGCGCTGAACAGATGTTTCGCCGAATCTGTATCGCTTATGAAATCCTTCGTGACCCGCAGCGAAAGCTGATGTATGACCTCGCGCTAAAACAGGCGGAGAGAGAACATCAACGACAGTCCTGGTATCTCGAAAATCTCAGAAAGACCGAGCGGATACAACAGAAGTATGAGCTCATGTTTCAAGAATTGCTGCATGAAAACCTTGAAGCCGGCATCCGGATGTATGAGCAGTTACAACGAGAAGAACACCAGTTCCGCATTGATAAGTTTCTGAGTTATGAAGACAGCCGGGATTGTGAATTCCTCATCGCAGAGGCGTATCATACCCTTGGGGACTACCGAACCGCAATACGAATTTACGAATCATTAATCTTATATGAAACGCGCCGTCCATGCTTTCACCACTTTATCGATGAGATTAAGGAACGGCTGAAACGAATCTATTTTCACTGCCTGATCAACCCACAGGATATTGAGCATATTCCCGCCGATTTAGAGAAAGTCCGCGCCTTAAATCTGTCAAAACGTGAAACCGCCTGGCTCTATAAAAAGCTGGCAGAGTTTTACTTTAACATGAACCGGCTGGTACAAGCACAGAAGATGCTCAAGAGGGCTTTTGAACTTTATCCTCATCTGGCAGGTGCCAAAAAAATCTGTGAAAAGTTAGGTATGGAGTATCTACTGTTTCAGCATCGAAAGCGTTCGTGAGTTCATAGAAAAATCGCGGCGGGGACTACTACCTTGTCACACAATATTTGACAAGTTGCAAGGGGGTTGCACCCCCGATGTGGGAAGGGGTACCCCCTTCCCAACTGCTCAGAATTAATGTGACAGGGGACTACGCTGATTCCGAGTGATTGGAACAAACCCGCCGAAAATTCACGTCATCCCCCGAATCGATTGGTTTATCCGCTGACTGGTAGCAGAAGTTGGCAAGCTGCAACCAGGATTCATCTGCATCAAAAATGTGTTGCGCAATATGTTGGAGCTCGGATTTTATGTCTATCAAGAGGTTACCCAGCTCTTCAGCATTTTCTGCCGGAATTAACTCAAACTGTGGGAGAAGGTGATAATAGATTGTGTTGAAAGATTCAAAAACATCCCAAACGAGCGCGATGAGAGGACTCGCTTCCTCACTGCAAACAGGATTTTCAACCGGATGGGTCAATCCGATTGCCGCGATTTTATCGCTAAATCTCTCGCTAATCTCCTTCGCTTTCGCACGAATCTTATTCAAATCTTCCATCTCAACGGTTGCTTCAGCAGCGATTTTCATTGTGGTGACTCCTCATAAATTCCTCGGTTTTTAGCTTCGTTAATGACGAGATTAAGCTGTTCATTGAGTTCGTTCCAAACTTCACTCAAACAAGCTGGCAGCATGTTCTACTGTAAGCCATCTGACCGTAAGAAAAAAAACTCGTATGAAAAAATCGTATTGCTAACAATGATAGCTGAAAAGGTTAAAGGACATCTGTATTCTATCACAACGCCTGGGGAAACATCAATACTTAAAACGACCTGTTGAGATGTTGTGTGCAATGTTTTACGCATGACGCAATACACATCACGTTTCACGTTTCACATAATGAATACTCCACCCAAACTTCCCCCTCAACTCGAACGAATCACCTGGCGAACGATTCTCCTTTCGCTGCTGCTCCTGCCGTTTATCTACCGATGGCATATCGAATGCGAAGCCCTGCGGTATACCTTTCCGACACTGATGGCACCATTTTACAGCGTTGTCTTTACCCTCCTCATATTGACGCTGCTCAACCTGCCCCTGAAAAAATTCGCCGCAAAGTACGCTCTGACAAGTGGTGAGTTAATCTCCCTCTACGTTCTCATGTCGATGACGCTGTTGTTCATGTCCTACGATATGTTTCTACCGCTCGTCTCGATCATCGTCCACGCCTTCTGGTTCGCCTCCCCTGAAAATGAGTGGCGCGAGCTTTTCTGGCACTATCTGCCGGACTGGTTGACAATTAATGACCGGGATGTACTGCGTGCCTTCTATCTTGGCGACGCATCGATTTTCAAACTGCGCTATCTCCTCGCCTGGATAAAACCGATATTTTGGTGGTGTACGTTTACCTTCGCTTTGCTCTTTGTGATGCAGTGTATCAACGTGATTATCCGCAAACAATGGGTCGAGCGGGAACGCCTTGTGTACCCTATCGTTCAACTCCCCTATGAGATCGCTTACAATACCCGTTCCTTCCTGCGGAGCAAACCGATGTGGTGGGGGCTTGCGATTGCCGCGTCAATCAGCCTCATCAATGGGCTACACCTCTTTTACCCGTCTATCCCCGCCATCCCGAACAAGGACATTCCTTTAGACCCGTTATTCACCGAAAGGCCGTGGTCTGCCTTGCGACGCGATTATTTTTCGATCATTGTCTATCCTTTCGCCGTTGGGCTTGGCTTCCTGATGCCACTCGATTTATTGCTCTCCTGTGTCCTCTTCTTTTTTTTCTACAAGGCGCAATATGTCATCGGCAGCCTGATTGGGATGGACAACGTCCCCGGCTATCCCTATCAATACGAGCAGAACATCGGGGCATACACAGGCGCATGCGTTATCGCGCTCTGGGGAACGCGCCGGCAAATTTGGCATGCGTTCCAGGGTGCCATCGGACGGACGCGGGCTGAAGATGAAAGAGAACCGATGCGCTATCGGACAGCTTTTTTAGGCATCCTGCTGGGAGGAGTATTCCTTATCGGTTTTGCGATGCGAGGGGGGATGGCGTTGTGGATTGCTGTCTTATTTTTTGCGGCGTATTTCACGATTGCGATTACCTTGACGCGCATCCGCGCGGAGATAGGCTTTCCAATTCATTCAACCACTTTCATTGGACCGCACCACAGCCTTGTCAGTCTACTCGGCACACGAAGCATCGGAACGCAAAATCTCACATGGTTCGCCTTATTCTTCTGGTTCAATCGGGATAATCGTAGCCATCCGATGCCGCATCAGCTCGAAGCATTCAAACTCGCCGAACGTGGACATCTCGACGTCAAAGGGTTATCCCGTCTGATGCTGGCATTGATTGTCGTTGCGATGCCGTTGTGCATCTTGATGCTGCTGGATACATTTTTCAAGCTGGGCGTGGATAGTGGCAAGGTCGGTGGACAAATCAACAGTTTTGGCGGGCGAGCGTATAACTTTTTGCAAAGTTGGCTCACCTCACCGCAGGATACGAACACCGCCCACATTATCGCGATGACGGTTGGATTTCTCTTCACGCTATTGCTTGCCGCCATCCGCAGTCGGCTGTTCTGGTGGCCAATTCACCCACTCGGTTACGGCGTCTCTTTTCACATGCACCTGTTTTGGGCAGCGTTCCTCATCAGTGGCGTTGCCAAGTGGCTGCTACTCAAATACGGTGGGTTAAGGGTCTATCGCAAAGCGGTTCCATTTTTCCTTGGGCTGGTTTTGGGGGATTTCGTGGTCGGGAGCTTTTGGAATATCTTGAGCATCATTCTGGATAGACCGACTTATGCGTTTTACTACTAACCCACGTTGCCGCCTCTCGTAAATGATGGAACGCTTTGTCTCACAGTGGACGGAAAGAGAGCAGGAAACCTGCACGGATGGAAGGATTGGCACAAAACTTGCTCACAGAAGACGGAATCCAATCGAAAGTGGATGGTGGTGGCGAATTTATGTTACGATTCGTTTCCAGTGTGTGTCCATTCAGACACCCACACGCCCCCGCATCACTCACGCAAGCTGCAAAGCGTCAACACTTCCACTTTGCGCAGTTTTTGAACCATCCCCACATTTTTCAAAAGTATAGTTAATAAGACACTGTAACTAGAATTGATATAAACAATTATCCGCATCAGCCTGACGGCAGACACCCGAAAGTCTTTCAACCCACAATGAACCAATGAACTGAGATTTTCAGATCTCACAGTCGTATGCCAGAGACTACAGTCTCGTCATGATTTTGCTATTGAATTGAGTTTCAAAACGTGTTATAATGATAATTAATTGAGGCATGGTCATAATGACTTGGGATTAAGTTGTAGTCTAAGATTCTATCTTGGCTTCCAGCACAAGAGCCAAGTTATAAACTTGGGCTACAGAAGGGTTTTTTCCGAATTATGACAAGTTGGTACAAGTTATTTGTAATTTATCTTGAGTGAATCTTATCTCAGTAAGGAGTTTGTAATGAAAATTTACCTTGGGGCGATTATCGTCGGATCCGTTTTATTTTGCATTCTTGGTATGTTTGGTGCCAATTTTGTCTTGGCGCAAGAAACCAAAGACGTTTCGGCCAATGGTGACGGAGCTTTTACCGCTCCATTTCTCATCCGCGCAGGCACACGTTTTAACCTTACCTTCGACTCCATCTCAATCAGAGGACAGATTTCAATTACTGGAACTGGTTTTAGTCAAAGCCTTTCATCCAGTAGTGGAACAATCAGTGGAGGTCCCTTTCAAGTTAAATTAGAGCCAGGGACATACACACTGACCGAAACGTACTCCGGCAGTGGGAGCTCTTCAAATGAGTTGATTGGGAAACCTTCCATTCAGATTCCCGAAGTCACCTTTACGCGCACCATCTCCGTTCCCAATTCCGCGAATTACACCATAACAGTCAACACAACCTATCGTAACTTAAAAGCCAGGGTGGGGGGACCATTTACAGGGTCGGGAGATATTAGCGGTGTTGTTGGAAACTCAATTGCCCTTGTGCTGGTCAGTACGAAAGACTTCCAACAGAATGAAGTGATTAACTTTTCAGCAGGTTTTACGGTGACCGTCGCCTCAAACACGGCAATCGAAGCCAAAAGCGACCCTCCCACTGTAACAACCGTCGGTATCGAAGTTGAGGGAGGGGGGCCAGCGCTTGTAACGAGCACGTTGAAGGCGTCTGCGACCGGAAGCGACCCGGAGGATGGGCCCCTTCAACCATCTGCCTTCTCGTATCAATGGCTTAAAAACGGCTCGCTCATTCCGGGTGCGACAGGTACAACACTCAAGGGTCAATTCAAAAAAGGCGATAAGATCGCCGTCCAGGCCATTGCGACTGACAGTGGGAGTAAGCAGAGCCCTCCAAAGGTGAGTGGCGAGGTCACCATCCAGAATTCTCCTCCGGCTCCGCCGACAGTCAACTTTCCTGCCGGCCCATTTACAACCCTTAATACACTCACACCGACGATTACCCCTGGCACAGATCTCGATGGGGATGCGGTCGTTGTCCGGATTTCATGGTTATTTAATGGTACGAAACAGAACAACCTTGAGGGGAAGTCAACCGCTGGCCCCGGTATTCCGAAAGGAACAAAGGTCAAAGTCGAGGCCGTTTCAAATGACGGTACACTTGACAGCACGCCCGCAAGCGTGGAAATCACAATCGCTAACTTAGCCCCTGTTGTTGGAGAGATTGGGCAAAAGCAGGGCCGAGAACGGGAGAAGTTCTCCATCCCCATTCCAGGGACAGATGCAGATAAGGATGTTATCAAAAAGGTAACACCAACCATAACGAAGACGACCGCCAACGTTCCGACGGGGCAACCTCAACCGAGCATTGATGGCTTGAGTGTTGACGCCAATCTGAATCTTATGGGTACGCCTAAGGATATTCCTCGTGATGGTGCCACCTTCACTATCAGCCTTATCGCCAATGATGGTGAGGCAGATTCAGCCCCACGCGCGTTTAACCTCGTCGTCCAAAATGCCAATCTCCCGCCGGTGATCGATCCGCTCTCACCGGTGACGGTTAAGGTTCCATTAGACGGAAGTAGCGTGCCAGTGAATGTCCTCGTATCGGCAATTGACCTAGATGGTGAGCCTGTTAGTTTTCAAGCCTCCTCTAGCGATCGCGCCGTTCAGGATGCAATCAAAGCTTTTAACGCGAATACAACCCCGAATAAAAGGACCCTTACCTTCGCGTTTAAGCAAACTGACTTGGAGCAGAAGGATAATCAATTCGTTGGCCGAGTTATCTCTATCTCTCTCTTTGCGAACGATGGCAACCCCGGTGGCGTTGCGGAAGCAGCTCTGTGGATTTCATTGCAATTCGGTGATGTTCCGCTCAATTTCCCGCCGACTTTGGCAATTCCTAACGAAACGTTAATTCAGATCAACGACCCCCAAAAAGATGTCTTTGAAAAAGATTTTGCACCGCTCGCGAAAGACCCGGATGCGCAAGGGGCACCTCAACTCACCTTCTCAATCGTTCCCGGTACCACGTTACCTTCTGGGGCAACCCTGGCCTCAAACGGTAGATTCAAATGGGAGTTCTCGAAGGTTAAACCGGGGGTTTATGTGCTTGGAATTCAAGTGACGGATACGGATCCCCTCCCGAATCGGCAGCCACCACAGCCACAGACGGCAAAGCAGTTGGTGACTTACACCCTTAACAATCCCCCTGACCCGCCCACGATTAACGTGAGTAATCAGACGATAGAGGAAGGTAAAACGTTGACGTTTAAGACCACTGCGTCCGATCCAGACCTCACCACGGTGGCTTTTAGCGCAATAGGGATTCCGCCTTGGCTGACCTTTAACCCGGCGACGTTTGCATTTGATCCAACTCAAACAAACAATATCTCCAGCCAAACGGCCACCGGCACTGTGCCTTTCGATGTGAGTCTGGGCCCTGATGTCATCATTGAGGTCACCTTCACTGCGACAGACCCAACCGGCTTACCCACATCGAAAATGGCGAAGATTACCGTAAAAAACACCAATCGTCCGCCGAAATTCAATCCGGTCGCTCCAGCGACTGTCCGGGAGGGTCAAGTCCTCAAGCTCCCCTTTAAGGCTATCGACCCCGATAACGATAAGTTGACATATACAAAGACGGGGGGCCTGGGGAGCTTTGATGCCGCCACGCTCATCTATACCCTCGACCTCACCAATAAGTTTGATGTGGCTCAAGAAGGAAAAACAGATGAAGACAAGGCGAGCATTGAGGCGGATGATGGTCTCGGTGGCAAGGACCAGATTCAGGTGCCGATTGATGTTGTGAATGTGAACCGCCCACCCGTCATCGCGGCAATCGGAAATCAAACGATTCCCGAAAACCCGGAGCAACCTTCGGACATTGCAATCGATGCCACCGATCCAGACCTCCCGCCGGGGCAGTCGCTACCTAAAGGTAATTTCTCAGTGAGCGCGATTCCTGCCCTGCCTTTCAAAGCTGAGTTCGTCGATGGCAACGTTAAACTCCAGTTGACGCCGGGTTTTGAGGATGCAGGCATATACAATGTAACCGTCCGTGTGACGGATGGTGACAAATTAGATCCAAAGACGGCGTCTCAATCCTTTCGCTTGAATGTTACCAATACCAATCGCCCACCCGCTGGAACAATTGCGGACCAGGAAACAAGTGTCGGTGACACGTTCGTCGCGGAATTGAGTAACGGAATCCAGGACCTCGATGGTGATGATTTCACCTTTGAGTTGATTTCAGGACCGACGGGCTTGGATGTTTCGCCGAATGGTCATCTCGTCTGGTTAGTGCCCGGCGATCAACCTGCCGGTGAGGTGACGGTGAAGGTGAAAATCAAAGATCAGCCGGCAGAAGGAGAGCCGGGTGAATTAGAAATTGAGTTTAAGATAGAAGTCAAGAGACCAAACTTACCGCCGGTGATGGGCCGAATTAAGCGTAAACAGGTTCAAGAAGGTGCCACACTGACACTTCCGCTGACGGCTTCTGATCTGGACGGGGACGCAATTATTTTTGTGCTAGGGCAAGGTACCGTTGGAGCCATCCAAGGGGCTACCTACACATTTACGCCGGATGCGTCTCAGGTGGGAAAACAGTTTCAAGTGTTCATCACGGCTGTGGACGTTGATGGAAATGGAGACCCTATCCTCCATCTGGATCAAGATGGGAACCCCATCATAGACCCACTCAGTATCGCTTCTTTCGTCATTACGGTTGGTGACGTTGTCCCATCGACCATTAAAGAGATTGTGGATATTGAGGTAAAGGAGGGCGACACTTTAGAGCTCACCTTTGAGCTTGAGAATCCGCCAGCGGGTGGCGTTGATTGGGCTTTCGCTATAGGGGGGCCAGCGGGCCGCCCTTCAGCAAGCCTGACCCCCGCCGATGATAAAAAGTCAGCGAAAATTAACTGGCAGCCCGGCTTTGTTGGGAGAGACCTGGATAATAATCTCGATCAGGCCTATATTCTCACCGTGGTTGGGACCGATACTGCTTCGGGCCTATTTGACGACGAAAAAATAGGGATTGTGGTCGGGAATGTGAATCGCCCACCTCAGTTTGATGCCGCACCGTCTATCGTGCTTGACAACAAAGGGCTTATGCTGAATGTGAAAGCCAGCGACCCGGACAATAACCGTATCACCCTTACGATTCTATGGCAAAAGAAGGGAGTTAACGATGCAAACTTTGTTGGCGTGACAGCATTTAATAACACGCCCCAGGTGCCACGCCAAGCCATTAAACCCAATGAAGAGTGGCAAGCTAAGGTCACTGCGAATGACCGACACGGGGGAACATCCGGTGAGGAGGTCACTCCAATCGTATCGATTCCCGATACTCCTGCTGTGCTCCAGGTCACCGTGAGTGGAGGTAAGGACTCCAGAGACCCCGTTACAATTCTGGCGACCTATGAAGACCCGGATCTGACTCCCCCCGTTGATAACGTCAACCTGCATATCGAAAATGGTACGGGATTTATCTGGGATAAGTCGTTACCGAAAGAGAGTGGCGGCAACCCGTTGGTCGGAAGCTATCACTTTACAGGTGTCTTTCCCCGGGGAACTTTCAACTACACTGTCAGCGCCACTGGTGCAAAGGAGGATAAAAAAGGCAGCTTCACGATTGTCAACACCGGTCCCCGATTGATCTTCGGTGATCTCAGTAGGCCTGTCACGGGTAGCGTTCCAATTAACTTTGCGCTGCTTGATATCGATGACGATCTTCTGTCTGTCAGTGTGACCCTTGACCAGGGCGTTCCCACGCTCAGTAGAGCCATATCACCGGCAGAAGCAAACCAAGTTATCGCTGTCAACTGGGATTCTGTAACGGATTTACCCAACGCCACTGGTAGGACGGAACGTACACTGACGATAAGTGTTAGCGATGGCGCGGGTGGCTTTGACAGTAAAAGCCTGAAGATAACGGTGTTTAACAAAGGGGGGGTGCCCACACCCAAGCTGAATCCACTCCCCCCGCCGCTTCCGATTCAGGTAGACATCCAAGGAATTAAACAGCTTCGTAGTAATGAAGCAATCGATTACGGTGTTGAACTGATCATCAACGGTCAAAAAACTGGCCAACTTCCTCCGGATTCAAATAATCCTTTCACATTTGCAAACGTGACGTTGGCGGGCAAAAATTCCATCCAGACTAATCTTTTCGCCCTCATCCGTTATACGGCGAATGTCGTTGAATCTGTGTTGCGCCAATCCACCCCAGATGTGACTGGGAAACTGCGTTATAGTTTAACCTATCAAACGAGCCCCAGAAGCTTTGAAGTGCGTCACACAGGGCCATCCTCAGATGCAATTGAGGCGATTGTCGATGATAAGCCGCCCGAGTTGAGCATCATCAGTCCTGACGAGGTGGTATCCACCAACGCGCCAACGCTGATGGCAAACATCAAGGACGCTAACCTCGATCGCGCCAGTATTAAGTTTGAACTGGATGGACGTTCAATTACACCCACCTTCAATCCAGAGACCGGTCTTGCGCAATTTACGCCTACAACGACAAATCCGTTTGCAGCGGGGCCACACAAATTCAAAGCCAGTGCGAAAGACTTTTCAAACAATCCCGCATCCGCTGAGAAGGAATTCACAATCAATCCTGTCGCAGAAGACAAAAAGCCTCCTGTCTGGACGTCGCTCTCGCCGAATGATGGGGGAAGGGTTCGGACGCGCCAGACATCAATTGTCGCGGGTGTGTCAGATGCACAAAGCCCGCTCAACCCAGGTTCGGTCGTTGTTGAGGTGAATGGTAAGCCTGTTCCGAAAGATCAAGTCAGTTTTTCAGCGATCGACCCACGGACGGGGCAAATCTCATTCACCGCCACGGCGGATAAAGATGGTATCGTCCAAGTGAGGGTTAGCATTGCGGATAATCCTGGCGCGGATAAGCCCAGCAATTTGGGGACCTGTAGTTGGTCTTATGAAGTCGATACGATAGGACCTGTTGCCCCGACCCTCGTGGCTGTAGATTGTACCGGGGACGAGGTGACAACAATCACAGGCATCGCTGAACCGGGGTCCACGGTGAAACTCATCCGGAATGGTGCATTCTACACGGAGGTTATAGCGGATCTGGCGTCAGGTGCCTATGGTTTCCTGAATGTGCCGCTGGTGATCGGTGAGAATACCTTCCTGGCGATTCCCCTTGACGCGCTCGGCAATGTTGGAACCCCGTCTGCCCTGGGCAAAACTATCCGCGATGAGGTGCCGCCGACCATCTCAATCTTCTCACCGGTTCCCAATCAGATTCTGGCGACCCAAACCCCATCCGTCTCTGCCAGCCTTCGGGATAATTGCGAGGTGGATGAAAGTTCGATTACCCTGGATGTTCAGGTAAACGGGGGGGATGTCGTGCCAGTCACGAACTTCGATTACAACAAAGTTACCGGTGTCCTTTCTTTTACCCTGCCTAAACTGCCTGATGGGTCGGTCTTTACCCTGACCGTTGGGGCATCTGATACGGCTGGCAACGCCGGCGAAAGCTCGGTCACGGCTCAGATTAACACGGCGATTACGGATACTCAACCGCCAACAATTGCCAATGTGCGCCTTGATGGTCAATCCGTCCCCTCCGGCAGTACCATAACGACGCGGGCGAATCAGCCTGCTATCTCTGCCTCTGTCATTGATACGGATAGCGGCGTTGAAAATGTGGCTATCATTGTCAACGGGGCCTCGCTCAATACGAGCTATGATAAGGCGACGTCAACAGCAACCGCTCAACCCGATGCGCCTCAAGCGGATGGACGCTATAATGTTGAAATCCGGGCGACAGACAAGAATAATAATACCGCTTCTTTCTTCTTCAGCTTTGAGGTTCGTACGGCCGTTCCGAAACCCGGCATTGCGCTCGACCCAGCAGTTGAGCGGACCAAGGCTAGCAGCATTGGTGTGATTGCCAGCAATATCACCCCGGATTCACAAGTGACCTGGCTGGTCAATGGCATCCCCATCTTCAGCCGAACGTTCGGTGTGGGTGAAGATAGCTTCCGTCGTGAAGTTGCCCTTGAACCGGGGATGAACAAGATCGCGATTGAAGTCAGGGATGTTGTCGGCAACACAGGGATGAGCGATGTGTTGACCGTTGAGCGGGATGTTCAAGCCCCAGAAATCTTTCTGGTCAATCCGATCAACGGCTCCAAGGTTAAAGGCGACGCAGATATCTCCGTCAAGCTCCTCTTCCGGGATGCCAGCGGGATTGACGAATCCTCGATTCGTATTCAGATTACACAGATTGACCCTGACACTGGAGCAGAATTGGAAGTTGTGACACAGCAAAATCGTCTCGTCGCTTTAGCACCTTCACAGGTTGGTCCAAATACGGAATTTGAGGCGAGCCGCACCATACCCAACCATGGACCAGACCGTGAGGACACCTATCGCGTCAAAGCGTTAGCGAAGGATGCCGTCGGTAATGAGCCCAGTCAGGCTTTCGTCGCGTCTTTCACGATTGATTCAAAAGCGCCAGATGTTAATATTCTCGTTCCCACATCCAATGGCGAAGTGATTCCCAACTCCATCCCTCAACTCTCCGGTGAAATCGATCCGAGCGATGTACTGGTGTCATCAATTGCCGTGACGCTGGATGGGGCACCGGTGGCTCACCTTTACAATTCGGCATCGGGTCAAGTCACCGTCGAACCGAAGGAATTTGCCAGTGACCCCAATACATCTCACGCACTGACTATCAAGGCGGCCGATCTTGTAGGTAATGAACGGAGCGTATCACGCAGCTTTATCATTGACACCAGTCAAGAAGACCAAGTAAATCCGGTGCTCTCCGGCTTCTTCCCGCTTCCCGACTCAACGATCAGTAGCACCAGCTTGGCGATTCTCTCCTTTATCGCTGCCGATGGCGGTGGAATCAACCCAGACCTCATCTTTTTGACAATCAATGGAAAAACCGTTCAACTCAGCAAGATTCTCGGGGCAGTACAGCAAGATCGAGGACGGTTCATCATCTTCTTAGATCGCCTATCTGTCCAGCAGGTCGTTAGCAGGAGCGGTCCCTTCCAGCTCGATCCATTGGAGTTGAGCGCGCTAGAAGACCCCCTGGAAATCGGTGCCCTTGAAAGCCCCATTGGATCCGGACGCAATACGGTCAGCGTTCAGGTGAGCGACCTTGCGGGTAACCTCTCTGTCGCCGAGTGGAGCTTCAATGTCGTGACTGAACCGCCCGATGTTCCGGTTTTGGATGCATTGGTGACAACCACCGCTCAAGGCGAGATTTCGGTAAGCGGTCGGGTGCCTGATGCTCCACTTGGTACCACGGTAACGATCTTTGCGAACGATGTCGTCGCACAAAAGTTGAGGGTTAAAGCTGACAGCACCTTCACGGCTGAACGGGTGCTTCTCGTTGCTGGCGTGAATAAGATTTCTGCCCTCGCATCCGACATCGCGGGTCTCACGAGTACACGTTCGGAAACCCAAGCCATCTTTTTAGACACTGAACCGCCACGCGTCACGATCAACGCTCTCCCTGCAATCGTCAGGGACGCAAGCTTAACGGTCACCGGCACTGTTACTGACAATAGCACCGCAGCATTTAAGTCTATCTCGATTATTGTCAATAAGGAAGCAGCGCGGGATTTGGGAAAAGACACAAGATTTAGTGCTGACGTGACTTTGTTGCCCGGTGATAACACGATTCAGATTGAGGCGGTAGATGCTGTTGGAAATACTGGCAGTGGGTCGGTGACAGTAAAGTTGAACACCGAGGTGCCGACCACGGCTCCCACAGACCTTGCTGGCGTTGTCAATTCCGCGGGGAATGGGATTCGATTAACCTGGAAAGCTGATAAGAATGCAAGCACTTACAACATTTATCGCTCCAACGCAGAGATTACTCAGATTGGTGCATTGCAGCCAACTCAAAGAGGTGTTGTTGGTACCGAATTTGTTGATGTTAGCATTGTAGGAGTTACTGCCTACTATGCTGTGACTTCGGTCAACTCGGCTGGGGGTGAGGGCAAGGTCGTCTCTAATAGCCCGAATGTCGCTTTAATCACCAGTAATGGAGGCGTCGCTGCTATTTCAGATGGAACAAAAGTCGTATTCGGTCGCGACGCACTCTTCAAGAATTCATCGTTGTCTGCAAGCGTGGCCATCGGCGTTGTTGATGACACTTCGTCCCCCCCCGCTTCGCTGCCCGCTGCTATCCCGAACAGTATTCGGTCAATCTCCGTCACAGGCCAGTCCGGCACATCTGTTGAGACCTTCAACAAAAGTGCGCCCCTCACTTTAGCTTATCCTGAGAGCATCAAAGACTCCGCTGACTCTCCACGTATCTTTGAGTTAATCAGCGGCAAGTGGGAGAAGGTGGAGAATCAGGTCGTTGATATTGCGAACAACACGGTATCTGCGCAGGTGACGCGCCCAGGTGTCTATCGCCTGGGTGAAATCCAATTGCATCCGTGGGATGTGAATGGCGATGGCAAGGTGAATATCTTTGACCTGGTTATCGTAGGAGGACAATTTGGGAAGACTCCCCCTGATAACCCAGCCGCAGATGTGAATGGCGACGGAACCGTGAACATTTTCGATTTGGTGCTTGTGGGTAGCCACTTTGGTGAAATTTTCGGTTCAACTGCTGCCGCGCCCGTGGCCTTGAATCGCACCTCGGCGTCAGACGTTGAGATGCGAATGGTGGCCGAGGTGGAGAAGAGCGCTCCCGCACTCGGTGATCTGGTGACAATCCGAGTGGAGGCGAATTCAGCCGTGAAACTCGGGGGCGTCCAATTTGACCTCCGCTTCGATACACAGCGGTTGTCCATCGTTGAGGCAACCAAGGGTGGCTGGTTTGAATCGCAAGGCAGCCAAAGTTACTGGCTGCCCCCCAAGGTGGCCGACGGAAGGCTGACCCTTGCTTCAGCGGCTATCGGCGCACCAGGGCTTTCACCTTCCCAAGAGTTAGCGTCCGTTTTCGCACAGATCTCCTTCCGTGTGAAGGGGGATGTCAATGCGGCGATGGAATCGATTCGCATGGAAAATGTTCAGGTTGCCGACCTTGACGGTAGAGCGATTCTCGCAAATTGGCGGAACCGAGTTGACATCACAGCGTTGACAAAACGAAGTTTCCAGAACGCCCTCTTGCAGAATTATCCCAACCCATTTAATCCTGAAACGTGGATGCCTTATACCCTCGCTGAAGATGCACACGTCATCATCACGATTTATAATGTGCTCGGGCAACCCGTCCGTAGAATCAATCTCGGTTTTGTCCCGGCTGGCGAGTACACTTCTAAAGAAAGGGCTTCCTACTGGGATGGGCGAAATGAGCGCGGTGAACCGGTGGCGAGTGGCATGTATTTCTATACGATTCAAGCAGGCAAATTTGTTGCCTCTAAAAAGCTGGTCGTGTTAAAATAAATTGACTATTGACTATTGACTATTGAAGATTTGAAAGACGGGACCCACAATCTTCAATAGTCAATCTTCAATTTTCAAAGGAGGTAAGTTCATTGATGACCAGTTCAAAAACCCTTGTCTGGCGTCCTGACAGTGATACGCAAGATTTAGCTTCTTCTCCCAAAAAGGATTCCCCCCGAAGGGATGCTTCAGACAAACGTTCTCGTAGTGGTCAGCGTCAGCATACCGGCGGTCAGAGAAACCGCCCCCACCGCCCCCTACCCCCAGAATTGTTGGCTCAAATCCGTGCCGAAGGCTACAGACGTTCTTATGTGCAAAAGCAGATTCGTAAAAAAACGCCAATGGTTTTTGAACTTTACGGCGAAAAGGTTGAAGGCGTCATCGTCCGTCGATTGACTTACGCCCTTGATGTCTTAGTGAAAGGACGGGTCCGTCGTATTGAGAAAATCAACATCAAGTATATGTGTAAACGAGAGCAGGAACCCCGAATTGCTTCGCGCATTCAGATCGACCCAGAGTTGAAACGTCAAAACCTGGTCTCGATTGTTCGCAGCTCCGAAAGGTATCAGACTGAGGACAGCGTTCTCGCGCGTTGCTATAAAGAAAAAATTCCCGTGACTTTAACGCTTAGGGGGGGTGAGTTAATCACAGGGATTATCGATTGGTTTAGCCAATTTGAGATTAAAATCGATTTGGTTCATGGAAAAAGTGTCGTTGTGTTTCGTCACAGCTTGCATCGTTTTAGTGTCGCGTAAATTGACATGAGACGACGACTCCAGATTAATTCCCCCCATTTTCATTTATGAAACATCCCCCCCGCGGAAGGAACCATATAAAATCCTTTGACCCACCGTGAAATATGGAATGCGGCTTCATCGACGCCACCAGCTTTTCTTGGGCGCTGCTTCTGGCTTTCGGTCTGCCGATAGGGCTTGATCCGACTGCAAGGATTTCAGGAGATTTGAAATGCCTTTGTTTTTCTTATCAATCACCAGCGCTGCTTCGCATGCCCTAATGGCACGCAACCCTATCGCTTTGTCTTGCGTTGAATGATATGCAAGTCCATAGATCTCCGCGACGGCGCTGTCATAAGCCGCGGGGTCAATTCCTTCCGGTAAGGACGAAGTATCACCCCCGCTTTGCGGGATTTCGCTTCGCTCAACCTGTTTTGTTGCCGAGATCTGTTCTAACGTTGCGAATCCGTCCTCCCACGCCCGGAACTTGGCATCACACATCACTTTGCGATACAGCGGCCCCTCTTTAGAATTTGTGGGCATCGAATCGTCCAGCCAGTACGCTTGCTCGTAGCAAGCGGAGGCTTCGTCATAGACTTCATTGGCGACATGCAGTGTGGCTAACTCCGTATAAAATGCGTACAATCCGCGCTCTGTAATTGAATACAGGTCGTGTTGCGTCTTCACAAGCCCCCCCCCCGTCTCCAAAAACTCGATTGCCGAATTTACCTCGTCTTCGGTAATAATCACATCTGTGAGCAGGTGCTTGGCAACCGCGGCGTTTGGGTAAATCTTCGTGCGGCTTTTCATCAAGGGATAAGCTTGGGCACCTTTGTCCATCTGAAGCAGCTTGAGTCCTGTCGCGATCCGGAAGAGCGAGACGATTTGATCACTATTTTTCCGCTCTCTGACCTCAAAGAGCTCCGCTCGATTTTCGGCGATATAGCGATTGAGGGCGTCCCATTCCGTTTTAATCGTGACGTTGTCCGGGGCGAATTGATATGCCTGCCCAAGAAACCGTTGCGCCGTAAACACCTCATCCCACTCCCGATAAATCTCACCGAGATGAAAGTTGGCTTGGGCGCGCATAACAGGTGTCGATTCAACGAACAGGAGGGTATCCCACGCCTGGATGGCTTGAGCCAGATGCCCTTGCGCCTGCAATGTTTGCGCATAACGTATCCATTCATCGAAATCAGGTTGCATTCCCAATAAGCGGGAATCCTTTGCTAACTGGTGTCTGCCTAATACAGTCAGTTTTTTCACTTATGTTGAGGGTTTAATTAACCCCCTACTCCTCCCTCATCCTGTTCGCAACAGTCAACTCTTCCCATTGCTGGGCTGTATACTGAAGCAGCGGATCTGTTGTTGGATAAGGTCGCTGTTCTTCGATACGCACCTTCTGGAGCGTTTTTGTCAATTCTTCCTCTGTTCCACGAAACGGCATTGGGTTTTCAAAGGCTGTCGGCACCGGACGCAGGTGCAGACATTGGTTGTCAATTTGAGCTCCCGCATGTAACCAGCTCATCAAGCAACTGACCACTTGATAGGGATTTCTATCGACTGCCAGTTGCTGACAACATAAAATGCCAGGGTGTTTGAACTCCAACCGTTGATATGCCTGATGGATGGCTGGAAATCGATCCTGGGTGTCTTTCGTATTACAGGTCACAAGGATAAATTCATGTCTCCTTGCAAAGCGCAAAATCCGAAAGTCATCCGTCAGGAGAACATCAGGGAGCAACTTGGACGCATTGGCTCGCAGTACGATGAGGTTCCCCAATCCTGAACGATTGGCAGAGACCACCAGTGATGTTTCAATGAAGCGACCGAGCATTGGGTCGAGCAGAAGTTTCACCGGTTTGTGATGAGCACTCATTGATGTCTCCAGCCTCTTCTCTTTCCAGGCGTCGATCCAATTCGTCCTGATGGTGAAGGTAGTAATGAATGGCGTCAAGAATTGCCTGGCGAGGGACCTCGGGGTATCGTTCCTGAATTTGATCGATACTGCTTCCGTTCATCAAAGCCGAGATAATGGAATAGACAGGGATGCGCGTCCCTGCAATGACAGGTTCAGCTTCGGCGAGAACATCTGCTTTCACAATTTGCGGAAACTCGGTCCGTTCGTATCCGAGCAATGGCTCTTTTTTGATTTTCAATGCCTCTAACTTCTTCTTGGTTTTCGACCCCATTTTTCGGCGAGTTGACATCTTTTCTCCTTCTATTGCGGTGATGTTGAGACCGGATCGCTGTGTATACGGACGGAAAGTTCCGTGCCTTCCGTCCCTCAAACCCCGGTTGTCCGCAGGACAATCTGCCTTCCAAATGAACCCCGATCACAGATCGGGGTTTCGTTAGACTTCTGTTGCCCTCGATCTATCGCGGCTCAACTTGAGTTTGAGGCGGCGACGGGCTTGCGCCAGCCCGAACAGGATGACCCCTGTCACCAAAAGCGGGAAGCTCGTCGGCTCTGGAACAACGACATTCACGCTCGCCGCCGGGGCGCTCGTAATGGGATCCGGCGCAAGCACGGTGGATAACAAGGTTCCGCCAGGAGTATTGACATCTAAAAAAGTCAAAGGGCTTGTCCCTGCGTTCAGGGCTCTGAACGTGATCGTGGTCAACACCCCAATTCCGCTGGCTCCAGTAGTCGGGCCCACGATACTATCAATAATATTCTGAATCTGCCCTGGTGTCGAGAGATCAAAAAAGACCGCTCCAAATGAACTTAGCGTAGGTCCACCGCCCCTTAAAAAGAGTCCAGGACTGACATCTTCAACCGCTAGAGTTCCTGGCGTAAACCCGATGTCGAGGTTGTACTCCACGAGTCCTGTGACAAGGACTTCGATGTCAACCGTGAACGTCTCACCGATGAGGGGCGTTGGGTTGGACATATTAAAATTCAAGATGGCGGCGTAGCCCGGTGTCCACAGGCAAAACATCAACCCACCGATGAAAACGAACCAGAAAATCTTGAGAAACATAGAACCCTCCTTTGCAATCAATACAACATTGTTGAGAATTGGCAGGGGCAATCTCCCCTGCCGTTTGGTTTGATTGAACATCCTGCCTTTCTCCGTTCAGATTTCGTCAGATTGTGAATCGGTATTATACCACTTTGCCATTCCATAGAGTCATAGACTGGCTCGGCTTAGAGAATCATATCCAAGCCATAAGCCTGCCACATTGCTGAGAACTACGGACGAGTCAAGCCATTTTGTAACCATACCGGATGCTGCGGTGGGGGCGGCGCACTTCCATCTTTGGAAACTAATGATGCTTCGCTCTGGATATAGCAGAAGCGAACTTTTTCCGCTTTGTTAAATTCACGAAAGATGATTTCGACTATTTCGCTAGAGACCCGTTGCCGCTCCACCGGCGGGACTTTGTAGCGCAGTCGGGCAACAAGCCCCGAGGGGATAAACTCTACCTGCACATACGGCAGGTCTCCGGTTTCCTCAATCACATCAGAGACGACCTGGTGAGCGGCTTTCAGCAGAATCTCCTCCGCCAAAAAGTAATCGGAATCGTAGGTGAGGCGAACCGGCACTTCGTCCAGAATATACTTTTCATTCAACGTGTAGTTGACAACCGTTCTGCTGAATAAATATGAATTGGGGACAAGCAAGGTTTGCCCTGACTTCTCTTCACCGCCAATGGTGCCACCCACCTGTTCCAGACGGATGTATGTCAGTGAGATGTCTTTGACATCCCCGGTGATATCGCCGATAATGATGCGATCTCCGACCTTAAAGGGGTGACGGAGCATAATCAAAAGCCACGCTGATAGATTCATGATAGGGCTTTGGAGTGCCCATGAGAGCAGTGTGCTGATAAATGCCAGTGAGAGTCCCAACGTGGAAAGTGAACCGGAGAAAGCCATAATAATCAGCACAGCGGCGATAAACATAAAGATGTATCGCCATATAAACATGAACTTCAGCACACTTTCCTGTGTATATGCCCGCTGAACGGCGTAGGCAAACATCTGCTTCGTCGCGAACCGATAGACAATCACTGTCATTATCACCGTCAAGAGCACCATCAACACATCAAGAAATTTCCAGCGGGTGATGAAAGACCAAACATCAATGACAGTTTCCATTCGTTTTGATCTCCATAGAGATAATGCGTGAAACGTAAAACGTAAAAACTGAACAATCGGCTTCATTATCGTTGTGGGGCTAGTGGTCTGCTTTTTAAGTTCGACGAGGTTTCGTAGTGGCGACTTTAGTCGCTTCAGAACGACTGAAGTCGTGACTACAGACCCTATTACGAAGACCACTAGAAGCTAATTTCCAGCGAACTGACCCACCAATCCGCTTCGAGGTTGCCATATCGGGCAACATCAAGATTCAAGAATTTCAGCAAACGCAGTCTCGCGCCATAGGTCGCAAAACCCTGGTTGTCACCGATTCGCACACCAAGCGATAGCCAGCCTTTCGGCCAAAATATCGCTTCCGCACCCAGGTGGATATGATCTGTGAATGTGTCGAGTTCAAATTTACCGAGGCGGTCATCACCGTTGGGATTATCCAAAGAGGCAGCGACCGTTACATCTAGCAATGGATTCTTTGCCCCCAAAAGCTCGAACGGCTTCGCCGCAACAGCGGTTATGAAATTACGGGGGAAATGTCGGTTGACTGTGCTCGTCTCTCCCGCGGAATTTGTGTTTTTCGTCTTGATGTTGCTCACAAGATTACGCCAGACAAGCCCCACCCTTAACCCATCCATTGGGGTGAGCAATGTCCCCAGATCAAAGCTATACCCTGTTTGAGAATCGAGATTCTCGCTTGCAAACTTTGCAAAACCTTCGTCCTCTCCCAGGTTGAAATAGTCTTGCTTAAACCTATCCGGGTCCAAGACATCTTTAATTGCAAACGGGTTTTCGGCATCTGTAAATGTGCCACGCCGGATGAGACGCAGCCCCGTGCCAACATTTGCAGTCTTGAGCCATGGAGTATTGATGGGAATTTGAACCGCCAGCGCAGTGGCTAATGTCCCTTGAAGGGAAACTTGATAAATCACGGGATTATCCAACATCCCTATGACTTTGTCTGCCCATGGCAACCCCTGTTCAACGACTCGGACGTTTGCAACCGATTGTGTATACAGGGATAGCGCCAGACACGCTTTGTAGCCACCAATGGTGAAGGGTTCAGATAATCCAAAGGAAGGAAGCCCCAGGTCCAAACCCAGTCTTTTTCCAAGAATATTCTCTACACGGTCTACAAGCGCTCGACGTTCTGCTGACAGTCTTTCATCCGTCAACGGGTGATCCGATTTTGTCAGTGGCTCTATCGTATCAGTCATAAACTCGCTAAACGTGCTGGCTTCGTCAAAGAGATCATCGGTGAGACGGCCCCGAATCACTAAAAATTGAAAAATCCGCTCATCGATCTGCGCCAGCCCAGCGGGGTTGTAATGGAGTGCATAGATGTCATCGGCAATTGCCTCATACGCATCTCCTAATCCAAGCGGACGCGCCCCTCGAAATAGGAACAGGGGCTCTTCATCTCCTTGTCCCCACGCCATAAGGGCACTCACAAGGGTGAGGGCAGATAGCATAAAGCACAAGACGTGTGTGAAACGGAATCTCATGTCGTCCTCCTTATTTTGGGGCTATGTTTCGGGTGAGTTGGTTAATTCGGTTGAGGAGCTCCGATTCGTTCTCGATTTCAAATCCCCACCGTGAGGTTTGATCGAGAAAATCTTCCGCAAAGGCTTGGGCAATAATTTCATTGAATTCAGCCAAAGCGTCCGCTAAATCGGGCGCAATCACGTTTGCTGATTCGAGCCCCTTTTCGAGATGGAACAGCGCGTCCTGTCGGCAGATGGTGCGGTCTACTTTGGGAGTCTGTTCCGCAATCGGTTGGCCGTCAACGTCATTGAATGCTGAGACTTTGACGCGTGCGCCTAGCAGCAAAACCAACGCATCAAGGATCGCTTGACGCTGACCGGTGCTAAACTCTTTAAGATAATTCTCTGGACGGCTGCTCGGCTGTTTTGCAATCTCATCAATTTTGGCTTGGCCGCTTTCGGTCAGCTTAAATTTGTAAACTTCCTCCAGGTTTTCGATCTGAACCTCCTCCGGGAAGGAGATTTCAAAGAGAACATTCCCCTCACGAGTCAGGATGCCCACAGCCTCTAATACATAGAGGTAAGCCAGATGAAAATGGACCATTAACAAATCGCTATCAGAGATTTTCACTCCAGTTTGCGCTGGACGGGCAGGTGCTTGGGCGACGGCAACCGTTTGTCCATACGCATCAAGGACACCATACATCGCACCAATGGCATCCTGGATTGCACCTTGCTTTTCAGGCGTACTCAATCCCAATGGGGCCGGTAAAATTGAAACCAGCTCGCCTAAGGTCCCAATGTCTGAAAAGTTAATGTCAATTCCAGCCCGTTTCATTGCCTCTTGCGCGACATTGAGGGCAGTCGCCGCTTTTTGAAAGGATGCATCTGTATTTTCGGGTGTTGTTATCTCATCCCGCTCCGCACACCCAATCAGAAAGCTGGCAACAGCAACCATGACGAGCCCGGCCAGAATTGCTACTGTGTGATTTCTAAATTTTACCACAATATTACCTCCGATGGAATTAGCAGTCGAAGCGCGAGTCACGATTCGGCTGCCAACATAAAAATAGCACTTCCTTGTATAAATCAGATCGGGAAGTGCTATTTCGACTGGACTGTATTTTTGATTTAATGTTTAAACCGAAGGTCATTCTGTTTTATACCCTAACGTCTTGGTCGTTGTTTCTGGAGATTGACTTTGGACAACAGATTCTTCCTTGGATTTCGTACGCGATTCGAGTAAATCCGATTCAGAAATACTCGTTAGGTCGATCTCCATCACATCGAATTGCGCCTCATTTGCGAGATGTCCCGCAATCGCTGACGTGTCCCGTAATCTGTTAAATAGTACCAAACTCAATACCAAAATGACTAAAGTCCACATTAATAGTTGGCGACGTGTTCGCATCGAATTTCTCCTTTTATCAATAAAAGTTTGGAAAACAAAGGAAATCAAGCTACCAACTATCAACGTCTGTTCAAAAAATTAGTTACACTCGAAATGAGAGGGGTTGCCCCATGTCGCCTCAAGGATAACACCCCTATCTCAGGGAACGATAGTAGCGAACCGTTTTTTCTAACCCCTCCTCCAAATGGTGAGAGGGCATCCACCCCAAATCCCGTTTAATTTTGTCATTCGTGAGCGCAATTCTATCAACCTCGCCAAGCCTCGCCGGTGCATATATTGCTTCCATCTCAATACCCGCTACCCTTTTCAGTCCATTGAATAGATCGTTGAGGCTTGTCTGGCGTCCAGTGCCCACATTATAAATCTGCTGGTTGCCCGCTTCCAATGCGAGAAGATTAGCATGAACAACATCTTCGACAAAGATGTAGTCCCGCGTTGAACTGCCATCGCCGAAAATGGTTGGACGCTTTCTGTTGAGCATTTCCGTCGCAAAAATCGAAATCACACCTGCTTCGCCGTGGGCATCCTGCCTCGGTCCGTAAACATTCGCGTAACGCAAGACAGTATAATTCAGCCCAAAGGTGACAGATGCAAAATCCAGATACCTTTCAACAGTATGCTTGCTAATCCCATAAGGTGATAGCGGGCGAATAGAATGATTTTCATCAACGGGTAAATAAAGCGGTTCACCGTACACGGCACCACCTGTGGAAGCGAAGATTATTTTTTTTACCCGGTTCTTCCGGCAGAGTTCAATCAGGTGCAGAGACGCCATGATATTTTGTTGCGCATCGAAAAAGGGATTCGCGACCGCTTTGCGGACATCCACCTGTGCCGCATGGTGATTCACAATCTCAGGTTTCTCTCGATCAAAGACTTCAGCGAGTTTGACATCTAAAAGATCGATTTTGTAAAATGTTGCGTTGGGGTTCAGATTGCATCGGTTCCCTGTCATTAAATTATCCACAACGGCGACCTCGTGTCCTGCTTCCAATAGGCGATCTACGATGTGCGAACCGATAAACCCTGCTCCACCCGTAACTAAAATTTTCATCAAATTTTTCATCTCCATTCATAGGGGCGAGGTTACCGCCCCTCTCCTGCGATAAATTTTCCGAGTATCATCGGCTGAGACGCGCCTGTGACCTGGGGCAAATTTCCTGGGTGTCCGTGAATCGCTTCATTGGCAAGAATCGCAAAAGCAATCGCTTCCTTTGCATCGTTGGGAATCCGATACGCATCGCTGGAGGTGACGGGGAGCGGATGGAATAGCGTTTTGAGCCGTTGCATTAAAGTCAGGTTGTGACTACCTCCCCCGCTGACACAGATCTCATCAACCGAGTGATAGGGGAATAGAAATCGCTCATAGTAATCAAAGATCGTGCGCGCTGTAAACTCCGTCAGCGTTGCAACAATATCAGAATCATACACTTTCTTCGCTTGCGCTTGCTTGAGAACATGGTGCGCAAAATGCTTGCCGAACGTTTCACGACCTGTTGTTTTCGGTGGGGCCGCACGGATGAACGGGTGTTGGAGATATTCTTCCAGCAATGCCTCACACGGCTGCCCCTGTGCCGCAATCTGTCCTGCATGGTCATACTTCTGCTTTCCGTTTGTGATGATTTCCACCACCGCGTCAATTATCATGTTACCGGGCCCTGTGTCAGAGGCAATCACCTCGCTTGCCTCCGCTCCCGCAGGTATGAGCGTCACATTGGAAATGCCGCCGATATTTTGGAGCGCCATCGTTCGATTGGGTCGCCGAAACAGCAAAAAGTCAACATACGGGACGAGCGGTGCCCCCGCCCCTCCCGCCGCGACATCCGCGACTCGAAAATCGGCGATGGTCGGGATGCCCGTGCGATGCGCAATGACGGCAGGTTCACCGATTTGCAGGGTTGAGGGGATGTACGGCGCGCCATTGAGCGCTGATTGGGGGGATTTCGGGGGGAGATGATAAATCGTTTGACCATGCGACCCAATCACATCCATGTCACTGATTTCCAATCCGGCACGCTGAACGACCGCCAACGCCGCTTGCGCGAAGAGTTCTCCGATGAGAAAGTTCATCTGGCAAATCTCATCAACACGGCACCGCTCTGGCTCAAACAGGTTGAAAATGCGGGCGCGTATCTCCGCGTCGAAGGGGAAACAATGGAATGCAATCAGTTCGACTTGTGTTTCTAAGCCGTGTCCCTTAATTTCGACAAGGGCGGCATCGACACCATCGGCTGATGTGCCGGACATTAACCCGATGACTTTTTTCGTCTGTTTTTGGGAAAGGCGATAGAAGGTTTCCATGAGTATGAAACGTGAAACGTAAAACGTGAAAAGAGGGAAGAAAAGGAAGAATGGAAGATTGGAAGTAAATCGCCTTCCCCCCTTCCTTTCTCTTTGCCCATCGTCCTATATTTAGGAATAAAGCAAATACGGTCTTCGTCGGTTGGCAAAGTCATCCACATCCACCCGCCAACGCTGAACGATTTCGGCGGGCGACTCGCTTTGCATGAGGGCTAAACGCAAGCCACCTGTCCCGGCGAGCAGATCGAAGAAGTACCGTCCACTGCTTTGCCGAAATTCAAACTGCTCCGGATAGTCACGCAACGCCGTTGAGATTAAATGAAGAACGATTTCAGTCGGCTTCGCTGTGCCCCGCTCCATGACATGAATTTGCACGCCGTGACACGGCTCATTCGCGTATTTGGAAAAGGCGGGCTTAAAATGGACAGGACGAAAGCGCACACCCGGTAGGTCCAAACCGTTCAGTGTTTCTGCCCATTTATCCGCATCCATCCACGGAGCTCCAATCCATTCAAAAGGCTTTGTTGTTCCTCGCCCCTCGGAAAGGTTCGTGCCTTCGATGAGGCAGGTGCCGGGATATAGCGTCGCCGTTTCGAGCGTGGGCATATTGGGTGAAGGCGGCACCCACGGCAACCCCGTTTGATCATACCACATCGACCTGCTCCAACCCCGCATCGGGATGACTGAAAGCCGGAGACTTAAATCGAGTTCTGCCTTGAAGAGCTGGGCTAATTCACCGACAGTCATGCCGTGCCGAATGGGAAGCGGATGTTGGCCGACAAAGGATCGGAATTCCGCATCCAAAAGGTTGCCTTCAATGCGTGTTCCCGTAATCGGATTCGGGCGATCCAACACCATGAAATCGATATTGGACTCGTTGGCCGCGCGCATTGCCAACAGCAAAGTGGAAATAAACGTATAAAAACGTGCTCCGATGTCTTGGATATCATACACCAATACCTCAATGTCTGTCAACATTTCTTCAGTTGGCTGTCGCGTATCCCCATAGAGACTGTGGATGGGAATTTGCCTCTGCGCATCCATTGCGGACGGAATCTTGATGCCAGCCGGGTCGCCCCCCCAGAGGCCGTGTTCAGGACTGAAGAGTGCGGCAAGCCGACACTTTGGCTGCGCTGCTAACAACGCGATGTTGCTCCGCAACTGTTCATCAATCCCGGTGTGGTTGGTGATTAATCCAACCCATCCGCCTTCAATGAGGTGTAACTGTTCTCTGAGTAGAACGCTTAGACCAACTTCAATCATAATAAACCTTCAAAAACAGAACGGTGAAATTTATCGCGAAATTCGAGGATGCCTTCGCGGGACGCATCGGGATGAACCCGATTGGTGAGCAAAATAGCGGACATTTTCCTATTGAGATTCACACGAATCGAAGTGCCCGTAAATCCGGTATGGTAGAGAGAGCTGTATTCCAAGACTATCCATCCGAGCCCGCGGGAGGCGTTTAATCCCCTGGTATGAAGGGTTGCCATCTGAACGATGCTCTCTGCTTTCAGCACCCCATCCCCGCCATTGATGAGCATTTGACAAAATTTTCCGAGGTCTTCAGCGGTTGAAAACAGACCGGCATTACCTGAGACCCCCCCGAGGAAATGGGCGTTTTCGTCATGGACCTCGCCGACGATGACTCCCTCCCGCCAGTCGTACCGCCCCCCCCCTGCCCGCGGGGGGGAGTTGACCATCCGCTTTTCAAAGCTGGTAGAATCCTCTGTCGCTGCGCACAACGATATCCACTCTACTGGTGGGTTATATCGCGTCTGAGACATTTCAAGGGGTTGAAAAATCCATTTCTGAGCGAGTTGATCTAACGCTTTTCCCGTGACTCTCTCGATGAGTTTCCCCAGCAGAATATACCCCAGGCAGCTATAGACAACCTGTTCCCCCGTTGGATATTCTAAAGGCATCTGGCTCAAGTAGTCAACAACCTGGTCTTTTGATGTCGTCTCTAAATAGACCGCTCGCCATGCCGGTAATCCAGAGGTGTGCGTCAAAAGGTGAAGGATTGTCACCTGCTGATGCGTAAATTCAGGGAGATATTTCTGGATGGGCGCGTGGATTTCCAAACGCCCGTATTCAGCGAGGCGCATCACCAGCGTCCCAACCACGATGGGTTTGGTGAGCGATGCCAGGTCAAAAATCGTTTCGCGACCCATGGGCTTAATCTCCGGTGTAATCATTCGATGTCCAAAGGCTTCGTAATACGAAACGCGACCGTGTTCGACAATGTAAGCTACGGCACCAGGAAAGATTTTGTCCTGGATGCCCTGCTGAATGAGATGTGAGATTTGGATTCGATTCATAATGCGTGATGCGTGATGCGTCATACCATTTGTCGTTTCATAAGATACGATTCGTGAAGCGTGAAACGTGATTTCGATAAACTCAATCCGGCGGAAACGTAAAAAGAATACGCTTCACATTTTACGTTTTACGCTGTATTCCGTATCGGCTCATTCTAACTCTTGTCCACTTACCCTATGCCCCTGTGGTATAGAGATGGACGTCACGTTGGGGGAAGGGAATCGTAATGTTGTACTCGCGAAATTTTTGATCTATCATGAAATGGAGGTCGCTCATGATGTCAAACCGTCGCTCCACATTGGGAATCCACGCCAGCAGTTCAAAATCCAGCGACGAGTCCCCAAAGTTGATAAACCGTACAAGCGGTGCGCTGATCTGATGCTTATTGGGGTCGGGCCCTTGAATAACCTGCGGGTAGGCGTGCGCCACCTCCAGCAATGCCTGCTTGACCAACGCTGTATCCGACCCATAAGCCACCCCGATAGGGATGCGGATGCGCATTAGCTTGTCACGATAGGTCCAGTTGGTGATGGTATCTTCCACCAGTTTAGAATTGGGAACAATGATGTCAATGTTATCAAGAGTGGTAATGAGTGTCGAGCGCATGTTGATGGGGCTTACGGTGCCGAACATTTCGCCAACTGTCACCTGATCGCCGACGCGAATCGGGCGCTCAAAGATCAGAATCCATCCCGAGGCCAGATTGGATGCGATGTTTTGCAATCCAAAGCCGATACCGATGCCCAATCCACCGACGACGACAGCCAGGTTGGTTAAACCTAAGCCGGCGAGGTTGATGCCGATGAGCACTCCTAAAATCACAATGCTGATGTGAATCAGCCGGAGAATGAGAAACTCAGCATTTGTGGTGAGTCTAAAAGGAGGCAGCACACTGTTACGCAACATCACCTGCAGGTATTTGGACAGAATTAGAGAACCTATCACGGCACCCAGAAACCAGAGGGCTTTGGCGAGACTCAAGGTGGTCTCCCCAATCGGAATCGAATAGGTCAGAATTTTACCCCGGATGGCGAGGTTAATTCCGATGACAGCGAGCCCAACGACCGACCCAATGAGCACCACAATCAAAAAAACAAGCCACCGCGTGCGTGCCTGGGTGGTTTCATTCAAACCCAGTCGGGGGAGGAATCGGCGCAAGAGCAGGCGCAGAAACCGGCCGATAATCATAAAGATTCCCCAGATGCTGAGAAACCCAATGAGTTTAAGCAAATTGAGTTCTGTTCCAGCAAATGTTACGGTGGGTTCAATGAAGAGCCGTTGGAACCACAAAATGAAATCAGTCATTGCCTTCTTTTTATAGCGGCTTAGAAACCAAGTTTTTTAGAAAAACTCGGTTTCTTACCATCTCCGTTTTTCATTACTGTTTGAACCCATAAGTGAAAATTGGGGTACAGGGACCGGATTGAAAATCTTGGATTACGACACTGCCCCGGGTTGAGAAAGTTCACCCAGCTTCTTCATTTCCCCTTTCCATTGATAAATCACTTCGGAATGCGGATAGCAGAACCGGACTTTGTCACTCTTTGTAAATTCGTGGAAGACAATTTTGACGATATCGCTGGAGTTTTTCTGCCGATCTACGGGCGTGGTTTTGTAGCGGAGGCGAATGAGCACGCCGGCGTCAAACAGTTCGGCACGGATAAACGGTTCTTCCCCCGTCTGGGCAATGGTATCCGCCATCACAGTTCGAGCGGCGGCTATCAAAATCCGTTCCGCTTCGTCCCAATTTGAGTCATAAGTCACCCGAACAGGAACTTCGTCAAGGATGTATTCGACATCGTAGGTGTAGTTGGTAATCACCTGACTAAATAGGATGGCGTTGGGAATGAGAATACCGCGTCCTGACCGCTCTTCGCCAGAGATAGTTCCACCCACCTGGTTGAGGATGACATGCGTGAGTGTAATGTCCATCACGTCTCCGGTGATGCCCGCCAGCACGATGCGTTGACCAATCTTAAAGGGCCGTTTCAGAATCAACATCAACCAGGCGGCAATCCCGGTGATAGGGGCTTGCAGTGACCAGCCCATCACCATACCCAAGAAGCCCGCCGAGATGCCCAGCACTTTGAGCGAACCAGACAAACTGATGATACCAAAGATGGAAATGATGCCTGTCCAGACGTATTTCCACGTTGCCATGAAGTTGTCGGCATTTTCCACCTTGTGGGCTTCCTTGTAGACATACGCCTTGACCGCACGGGTCAGGAGGCTTTTGATAATGAGTAACGCAATAATCGTGACCGCGCTGAGCAGCAGCCCACGGAAGTTCGATGTGGCAATCCAATTGACGATCCGCTCCAGAGTTGAAAAAAAAGTGTCCATTGTTAAATGTGACTCCTTTCTTGTTGTTGAGAGTTCATCAGTTCAGGGATTCAGGAATTCGGTAGAAACCGAGTTTTTGCGAAAAACTCGGTTTCTACCGACCTTTTTAAAAATTAGGTTACATCCACCCACGCTTGCGAAAAAAGCGAACCATTCCAAGCGCAATGGCAACCATGACTCCAATCACGATAAAGTAAGCAGGCCGCCAATGCAGTTCCGGCATAAAATCGAAGTTCATACCATAGATGCCCACGATCAGCGTCAATGGCATCATGATGGTAGCAATGATAGTCAGAACCCGCATGACCTCGTTCAGGCGATATGAGGTGAGCAAGAGATAGGTTTGCACAGCGCCATCGATGAGCTCGTTGTAGTTGTGAATCAAGTCATTCAACCGGGCGATATGGTCATTGATATCGCTGAAATAGATTGCCTGATGTGTCTGAATCAGTTCAAACGGCTCGGTCGCCAACTGACGGATCACCTCCCATTGAGGGTGTAATCGCCGGCGGAGATATAGCAAATCCTTCTTGAGCCGAAAGAGGTGGGGTAAAACCTCCTCGGCCTTGGGGGTATCAAATATCTGGGTTTCAATATCTTCGATGGCTTCCCGGATGGTTTCAAAAGTCGGGTGGTAATTATCGACCAGCGCGTCGATAATGCGATGCAGCAGCGCGTCGGCACCCTGTGCTAAGAACCGGGGATTCGCCTGGACATATTCCCTCGTGCTTTCAATACTTGGCATTCGTTTCTTATGAACCGTAATGAGGCTATTACTCCCAAGAAAAATGTCCAGTTCTGTTGTTTTGAGGGTGTCCGTTTCAAGATTAAAATTGATACCGTGCATCACTAAGAAAAGGTACTCTCCGAAATCATCAAGCTTCGGTCGAGTCTCGTCATGGATGCAATCCTCAATCGCCAGCGGATGGAACTGAAACACATCCCGTAGAATATCGGCCTCAGCCTCGTCGTGGAGTTGGATATCGACCCAGAGCGTCGTATTCACCTCCTGGTAGGCTTTAGCCAGTTGGTCAGGAGAAACATCTGCTATCAATTCGTTATCTGTATATACAAAAGATTGAATCATTGGTTTGATTTTAGGTGTTAGGTGTTACCCCTAATCACCTTTGGTGCGAGTTTATTTTATTGGCTCATGTGTTCAAGCGTTTGGCGTATTCATGCGCCTGCTGGAAATAGAAGATGCGCCGCTCATCCGTGGATCGATCTACGCGGATGACTCTGACAAAGATTACGGGGAAATCCTCTTTGTCTAAAACCATCAGATCGTATTGCTTCTTAATCATCTGTCGTCATACCTCCTTATAGGTGAAGTGAAACGTTAACTCGCCCTTACTCATTTTCGTCTGTACTTTGAAGGGCTTCAATAAGCCAAATCAATTCTTGACCCAACCACTGGTGGTATCCTGTAAGTTTGTGCCAACAGCCATTTTTATCGATTAGAATAAAAGACGGTATACTCTCAATGTTATAAGCACTGCTGACTTCACGATTGGGATCGAGCAGAATAAGCCAGGGCAGTTGGTGTTCCGCAAGAAACGCCCGCACCTTCTCAGGATGTTCGCCACTGTTGACCCCCCAGATCACCACATCCTCGACGGCGCTAAAGTGTTCATACACTTTTGCGACTTCTGAAATGGCTCTTATACAAGGGCCACACCACGAAGCCCAAACATCAAGCAAGACAACTTTCCCCCACATTGCCGATAAGGTGAACGTTTTGCCTTCTAAAGTTTCTAGGGTCAAATCCTTCGCTTCCTGGTTTCTCTTCTCTGTGATGAGATTTTGACGGATCGCTTCGAGATCTGCGGCTTCTCGCTTGCGGTATTCGGATTCGGCTTCTTTGAGGAACACCTCAAACCGCTTCAAGGACCCGTGTTGTGTTTGATAGACGCGTTCTAATCCTGCGCGTGCTTCTGGGTGAGGCTTGGGGACAAAATGTGCATCTGTGTAGTATTGTGTGGCTCTATCAAACTGTCCTAATCCTTCGGATGCCCTTCCCAACATCCAGAAGTGGTGTATTGTCTCTTCTCCGAATCGATGCCAGAGGCTTGTCAAATAGGGGGGTGCAGTTCCTGCAATCGCGTCGTATGCCTCTTTCCAGCGTTCCTGTTTCAGGGAAATTTCACCGCGTAAGCGCATAAAGCGACTCTGGGATTCCTTCAGATTTTCACCGGCTCGCTCAATCCATTCTTGTTCTTCCTTTTCCTTCAAACGCACTTCAGCACGTTCTAACGTTTCCAACGCCTTACCTAACTTGATGCCGAACTTGAGACGCCATTTCACAGCTTCAGTGTAAGCCCATCCGAACCACTGCTTTGAGTGCCGACAATAAGCCAAATGTGCTTGGAGGTAGCGGTCGATTAGTTCATCAAGGGACTCATCGGTTGCCAGCGAGCGATCCTGCTCTGCTAATCTCAGCATATTTATATGCGCAATCATATACCATGACAATTCAGGGACATCCTCAGCGGTAAATTCATTAATGAGGCGTTGATTGTAGTCCCACTTTTCGCGCGGATTGTTACTGCGCTCGGCTAAACCACACAATGCTGAAAGTGAAGCTCTGGTCTTGGGATATTGTAACATTTTAGCAAATAGAATTTCTGGGACGTTCTTGGTACGACCCGTAAGTTCCATATAGCCCCAGTAAGCTGTATTCAACACCTCTGGTATCTCTTTCTGGGCGTTGAGAAATGCTTCGACTTCAGCTTCTATCTTTGCGCGTGTTTCATCAGGGGCCATCGTTTCTGCGAGAATTTGCCATCGTATCGTATAGGCACCGTATGCGTTGGGATCGGCTTCCAACGCACGACTACAAGCCGCTAGTGCCTGTTCATATTGTTTCTTCTTCAAAAATTCTCTGGCTTCGATAATCGCATTGGCTGCGAACTCTTGATTATTCAACATCATTGATCATCCTTTCAAGACAGGTGTTGTGTTAGAAGAAACCGAGTTTTTCGGAAAAACTCGGTTTCTACCCCTAAAAAAAGGTCAAATACGGTTTCTTCTCCAACTCCCTCAACAGAAGCCCCCCCAGCTCTCGCGCATGATAATCCCCCCACATCGACGATTCCCCGCACGGGATGCGTCTGCCTTCGGGGATATAATCCCACCCATTCGGGCGATGGTAGACCGAATGCAGAATTAAGCCCTGATGCTCGTCCGATTCCGAAAGATACCGCTCGGAGAAAAGTGTTTCTGCAACAGTCAATCCTGCCTGATAGTATCGTGTTCCCGCTTCAATCTCCCCATGCTTTTTGAGATAGTTTCCCAGTCGAATCAGCCCTTGCGCCGCGATGGTCGCTGCGGAACTATCCACCGGTTCGATGTCGTTAAAAGGCTCGGCGGGTCTCTCCAGATACCGACCCAGCTTCGTCAGCCCCGGGGCACCGGTGTCCCAATATGGGATGCCGTCGCTGGCGGTGTTCGCAATGTAAAAATCCGATGTCGCTTGAGCGGCTTTCAACATAAGCGCGAGCGCTTGCGGCTTCCCACCGTAGGGAGCAAGTTCATCATCGGTCAACGTCTCGAAAAACTCAAGTTGCTCGGCATAGCCTGTGATAATCCAGGCGAGCCCTCGCGTCCATGTGGTAAGCGGGGAATAGCCCTGCTGTGTGCACGGACACCGGTAGCTCCCATCGTTCATGTTAAAGATCGACTCGTGCGCCACTCGCCCGCGCACATCGTAAGCGTCGCGCCCCTCGCCGTAGTACACGTTGAACGCCGCGGTCGTCTCTGAATGGTGGAGCAAGCGTTCTAGCAAAGAGATCGGCCGGTCTGCTTCTCCCATCAGCGTATGCCCCAGGCGGTGTCCCAACGCCAGGGGGCGCAACGAACGGATGGTGTCCGAGAACAGCGAATGAGGGCCATTGAAGGAATAGATGTAACCTTTCCCATCTTTCGTCTTTGACCAGCGGCTCGCCTGCACTGCCGCCGACGCTTTCAGGGCAAGTTCATAAAAGTGGAGCTCCCAATCGTTATGTGGAATTCGCCCTTCACGGATGAAACGCCGTAAGTTGCCGTAAGTGGATACATTGTTGAACCCATGGTCGTGGACACCGATATGCGTTAGATGAGGTGCCATCTTTTCGACCGTGTTCTTTCGCCCGATTTCAAGAAACTGCTCGTCATCGGTGGCATCAAATTGCAGAAGCGCGGAACCGAATTGAAAGCCTTGCGTCCATTCCGTCCACCCCCGCGTGGTGTACTTTCCAGCAACAGTAAAAACCGGGGTCCCTTTTGAGACATCCCATGTCTCTTCGATGGATAAGATCTTCTTCCCAGAGAGTTCAAACAGACGCGCCAATTTCGGCTGGAGTTGTTCGACGGTAAGTGAGTTGTTGATGTGCATGAATTATATCTCCCTGACATGAGCGCTATACTTTGAGAGCATACCATAACCGATTTGCACACGTTTCGTCAAGCATTTTATTTAGACTTCCGAAGTTTTCGGAAACTTCGGAAGTCTGGTGAATTCGGCTACAGCATTTTGAAACTTCGGAAGTCTGGCTACCCTCGGAACTCGGCGGTCAGCCAATCGTGTTAATCAGGTTCAGGGTGAAGATGAGCGCCCGTTTAATCTTTGCCAGCCTTCCCCCATCATCGCAACGACCTTCGATTTCAGGCAGGTCTTTAAGGATCTCAATCAGCCCCTTCTTGTACTCTTGACGACCCATAGCATCCAGCATCGGTTCTTTCAGGAAGGTCGCTGGTCCAGGGGATGTGCCCCACAGGTGTTGGTCCAGTTTGAACTCACCGGGGACACTCCCATACATCTTCAGGAACAGGTCCTCCTGCCGTTGCCAGTTACTGAAATACGTCTCTTCAGCCCGAAGGAAGATATCCACCAGCCTCCGGTGGGCATCAGCGGTCCTGGGTTGGTAGTAAGCTTCAATCACTTCCGCCAACACGTCAAAAACGTTTCTGCGGGTATCTGAGAGGATGCGACCACCGACAGCGATGTTGACCTCGGTGCTTGGGTTGCTCACGGGGCCCTGGTAGAACAAGCACGCACGGACCCCATCCTGGAACTGTTCCTTCAATGCCTCGCCGGCACGTTTCACATAAGGCAGGAAATACGATGAGCGGTCCCATCGGGCGTCGGGATAGAGCCAGAGTTTTCCTGAAGTGCCGTAAGCGCAGCCAAGCCGTTGGATAAACTCCCGTCTCTCGTTCTCGGCTAGATGGTAGCCTTGATGCCCCTGGTCAAAAAGGCAGTCGATGTGCTTGCCCAGTTCCACAACGTGCGCTTTGTCCTCTGCCGTGAAATGCTTGCCGGGGGCGACCCAGTTGATGGTGATGACGTAGACGATCTTGTCGGGCCATTTGCTCTTGATATAATCTGCTGTCTTCCGGTTGATTCGCGCATTGTATCCCACAACCCCATCTTTACCGGCGCATTCTGGACAGAAGCAGCACCCCAGGTCGCAGGATTCCAGATGAACGCCCCCAAAATCGAACTCCGACAGCGCGAAGTCCAATATCTTCGTGACATACTCAAATGATTGGGGATTGGCGTCACACATCGCGTGCCGGTGCGGTTCTCCTGATGGACCCTTGCCCCGGACCGACGGATTCGCTTCGATGATCTGATCGTATCCCCAACTGTAGGTGCCCAGCCCCAACACGAGCTTCATGCCGCGCGCCTTCGCTGCCTCAAGCAACCTGTGGATGCGGCGCTGACGCTTCTGGTCCAGGACACTCACAATATCCGTCGGCCAGGCGTAGGTGGCAAAGAGCCCCCACACATCAAGCATCTGAAACCCAGCCTGACTCTGAACGTCCATCGCCCGGATGATGCCCTCCACACATTCGTCATCGAATTGAGGCGCGGGCCAGTTCTCCAAGGGGAGCGGCTCGGTGCGCATGTCGTTAATCCACGCGCCAAACGCAATCCGATACGGATACGCATAAAACTTGTCGTCTTGCATCTTCTGACCTCCTTTCGTCAATTGTCAATTATTGACTTTTGGGTACGCCGATTCAATTTCTGGATAATCAGCCATTTTGTGCATCCGGAACAGGATTCAAGATTCAGGATTCGGGATACACTTGCCACCTTGAGCACATCTTGGAATCCGTCAATTCATGTCCCCTTTTTATACCACACCATCAAATCGCTGTCAACTGTTTTGTTTCAAAAATGAAATCTGTTTCACACTCAAAAATATCTGAATGTTTTGTGTTTGTCGATCATTTGCTCATTTGCATATTTCTATGCTTTTCAGATTTTGCTTGATTGGGTGGGGCTTTTTTGATATAGTATTCCGCGTACGTTATACCTGAAACGTGATACCTGGAGATTTGATTATTCACATATCACACATCCCGTTTTCGGAGCGAGGTGGCATAATGACTGACCTCAAAAATATTGATGAGCATTTTGTCCAGAACTTATGGAACGATCAGCGTTTTTTCAATTATGACCTCCGCTCCACGGATGGGCGTCCGGTTCAGGTGCTGAAGCCGGGCATCTGGAGCGGCGATGAGGGCCCGGACTTTGTCCATGCGGAAATCGTGATTGATGGCAAACTGCACACGGGGGATGTAGAGATTCATGTCAAATCGTCAGAATGGCATAACCACAAGCACCATCTCAATCCGAAGTACAATCGCGTCATCTTACACGTCGTTTTCTGGAATGACGACATCAACCTGCGCACGCGGCTGCAAAACGGAAAACGCATCCCAACGCTGGAACTCTTGGAACGGATGGATACGTCGATCGGGGAACTGCTCGATGAAAGAGCGGCAGCAAAGGCGGCGGCTATTGACTACTGTCGAGTGACAGGCAAAACCCTCAGAATTGAGCGAGTCCAATCGGTCCTGGAAGAACTGGGGGTTGAGCGGCTACGGGAGAAAGCAGATGAGATGCGAAGTCTGCGGGTCCGGATCGATTTTGAGCAGTTGCTCTATGAAAGCATCATGGAGGCGTTGGGATATGCCAAGAACCGCAGACCCTTCCGGGAATTGGCTCAACGTGTCCCTCTGTCGCAACTCACCGGCAAGACCGATGAGGAAATTCAGGTGCTCTTATTCGGTGTTGCGGGGCTGCTCCCTTCACAATCTCACCGGCAGATCGCGCGCCATGCAGCCGATGAAGAGGCATTTATTGAGCGGTTGGAATGGCTCTGGAAAGCCTCCGAACCATACACGGCCCCCAGTCGTATGTCGGGGGAGCAGTGGCACTTTGCTGGAATCCGCCCGGCAAATTACCCAACGCGCCGTATCCCGGGCATCAGTCAACTCATCAGTCGCTGTCAAGACAGCTTGATGATGGTTTTCCTTCCGCTGATCGAGGGGGGCGCAACAGAAAACAAAAGGGGCTTGTCGAGAATTCGTCGTCAGTTGCTGGAAAAGTTAATGCCTGCGCCTTCGGGTTACTGGGTGGAGCATTCCCATTTTGGGAAAGGCATCCCACAACGAGGCGCTGCACTCATCGGCGGTGACCGCGCCTCTGACATTATCATCAACGCGTTGCTGCCGATTGCCCTGGTCTGGGCGGAGCATTCCCAGAGCCCCACACTCGCGGCGGCAGTCCTGCGGCTTTATGATAGCTATCCAAAGCTACAAGAGAATCACATCACGCAACGAATTGAAGCACAGCTCTTCAACGCGCAGCAGCCCATTCGCCTCATCTCCCCCTCCGCCAAAAAACAGCAAGGGGCTCTCTATCTCCACAAGAATTTTTGCAGTAGCCAACTCTGTGATCTCTGCCCAATCATTCAAGGTGGCGGCGTTGTGTGAAACGTGATTAGTTGCCATGAGGGCTGGTCATCATTCCCACGGGGGACAGTCGTAGCCCAAGTTTCTAACTTGGCCCGTGCGCCAGGGGCCAAGATAGAATCTTGGGCTACAGTTCAACCGACGGATGATTATGACCACGCCTCGATTAGTTGCCATAAGTCAGCCCTTTGATTGGACGCCGGTTATCATCTGTAAAGCGGAGGTAGAACCCCCAATCGCCTTCCCGATTGCACACTTTAACGAGAATCTGGTTCTCCCCCTGCCGTAAGGAGACATGGGCACGGTCCTGATCCGGTGCGGCAGGACGTCCAATCTGGTTGATTAACACCTCAACTCCGTTGACCCACACTTTGATGTCATCATCGCTACCAATCCGAAGTTCAACTTCTCCAGCCTCTGGCACCGTGATGGTCGTCCATGCGTAAGCAACCTTCCATTCCGGTTCCTCAAACATATCGGCGAAATTCACAAAGCCATCGTTTGGGTTATCATCCTGTCGCTTTTGCCAGGTAACTCCTCCGGATTCCGTTTCGTAGGTTGCCTCAAGATTGACTCCCATTTCCGGCGGGTAAGCGGTATCAAAGCCTTCGCTGTTGGGATTGGCGAAAGGCCCAATAATATACCACGCATTTTCGTTGGCGAAGCCGAGCCGACGACGATACCAGTTTGCGCGTTTCTCATCCCCTTCGGATTCCAGGAGAGTGACCTTCATCATCAATGCATCCGGGTTATCCACATCAATCTCCAGGACCCTATCCAGATATGGCTGGGCGCGGTCTGGCATTTCGTTCTCCATATATCCACGCGCAATGAAAAGCGAACGCGCGATCTTCGCCTCGGGAGGGTCAGCCAAAGTAACATTTGTATCCAAATCACGCACTTTCAGGAATGAATAACTCCGCAGGCCGTTCCCATCCGTCACTGTATATCCAATCTGTCCAAGAATGACTTGTGAAATCGCTTTAAGCAGATCGGTCGCTTGAGGGAGGATGGCGCGGATGAGCGCTGCATTTTCTTCCTCGGTGCTGGGCCCTTGCCCCTCTCCACGGGTGCGCATCCTATCCGTTAGGGATTCCAGCGTCCCTGTCAATGAGCGGATTGGATTCGCATAATTGATGGTATTCACTTTTTCTGGAACGATTGGGCGTAACTCCTGAAACTGCGGCAGCGCCGCGAGGTTTTCTGCACGACCTGCTGCACAGTCGAGGGCTGATTTCAGTAACGCTGAATCTGTGGTAATCAAGGCGTACTTGCCGGTCACGGCATAACCGGGCTCCATCAGCACACCGGAGATTTCTGCCGTGTGAATCTCCGTGCCCGAATAATCCATCGTCTGCCAGTCCATCTGCATTTTCCCCCCTGCAGCCAGAAGCATCGTTCCAAGCTGTGCAAGTCGTCCCAGGCTCTCAGCGGCTTGTGCGCTGTTCGTTGTTTCGATCAGCACTAACAGGTGGGGGTACGCGGCTGCCTCCGGCATCCAAACCGTATCGCCGTGGTTAATCAGCGCGAGCTCATTGCCCATCCACGAGAACAGATCTTTTTCGATGTTGATGTTAAATTGCGTCTGGATTGCCTCCAGTCCGGACAGGAACTGTTCGCTCATCTCCGGGGGCATGGAATGAAGGACGTCCATCGCCATCTTCCAGAGCCTGGGAAGGTCTATCAAGTTTGACGCGACATAACCCGCAGCATCAGCGGGCACAAATTTGATTGAATCGTGGACAGTGGGTGGGCCTTGCAACATCGCCAAAAAATTGTTGGCGGTGGCATCAGGGTTGAGCCGCATATAACTTTGGGAAACAACCCCCTCTGTTGTGAGGTGCGAAGCGGCCATGACCGATTGAACCAGATCAAGCCATCCAACGGCTTGGTCAGCAAGCGGTCGAGCCATCGCCGGCACCTTCCCTTGCGCCATCGGGTACATCAGTTTCGCAAACTCGTGGATGGTCGCAACATCGACATAGAATAGCGATTGAAAGTCTGTCACTCTGTCAGCGGGATTGGTCTGGAAACGCGCCATCATCTGTGAAAATTCGGCGTCGTGGGCAAGGCTTTCCGTCGATTTGCCTTGATGAAGGTCGATGACCTTTCGTAGTGTTCCCTCTCCGACGCTGACGATCAGGAGATCATCGACCAGCCCCACCGCCAAACGCAACCCCGGACCAACTTTCTCAGTCACCAGATAGGAGTAGCCGTTATATTCACGCGCCCCCGTGTTGGGAACATTGGCGAGCCCAACTTCGATGGCTGCTGCCAGCATCTCCCCGAGATCGCCCGTCCGGTCAATCTGGATGAGCAGGGTCGGAGACAGTTCCAGGATTCCCTTAAATTTAGGGATAAGAAACAGCGCCTCTTTTCCGAGCAGGTGAGAAAGAATGGATAGGCTGGGTCGGATGAGCCGTTGCGATTCCTTAACCCCTGATTCCATTTCAAGGGAAGCCCAGACCACCTCCCATAGTGGTGCTTCGATAATCTGCTGCCACGCTCTGGTGTCCCCGATAAGCGCGAGGGCGTCAGCAACGTCTTTGATCTGGAGCACCAACAGCGGATTCGCCGGCGCGACCTCCATCAGTGACATGGGAGCGTGCGTATCCTGCCGAGCTGCGGGTGGCTCAACTTGAGCGTGGAGAGTGGGTGCACAAACACTGATGAACAGGGCAATCAAAATTCCTATAATGATGAATGGGGTAATTTTTTTTATTATCATTTTGAACTTCTCCTTGTTGAGTGGATCGATTAATCAATCATGCAAAGGACTCCGTTGCGACACAACGTGTCACCGCTGTATGTTGTCCTTTGAGAGGGCAAGAAACCAAGTTTTTCTGAAAAAACTCGGTTTCTTAGCGTTTGAGATGTCCTTAGTCTAGCATAATTCCGACTGAAGATGCAACGGAAACTTGGTTTCTCAAATCGTAACTTGACATGCGTCGGGAAGGAACGGAAGCGCTTGTCTGTTCCTTCGCAAGCTCAGGACTACACTCAAGGCAGAGCCTGCCCCGATCCCTCGGGGCTCTGAACGAAGTGAAGGAATGGAAGAAAGGCATTGCTTCTCTTCCTTCCCCCCCGCGATTATATAAAAACATGACGTTTCATTCCCTCATCTGTCCATGCAGGCAGGTCTGCCCCTTTGCCCAGAATCCACTCCGGCGTGAGGGCGATGTGATCGATGGTGCGCCGATTGTTCGTGAACGTTAAGTGAAGGGTGCCATCAGGGGTCTGGATGATCGCGGGATAGTCAAAACGACCATTCCCTGTGACCAGAGCGCGGACGTAAGGCCACGTTTCTCCCTCATCCTCGCTGATCGCAAGCGTCAGTGGATTTCGGACTTTTGGCTGGTTATTCCATACCATCGCAATTCGACCATCAGCGAGCCGAACCGCATCCAGCGCGGCATGTGGGCATGAAAACTTGGTCAACTCCGCCGGGGACCAGGTGCGTCCACGGTCAGTCGAAATGCTCTTGAGAATGTTGGAATTTTTCCCGGAAGGACGTAATAAAGCCAGAAGCGAACCGTCCTTCCGTTGGATGAGCGACGGATGCTGATTGGGCTCTCCGAGGAGCGGCCCCGTCATCTTCCACGTTACCCCTTCGTCGGGGCTAATCCAAAACCGGGAGTGCCCATCCTTATATTCCGTCCCGAAAATAATCTCTCCGTTATCGAGTCGGATCGGCTTGCACCGGGGAACATGCCCCAGTTCCGGCTCAATTATCTGAACCTCTGACCACGTATAGCCGTTGTCCGTGGAGCGCTTCATGCGGAGGTCGCAAGTGACCCAACGGACACCAGGACCGGGGGGACCATCTAGTTTTCCGTGCATGGTCCCATAGAGCAGAAGTACCGTGCCATCCTGTGTTTGAAAAAGGACCCCATTGCCCTCCGGTTTTCCCGGCGTATCGGCAACAACCGTGAGCGGTTCAAAAGCGACAGCGCCAGGGCGGCGACGCGCCAGCACCCATGCAGCAGTCGGATGCGCCTCCGAATCTCCCGCATAGTAACCGACCCAGAGGTCCCCATTTGCCAGTTCCTGAATGACTGAACAGTGACACGAGGGGAAACGTTCTGTTGGCTCTGCAACGGCCTCCCAAAGCAAAATTGACATGATAGTTTCCTTTCATTTACGGATTGCGAAAACGTGAAACGTGATGCGTAACAAGGATTCAAGATTCAGGATTCAATGTATCCTGATCTTGAATGTCCGCTAGGCGAGACTCTTCGACCTGCATCTTGCATTGATACCAGATTCAAGATTCAGATAGCGAATGTGTAAGATGTGACCTTCCGCAGTATAATTATACCCTTCCGTCACCCTATCTCTCAACCCGTATTGAGTGGAGAATCGAAAATCCACTTGACAATGTAACAAGCCAATAAGTATAATTTAGCGACTTTTGATGCGGGTGTAGCTCAGCGGTAGAGCGTCAGCTTCCCAAGCTGAGGGTCGCGGGTTCAAGTCCCGTCACCCGCTTTCATGCGCCTAAAGCGAAAACCACAGTGTAATATCTGTGGTTTTTGTTTTGCTCCCCTTCGTTCCCAAGCGTTTTTTTTTATCGGGAGAGTGAATTGAATTGTCAATTGACAATTGACAATTGACAATTGACAATCAGATCAGAGGAAAGTGATGGCTCAGAGTAAACGACTGACGAAGAAGGAAATAAAACAGGACCGATTTGTTGAGACAACGTTCAAATCTTATGAATTTCTTGAGGAAAACTTAAAAGCGATTATTATCGGCGTTGTCGTTGTTATTGTGGTTGTTGGTGGCGTTGTGGTGTATCGCCAGTATCAACGAAACGAGCGCGCAGATGCTTCTCTTGCCTTCGCTCAAGCGGTCAAGAAGTATCAAGAAGCCGAAAGCAGTCGGTTAGACCCTGAAAAAGCTGGAACTAGCAAGGAACAGTATCAAGCTGCCGGTGCCAAGTTCCAAACCATTTTTCAGAAATATTCAGGCACTCTCTTTGCGGATAAGGCGCGATATAATTATGCTGAAACCCTCTATTACCAAGGGGACTACAGCGGTGCAATCTCGCAGTTTCAATCGGTCATTGATAAGCATCACCCCGAAAACCAGCTCCTCGCTTTGTATGCGCAAAAGGCGATCGGCAACTGTTACGAACAGGGTGGGCAATACGACAAAGCGATTGAGGCGTATCGACCAGACAAATATAAACCACTTCTGAAGTTGCCTGCCGCGATTCGAGAACAAGTTATTGCGGAGTCCCAGTTTAGCCAGGCGCGTTGCTATGAAAAGCTGAATCGCTCTGCAGAGGCGTTAGCAATTTATAAGGATTTGATTGATCTCTTCAAAGAAAACCTGGAAAAAGCCATTCTACAGAAAAGCGTGGAGTTAATTCCCAAAGCGAAATCGCTGATTTCAGCACTTACACAGCCCCCCACCCTCACAGAAGCGCAAAAACTGGAAAGTGCAAACAACTCTTATGGTGCCTTCGCCGCTTATGCAGAGGCGATTCATCGCTACAAAGTGGATAAGGATATTCACGGAGGGCTAACGAAAGAATTACGGGAACGCATTCAGAACTTTGAGACCCAAGCGAACGATTTTCTTAAAAACCTCCGAGATGCTCGCCGTCATGAAACAGAGGGACGAAATAGCACTGCCCTGTACTATTATGATCAAGCGGTCAGTCTTGATTTCGCTCCGGATCGCAATCTTTATGAAAAATCGCTCCTTTATCGGGATGTCCTCTCGCAGGTTCAAAAATAAATGTTGAAGATTGTAGATGAGAAGAAGTATCTTCAATAGACAATAATCAATAGACAATAATTCTACAATGTCGCATGAAGAATCGGATTCAGTTGTAGCCCAACTTTCTAAGTTGGAAAGCCGCATCCGAAACCAAGATAGAATCTTGGGCTACAGAGGCAATGACATTGTAGTGATAATCAATAGACAATAATCAATATCATGTCCTCTCATGCCGAAAAAGTTTTAGAATATGATAAGTTAAAGTTGTTGTTAAAAAAATACACGCTCTCTCAATTAGGGGCGTCACGGGTAGAAGAGCTGACACCCAGTCGGCAAATCGACGCAATTCGGCACCAGCAGACGCTGTGCAGTGAATCGAAATTCTTCTACCACACCTTGGGTGGTTTTCCGCTAAGGGGCTTGAAGGATATTTCCCCGGTCCTGCGCAAGGTCGCCAAGCCGGGCGCGATTCTGGAAATTGATCAACTGCTCGATATAGGTCGTGTCGCGCAAGTGGCTCAAAACGTTAAGCGGGCAATGGGAAAGTTGAATGATAAAGACTTGCCGAACCTCTGCGCAATTGTAGATGACCTTCCGACCTTCCCCGACCTTGTCGAATCGATTGCGAAATGCTTGAGTCCAGAGGGTGAAGTCCACGATGAGGCAAGCCCCGCTTTGCGAACCATACGCAGGCACTTGGTCAGCACTCGCGAGAACCTCCAATCCAAATTAGAAGCCATCCTGCGCTCTCCCCACCATCAAAAAGCCATCCAGGAAAACGTCATCACCTCCCGCAATGACCGCTATGTGATTCCCATTAAACAAGATTCCAGAAGTTATTTCCCCGGTATTGTTCAAGGACAATCCTCAAGCGGGGCAACAGTCTTCATTGAACCTTTCAGCGTTGTTGAACTCAATAACAATTTACATCAACTGGCGGATGAGGAACGTCAAGAGATTCGTCGCATTTTACTTTCACTCAGCGATCAGGTTCGTGAGCATTTACCTGACCTGGAACTCGCGTTGGACATATTGGGAGAACTGGACTTTTTGGGCGCCAAAGCGCAGTTGAGCATCGATCTGAATTGTACTGAACCGTGCTTAAACACAGGGGGATTCTTAAAATTGACGGAGGCAAGGCACCCGCTACTCGAAATGAACTTGCGGAAGCCCCCTCCCCTTATCCCCCCCGCGGGCGAGGGAGGGACAGCGGAGGGTTTCCCCGAACCGGAGCGTCCGGAGCGTATTGTTCCTATCAATGTATATCTCGGCGAACCCTTTCACACGTTGGTCATCACGGGACCGAACACGGGCGGAAAAACAGTTGTTCTCAAAACGGTTGGCTTGCTCACCCTCATGGCACAGTCGGGGCTGCATATTCCCGCGCAGAGCGGTAGTGAACTCGCCGTATTCGATCGGGTTTTCGCAGACATTGGCGATGAGCAGAGCATCGAACAGAACCTCAGCACCTTTTCATCACACATCACCAAGATTATTGAAATCTTAAAGCACGCGGATGAGAATTCGCTCGTCCTGCTGGACGAATTGGGCGCTGGCACAGACCCGACGGAAGGTGCGGCGCTCGGCATGGCGATTCTAGACTGGCTGGGCCAACACAAGGTTCGCACGATTGTCACCACCCATTACGGTGCCCTTAAAGCGTATGCCCATACGCGGGAAGGGATGGAAAACGCGTCGATGGAATTTGATTGGCTGACATTGTGCCCGACCTATCGCCTGTTGATCGGCGTGCCGGGAAGTAGCAACGCGATTAAAATCGCTGAGAGATTGGGGATGCCCGAACCGATTGCGGCTTCAGCGAAATCTTACATCGGCAATCAGACCATTGCCGTTGAAGATTTGATTGTCAGCATGCAAGAGTCCCAACGGGAACTCGAAGCAGAACGCGAAATCGTTCAAGAAAAAATTCGGGCTGCTGATACCGCATATCAGAAACATCAGGAATTGGTTAGCCGTTTTGAGGATGAACGTGAACGGCTCAAGGATGAGGCTGAAAAAGAAGCCGCTGAAGTTCTCAAGAACGCGCGTCGATTGGTCGAGGGAACGATAGCGGAGGTGCGGAGGGAACAGGCCTCGAAAGAGAGCATTCGTTCCGCCTTTACTCATATTGAAAAGGCGCAGAACGCATTGGAGCAATCTCGTCAGCGCAAACCCTCCCTGAAAAACGCAACACCATTCCAGGAAGTTCGAGTTGGCGATAAAGTCCGCCTCAAAAGCCTGAATCGATTTGGCGAAGTCCTATCGATTTCAAACGGGAAGGCATCGCTAACGGTCCAGGTCGGCAATATGCGGATGCAGGTATCACACGAAGAAATTGAACTTGCCTCCCCTCAAGACAATAGACCTCAACTCTCTCCTTCCGTGTTGGATATCCAATATAACAAGGTTGGTACTGTCAAAACCGAGTTGAACCTGCAAGGCAAAATGGTCAGTGAGGCTTTGGAGGAAACCGATAAATACCTTGATGACGCTTTTCTCGCGGGTTTAGCAAGGGTGCGAATTGTTCATGGCAAAGGGACGGGGGCGTTGCGGGCAGCCATCCATAATTTGTTACGAGAACATCCTTTAGCCAGCAGTTTTCAGGTGGCACCACTCAACGAAGGCGGGGAGGGCGCGACGGTTGTGACGTTGAAGGAATAAAGCAAAATGAACCATCCCGGATGCGGAGGAATACCCATTGATGAAACAAAAACAGGACATATCTTCCGTAATGCCCCAGGTCACCTTCCGGATGATACCCCGGCCAACCGGAAACTTCTGACAGATACCGCAAACGCTCCCGCGAACTTTTTGGGCACTGATAAGAGAGGAAACGATTGGTATGCTCGGACATTAGACGATGGAAGGCAAGTGTGGACATCAAGTCGTGGTGGGCAAATAGGCAATGGTGGTATAAACGAGATACCCCGCGCATTTAATCCCCTAACGGGTCTTTCAGCACCAATCAAGCCGAACAAAAAGGAGTGAGGTTGAAATGAAAAGGGTAACGATTTTACAAGCGTTTGAAGCGATGAAGGTTTTCCTGGAAGGTTATTACGAACGCACTCAATCCGATGATATTGGCTCTTTATTGGGCGATCTTGATTTCTTAGAAGATGGCATCACTGCTGACCCTGCTGCTTGGGGGGATTGGATGGGTAGCGTCAGAAAAATTCTAGATACTTGGCCCACTCTATCGATGCTCAATTTATCAAAGCCTCCCGGAGTAAATGCGCTTGAAACAACGGAGGAAGAAATTAGAGAACATGAACCAGAAAAGTAATTCATTACAACGCCGTACAAATACCATCACCTGAAAGCGCTCGGCAGCGTGATTCTGGTGACGGACGGGGCTCAGACGGTGGTGACGCGGTACGGCTACACCCCCTTCGGTTCGATTCGGCATCAGTCGGGGGCCAGCACCACGCCCCGGAAGTTCACGGGGAAGGAGTTCGATGGGGACGTGGACCTGTATTATTACGGGGCGCGGTATTATGACCCGTATCTTGGGCGGTTTACCACGATGGATGCGGCGGGGCAGGGCATCAACTGATATGTCTATGCCAACAACAACTCGCTCAAGTTTGTGAACGCGAAGGGTAAAACAGGAGGGAATGACATGAACTCTTCTTCTAACTACATTCCAAGCGATGTGCTTGCCGATATTCGGGCGCAAAGCGATATTGTTGAAGTCATATCAGGGTGCGGGATTTTGTTGCGGCCGGCGGGGAAGGAGTACAAAGCCCTTTGTCCTTTTCACGAAGAGAAAACCCCTTCCTTTACCGTCTCTCCTGAGAAGCAGATGTTTTACTGCTTCGGTTGCAATACCGGCGGCAATGTAATCAGCTTCCTTCAGAAACATGAGGGGCTGTCTTTCACCGAAGCCGTTGAATGGTTGGCAGAACGCGCGGGGATTTCATTGCCAACCCAGGATGGCAAAGCGCGGCAGATAAGCCGCAAACGCCTGGAACTTCAAGACCTCAACCGCTTCGCAATGGCGTATTTTCATCGGCAACTCTTAACGCCCCAAATCGGCGGGCCAGCAGTGGCATATCTGAAAACCCGAGGGGTCAAAGATCAGACGATTCGACAATTTCAACTCGGATATGCGATCCGTGAGCGTCGCGACCTGATCAAGGAAGCGACGGGGGCTGGCTTTTCGCTTCAACAACTCATCGATACGGGGCTCATCAAAAACGAAGAACAGGGCCCCTTGGATCATTTTCGGGGGCGTGTCATTTTCCCGATTCTTGACGACAGAGGGGTTCCTGTTGGGTTTGGAGGGCGTGCATTATCAGAGGAGATACTTCCAAAATATCTAAACTCTCCGACCACCGCGCTCTATGATAAAAGCAAAACCCTTTACAATTTATACAACGCCCGTCCTGTCATCCAGAGGGCCGGGAAAGCCATCCTCGTCGAAGGCTACTTTGACGCCCTCATGCTGTATCAGGCGGGCGTGCAAAATGTCGTCGCTTCATTAGGCACTGCGTTCAGCGAGTCGCATGCCGCGTTACTCAAGCGATTTGCCGAAGAAACAATCATCGTTTATGACGGTGATTCCGCCGGTTTCCAGGCGACGTTGCGAGGGTTGCATGTACTGCTGAAGGCGGGGCTACGGGTCCGGATTGCGCTCCTTCCCTCTGGCGAAGACCCGGATGAATTTATTCAAAGCCGGGGCGTCGATGCGTTCAACCAACTCATTGACTCCGCGATGAACCTCATCGAATTTCAATTGCAACGAGCCGCCCAGCAGGATGTCCTCCGGCGTATCGACGTTAAAACCCAGGCGATCAAAGAGATTGCCTTAACCCTGTCTCATATTAAAAGTCAGGTTGAACTGAATGAATACATCAAATATACCGGGCAAGAGCTTGACATTGACCCGGGATTGCTCTGGAAGGAGTTACAGCGTTTAGGTGTCAAAGCCCTCCATTCGACCCGATCGTTTCGTGAGCCTGCCCCGCCTAAACAGAAGCGCATGAACCCCCGCGAGGCAATCGAGTGGCAGCTCATCGAAGCGTTATTACAATGTCCGGATTTCATCCCTCTCGCCAAACCCCATTTTCACTATCAGGATTTTACACACCCTGATCTGGCTATCATTGCTCGAATGCTCTGGGAAGCAAAGGGAGGGGAGGTTCCAGACGAACCGTGGGAGGATAAAGTGCCTCTGCACTTTCAACACGCAGGTTTGCTTCGTGAGGCTCCTGCTGAACCGTGGGAGGATAGGGCCTCTGCCGAGTGGGAGGGCGAGGCTCCTGCCGAAGCCTTTGAAGCCCCAGTGAATATACAAAACCTCATTGATACTTGCGCCAATGATAAGGTGAAAGGGATAATTTCCAATGCGGTTCTGCAAAGAACCATCCCTCCGAATCTGAGGGCGCGAGTGGAAGGTTGTGTTAAAAAACTTAACCAATTTTTGTTGTGGGATATTGAACGTACCAGACGTTCCGCTGCGCTCACACAGGGGAATAATAACATAGATACCCTTGAAGAACTTGTTGAACTTTCAAACCGAAGAAGGGAATTTGACCTTTAATCCCCCCTTCCCCCCTTTGAAAAGGGGGGTGGGGGGGATTTCCTGGGGGGAAGGAGAAAGTCGTAACAATGACTTTAACGAGTAATATGGACAATGAATTTGTACATCCAGACAAAGAGAAAGGGTATTTTGAATACAACGAGCAACCGGCTGTTTCACCGGATGATTTCGAGACCCTGCTTCCTGTAGACATGGAAGAACTGAACCTTCCGGATGGCACAGCAGACCTTGATGAGGGAGATTTAACAACAATGGATTTTAGAGATATCGATCAGACGATGGATTACTGTGACAGCGAAGGCTACGATGATACTGGTGATTATGAGAATGAGTTACTTGATTTAAGCCCGAGTAAACTTGACAGGGTTGATGACCCGATCAAAGTGTATCTACGAGAGATGGGACGTATCTCTCTGCTTTCTAAGCAGCAAGAGATTACCTTATCGATGCAGATTGAAGAGGGGCATCGTATTGTTCAAGAGGCAATATTTGAAACCCCTCTCGCGATTGCAGAAGTGAGAAAACTCCTGAATAAGGTCTTGACAGGCCAGAAAAGGCCTTCCGATGTGCTTGAGATGCCAATTGCAAGTTCATCTGCGACCGATAAGGAAGCCAAGTATCTCGAAATCGCAAAGCGTCTCATGGACTACTTGAAGCGCATTGAGTTGGAAATGCGACTTCAAGAGCGTCAACTGGCGTATGAGACCCTTTCACCCGATGAGGCGGAGGCATTCAGGAAAAAACTGGAAGCCAATCGCGCGGAATTGGTAAACACCCTCAAGCAACTCAAAATTGATCGCGAGGAAATCAGCAAGATCTCCGGCAAGGTCAAAGAGATTGCGAACACCATGGCGATACTGGAGGAGACGATTGTGCAAATTGAGAAAGCGGGCAATATGTCCGCCGATCAAATTTGTCGTTTCGTTCGCGATGACGCGTTCGGAAAGCGGCAAACGTCTGATTCTTTTGCGTCTTCCTCTACCCCCCCCGCCAGCGGGCGAGGCGAAGAGGAGGATGATTTCTGTCGCTGTCAACTGGTGGAGACACTTAAGCCATACAACCAGGAGATCGTGAAAGCACGGCGCACCATCAAACGGTTAGAGCGTGAGATTGGCACTTCACGAGAACAGTTGAATCGAATTACGCAACGAATTTGTGAAGGGGAGGCATCTGCACAAGAAGCGAAGATGGAGATTGTCGAATCGAACCTTCGGCTTGTCATCAGCATTGCGAAAAAGTACACGAACCGCACACCGGGGCTGATGTTTCTGGATCTCATCCAGGAAGGAAATATCGGCTTGATGAAAGCGGTAGACAAATTTGATTATCAGCGCGGCTACAAATTTAGCACGTATGCGACCTGGTGGATCCGACAGGGCATTACGCGAGCGATTGCCGATCAAGCCCGCACCATTCGTATCCCGGTTCACATGATTGAGACCATCAACAAACTCATCCGTACCTCTCGCTATCTCGTTCAGGAAATAGGACGTGAACCCAGCCCGCAGGATATTGCAGATGCGATGAACATGTCCATTGAAAAGGTAAGACAGGTGTTGCGGATTGCACAGGAGCCGATCTCCTTGGAAACCCCCGTCGGCGAAGAGGAAGATTCCCAACTCGGAGATTTCATTGAAGATAAAGATTCAAAATCTCCTGTCAGCGAAGCGGCGTTCACGATGCTCAAGGAACGCGTGGAAGAGGTTTTACAGACGTTGACAGAGCGCGAAGAGAAGGTCATTCGGCGAAGATTTGGAATTGGGGATGGCTGTCCGCGCACGTTGGAGGAGGTCGGCACAGAATTTCAGGTGACACGCGAACGGGTGCGCCAAATTGAAGCCAAAGCCTTGCGCAAGCTGCGTCATCCGGTCCGTAGCCAGAAATTACGAGGATTTCTGGAATAAATTCTGAAACCCGAATTGCACATTCAACTGGTCCGGTAGCGAATTCCACCATGTTTCATCCCGATCAGAGATCGGGACGCGCAGGAGATGGGTATTGCCGGGGACATCGTTCGCGCCGAGTCCTTTTTCGAGCACTTGGGTGCACGGTTCTTGCTCAAGGAGTTGTCCCAACTCCCGCTCCAGCCTCATCTCAGAGCGGATGATGAAGGCCCCGACAAGTTCCGCTGACTCGTGGTCGAGCAAATGATCGATGTTCCAGAACAGGTGCTTCCCGTTTTTTGGCAGGAGGTTTCCGGTGCCGAGTCCGATGGTTTTGAAGAAATCAAGCATTTCAGCGCGAATTTCATGAGGCGTTTTCGCTCCGGTTCGCGTGGCGTGCCGTACCAGCCTGCGCCCCAGCGAGGTGCTGCCTCTCTTCCCCAAAGCCGACCCGACGTATATGTATTCGCCAGCAGGAACCGCAATCATCTTCCCACGCTTAAATCGCCCAAACCGGATGCACAAATCCGCATGCACGCGGATTCGTAACAGATAGGAGCCTGCCTGAGATTCCCCGCCTAAGACGATAATACGGTGTATCTCCCTCCCGGTGTACGGGATTTCCCTTAGGTCAACCGGAGAGCCCATTGGATTACCTCTTTGGTTTCGGTTGCCATTAACTTGACTTTGGTAAATAGAAGCCAATTCAAGACTTCCGAAGTTTGACCCAAACCATACCGCGACCCCAATCAACGACTCTTGGGAAAAGTGAGTGTTTGGCTTCAGATCGAAACTTCGGAAGTCTGGTCTCTCCCGTTTTTGCCCTGACCTTTTCATCACTGTTGAGGTGGGCGCTAGTCACCCGCTTTTCTTTCCCAGTAGTTCCAATGCCTGTTTGTATCTCTCGACATGGTCGAGCTCGTCCGTTGCCATCTGCTCAAAACGCGCCGCATCTTCTTCACGCCCCAGCAGACGGGCCATTTGCGCAATCTCGCGCTCTCGACTGACCACACTGTTATCTCCGCCCATAGCGTTTGCCAGATGGTCAGTGAGACTGATGCCGTCTAACCGGCGTTTTTCAGCCACTTGACCCATCCAGATCGCGTGCTTGAGTTCATCCCTCGCGACTTCGCGGAGAATTTCAGCGACTTGGGGATAGCCTTCCGCCGCTGCCCTTTCTGCGAGGAGGAAATCCCAGAGTGCTTCGGAACGCTCCTCGCTATACATATCCTGAAAATGCCCATCCACTACCCGGCGGGTAGCGGTTTTCATAAGGTCTTGTGGATTCATAAGTATTGTGGGTTATCCTTTCCTTGGTATTCAATAGACTTAATGCTTTGTTGAATGTCACTAACTTAACGCTCCCGTCGGATTGCCAAATCCGACGGATGAGGTCTGGATTTGGCAATCCACGCCGAGCATTTTCCAGATCAGCTCTAATTATCATCTTCGCGTTCGCTCAACAATTCACCCCGCTGGAGGCGTTCAGCATTCTCAGTTGACCAGAGAATGTTCTTCATCAGCTTTTGAGCGGTGATATAACGGGTCCCTGCCAGGAGGTGCATCCGTTTCTCCTCCGGGTCATCCGACAGGTCATAGTGAAGGAATGCCACCTCGAGCACCTGGAACATGTGGAGCTCTGCATCTTCACGCAGCAGGATGTGAGCGAGCGCACGTTTGAGCCTGTCGACGTCGTGTCCGTCTTCCAGATATTGATTCACGAGAATCTCCGCTTCGTAAACCTTCTGGAAATCCGCAAATTCCTGGAATCGCTCCAGCATCTGATCGACGGAATCGAACGTTTCGTTGAGCCGCTGCCCCGGTCTCGGAATACGCGCGGCGGGCATATTGAGCCAGCGGAGGTAGGTCAGGAAAACAGCGCCGTGGAAGATACCACGCAGGAGCTCCGCGCTCGGTGCATAGTGGAAGGCACGATAGAGGGCATGGGCATACGAGTAGATGTTTGCCACATCGTGCCAATCGCCCTCATTCTTGAGATGGAATCGTGCCGTGCGGATAGCACCGGCGTAGGTCATTGCGCGGCAGAGAGCTGTAGGTCTCACGCCAGCGCGAAGCTTTTCCTCGATCTCCGCAACGATTGACACAAAATCGTCGCCCAACATCGTTTGGGTAAACGCCGAAATATCAAGTGGCGCTTCGTTCGCCTGATTTTCCCTCCAAATCTCATCAAGGCGCGAGAAGATGTCCTCCAGGACCGGTACGCTGTCTGCCCACCGAGACGTCTCCTCATGCCGCGTTCTGCCGACCAGATCGACGACGATCGGACGCAGGATTTCATGGGCACCTTCCCACTCAACGTAATTCAGCGCTTCAAACATCTTGTTAGCGAAATCGAGGGCGTGACCGTCGCCGGTGAAGTAGAAATCGGTCGCCGCAGTAAAAACGAAATCGGCGATTACCGATTTGTCGTACCCCCGGTCATTGAGTGTGAGCAAAATGCGCTCCGCTGCACCGCTGTCACGTTTGTCGATAAAATAGCGGAACCAGCGTTCCAGGGTTTTGAGGTCATGTTCCTCTGCGACTCGTGGGAAGGGCGCGCGATACGGCCGCGCACTGCCCGTCGTCCTGCGGCTGACCTGCGTCAACCCATGCACGAGAAACAGGTTGTGGTCTTTCGCATCGACATCATCCCACAAATTTGCCGCAAGTGTGAGAATAGCGACACCGGATGACCATCCCTCGTTGCTTTTATGCGCACCATAATGAAGCCCCTGGTGGATAATCTCCTTAGGCGTTGCCCCTGCATCGTGGAGCGCAGCGACTGCCTTCGCGATAAAGAAGGAGCTCCGGTCTTTGAGCCCGCGCTCAAGCGCACGTTTTCCGCGCTCAATGACACGACGTTTCGCAACCTCCTTTTCCCCCTGAGCCAAGCCGACGTACAAATAGCCGTCATCACGCGCCTCTACAGGGAATGCCTTCAAATCATCTCCGGATGATAAAAAGCATCCCCCCGAGTTGAGGTCAAATTCCCAGTGATGCCAGTGGCAGATGAGAACACCATCTCGGACGCTTCCCTCAGACATCGGATAACCCATGTGCGGGCAACGGTTGTCAACGGCGTAATACTTATCCTGATACCGGAAGACAGCGAGGTGCGTTCCGTTGACATGAAACGGTTTGCCCTCGCCTTCCTCAAAGGTATCGGCAGGGCATAATGGGTGATAGACTAAATTGATTTCCTCCACTTCCGAAGTCGGAAGCGCTGAAACTTGAATCGAACCGTACGGTGTTTCCTGGGAGCTAAGAACTGAAAAACTCACAGTGGTCAACCTCCTTAGATGTATAATTCATTGGGTGTGACTTGATTTTAACGCATTTTATGGATTCTGTCAACATAATAATTTACCCGTCACAGAGAAATAGGGTTTAGATCAACGCAAGAGTGCATATCGCTTGGCACAGAAATCTGCTTGATTTTGAGTTCCTCTGCTGGTAGAATATAACGAGAAACAAATCTGCGAAAGGAGTTGAAATGTTATGAGAATCCGAAAGGATATTCCTCTGCCGCCTCCTGATAAAGAGTACGATGAGGACTTTCGGTGGATGATTAAAAATGGGGCTGCCCTCGTGGAAGCCTATCCAGACCAATGGGTGGCGATAGCCGATAAACAAGTCATTGCTTGTGGCAAAACCATGGGAGAAGCTATGAAGAAGGCCCGCAAGAAGACAACTCGCACTAACTTTGTGCTGCATTTTGTTGAGGGAGAACTCTATATCTATGCGAATCAACTTGACGTTCAGTATTGAGCCGAGCCGATCCTTATTCGCGCAAGGTATCAACGTTCGGGTCATCCGTTTGATAGGACGTGTCCGGTTTTGGACAGGGAGCGACTGGACACCAGAAAGAGAAACCATCATTGATTCGGGAAGTCCTGTCTCCCTGCTTCCTTTCGCGGCATGGCAAGGGATTGAAGCGGATATTTTGTCGAGCCCGGTTCCTTTGCGCGGGCTTGCCCCCCAAAGAAGCGCAACCGTGACCGGGCGATTGGCGGAGATCACCACTATCTTCATTGACGGATTCCAAGATGTGCTCAAGGAGGCAAGTGTATCCTGAATCCTGAATCCTGAATCCTGTTTCGGAGGCACAAAATGGCTGAATGGCTGCACCGTCAACTTCTCGTTCGGAAGGTCGCCACTTGGGTTAATTTCTTACATCTTGCGCAATCCGAAACCCAAAATCCGAATCCGCACTATCTGGCAATTGCCCCACCCTGGCGGGCGAACGACATTTATCCCCAGGTTCTACCCACGAACCGCCTCGTATGATACGAAATGTACCAGAATCAGGTCCTTTCGGGTTTCGCAAGGGGCTCATTTTATAATAATCCGCTTGATGCCAATCCGTCACCCACTCGTACACATTTCCTGCGAGGTCTTGTACGCCATACGGACTCGCACCGGTGGGATAACTCCCCACTGGGGCAGGGCTATGTATCCCCGATTCCCAGGAGTTGCAACGGCCCACCTCCCAATTGCCCCACGGCCATTCGCGCCCATCTGTGCCCCGAGCTGCCTTTTCCCACTCCGCTTCCGTCGGAAGGCGTCCACCTTCCCATTCCGCGTAAGCCTTTGCGCCATACCAACTGACCCCGACCACCGGCAGGTCTCCCCATTTTCTCGCCACACTGTAGCTTCCGTTTTTACGTTTGATAGCTGCTATGTTCGTATTCACGAGGACATGCCCCGCGCCGTCGTCGTTCACGCCAATCGCGTTCAAGAATTCCACGTACTGCTGATTGGTTACCTCATACTTGCCGATGAGGAAGGCATCCAGATATACGGTGTGTTGAGGGTGTTCGTCGGCGTTGCCAACCCCGTCGAGGCTTCCCATGACAAACTCCCCCGCCGGTATCAGGAGCATCTCTTTTGATGCGACAGTGAGGTGGACCTCTCTCGTCGTGGTTCTTGTACTGCTCTCCGCTTTCGCTTCCAATCGAATCGTCGTATATCCGAGGGAGTTATAATGGTGTGTAGCAACCGCTTCAGCCGAAAAGCCTGTATCCCAAACACCGTCATCTTCCCAATCCCATCGAAACGTGAGCGTTCCGGAGCGACTGAAAGAATCGGAGGCATCGACAGTGAAAACTGTCCCCGGCTCGCCGCTTGATGGAGAGACGGTAAAGGAAACGGATACCTCCAACATATTACCTGTATGTGTCGGCGGTTGCTCTTGTCCACAACCAGCCATCAAGGCAATTAGCAACATGATATATGACATTCGCATGAAATTGACTCCGAAAAATTTCAGTCATTCTTCTTATCGCGTTTCGGTGGGGCAGCGGACACGCCTTCCAACCCCCCGCTGACTCGGAGGACCTCACCGGTGATCCATGACGCTTGAGGGCTACACAGAAAAGCAACGCCCCGCGCGATGTCGATTGACTCTCCCCATCGCCCCAACGGAATGGCGTTGCGGATGCGCTCAATCATCTCCGCCTCGGTGATGTTCAGGCTCTGACAGCGTTGCGCCATGACCGTTCTATTAAACTCGGTGTAAACGGGCCCCGGGCTCACGGCATTAACTCGCACACCATAAGCCGCCAGTTCTAGCGCCAGCGTCCGGGTCAGACTAATCACGCCTGCCTTTGCCACGTTGTACGCTGCAACGAGGGCGGCTGGATTCTGTCCGTTGATCGACGCGATATTGACGATGCACCCCGACTCCTGGTGCTCCATGAAACTCCCGGCAGCGCGGCAACAGTAAAACGTCCCGGTCAACGTGACATTCAACACACATCCCCATTCCGCATCACTCAACTCGACGATGGGGGCGACATTCTGGCCGACACCGGCGTTGTTGACCAGGATGTCCAACTGTCCGTGCTCGCGAACCACGCTATCAAAGAACGCAGTCACCCCGGCACTGTCGGTAATGTCCAGGTAGGCCGCCTGCATTTTCAAGCCCCCCTCCCGAAACTGGTTGGCGGCTATCTGTGCCTTTTCAAGTTGCAGGTCGGCGATAATCACAGTCGCACCGTCACGGGCGAGCTGCTCGGCGATTCCCAAGCCCAAGCCCTGGGCCGCTCCGGTCACCACGGCGATTAAGCCCTCAAGATTTCGTAAAGACGCGCGGGGCGTCCGTTCTGCCTCATTGCTCATGAACGTGCCTCCTCAATAAATTGACGATTGACGATTGAATATTGAGAGTCCTGCCTTTCAAATCCTCACGCTTCAATTAGACTTTCGCATTTTGGGCGGGGCCCTCATGAATCCTGAATCTTGCATCTTGAATGGCACCAGCGGGTGACCGGTATAGTTGTGGGTGAGTGCAAAGACGAGCCCTGACTTCTCCACGAGATTGACCAGCGCTTTTGCTTCATCAAGGGTGTAGGTCATGGGCTTATCGCAGACCACATGGAAGCCCGCATCCAGAAAAGTTTTTGCGATGGGAAAGTGGGAGACGTTTGGCGTTACAATGGTAACAAAGTCGCTCCGCTCGCCCAAAGGGAGTTTGGCTTCAGCGGCCGCCATCTCTTGATAGGTATCGTAGCAGCGAGTTGGGTCAAGGTACAGTTGCCCCCCGGTAATTCGAGTGTTTTCGGGAGCGCGTGAGAAACATCCAGCGACCAACTCGACCTGTTGGTCAAGGGTGGCTGCGATACGGTGTACCCCACCGATAAACGCGCCTTGCCCCCCGCCAACCATACCCATTCGTAATTTGCGTTTCCAAGATTGCATAATTGTTTCTCCTCTTAGAGGGTGAAAACCTTCGAAAGGTTCATTTCAGGCAAGAGGTCGATATAAAATGCGATCCTTTCATACCCCAAATGGATTAAGATCGGCTTTGTAACCTTCCGAAGGTTATCACCACTTTTCACAAAACCTCTGATTGAACCTCCCAGAGGGGTCAATTCAAGCCGAGAATCTGCCGATTCCGTGCAACGTCTGTCTTGCCACCTGCGAAGTCATCGAAGGCCACATCGGTGGTCTCAATAATATGTCTGGCAATAAAGGGCGCGCCTTCAGCCGCCCCTTGCTCGGGGCTCTTGACGCAGCATTCCCATTCCAGGACCGCCCAACCGGTATAGCCAGCCTCGGTGAGCAGTGTGAACACACGGGTAAAGTCAACTTGTCCGTCCCCGAGGGACCGGAATCGACTCGCCCGCCCGGACCAGGGCTGATAGCCGCCGTACACGCCAACGCGGCCGGTCGGGCGGAATTCGGCATCCTTGACATGGAACCCTTTGATGCGTTCACTATACAACCTGATGAATTCAAGGTAATCGAGCTGTTGCAGCAAGAAATGGCTCGGATCATAGTTCAGGCATGCAGCAGGGTGGTCGTCCGTGTAATCGAGGAACATCTCGTAGGTCGCACCGTCGTAAACATCTGAACCGGGGTGGAGCTCGTAAGCGAACACGGTTCCCTTTTCATGAGCCAGGTCCAGAAGGGGCCGCCACCGTTTCGCGAGCTCCTTGAACGCCTCTTCGATAATCCCATCTGGACGCTGCGGCCACGGATAGACCGTGTGCCATGCAAAGCCACCGGACAGCACCGGGATGACATTGGTGCCCATATTGACCGAAGCGTCAATACATTTCTTCAATTCGCCGGCTGCCCACTCCGTCCTGGCATCACCCTTCAAGCCCGCGGGGTGAAATGCTTCAAACATGATTTCGTAGGCCGGGTGAACAGCCAGCACCTGCCCTGCAAGGTAGCCCGCTAGTTCGGTTGGCTCGAGCCCCATCGCTTTGAGTTTGCCTTTATATTCATCGCAATAAGTTTTGGATGCTGCGGCCTTGTCGAGGTCAATGACGCGCCCATCCCATGTCGGGATTTGAACGCCCTTGTATCCCAAACCTGCGACCCATTTTCCAATGTTGCTTATGTTGTTGTACGGTTCCTCGTCCCTCATGAACTGGGCGAGGAAAATCGCTGGACCTTTCATTTTCGGCATGGCTTACTCCTTTTTGAATCAGCAAGTTAGCAAAACCTGTTTTGTGCTCCAAATCCTTGTGAAGAATTTTGCTCCCGAACCTTTGCATCCTCATCAACCAAACGCCAGAACTGATCGTGAGGAATTCCGCCTTCTTCCCGTAGGCTATCAGATGTACTGCGCGCGGCAAGACTTGTTCAGAATTGAATGGAAACTGAATCCCAGGCTTGACTTTGTTGTGTTATTATGCGATAATGGTAGGTAGCCTTTCTCATTCAGGAGATTCAATACCCTATGCCAAAAGTCCAGGTTATCTCACAAATCAACATTGACTTGAATGAAGTCCTTAATGGTATTGCCCAACTTGATATACCGGAGCTCGAACAGTTTGTTTCTCAGGTCAGCCGCTTGCTTGCCCGACGGAAAGCGCCGAGCTTACCCCAACGGGAAGCCGAACTGTTGCAGGAGATCAATCGTGGGTTGCCGCTTGCTGTGCAGCGACGATACGATGAACTCAATACCAAGCTTCATGAAGAGCAGTTGACGTCAGAGGAACATCAAGAATTGTTGGCGCTGATCGACCCGGTTGAGTTGGCTGACGCAGAACGGCTCAAGCACTTGATTGAACTCGCTCAGTTGCGTGGGGTCTCACTCGATACCTTGATGGATGAACTGGGCATACATCAGGTGCCCTATGCCTAGACCTTACATTTCAGCCCAAGACCGGCGTCTGATCATTGAACGCGCCCAGGGGCGATGTGAATATTGCCGGTGCTTGGCGCAATACACAACGCAGTCATTTTCCTGCACCTTTTACATGCCGCTCAACCTGCTCCGGGAAATAGCGCATCAGGCTCTCCGTGACCAGTGGCGCAGCCATCCCGAGACCGCAGGCGCTGATCGCCTTCATCACCCCGCCGATGTCGCTGACTTCACCCATCCATGCCGCGACCTCCTTGGGACCTGCCACCCCAGCCAAGCGCTCGACGAGGCGTTGCGTGCCGATCCGGCAGGGGAAGCATTTGCCGCACGACTCCTCGGCGAAAAATTCCATCGCACCGCGCGCGGCATCGACCATGTTTCGGCTGTCGTCGAAGACGATCATTCCGGCGGCACCGAGCATGGAGCCTTTGCTTTTGATGCTCGGCTCGTCGAGTGTCACATCAAGGTCCGCTCCCGCAAGAAATCCGCCTGAGAGCCCTGCCATCGTGACCGCCTGAATCGAATGCCCTTCCTGCGGACCGCCAGCCCAGTCGTAGAGCAGCGTCTTCAACGGTAGCCCAAACGGCGCCTCGTAATTTCCGGGCTTCTGAATATCGCCTGAGAGGCTGATGACCTTTGTGCCGGCATGACCGTTCAACCCAAGACTGCGATACCAATCCGCGCCGCGGCGCATAATCTGCGGCACGGAGACCAGGGTTTCAACGTTGTTGACAGCGGTCGGGAGATTCTCGAAGCCGTGAGTCACCGGGAAGGGAGGACGATTGCGAGGAAAGGGGTGTTTACCTTCCAGACTGTTCAGAAGGGAGCCTTCCTCTCCGCAGATGTAAGCGCCAGCTCCGCGCCGCAGGTGGATACGAAAGCTAAAATCCGTGCCGAGAATCTTCTCGCCAAGTAAGCCCGCTTCCTCCGCCTCGGCGATTGCCCGTTCGAGTGTCTTACATATCTCGGGATACTCGTACCGGAGGTAGATGAAACCTCGCGTTGCGCCGGTGGCATAAGCCGCAAGGAGCATCCCCTCGATTACCGCATGTGGGTCATGTTCCAGGACCGCCCGATCTTTGAAGCAACCGGGTTCTCCCTCGTCCGCGTTGCAGACGATTGCCTTCGGCTCGCCCGGTGCCTCGACGACCGCCTTCCACTTGAGCCCGGTCGGGAAACCTGCCCCGCCGCGGCCCGCAAGTTTGCTCTCCGTGATGCGTTCGATAACCGCTGCCGGGCGCATCTCCTGGACCGCTTGTGCGAGCCCTTCGTAGCCACCGGTTCGGCGATAGCCCTCAATGGTAGCTCTGCCGGGCTCGCGTATGTGAGCGAAAACGCACTCCTCGAACCCGCCCGGATTCGGCGGGGGGAGGGGAGAAGGTTTCGCTTCGAGCGCGTCTGGACTTGTGCCGATCAGCACCTGGTGCCCCTTGAGGACGGGAACGAAATCGTCGCAACGCCCCGCGCAGGGCATCGGCATCGCGCCCTCCACCTCGAGCGCCTCAAGGAGCGCCTTCCCCCCTCTCAGACAGCAAACGGGGCCCGTGCAGACGCGAGGAGCGCTCTGTCCCGGCGCTGTGCGCGAAAAGTGGTGGTAAAAGGTGACGGTTCCGAAGAGGTCAGCCAACGGAATCTTGAGCCCCCGGGCAATATCCCGGAGCACCTCCTCGGAGATGAAACTGTCTCGATCGTGGAAGGCATGTAACAACGGAAGAAGTGGCGCTGGCTCATCACGCCAACGTTTAATCAGTTCCTGATTTGTTGGGACTTTCATCGCGTACTCCAATCAGAGGAAAAATGGTAGTGCATATTATGGGCATGTTTCAGAAACTTCTTTGCACGCTTTAATGGAAGGAAGGGAAGGAAAGGAAGAAAAGGAAGGAATGTCCATCCTTCCCTTCCTTCCCTTCCATACAAGATGTCAACATCTTTCTTCAGAAATTTGAACTGAACGTTATTGTAGTACACTGTAAAATAAGTTTTGACCCGTTCCGGGAGGGCGAGGCTCCTGCCGAGCCGAAAAGGGGGTTCGGCAGGAGCCTCACCCTCCCACCTCTACCCCTTAGAATTTATTTTACAGTGTAGTAGTCGCGCTATTTTTTAACATCAAAGGACCGGACAAATTTCTCAAAGCTGGGTCGCCAATGATCGATTGTCTTTTGAGGGCCGGTAGCTTTGAAAAACCAGGGGCCATTGGAAGTTTCGGCGATAGCAGCCATCAATGCGTATTCTGGAAGTTCATCGACCGGCCCACTCATCATCATGGGGGACGCGGACTTCAGATAGGTTCCAGTCACATAGACAATCGTTACAGGTATACCGTGAACATTCAATTTTTTCGACTCAATATGGCCCTCCACTGGACTCCCATCAGGTCGTTTGAATTGTCCATACCAGCGATTTAAGTTTGCCTCAACCGTGCCGCCTGAATTTGGGAAGAAAAATACTGCCAGTTCAGCCTCTTCTACCCCTTCAACGCCGGGGAAGCTAAACTGGTCTTTTCGCATAGAGCTGATAGGCGGCAGTTTTACCCAGCCTTCAGGCATCGTGTATGTGATTTCTCCAGATGGTAATGCTTTGACTTCAGGACCCTTTGCTTGATTTCCGGCCTCACGTTTTTTGTCGGATTGACAACCCATGCCGGCGAAAAGCAAAAAACTGATAAAGCAGGTGAAAATTAAATTCCATTTCATCGTTTCCTCCTTATGCCAAAAGTTCGTATTGCAAGCGTATCACTTGCCTACATTCTACTCGAAAGAGATCTGCTTGTCAAGTGCAGAGTATGAAGCGTTAGAAATTTACAACTATAAGCCTCAAATTTTTGTTTTCAAAGTGCTTGATATATGCTATAATCCATAGACACATTTTTAGATCCTTTCAAAAATTTCCACAGAACCTCTTTTTTGAACCAAAATCAATTCAACCCTAACAAGGAGACAGCTATGTTTTTTGAACTTCGTCAGTACCGGATGAGACCCGGACAACGTGAGAATTGGGTGAAATTTATGGAGGAGAAAATTATTCCTTTCCAAATCTCGAAAGGTATGGTGGTCGTGGGGAGTTTCGTGAGTCCGGAGGAAGAGGATTTGTACGTCTGGATTCGCCGCTTCGCCAGTGAGGAGGAACGGAAGCAACTGTATGCAGCGGTCTATGAGAGCGATGGCTGGAAAAACGAGATTGCTCCCCATATCCCCGGCCTGATCGACCGGGAGCAAATCAAAGTGACCCGCCTTGAGGCCACTCCCAAGTCGGTCATCCAGTAGGGCTCAAGCGTTGGAAATGGTTGCCAGCTTGGGGATGGCGTGAACTGCCATCTGGTAAAACGCTGGGTCAGACTCAATACCGATGCTCGGGTAACCTACAGCACAGGCAGCGGCGATTGTGGAGCCTCCACCCATAAATGGATCTAACACGATTCCTTCCCCTAAAGGCAGAGACGCACGAACAATCTGTCGCATAAGGGCTTGGGGTTTAAGGGAGGGATGGGGGGCGATTTCTCGCTCAATACCCCGCGTGGGGGAGCTCTTAATCACATCGCAAAATGGCTGTGCTTCAGAAATGCGGCGAAGTCCACCGGTTTTCCATTTGCGCAGATTATCTTGCACACGCCCCTCACAAGGTTTCCTGAAGAGGCCCCACGGTTCCCAACACGACCGAGGCATCACCGTCACATTTGCAAACTCCTGATGGGCATTTTTGGGTCTATCGCCCCCGCGCAGGGTTTGAACCAAACGGATAATCTCACCCCGTTTTTCAAATCCTGCCTCCTCCAACGCCGAATAGACAATGTGCGAAACAAGGGGCTGAGTGGCGATAAACAGGTGTCCCCCAGGTACAAGTACCCGTAATACCTGTGTTGCCCATTGAGTAAAAAATTCTTTCAGTGCTACTTTGTCATTTTCTGTAAGCACTGTAAATCGAGGGAGTGGACTTCGGGTGCACCCATCAAGCGTTGGAGGAATGCGCCAGAGGCCACCGCGTCCACTCCGCAATTTTGTCTTTTCTTGTGGGGTGTACTCTTTGAGACCATAAGGGGGGTCGGTGACGACGGCATGAATGCTGTTGGGGGCGCGTTGTTCCAACCATTCAAAGCAGTCGGCGTTAAAAATCTGATAGCGGGATTCACAATCCAACACGACATCTGTTGGTGGAGATTGGGGGCTTTCTTTAAGCCGTTCTACCCGCTTTCCCAGCGCCTCCATATCAAAGGACTGTTCCGGTTTTTGTTTTGTTTCTTTGGCTTTCATAATTTTTTAAGAATAACACGGTTTACTATTTTAGTCAACCTTTTCTGTCAAATTTCGGCATGTTTCAAATTTCTGAAAAAAGGTGTTGACACTTTGGGTTCAGGATTCAGGATTCAACTGCATCTTGAATCTTGAATCCTGAATTTTGCATCTTGTATCAGAGTCAACAGTTTTCTGAAACATGCCCTTTATTGACATAGATATCGTTAGGAGCAACCAATGATTGATGTCTGTTTTTTTGCTGATGAAGTCTCTAAAGATTTTGACGAAGCGGTTAAGCGCGGTGTCGAAGCCGGTGCCAATGCGATTGAGGTGCGCGGTGGCATCTGGGGAAAGAGCGTTACCACAATCGACAACGACGATGTGAAACGGATGCAAGATGTGTTGGCAAAATACGGTGCGAAGGTGACGAGCATTGGATCGCCGTTTGGCAAATGCCATCACGAGAAGCTAGATGAGTACGAACAGCACCTGCGTTACTTTGATCGAATGGTCGAACTGGCGCACGCCTTTGAAACCCGCGTCATTCGCGGATTCGCATTTTGGAAGCCAAAGGCGGGCGGGGATGCCAATCGCCCCAATATTGCGGCGTATCTGGAAATGATCGCGGAGAAACTCTCGCCGGTCATCCCAATTGCTGAAAGTGCCGATGTGACCCTCTCGCTTGAGAACGAAGGCTCAACGCTTGTTGGGACGTGTCAGGAAGCTCGTGCTGTCATCGATGCACTGGACAATAGCCCCGCATTGACGGTGTGTTGGGATGTGCTGAACGGTTTGCACTGTGGTGAGCTCCCCTATCCGGATGGTTATGCGCATATCAAAGGGCTTGTGACGCATCTCCATGTCAAGCCGAACAAGGATAAGACTCTCAACCCGGTTGGCACAACCGATACCACTTATGAGGATGTGTTTCGCGCTGTACTCGCCGATGGCTTTCGTGGGTCTGCAAGTATCGAGCACTGGGGCAATCCCGAATTGATGCTTAAAGGGGTCCGTGAGTTGCGGGCGGCGATAGATGGGATGGGCTAAAGTTATGTGTATCCTTTGGCATGTTTCAAATTCCCCCGAAAATGACTTGACCCTTTGGAAGGATGGAAGAATGGAAGGATGGAAGCAAGCGACCTTCCATTCTTCCATCCTTCCATCCTTACTCATGATTGACGTTTGTTTTTTTGCGGATGAATTCTTGAGGTGACTTGATGGAAAAACCAGTGAATTCAATGAAGCACAACAACTCTAACCTTGAACCCCAAGGGGCAAGATTGCACAAACACATCCACGCGGCATGTCCACGTTGCCTACATCCCAACTCGAAACGGATTGAGGTTCACGGGCATGTCCAATGCAGCGTGTGTGGAGGAGTTATCATTTCCTGTTGCGAGGGTCGTGCTAGAAATTGATGGCTAGAAACCGAGTTTTTGCCAAAAACTCGGTTTCTTCTCTGCGAAAATTGGTTCCAGGTACTATTTAATACGTATCAAAGTACAGAAAAGGAGGTACTCGTGAAAGGTGGAGATATTCTCATTGAGTGTTTGAAAGCGCAGGGCGTCCGTTGCATTTTCGGGATGCCGGGGACACAAAACATACAGATTTATGACTCACTCCTTCGTTGCGGTGCGGGCGTTATCGACCACTACCTCGTGCGCCACGAATATTCCGCCACCCAGATGGCGGATGGTTACGCCCGTTCCACAGGGGAGGTCGGGGTCGCACTGACGGTGCCCGGGCCGGGGGCGAGTAACGCATCTACCGGAATATTGGAGGCATTTACGGATTGTGTGCCGGTGCTGCTGATCACCGGACAGAGCGACTCTAAATTTTACAAGAGACACCCGAGCAAAATGTTTCACGGCTTGGAGCAGATGCGTTTCTTCGAGCCTATCACGAAATACTGTGCAATTGCGTATACAGTATCTGACATTCCCAAAGTTGTCGAAAATGCGTTCCGTGCGATGCGTACCGGTCGTCCCGGTCCCGTTGTGCTGGAATTTCCGATGGATGTCATCACCGGAGAAGGGGATGTGACCATTCCATCCCGCGTTCATGGGTCAATGGGCTCCCCGCCTGACAACGGTGATGTCCGGCTCGCTGCGGAAACGCTCAATCAGGCAAAAATGCCGATCCTCTTCGTTGGATCGGCGGTCATTCACTCGGATGCGTGTGAGGAATTGCGGTGGCTCGCTGAGAAACTCAATGCACCGGTGGTCGTGACACGGTGCGCCAAGGGGGCGCTGCGCGAAGACCACCCGCTGGCATTGCGAAACAGTAACGGCTTTCTTGCACGTCAAGCGATGCCGATCGCGGATTGCACCCTCGCAATCGGCTCCCGTTTCACGTCGATCGATACGAGGAGTTGGAGCCTCGAACCGCCGCGCCCGCTGATTCAGATTGATGAGGACGCTACGGAAATTGGTCGGGAATATCCGTGCGATGTCAGCGTTGTTGGGGCTCTCAAGCCGACGCTACAGGCGTTAATCGAGGAAGTCGAGGCAGGCAAAGGCGCATGGAACCCGGCATTAAATCGGCTTCAAGAAAAGTTCACCGCTCAACCGCCCTTACCCCTGCTGCCGGAGATACGTGAAGCCCTGCCAGCGGATGCAATCCTCTCAGTCGATGTCCATGCCATCGGCTACGCTTCGTTCGCCGAGTTTCCAATCTATCAACCGAGGACCTTCCTCTATCCGTGCATCGGTGTCGCGCTCGGTTATGCCTTCCCCGCGGCGCTTGGCGCGAAAATTGCCCATCCAGATAAACCGGTGGTATGCTTTAGCGGAGATGGCGGATTTATGATGGGGGCTTTTGAACTCGCAACGGCGATGATGTACGGAATCAACGTTGTGACGGTTGTTGTGAACGACGGTGCCTTGAGTGCAATCAAAGGTTCGCAACTGAAAGGCTGCAACGGACGCACGATCGATACAGATCTGGTCAACCCGGATTTTGTCCAATTCGCCAAATCCTTTGGGGCATGGACCGCCCGGGTAGATAATCTAGCAGATTTCAAGGGCGTCCTACAAGATGCACTCGCCGCAGAACGCCCCGCCGTGATTGAAGTCCCGATGCAGGAGCGGCAGGATGAACTCATCAGTGTAATCGGTTGGTTACAGTCAGAACCGTTGCGTAAAACGTGAAACGTGAAACGTGAAACGTAATGCGTAATGCGTAAGAAGAGGATAGGACTTACGCAGTTACACCCCGGCTGTCGCTGCGACGCCGGGTGTGTTCGGGGTCAAACACCCGGTGTCCTTGAGACAACCGGGGTTTGAAAACTGCTATTTTGCGTAAGTCCTAGAGGATTTATGTATTACGGTTTACGCATTACGTTTTACGCATTACACATTATGTATTCAGGAGACATACATGACAAAAGCGCTGATTCTCGCAGGTGATAATTATCATAACCCAAACGATGCCTTTCAAGGGGTAGGGTTCGTTCTCGAAAAAGAGGGAATTACTGTTGAGTGCACAACCGACTTTGCCGCGCTCGGCCGGGAGATGCTTGCGGATAAATCGCTATTCGTCATCTTGCGGGATGGTATAGAATTCCCCAACGGTCGAGAAGCGAAGCCGGTGGCGTGGATGCAACCGGAGCAGGAGGAAGTCATCGAGCAATTCGTCCTGGCGGGCGGGGGATTTATGCCGCTTCACAATGCCGGATGGGCGTATCCGTGGAAGGGCGGCTATCGGAGAACGATGGGCGGCTATTACGTTGGCCATCCGGCGATTGCTCAATTCAAAGTGGAAGTGGTCAACAAGAACCACCCGATCACTGCCGGCGTCGAGTCCTACGAAATCGTCGATGAGCAACACTTCCTCTGGTTTGATTATGACCGCGTGGAAGTGCTACTCGTCAGTCAAGGTCAGGATGGAAGACAATCGGTTGCGGGGTGGGCGTATGAGTATGGTAAGGGACGTGTGGCTTATCTCGCCAACGGACATACCCTGGAGATATTGCAACACCCCACTTACCAAACACTACTGCGAAACGCGACGCGCTGGTTGCTGCGTAAAACGTGATTCGTAAAACGTAACCGATTCTTTTTGCGCATTACGTTTTACGTTTTACGTCCCATGGAGTTAAAATCAATGACAAAAATCCGTGCCTTGCTATTTGATTTTGGTGGTACATTGGATGGAAATGGCATCCATTGGCGAGAGCGCACCTACCGTTTCCTCCGGCATAAATACCCGGCAATCGATCGGGAGACGTTTGATCGCGCCGATCGCGCCTCTGTCGAGCAGTTTATCGCAAGCGGAAGTGCGCCTCAGTGCAATCTGCGCGAATCCACAGATGCCATCGCAACAGGCATTTACAAGGCGCTCGGTTTAGAACTGGCGGTGAAAGAACAGTATGTCGATCACTTCTGCAAAGGCGTAGCGGAATCTCTGAATCGGAATCGTCGGTGGTTAGCCACCCTTCAAAGCAAGTACAAACTTGGGGTGATTAGCAACAATTTTGGGAATACGCAAGGCTGGTGTGATGCATACAATCTTTCGCCTCTGCTTGATGTGGTGATTGATTCAACCGTCGTTGGGGTTTGGAAACCGGATTCGGGAATCTTTCACGTTGCGTTGTCGGCGTTAGACGTTTCCCCTCAAGCGGCGCTCTATGTCGGGGATACATACACACAGGATATGGTGGGGGCAAAGAGCGTGGGGATGTGGACGGCGTGGTTGGTGGGCGAGGAAAAAAAGGTCTGTCCGGATGCCTCGTTTGTCAATGTACAATTAACAGAAATTCAGGAGCTAGAACGGTTTCTGGCGAAGATTTAAGCGAATTTGCTATCTACTTGAGGGTTGGTCATAATTATCTGTCAATCCAATCGTAGCCCAAGATTCTATCTTGGTTTTTGGAAAATTGCCAAGTTAGAAACTTGGGCTACAAGTGAGTTCTAACTGAATTATGACCAAGCCCCATCTACTTAGGAGGGCATTATTATGAATAAAATAAGTATACATGATGTGTTAAAGGGGCTATTCACTTTGCTAACCGTCTTCGTAACAACTTCGGTCTGCGCGCAGACTGCAACCCTTCGTGGTACAGTCACCGATGGACAAACTCGCGAAGGAATACCCCTTGCTAAGATTTCTGTGACTTCAGCAGAGGTGAAACAGGAAATCGCCGCTGGCGCAACAGGAAAGTTTGAAATTAAGGACCTGCCCGCCGGCACCTATACGGTTAGTGTATCTCATATTGGGTATATTCAGGCAGTTTTGGAAAATATTGAACTCACCGCTGGAGAGGCAAAATCACTTGAAGTCTCCCTATCTTCGAGAGTCTTCCGACTCCCGGACGTCATCACAGTGTCGCGGCATCTGGAAAAATTCCTTGGGGCACCGGCATCTGTTTCGGCCCTTGACGCCTCACAAATTCGGGACATAGCATCGCCAACACCGACAGAACTTGTGAAATCGTTGCCGGCAGTCGACGTTGTCAGCTCCGGACTCACCCAATCGGATGTCGCTGTTCGAGGCTTCAACCTCGTCTTTGGTGGCGCTCTTCTGGCGCTCGTCGACAACCGCATCGCTCGTATGCCCTCCTTGAGTGCCAACGTCTATAGCCTCATCCCAACGACGAATGAAGATATCGAGCGGATTGAAGTGGTTTCAGGTCCTGGGTCCGCGTTGTATGGGCCGTATAGTGCCAATGGGGTGATGCACATCCTCACCAAACCCCCCTTCGGTTCTGAAGGAACAACCTTCAGCTTAGGCGGTGGTGAGCGTAGCGTGCTTATGGGTTCTTTCCGACATGCCGGCAGTTACAACAAGCGTGTCGGCTATAAAATTTCCGGTCAATATTATCAAGGCAACGATTGGAAATATGATGACCCCGAAGAAGTGAAACTGCGTCAGGGAAAAATAAAAACGGGTGGGGATGCGGGCAAAATTGGTCAACGGGATTTTGACGTTGAGAAGCTCAACGGCGAAGCCCGTCTTGATTTGCGTCTCACCGACAATCTGACGACGATTCTTTCTAGCGGCTTCACCAGAGCCAACCAAATCAACCTGACACCTATCGGCGCTCTCCAGTTTAAAGACTGGACCTATAGCTACCTTCAAGGACGGATGCTTTACAAAAACCTTTTTGCGCAAGCCTTTTTGAACCATAGCGATTCCGGTGATACCTTCAATTTGCGTACGGCTGCACCCATCATTGATAAATCCAGTGTGCTTGTAGGGCAGATTCAACACGGGTCAAAGCTGGGAGAGAAGCAGGGCTTCACCTACGGCCTGGACCTTTTGCTAACCCGTCCTGATACGGAGGGTACAATCAATGGCCGCAATGAAGGTAATGACGACATCAACGAGATTGGTGCCTATTTGCAATCGGAAACGACCTTGACCTCGAAATTAAAGTTTGTTGCGGCCGGCCGGATTGATCACCACAGCGGTATTGAAGACCCGGTCTTTTCCCCCCGTGCTGCGCTAGTTTTCAAACCGAACGTAAACCACAATTTTCGGGCGACTTACAACCGAGCCTTCCGTCCGCCGACGACCAATAACCTGTTTCTGGATATTCCAGTTAGAACCATGCCGAACCCCTTTAATCCTAACAAAGATTTGGCCTCCGTTCGTGCGCGAGGTGTTCCGGCAACGGGGTGGACATTCCGTCGCGGCGCTGACGGACGGGCTCAGATGTATTCTCAGTTCGATCCGGTTGACGGGTATGTGGATGCGACTGTAAACAATGTGTGGCCATCCCTTCGCACCCTTTTAGCGGCTAAAACTCCGGAGTTGGGCAGTGCTTTACCAACGCAGCTCAGTCAAACTGTGGACGGTATTTTTCGGAACCTGACCACCGGCGGCATCATGGCGGATGTAACAGATGTCAAGCCGATTCAGCCGGCCATCACCAATACATTTGAAGTTGGCTACAAGGGGCTGATTGAAGATAAACTTATTTTGGCGGTGGACGCCTATCGTACCAATCAAAAAGATTTTATAAGCCCATTGATGTTAGCAACACCCGCCGTTTTTGCGGATGCGAAGACGTTGGCTCCGGTCCTGGTCGCCGATATAACCGACCGACTGATCGCAGGAGGCTTACCGAAAGACCAAGCTATGGCGCAAGCTAAAGTCATTGCAGAAAAGATTCTTCCAACTATTGCCCAGATACCACTCGGAGTGATTTCGCCCGAGCAGGTTCAAAATGATACTGAGGTGATTCTCACCTACCGCAACTTCGGTACCATCTCTGTATACGGCACGGATCTCAGTTTTGCCTATTATCTAAACCAGAATTGGAACTTCAGCGGTAATTATTCTTATGTGAGTAAGGATCTTTTTGAAAAAGTGGATGGTATCAGCGATATCGCTTTGAATGCGTCCAAGCATAAGTTTGGTGGCAGCATACAATATCTCAATGCCAAGGCAGGATTGAGTACGCAGCTCCGCCTGCGTTATGTGGATGGTTTTCCGGTCAATGCAGGCGTTTATGTCAGCAAAAATGCAGACGTTTACGTCAGCAAAGTCGATTCGTATGCGGTGCTCGATTTGAACGCAGGCTACGATTTGCCTTTCTCTCGCAACACCCGGCTTTCGCTGACAATACAGAATCTGCTGAATAATAAGCATCAGGAGTTTTTCGGCGCACCGGAAATCGGACGGCTCGCGATGGCGCGTCTCACGCAATCTTTCTGATCGGTAATGCCAGATAGTAGATGAAGCAAGTCATATTTCAAGGATTTCGTGAAACTGGTGAAGCCAATGTTTTTGGTAGCATAAATGCCTAAAGTGTGCTAAACTATCTAAAGTTAAGAGGTAACTCTCCTACTTTAACCCAACCCCAATTTTCGTAACGGGTTAATTGAGGGTTGGTCATAATTTGGCTGAAAGCTTCATGTCGCCCAAGTTTCTAACTTGGTTCTCATGCCATCGGCCAAGCATGCCTCCCGATCTTCGGATCGGGACGAAGGGATAGAATCTTAGACTACAAGGAAATCTAACAAAGTCAAATTAATCACGGTAATGTTTTATGAAAAAACGGGTCGTCATCACAGGATTGGGGGCTATCGCTCCGAATGGGATTGGAACGGAAGAATTCTGGAAGGCCCTCGTAGAGGGGCGTTCGGGAATTGACAGGATAACCAGTTTTGATGCCTCCAATCTGCCATGCCAGATTGCCGGTGAGGTGAAGGGATTTGATCCGGCAGACTACATGTCCCCGAAACTGGTCGAGCGGTTGCCGCGCGTCGCTCAGTTTGGGGTTGCCGTTGCCAGGATGGCCGCGGATGATGCGCGGTTAGATGGCATCCCTTCGCAGAGGATAGGGGTCGCCTTTGGTGCCAATATGGGCAAAGCGGACGCACCTGACGTCGACTATAACCTGTTTTTACAAAAAGGCTTAGAGAGTCTCAATTCGCTTTCAGCGGAAAAACTCACACCACACTTTGCGACAAGCCATATCGCTATAGAAGTGGGCGCTCAAGGACCTACGGCGAGCTTCTCTTCAGGTTGCATCACGACCCCCAACGCTATTGATTGGGGACGCGATCAAATTCAAAAAGGATATGTGGATGCAATTGTAGTTGTTACCTCCGAATCGTTGCTATTTCCCTTCATGTTCGCTATGTTATGTGCTAGTGGCGTTATATCCACCAGCAGTAACGATCAACCGCAAAAATCCCCCAAACCTTTTGACCTGCACAGAGATGGAGCGATTGCCAGTGAGGGTGCAGGCGCGATCATCCTTGAAGAGCTCAATTGCGCGCTTGACAGGGGGGCTGATATTTATGCGGAGCTGCTTGGAGTCTCACTGAACTGTGAAGCAATGGACATACGGAAGTTTGATATCAGAGGAGAAGCGCTGGCTGAGGTTATCCGGGCTGCGATTAACCAATCAGTCCTCCATCTCTCAGAAATCGATTATATTTCGGCGCACGGCACTGCAACGCGCTATCACGACCTTGCTGAAACCAACGCGATTAAGCGAGTCTTGGGAGATAGGGCTTATAACATCCCTATCAGTTCAATCAAGTCGATGATAGGTATCTCTTTTTCTGCTTCAGCCGCATTTCAAGTTGTCGCCTGCTGCCTCGGGCTCAGGGATGGCATCATTCCACCGACAATCAACTATGAGGTCCCCGACCCGGAATGTGATCTGGATTATGTCCCCAAGGTGGCGCGTGTCACAAGGCTTAGAAATGCGCTCATTAACGCTGAAGGAATGGGCGGCGGTCATTCGGCGATGGTGTTGGGGCAGACGAGATGAAAGCCGAGCTGAAAGCCCACAGCCCCGATCTCAAGATCAGGGCTAAAAGCGCAAGTCGTCTGATGAAGATTTAATATTTATTTGGGTAACAGATTGTAGTGGCGAATTTATTCGCTTCAAACAGCGACTGAAGTCGCCACTACGGGGATGACCCGATTATTTTCTTAATCCCTACATAAGACGACTGGAATCGGTTTTCAGTGGACTTGAGCTTTTAGCCTGCGAATTGATTCGCAGGCTATGGGGCAGACGAGATGAAAGAGGGAAGATATGAAATTTGAACCTTCACTGTTGCTACTGGTTGCCCTTATAAACACAGGGCTTGGGCTCTTTGTCTACCTCAGAAATACCAGATATCTGGTGAACCAGCTTTTTGTCTGTTTTGTGCTCAGTGTTTCAATCTGGGCGGTGTGCATGTATATGATTTACACTGCCACAGATATAAGCCACGCTCTGCTTTGGGGAAGAACCATCTTTGCAGTCAGCAGCCTGATTGCATTGAGTTTCTTCTACTTTTCCAGTGTTTATCCCAATCAGAAGTCGATTCGTATCGGCAAGCTGTTTCTTTTCTTCACGGGTTGTGGGCTCATCCTGGCTTTGATTGCCCCTTCAAACCTGATCGTTAAGGTGGTTGAATTGGCCGCAGCCCCAAAGCAAGCTAGACGACCTATTTATGGCCCAGCCCATCCCGTTTTTGTGATTTATTTTCTCAGTTGCTTTGGCTACGGGATACTGAACTTAGGGATGAAATGGTACAAATCGCAGGGTATCCATCGGCTGCAGATTCAGTATCTCTTTTGGGGCACTTTTCTCTTTGGACTCTGTACAATAACCACAAACCTTCTGATACCTTCATTCTTCCATACCTCACGTTACAGCGCTTACGGACCACTTTTTACCGTCTTTATCGTCATTTTTACCACCCACTCCATTGTGCGTTATCGGTTGATGGATATCCACCTGGTCCTCAAAAAAGGCATGGTCTACCTGCTCTCCATCGTGGCTGTCGCGGGGATATGTGTGGCGCTGGTGTTTGAATTTAAAAAAATCGAACGGATCCCCTTATCCTCTATTATCATCATTCTCATTTTAGCCATCGGGTTTGAGCATATCAGAAGGGGCGTTGAGTTTTTGATTAACCGATATTTCTACAGGACAACCTCCAACTATCAAAAGACGCTTCGACAAGCCAGCCGGGTTTTGACCACCGTTTTGGATTTACAGCAATTGTTCGATTATTTGACAGATCTCATTTTGCGGACAATGATGGTCGATTCCATATCGATTCTGCTGTATGATGAATCGAAGGGGACGTTTGAAACCAGGTTGCGGAGAACTTACTTGGGGGGCGAAAAGGAGTTGAATCTCTCTCTAACGAAGCACTCCACGCTGATAGAAATAATCCGGAAGCTGGATGGGCCGATAATCAGGGATGAGATTGAAAAACGTTTCCCACCTTATTTAGCGGAACGGCTTTTAGCGGAGATGTCAGACCTGGATGCTGAAGTTGTTTTCAGCATGTCATCCAAAGGCGATCTCATCGGATTGATCGGAATCGGGAGAAAGCTTTCAGGCGATGCCTACTTCACAGAAGATTTGGAAATCCTCAACCTAATCGCCGACGAAACCGCGATCGCGGTGAGGAACGCTCAGTTATACCAACAGGTGGCGTCTCTGGAATTGGAGAGAAATCGGGCGCAACAACTCGCGCTGATCGGCACCCTCGCAGCGACCTTGACCCATGAGCTCAAAAATCACCTGGTGCCAGTTCGGACTTTCGTGGAGTTGCTCCCGGAACAACTCACAGACCCGGAATTTCAAAACTTTTCGAGAATCGCTATCGCGGGGATTGCCCACATAACCGACCAGATTTCCCACTTCCAGAGTTTGGCGGATTCCACGCCGCCGAAATTGAGCGCCGTTAATCCGATCCGCGCCCTGGATGATATCCTTTTACTGATGTCAGCTCAACTGATGAAACAACGGATTAAAGTCGTGCGGGTTTACGCCCCTGACCTTCCACCGGTGAAAGTTGACGCCTCTCAACTGAAACAGGTGTTCTTAAATTTACTCTTAAATAGCTCAGAAGCGATGGAAGGACCAGGAGAAATCCGGTTGGAGAGTTTCGTTGTGCCCAGCGCGTTCATTCGTCAAGGAGAGTTCTTCGCCCCCCATCCCCGCCCACCTGTGGGAGCGAAGGACAAGAGGGATGAGTCTCTGCTTGAAAATATGGTTGGTATATCGATCTCAGATACAGGGTGTGGGATACCCGATGAGAACCTTCAAAAAATCTTCGAGATGTTCTTTACCACCAAAGAACGCGGGACCGGTTTAGGTCTGCCAACTTGTAAACGTATCATTAAAAGTTTTAAGGGAGAGATCGAAGTGCAAAACAACAAAGCGGGCAAAGGGGTTACGATAACTGTTTATTTACCTATCCTAACTAACGATTGACAAAGGGATTATCGGGTATTGGGTTCAGGTATATAATCCAAGTTGCTACCTATCGTGAATGATGGAACGTGTTTTATCACATTGGAAGGAAAGGAAGGATGGAAGAGTGGAAGAAAAGGAAGGAAGGGAAGAAGGGAAGGAGGCGTTAGACTTCTTAGACATTCATGATGCCATTTTGAATTCAATCACCCTGGACTTTGTAGACTCACAGGTGAATTTTAACCTAGAATATATTGTGAATCTGATCGAAGAATCGGGGGGAGTGTTTAAGCCAATTTACCGCAACGCCAATCTGAGACTTACAGGCGTCCGTCAGTTGAGATTTGAGGGAGAGTTGGATTCGATTAATAAACAAATCATCTATGACTTTGACCTTATAGAGAATTCATCCGAGTTAAATACTGTAAAGAAGGAATTAAAAACCGGAGAAATCGTCCAATTTCACATCTACACCAGTTCTAATTTGACGATGGATATTTTTGGCAACGACTTCATCTTTGAGCCAGAAATTTGTAAATGAGCAATACTTCGCCAATGTCACATTAGAAATGAGATCTCGTCGTAGCCCAACTTTCTAAGTTGGCCAACCGAGGAGATCATCCGCGGGAACCAAGATAGAATCCGCCGGGTTGAGCTTGTCGAAACCTTGGGCTACAGAGAAATGTGACATTGACGAGATACTTTTACTTTTTTTCCTGATGGGCAATTTCAATTTCCGCAAAGCGGAATCCCGGCAAAGCGGGACCTAAATCGGTATAATACCAAATTGCGTTTCAGAAAGTAATCTGTCTGCTCGGCTTGGATTGCCAAATCCAAGCCCACATCCGATGGATTTGGCAATCCATCGGGAGCAATCGTTACTTTTTAGATTGCAAATTGGTATACCTAAACCTGATACCTGAATTGAGGAGAAAAGATTTGATGAGAACCGTCTTGATCATCAGCGATCGAAAGGAATCGATTGATAAGCTCCGGAGTAGCTTGCCGGATGAGTGCTCGGTGTTCACAGCCAATTCAGATGAGGAGGCATTGGAGCTCGTCCGAAACGTCGGTGTAGACCTCGCGTTTATCGATCCAATGGTTCTAAACGATGAGGTTTTGAAAACAGCGAGTAAACTGAAGTCGTACAAGCCAAGCAGTTTGGTGATATGTATGCTCAATAATGTCACCCTGGAAGGATCGGAAAACGCAGAACCCGATTTATCAGATTCTGGATTCGATAATCAGCAGGTTTTCGACTTTTTTATCCGAAAGCCAATTCTGCTGACCGAAGCAAAAAAAGTGATTAACAACGCTTTTGAAAAGCAGCACCTTTTACAAGAGCTTGCTTATTTGAAAAAAGGTGCCGCAAACGGGCAGAATCATGTTGTAGCCAATGCGACTTCTCAGGTTTCATCAGTCGCATCTCCAGAACGTCGTGTCTCTCCTATTCTCACAGCGATGGCTAAGGCGTTGAGCACCAGTTTTGATTTGGACAAGTTGATAAATCTCTTTTTGGAAATTGTCGCCGAGATGTTGAAGCTCAATCGAGTCTCTTTGGCCATCTATGATAGTGCGTCAGGCGAATATCGAATTAATAAGGCACAGCGAGGACTTCTGCCTAAAATCGCTTCCAGCATTAAACTCAGAGCCGACGATGCCTTGCCAAGCTGGATGATCAAAGAGGGGAGATTAATCACCAAATCCGAGGCCGAATTGATGGTATTCAACCCCAGTTTCCGACAAATTAACTCCGAACTTGAAATGTTACAAGCTGTTGCCAGCATCCCGCTGTTAGCGAGAGGGAAGTTGATGGGAATTTTAAGTATCGGCCCTCGTGTCACTGGGGTGCCTTACACCCATTTTGAACTGGAGACCCTCTTCATCCTCGCCAGCCATGTGGCGGTTTCCATTCAGGATATCGGATTGTATCACCAGATTCAATATCAGAATACATACCTTGACAACATTCTTCGCCACATGAGCAGTGGTGTCATCACGATCAACCCCGATGAAAGGGTGACCATCTACAACCCGAGAGCGGCGGAAATTCTAAAGATTCCCATCGATCAAGTCCTCAACAAAGACTTGAGGGCTTTGCCATCCCCTTTGGGCGATCTCCTTTTTGAAACCCTCAAACATGGCAAAACGTATCAGAAGGTAGAGAAACAATTAGCATTGGGCAAGCTCCCTTTGGAGGTCAGCACCTATCAGATCGAAGATGAGCAGGGGACAGTCTGTGGCAGTGTCATGGTCTTTGAGGATGTTTCTCAGCGAAAGCAGTTGGAGCAAGAGAAAAGACGTTCTACAGAGCTGGATCTCTTCAATGGAATCATGGCAACCATGGCGCATGAAATTAAAAATCCGTTAGTCTCCATTCATACCTTCGTGGAGTTGTTACCCTCGCAATTTGAGGATACGGAATTTCGGGACCATTTCGCCCCAATTATCCTAAACGATGTCAAACGATTGGATGAACTGGTTGAAAAAATGGTCTCTTTCGCGAACACCGAACCGCCCCGGTTTGAGGTGGGCAATCTTGAGGCGCTTTTAAACGAATGTATGGGCATATTAAAAGCTGAGAACCCAGATAAAAGTGTGGAGGTCTCCTTAAAGTGCCAGGCTCAAATTCCCTCCATGAGATATGACAAAGTGAGAATGACAAAGGGATTTCTGTATCTCATGAGATTTCTCGTCCGGGGTGCCGACTCGCCCGCTAAAGTGGCAATTCGCCTCAACCTCCTCAATTCAAATGCCCCCCCGTTGTCCCCCCTTCGGAAGGGGGGAGAAAGGGGAATGGGCACACGGGGAACACCCTACATAGAAATTGAAATGAGGGGTGATAGTAAGCGTGTTCCACCTGAATGTTTAACTCACCTCTTCAGCCCGTTTTCAGAATCACACACGAACGGAACAGATCTCGGATTGTGGGTCAGTCAAAGAATCGTCGAAGATCACGGGGGGCGTCTGGAGGCAAAACCATTGGCTGAAGACAAAATCGCTTTTCAGATACTCATTCCTACCCCTACGAGTAATTACTAAAACGTTTGGACCTATGAATGAGGGAATTCGCTTGTAGTCTAGGGGCTTGTCCCCGTCTGCTATACGGAACGCCCACGAGGGGCTAGGCTACGATGGATCTCTGTAATAGGTCCGAACGTGGGTTAATTTAACACAGTCCAATTATCTGAGGTACTTACTGAACAGTAAAGAGGAGGATAAAGAATACAGAAAATTCAAATTCAGAAGGAATGGGATGCCAAAGCTTTCGGGATGCTTTTACAACATGGAATCGTCCGAGCCGTTTTGCCTGTAAATCCCCCAACATATATCTTCTTTGATGAGCAAATTGAGAAACTGAAAGAGGCAGGGATTCCTTTCACGGTTCTCAAAGAAAAAGGAGATTCACATGCTACGGAATGCACGGGTGTCGTGTGTCTAGCACCGGGCAAAAGGGGGACCTTGCGAATCAAAAGGCAGCCCTTGAGCAATTTTGTATAGCCACCGGCAAACCCGTGGGCTTGTGGATGGAAGACATTGGAAGCGGGCTCAATTATGAGCGGAAACACTTTGTCCGGCTGATGGAAATGGTTGAACGCGGAGAAGTGTCTGAGATTGTGATTGCCCACAAAGATCGATTCGTCCGTTTTGGTTACGAATGGTTTTTGAAATTTTGCCATAATCATGGTTGCAATCTCATTGTCATGAACGCAGAAACTTTGTCTCCAGAAGCCGAAATGACCCAAGACCTGTTGAGCATTATCCATTGTTTTTCATCTCGTCTATATGGTCTACGGAAGTACAAGAAGCAAATTACTCAACTTGCCCAGGAGAAACCCCTCGATGAGAACGATTCGTCGTGTCAGCCGAAAACTCAATTGTGAGAAGTGGAAACGCCTCATAGAGCTCGTACAAAGTTATGCTGATGAAAAAGATGCCCATCTTCTGTTTTTTGGGACTGACGCCTCTTTTGCTGGTTGCGCCAGCGATAGAGAAAGAAGGGATCTCCTCGTCAAGGAGGGCTACAGAAGTCCTTTTGGCTTACAAGCGCGCTCTTGGAAACTCGCCCTCAAAGACGCAATCGAAACCACCAGCAAGCAGTGGAGTCAAATCGCCGCCGACTTGCATCCTCGGATTGCCCAGAAAACCCAGTGGAGCGAACCCATGAAGCGGTACGCCTACTGGTTGCTTTCCTCCCCGCCAAGAGTGGCACAACTCTGTGCCAGCCTGGCCCCAGTCCCGGCTCACTTAAAGATTACCCCTCAACAACAGAGAACTATCCGCAATTTCGAGAGACGGGTGATACGTCGTCATCGTGGGAGGCGACCACGCGTGAAAATTGCCCGTTCCATGTGCTTGGACGCAAATATGTATACGGTCTTTCAAGAAGACAGCACGCAGTATATCAAGGTCATGTCTCTGCAAAAAGGAAAACGGATTGTGATTCCTCTCTGCGGCAACACCCCTATTTGCGGCAACATACGGCTGGTATTAGAGCCTTCACATCAGCGTGTTGAAATCCACTACACAGCGGAAGTTTCATCTGTGCCGACACTGACCGGTGTTCCATGTGCCTTAGATGCCGGCATCAGCGAAGTGTTTACCGATGAGTGTGGCAACCGCTATGGAGAGGGTTTTGGCAAAACACTGGGAGCCATTTCCGATGACTTGAATCAAAAAGGAAAAGCCCGCAATAAACTGTACCAAATCGCCAAAGCAGCGGCAAGTCGAGGAGAAGTGGCCAAAGCCAGACGTATCCGAAAGAAGAACCTTGGGACAAAGAAACTGCGCCATAAGCGGCGTAAGCAACGAGCCGAACTGGCACGACAGATTAACACCGCAATTCATGAAGTGATGAAAAAACGCCAGCCCCAAGTCATCGTGACTGAAAAATTGGACATTCGGGGCAAAGCCAAAAGCAAAAAACTGTCGCGGCGTGTGTCAATGTGGACTCGCCGCATCTTAAAAGAACGAGTTGAGTTTAAGGCGTCGGCGGGAGGTTCCCGTCGAGAGCAGGTCAACCCGGCGTATAGCTCGCAAACGTGTCCCTCTTGCTGGTTTGTCCACAAAGACAACCGGCGAGGGGATGCGTTTCAGTGTACCCATTGCGGACACGCAGACCATGCTGACCGGGTTGCCGCACAAAACTTGAGGGCAAGGTTTGGTGACCCAGAAATCACCCTTTACACGCCAAAGGAACGGGTCAAGTCCATCTTGCTTTTCAGGTTCAACGCCCGTTTGGAAAGCGGAGGCAACTCCGCGACTGTTTCGGGCAGGACTCCAGAAACGCTTGTGGGAGGGAAATAGGGGGTTGGGTGGTTAGGTGGTTAGGTGGTTAGTCAAGACTTCTTCACCAACAACCCAACAACCCAACAACCCAACCACCTCATCTTCCGTTTGAACCACAACGTCAATCGGAGAGCGAAACGACCGACGCAATCTCACGAAAGTGAGGGAAAACGCCGGTGCGAAATCGGGTTAATACGTTTGACCCCATTTCAGGAAACAGTAGGAATAATTTGACTTTGTTAAATTCAACCCGAGATTCAATCCCTTTGTTACGCTCAGATTCTTCACTGTGTTCAGAACTTGCATTGAGCAAAGCGAAGAGATCCAGGGGGTGATCGTCCGTCTAATTTAACAAGGTCCAGGTAATCGCGTCATGTTTTTACACATTAGGGCGTGTTGACGAACTCGGGCAAATGCGCTCGTAGCCCAAGTTTCTAACTTGGCACCTCGTCCCCAACCAAGATAGAATCTTGGGCTACAGTTAGATTGCGAAACAGTTCGTCAACACGCCCTAGTATCACGCAAGGAGATATTGATTATGAACTCTGGCAAGGCAAAAGTGATGGTCATAGATGATGAAATTGGACCTCGGGAATCGCTCCGGATGATCTTTAAGAATAAGTATGATGTCATCGTTGAAGATGATCCAATCAAAGCCCTGGAATACTTGTCGTCTCATCCCGTTGATGTCGTGATTTCAGACATCCGAATGCCGCAGATGAACGGCATCGAGATCTTAAAAAAGATTAAAGAGATTTCATCAACGATTGAAGTGATTATGGTAACGGGCTACGCCTCTTTTGCGACAGTTCAAGAGGCTTGGCAGTCTGAGGCTATAGATTATCTGACCAAGCCGTTTAGCAAGAACGAGGCGGAAACCGCGGTTCAAAAAGCGTTGGATCACCAATCTCGGAAGCCGAGTGGCGACGATTCCATCCAACAGGTCAAGGATCTGATGGAACAGTTGCGAAATTTAAGCACAGAAAATCAGAGACTGAATGAGTTGTCGGTGCCGAAGGGCACAGAATTGAATTCAAAAGCGATGGCGTTGCGCATTGTTCAAACCATATCGAAGGCGGTGTTAAAGAATCTAGATCCTCGTGAGGTGCTGAGATCTGTGATAGACCAAATTCAAAATGGGCTCGGTTATGACAACATAATTTTCTTTCTTCGGAACGAGAGGGAACAGACACTAGACGGGGTTTGGAAAAATGATGCTTTGGGAGATATTCAGGACGCAAGCGATCAGCGATTACCGTTAAGTGCTGCGCCATCAGCGATCGAATTGACCCATCAAAAAGAGATCGGGGATGGGCTCTCATGCCCAATCATTGTTGATGAAAAGCTAGTGGGGCTGATGCACCTGGATAATCGCTCGAGTCGACAAAAGATTGATGCTGTTGAGTTAGAACTCATCAGCATGCTGGCAGAATACATCGCCATTGCGATTAAGAACGCCCAGCAGTATAAGACCCTTGAGGAACGGACAACGGAGATGATTTCGACCAATGAACAACTTCAAGCGGAAATCACGGCGCGGCTTCAGGCTGAAAAAGCCCTTCAGGAGGCCAATCTCCACCTGGAGGATACGCTCGCTGAACTCCAGGCGACACAGAAGCAAAACGTTCAACAGGAACGCCTTCGCGCCATTGGACAAATGGCAAGCGGCATTGCTCACGACTTTAACAACGCCCTGACGCCAATTTTGGGTTTCACTGAACTGTTACTCAATCGTCCTGAAAACTTGGAGGACCGAGAGAAAACAACACGGTTCTTGCAAATGATGAGAACCGCTGCCCAGGGTGCCGCGAGCGCTGTCCATCGTTTGCGCGAATTTTACCGGGTTCGCGGCAAAGGTGATACCTTCCGACCCGTCGACCTCAACCAACTGGTTAAGGAAACTATCATGCTCACGCAGCCCAGGTGGAAAGACCAGACGCAGGGGCAAGGTATCCCAATTCGTATGGAGGCCGACTTGCAACCGGTTCCAGCGATCGCGGGCAGCGAATCGGATTTACGTGACGCGTTGACGAACCTGATTTTCAATGCCGTGGATGCGATGCCAAAGGGTGGGACCATAACCATTCGCACACGCATTGACAATCCCCCCTACCCCCCTTTGAAAAGGGGGGAAGGGGGGATTGTTCTCCTTGAAGTCAGCGATACCGGTGTGGGCATGACCGAGGAAGTTCGCCAGCGTTGCCTGGAACCATTTTTTTCTACGAAGGGGGAGCATGGTTCAGGCTTTGGGCTCGCGTTGGTTTACGGCATTCTCCAGCGACATGAAGGAACCATTGACGTTGAGAGCGAGCTCGGTGCCGGGTCAACGTTCCGCATTCGCTTGCCCATCCAGACGGAACATGCCCCTGACGCAGAATTGCGCTCCGCTCGACAGGCCGCTACCGGGCAGCGAAGCGGGGTGAAGCCGCCCTCGCGTTCTCTGCGTGTCCTCGTCGTAGAGGACGAACCGATGATACGCCAGATGTTAACCACCTATCTGACCAGCTATGGGCATACCGCCGAGGTCGCAACCAACGGCACAGAGGGGCTGGAAAAGTTCCGGACGAGCCAGTTCGATGTCGTGGTGACGGATCGGGCGATGCCCGAAATGGGTGGCGATCAACTGGCAGCCGCCATCAAAGAGATTATGCCGAAGGTGCCCATCATCATGCTGACAGGTTTTGGCGACCTGATGAACGCCGTTGATGAGAAACCAGCAGGCGTGGACATGATTTTGAGCAAGCCTGTTGGGTTGACGGAGTTTCGCGCAGCCCTTGAGAAAGTGGGTGGTTCGGTGGTTTGATGGTTGGTGAAGAAGTAGATAGTAGACAGTAGACGGTGTTGGTATTCACCACTGACTGTCTACTGCTGACTGTCTACTGTTTTTCCGAACCGCCTAACCACCTAACTCCTTCACTTTGCGCACAATGCACGCCGCACTAATCCCGTATGCCTCCATGAGTTCGTCCGGCTTACCTGACCGAGGGAGGCCGTTGACGGCCAGTTTGTGAACCTTGATGCCTTTGGAAGCCACCGCTTCGAGGACAGCCTCACCAAGCCCGCCTTCGGGATAGTGGTCTTCAACCGTGAGCAATGTATTGTGGGTCGCTGCGGCTGCGCGAAGGAGCGTTTCCGTGTCAACAGGCTTGACAGAATAGAGATCAATGACGCGGATAGAGATGCCCTCCGATTTGAGTTGCGCATACGCCTTCAATGCCTCGTGGAGGGTAACGCCTGCTGCGATGACTGTCACCCGGTCACTGTCGCTGGAGCGAACGACCTTGCTTCCGCCGATCGGGAAACGCTCATCGTTCGAGTAGAGGACAGGGGTCTTGGGGCGTGACGTGCGAATGTAAACGATGCCTTCATGCGCTGCCGCCTCGGCGACTAAACGCTCCGCAGCAACCGCATCACTCGGGTAAAGGACCACCGATTCGGGGATTGCACGGAACATCGCCACATCCTCTAATCCCATTTGAGAGGGGCCATCTTCGCCAATTGAGACGCCGCAATGTGAACCCACATACTTGATATTCGCACGGGAGATCGCGGACATGCGGATGTGGTCATAAGCACGGGCGAGGAACGCGGCAAAGGTGGAAACAAATGGAATCTTCCCGCACTTCGATAATCCAACCCCTGCCCCGACGAGGTTCTGTTCAGCGATGAACATTTCAAAATAACGCGCCCCATGTTTTGCCATGAACTGTTCGGCATAAGTGGAATTTTTGACGTCCCCATCCAGCGCCACCACGAACGGGTTCACATCGCCCAACTTGGCCAGGCCCGCTCCATATCCGCTACGGGTTGCTACTTCTTGGCCAATCTGATAATCCGGCGGTGCGATTTCACGGATTTTCAGTTGAGCGACAGGGCGCGGAGGCGGTGGGATTTCAACTCCGTCCCGTGAGTGTTCCATCTGAAAGTTCCCATTTGGGCTCAAGGGACCCAGCTCCTTCAGCGCGGCATCCAGTTGTTCACCCTTGGGAATCGGCTTGCCGTGCCAGCCATCCTTGTCTTCGACGAAAGAGACGCCCTTGCCTTTGAAGGTTCTGGCAACGATCATCGTCGGCTGCTCCGCAGTCGTTTTGGCTTTATCCAGCGCAGACAGGATGTCATTGAAATTATGTCCATCAATCCCTATCGTGTTCCAACCAAATGCTTCAAAGCGTCGGCAGTAAGAATCAATGTCAGCCCCGTACATTGTTCGCTGGCTTTGCCCGAGACTGTTGACATCGACGATGCCGATGAGATTATTGAGTTTGTAGTGTGAAGCGAGTGCGGCCGCTTCCCAGACTCCCCCTTCAGCCGTTTCCCCATCGCCCAACAGGACATAGACACGATAATCGGATTGGTCCAGATATTTGCCGTTAAGTGCCATCCCAACGCCAATCGACAAGCCTTGGCCCAGCGAGCCTGTCGCGACATCAACCCACTTCAGGCGGGGGGTCGGGTGTCCCTCAAGGTCGCTGTCAATCCGACGCAACGTGAGCAGGTCATCTGCTGAAATGATACCCGCTTCTGCCCAAGCCGCATAGAGTATGGGTGCGGCGTGCCCCTTGGATAGAATGAACCGATCGTTATTGGGATGGTGCGAGTTTTTCGGGTCATAACGCATGACATGGAAAAAGAGGGCGGAGACAATATCCGCCGATGACATACATGTCGTTGGGTGACCTGAACCTGCTTCAGATGTCGATACGATTGAGTGAATCCGTAGGTTATTGGCTTTCTGCTTGAGAACGGTTATAAGGTTTTCCATCGCTTTTATTCCTTTCTAGGCTGTGTTGACGAACTCGGGAAAGTGCAGTTGTAGTCTAGCCCCTCGTGGGCGTCACGGTCCTCCAAACGCCCACAAGGGGCTGAGGCTACGTCTCAATCGGTGGGTGAGTTCGTCAACACGCCCTAGTCATCAGTAAGTTTTAATATTATTCTGCCTTCAAAGATAAACTATCTGCCAATAAATGTATCCCGCCTAAAAAACCAGATAAGAAATATTCAGCTTATCAGGCTTTCAGTTTTAATTCGTTCTGATGGGAGTTTGATTTCAAACCTGGTCAGGTTTTGTCACTGCAGGTTTTGAGAGCTTGCTCTATTTCGGCAATTACTTCCTCTGCTGCCCTACGAGGGTTATGTGATCGTCTGATTGGACGACCCACAACGAGATAATCTGCCCCAGCTTGAATAGCTTCTGTCGGTGTCACCGCCCGCTTCTGGTCGTCTGTTCCTATCATTTCCTGTGGTCGGATACCGGGCGTTACAATAATAAGTCTATCCTGCGCCAATTTTCTAATAGCTCGCGCTTCTAAACCAGAAGTAATTACACCATCACACCCAGCTTCCATAGCTACCTTTGTTCGATGTAAAACTAATTCTTCAATGGAACATTCGTATCCCATCTCGCGAATGTCGTGTGCATCAAGGCTGGTCAGTAAAGTTACCGAAAGAATTTTCAACTCGCTTTTCCCGCGTCCTTCTACGGCTGCCCGGATCGTTTGACCCCCGCCATGAACCGTGAGAAAGTTTACACCAATATCAGCGACGCGGCCCACCGCTCGCTTAACGGTTTCGGCAACATCGAAATACTTATAATCCAAAAACACCTTTTTCCTTTTATCAATCAGTTCGTGGATAAATTCTAATCCGGTTACCATCTGAAGTTCGATGCCGATTTTGAAAAAAGAAACGACACCATCAAGTACCTCAACAAAGTGTTTTGCCTCATCGACGCTAGACACATCCAAAGGGAAAATAAGACGTTCTGCGGGTTGTATTGCTTTCATTGATTACTCCTTACTCTTGCCAGCCTCTTGTGGGCGTTGAGTTTTGTATTTAGCACCATTGGTTAATAGATTAACGGAAGGACGGACAAGCCGAAAGTACGCAATCTCCGGTAAGGTCATAAATCGGATTGGAACCCCAATGACACCAACCCCCCGACAGACGTACAGCCTTGATTCACCAACATGGTAGAGACCAGAAAGATATTTATGCCCAATCTTTGATGGAACAAACGGCAAAGCAATCTGCCCGCCATGGGTATGGCCGGATAAGACCAGTTCAAATCGGTGGTGAGCGATTGATTCAATCGGATGGGGATTGTGCATTAAGAGGATGCGCGGTTCAGCGGGGGGGACGGATTCCAATGCGAGGTCCAGGTCAAAATACCCTGACAGAAAGTCATCACAGCCCATGAGCCATAAGCGCTCCCGTCCGCGTCGCAACGGAACAGATTCGTTCATCAACACGTTAATCCCTGCATTGGTCAACGCATTGAAGACTTCGTATCCATCGCCTTTCCACCGATTCCGCAATTTGCTGTTCCAGTGGTCATGGTTGCCGAGCACGGCGTACACGGGGATGCCTGCCTCGACAATAACGCTGCGAATCGCCTGCGCCAGAGGTTCTGCATAGCTTTCCTGGCGAGTAATGTAATCGCCTGTAAGTACAACCAGATCCGGTTGTAAACGCACCACTTGCTTTATGCAGGCTTGAAGGTAATCCAGAGTGACAATCGAGCTATGATGCAGGTCAGTGAGTTGAACAATTGAAAACCCGTGGAACGATTGCGGAAGATTCGCCATCGTTATCTCATGTTGTGTGATTTCAATCCATTGGGGGTCGATTGAAGTGGCATAACTTGTTAATGTGATACCACTGATACCAACGGCGTAAAGAGATCTGTGTAAGAATTTCGGTTTTCTTGTTTTTCGTGGCATTGATTTTATCCATTTGCTGCCTCCCAGATTTTATACGAAGGCGTAATTGACGATAGAATAACATAAACTTGTCACTTTTGCAAGAGGTAAGAGACGGAGATAAGTAAAGTGTGCTAAAGTGTGCTAAAGTGTCTAACACTACTTTGTCATTTACAACAAAGCCGTTGGCGATGGGTGAGTGGTGAGGAGTGAGTGGTGAGTGGTGAGGAGTATTATAGAGTGAGGAGTAAGTGGTAACAGGTCATGACCATTCTGCCACTCTACCACTCTACCACTCACCACTCTACCACTCTACCACTCACCACTCACCACTCACGAATGGCCAACCGCTAATTGACAAAGTAGTACTAAGGTGAGAACATGCGCACACCAGGACGCCCCGATCAGAGGTCGGGGTAATCCGAACTTATTGAGGCTTGGTCATAATTCCCAGGGGAGGCAGTCGTAGCCTAAGATTCTATCTTGGCCCTGGTGCCAGGGGCCAAGATAGAATCTTGAGCTACAACCCAATCGCCGGATAATTATGACCACCTCTCAACTTATTTACCTACTTTGCGATTAAGCATATTAGCAAAATGACAGAAGCAGGTTAAGCCTTCACCCCCGCCGCAATCGGCGGTTCTGGCATCTTTCCAAAATCGCTTAATTCATACGGGCGAGCTGCCTTCCGCACCTCCGGCTGATCATCTAGCGGCAACGTCACCGGCTCTCCCAAACGGGAGGAAGCCCGCAACGCCATGCAGAATTGCAACGTTTTTCTGCCTTCTTCCAGCGATGTTTTCGATTCAGCCACCCCTAAACACGCATGGACCCAGTTTCGGATGTCTTCCGTGTTCATCACCATCGGTGGTGGTTCGATCGTTCTGTCGCCCTCCCGTGTGGCGATAATTACCTGATTGCCGATAATCCGAATTGCCCCATCTTCGCCGACCAGTTCGACGCATTCGCCGCGGATAAATTGGAAGTCCGTGCCGAAATACATGCTCAAGGATCCGAAACCACCGTTATCGTAAGTAACCGTCGCTTTCAGGTTGTCTACAAACGGCACACCTGTATGTTGCAAATTCGCGGATACGCAGTAGACCTTGACAGGTTCTGTGCCCATGAGCATCCGGTGCGTGTCACAGTCGTAGAATCCGACCTCAAACTCGGCACCACCTGCTTTCAACGGATCACTTTTCCAGGGCCCGAATTTCAGGTGATGAGAATGACTCGTGTGCATCATCAACGGCTTTCCGATGACACCAGCTTGTACCAGTAGTTGGGCGTAGACATGCGTTGCGGTGAATCGCCGGGGCAGGTTCGGAAGGATGACGACGTGATTCGCACCCGCCGCGGCAATCACGGCATCTGCGTCCTCCAGATTCGTCGCCCACGGCTTGTGCATAAAAACGTGTAGTCCGCGTTTGGCAGACTGAATCGCATATTGAGCCAGCAGGTGGTCTTCCGTTGTGAGGTAGACCGCTTGTAGCCCTTCGCGCTCCACCATCTCCCAGGCATCCTCGTAGAGTTTAAGTTTATACTTGCGAGCGTAGTTCTCGGCTGAATCCATCAACGAATACTGAATATAGTTTTTGCTCCGCCCCAGTGTTGCGGCTGCCACACCTTCCATCTCAGGAATGGCAGCGATCGCATGCCCAAAATGATCGTTGAAGGCGGAAACTGTGCCAATCATGCCCACTCGTAGTTTGTCGGTCATTGTTACCTCCGGGTTATATGCTGCGGACGGTCACAAATAACGCTTTTGCATCTTGCATCCTGAATCCCGGACAGATCGGGACAGGCTCCGCATCTTGAATCATCATGCCGTCTTTTCATTCAGCAACGGTGTTAGTTTAGCACAGAACAATCGCCATGTCTAGCCAAAACGCCAAAATAAAAAATAAATGACCCTACCCTGATATTTTTGCTCTTGATTCATTGCCCGGTTTGTGCTATAATTCCATTGTCATGAAAAATGCCAAGGCCGATTCACCAATTAAAACCATTGCGGTCAACCGAAAAGCCCGGTACGACTATCACCTGGGGGAGCGTTACGAGGCTGGAATCGCGCTGCAAGGAACAGAGGTTAAATCGATACGCGCCGGGCTTATGAACCTGACAGATAGTTATGCGCGTATTCAGGATGGCGAGGTTTTCTTAATTGATGCCCATATCAACCCTTACGAACATGGGAATCGTGAAAACCACGAGCCCAAGCGCCGCCGCAAGTTGTTATTGCATCGCCGAGAGATTAATAAGATTGAGGCGAAAACCCGCCCCTCTGGCATGACACTTGTCCCAACGAAGGCGTATTTCAGCGAAGGCAAGGTCAAGCTGGAGATTGCCTTGGCGCGAGGTAAACATGAGTATGATCGGCGCGAAGACATGCAGAAAGCGGCGGATGAACGCGCGATTCAGTCCTATCTGAAAGAGCGGAATCGGTGAAACGTATAAACGGTAATCCCAGGGTCGGCGGTTGGACAACCTCACAAGGCCTGGGTACCCAAACCGGGTTATTGGACAGGAAACAGTATTCTATGTCCAACTTGTAACGGTTCAGGAATTCGACCCTGTCCGGGGTGTTATGGATCGGGCACTGTAGACTAAGGCCAAGTGGTTCCTTGCGCTTAACCAGTGGTTGGGTGCCCTCTCGTTCCCGCAACGCTCTTGGTCATCGTCGGCGGTCAATGACGGCGCGTCGGTGAAAAAGAGCCAAGGATCCGGGGCAAAGTGCTACTTCGTAGGTTGGGTTGAGGCACAAAACCCAACGCACTTTTGCCTAACCAGGCGTTGCCGTTGACGGCGGGGAACTGTGGGTTTTGTTAATCTTTCTTACTTTGCGACGGGTTTTGGTTTGTCGAACGTGTTTCGGAACACCCCCGCCGTGCTCGTCCGTGCAGCGGACAATTGAACTTTTGTCGTTAGGCGGCAAGAAAAACGCGGAGGCATTCATCTATGTACATTGATGATTTTATCTGGCTTCCTGACATCTTGGATAAACTGGCGGCGAAGCATCATGTCACACAAGATGAAGTTGAGGAAGTCTTCTCCAACCGTCCGCGATACCGTTTTGTCGAATTGGGGTATAGAGGAGGGGAAAATGTGTACTCCGCTAGTGGACAGACGGATGCCAGACGATACCTGATTGTGTTCTTCATTCACAAACCGAACAATGTTGCACTGATTTTGAGTGCACAAGACATGGATAAAAAGGAGCGAAGAAGGTATGAAAGAAAGTAAAGATGCACAAGTCACCAGTATCTCAAAAGCACAAACGCTAGAGGAAATAGCTGACTTTTGGGATACACACAGTTTGGCTGATTATTGGGAGCAGACCCATGAGGTTGAATTTGAGGTGCGAGCGAAACGTAGACGGCGGGTAACACTTACGCCAGAGGTGTATGAACATATTGAAACTCAGGCACGCACTCAAGGTGTTTTACCCGAAACATTGGTTAATCTATGGCTGGCTGAACGACTACAAGAGGCAAAATAAGCAAGCGATATAATGCCTTTCAAAAATTACGGTTGTATGATCCTAACAAGCCGTTGCAGTTGACGGCGGGGCTCTTTGGTTTTTTGATCATCAATTGGCAAATGGCGGTTTTTGGTTTGTCGAACGGTTTTTGGCAAAACTCCCGCCGTGCTCGTCCGTGCAGCGGACAACTGAACTTTTTCGTTAGGTGGCGTTGTGAAGTCGCCTTAAATTCACTCATTGATAGAAAGGAGTTTCGACATGTCAACATCCACTCAAGTCGGCACCGATACATTTGTGGTCCAAGAGTACAAGATCGTGCTTCAAACGTTTGCGGCATACGCTACGTCGGAATGATTGGATGAGCACCGATCGACTTTGCCTAACCAGTCGTTGCAGTCTTCTTAGTCCCGATTTATCGGGGTGACGGCGGGAGATGCGGTTTTAAATGTTTGTTGGGTTGCGACGGGTTTTGGTTTGTCGGACGTTTTTCGGCAAACCCCCGCCGTGCTCGTCCGTGCAGCGGGCAACTGAACTTGGGGCGTTAGGTAGACAATGGAGGTGTTATTACACGATGGCATTTACGGATTTTCAATCACCGGATGAAGTTCAGAAAGCCTACCAGATTAAATATGTTGAAGAAGACTTTCTCGTCATCACGCCCGTGTCCTCCCCGGAACACTTTGTTCAAGAATTTGCGTTCAATAACGCCTATTTTGATATTTTTTCGTCAGAGGCCTCCAGGTGCGAAAATGTCATTTATCCTATCTTAAGGGAAGTTTGCAAGAAATATGTTGACCGGTATTCCCTGTGGAGCCACAAATCGATAGCTGCCGATAGTATCTTGTCAGGAACGCCAGATTACATCATCGCTAAACGGTCAGAACTTGGCAAGAATGTCTTAGGACGTCCCCTGGTGCTTGTCGCAGAAGCGAAGCAGAACGATTTTACAAAGGGGTGGGGACAGTGTTTGGCGGAATTAGTGGCGGCACAAAAATTAAATAACAACGCCCAGCAGACCGTCTATGGCATTGTCACGGATGCCGAAGTGTGGCACTTTGGAAAACTTGAAGGCAAGGTATGGACAAGAAATCAGACACGCACGAAAATTGACGAGTTGGAGAACGTCTTTGGCGCCCTTTACGCGGTGATGGAATTAGCCGTGAGCAAGGAAGAATAATCGTGGGACACATCTGGAGAATACGCTTTCCGGTTTTCCGGCTTTCTGGAATATGGGGGTGAAAAGGTTTCGACGGGAGTAGATGAGATAAAGGTTGCATGCCGAGGACTCCGCATGCCTCGTTAAATTGGCGGAACAAACATAACTGCCGATTACGAAGAATTGGCTCTAGCGGCCTAATAAGCCGCTTCGTTCAGTAGACCTGTCGCCCGTGGGGTAAACTGAGCGTCAACATACGGGCTGTGCGCTTGCTTGTGCTCAAGGGGCAGGTTGCGAGACCAAACTTGAGATAGCTCAAAGCGAATCTAGCATAAGGGAGTCGCCGCGAGCGAACCCCTAAAACTTATGCTGAGCATGGAGTAGCCTTTATTGAAATGCTTTCGGACGCGGGTTCGATTCCCGCCACCTCCATCAAATTGCCCTAAAAGTCGATGGGTGCCCCGAATGCCGGCACCTATCGGCTTTTAGGACTGAGTACGCCGTAGCATAATTACAGTGTTGTGCAGCTTTCCACAAATGGCAAAATCCTTGTAACCTATCACGTATCCCGTTAAACTGTGATGATATACAACAATGTTACAAGGAGGACCCAGATAATGCAAACTGTAGACCGAGCAAAACTTATCGTTAGAGCTCATGTAAACGATCTCTTAGCGAAGGCTGAAGATACACGTAAAACCCGGCTGCTCGCCCTGGAAGAGATGCGTCAAGATATTCGTAGCGTGAAATCCTTCGTCGCTCACGCGATTACCGATCTCAAGCTGATGGAACGTAAACTCGACGAGACTGAAGCGGAAGCGACAAGGTGGGAAGAGAAAGCGGTTTTCGCCTTGAAAAAAGGTGAGGAGGATTTGGCACGACGCGCACTCGTCCGTAAATGCGAGCTTATGAAGCGAGGCAACCAATATCGTGAACAGCTTGCAACACAGCGGGAAGCGATTGATTCCCTCAAGGCGAGTTTGAAAACGTTAGAAGTTAAGCTAGATATAATGCCTTATCGTTCTGCCCCAAAATTAACAGTAACCGAAAGCAGGGAAGAACAGCGACAACCCGTTGTAAGCCCGACGCCATCTGTTCACCTTGTGAGCGACGCAAGCGCTTTCGATGCTTACGATCGGATGGTTGAGCGAGTGCAGTATCTGGAAGCGCACGCTGAAGCATTAGCTGAGTTGTTACAAGGTGATGACCTGGAGCGAAAATTTCTTGAACTTGAGAGCAAAGACAAGGTTGAGAAAGATCTGGTGGCGTTGAAAACAAAAATTGCTGTTGAGAATTGAGAAGGCACTGCTGCATCGAATGACTGAAAAGTTAAGTTGGCCCCTAGAATTTTAAGGAGTCTTGGAAGATGGCTGAATTTCAACGTCTGCCATCTCGAATTCAGGAGAGTGTCCAATTGCAACTGACTCCGAATGAGGAAGTTCAGTTGTGCCTACTCGGCAGATCTGAGCTCCTGACTCCTGACTTTGTCATCATCACTTTACATCGAGTGTTGGTGTTGGATGAGCGTAGCATTGGTAGCTTTATCAGCGCCTCTTATGCCAACGTTCGGTGTAACTTACCCTTTTCTCAAATCGCAACGGTCAAGCTTGACCGTTGCTGGAAGCACCGAGTCTTTGGACAAGCTTGCCTAGAAATTGACAAATTCAACGGAGATAAATACCTGATCAACAATGTCAGTCATCGTGATGCGAAACGCGCTTTGGAGCTGATTTCCTCGCAGATTGTACGAAAACAGGAAATAGAAGATGAGAACCGAGGGAAGTAATTTCAATTTTCCAGCTTCCTCATTTTCTTTCTTTTCACGCATTACGTTTCACGTTTTACGTTCGAGGTATCAACATGTCAGATTTTCTCATTGAACTTGGCCGTTGGTATAATTTATTATTCCTCCTGCCCGTTTTCATGGTATGGGTCTATCAGCTTTTACATACGTTGACAGCCCTGGATATCAGCGGCCTGGATGCCTCGTTCGGTGATCTCGATATCATTGTCGCTGACCACCTGTCGCAACCCCAATCAAGGTCGCCATTGAACCGATTCTTCACCTTTCTGAATGCCGGGCAAATTCCCCCTCAGATGGTTTTTGTCACCTTTCTTCTCTGTTGGGGATTTATTGGTTTCGCTTGTAACCACTGGTTCATCCTGTTGTTTTCTTCGGTGTTCCCGGTCGTTCTCATCTCCGCTTTTATCGCTTTTGTCCTCAGCAGCATGATAACCCGCCTTGTATCACAAGGCATCGCGTTCGTATTTCCCACTTCCCAAGCCGATGAACTTCGTCGAGCCGATCTCGTCGGAACGGTTGCAAAAGTCACAAGCGGGGAAGTGAATACCGTGTTCGGTGTGGCACAGAGCGAAGCGGTCCCTTTCCGTTTAACACTATTTTGTCAGGTTGACGAGGGGGAGGAGCGGATCAAGCAGGGAGAAAAGGTGCTCCTTTGGGATTATAACCCACAAACGCATTTCTATAAAGTGCAAAGGCTGGACGGAGAGGAGTGGAGAGACAAGTAGGCATGTCGCATGATACGGCCGAGTGTACGAGATAGTTATGGACGATTTTCTGAATCGTGTTTTTGGCACACGTCACCTTGCACAGATGCTTTCAAAGATTTTCGCCGAAAGTGAACCTGCCATCCGCGACGCTGACCTCATTGGGTTAACGGGTCGGGTAATTAGCGGTAGGATTACAACAACCTTTGGGACAGCTCGTGTCAAAGCGCTCAATGGAAGCGAATTGACCGTCAGTTGCCGTGTCCGTGAGAACGATGATATCCCCTTAAAAGGGGATACCGTGATGCTCGTCGATTACGATTCGACGGTGCGGATCTTTGATGTGACAAGAGTCAATAATTTGATTACGTCATGATGGCTTTGTAGCGCAAAAACGCCGCCCGGAGTGCGGACGCAGGCGGGGGCTCTCTATACCATATTCCAAAGTGTTGTCATCTGGAATTTTAGTGAGAGGTCATTTTGCATTCAGAATCGGGATGAACCATCCCGACCACCCTTACCATTTTTGGGATAGGTTCTAAAAAACTCGCGCGTGTGCCAATTCCCATTTCCCCGCTCAAACACGGCGAGATACAGGGGAAAGGGCCTGCAGCCCCTGATGGAAAGTAGGCGTGGATTTGTCGATGTCCTTTTAAGTGGCAATATTCTTGTAGCATTAATCGTGTCATCGGCGAATCCAATCGAAACTTCAAACCTAACATAAATAACAACTAAGGAGGAATCATCATGGTTGAAGTTGAGGTTGCATTCATCTCTATTGAGGCCGGTACGGGTATGCCAATTCTCTTTTTGAAAGAGACAGAGGGTAGTCCGAAACGTATGCTACCCATCTGGATTGGGCAACCGGAAGCTATGTCTATCCAGTGGAAACTCAAAGATGAGTCTTCCCCCCCTCGTCCAATGACCCACGATTTAATGAAAAATATCATTGAACGTCTTGATGCGAAAGTTTCTTCCGTTTTTGTTCATTCCCTGGTACCCGCCCTGAGAGATGCCGGAACATTCCTGGGGCAAATCAATCTGGAAGTCAAGGGTAAAAAACTCGAAATTGATTCCCGACCCAGCGATGCGATTGCCCTTGCATTAAGATTCGGGGCACCCATCTATGTGGCTGAACCGATTCTTCAAGAAAATGGGTTTTCCGAAAACGATCTGCAAGAGGCTGAAAAACAACAATCGAAAGGCTTGCTGGAAGATTTAGATGAGGACACGTTAGGACGGTTTACGGTCTAATCAGTGAGAATTGTGAGGGAGTGACCACTCATGCCAATCTTTGAGAAAATCAAGCGAATACTCAAATCGAACATTAACGATTTGCTCGATCGGGTTGAAGACCCGGAGAAAATCCTGGAGCAGCTTTTAGAGGATATGCAGCAAGAACTCAAAGAGGCAAAGATTCAAGTTGCTGGGGCGATTCGGGATGGGAATAAACTCGAAGCGCAATATCGGGAGAACCTGGAAAGTTCCGAGAAGTGGGAAAAGCGCGCCATTGTGTTTATCCAAAATGGCGATGATATACGCGCCAAGGAAGCCCTTCGCCGAAAACGATCTTTCAGTGATTTGGCAGAAAGCTTTCGTGAACAGCTTGAAGCGCAGAAGGAAAGCATCGCTGTACTCAAAGATGGGTTGGCAACATTAGAATCAAAAATTGAAGAAGCGAAGCACAAACGGGCGTTGCTCATCGCTCGTCAAAAAAGGGCAGAGGCCGAAAGAATCATTCAGCAGACAATAGCAGGGATTTCGGATTCAACGGCTCTGAGTGCTTTTGACCGCATCCAAAATCGTGTCCTTGATGCGGAGATAAATGTCGAAGCCCTTCGAGAACTGCACCAATTAAGTTTAGAGGATAGGTTTGCCGAACTGAATCGAAACAATGAGATTGAAGATGAACTTGCCAGGCTCAAAGCCAAGCTAAACCAGTAGGGTCATGTCAAAGGAGTCAAAGCGATGGAATTACTCAGAAATCTCGTTATCTTCGCATTTATATTGGGGCTTTCCCTGCTTGCCCTGAAGATTATCGTGCCAATTGTCGCGTGGGCATTTCAGCTTGTCGTCACTTTAGTCTTGTTGGGCGCGATTGGTATTGCGATTATTTACCTCTATCAAAAACTCCGTGCATGATGCTTCATCGAAAGTGGTGGGGATAGTGCCTCTGCTCAATCGTCAGATTGGGGTTAAAAGCCGAGAGAGAAATGATTCTCTACTCGGCTTTTTTAATACCTGAGATTTTTCAATCATGTGCTTACCTTGACTTTGGTAGTGCGGTTAGGAGAACAATCGCCTCGTAGAGCCTGTCGTGCTCGTCCGAGAATCGGACTGGCTGGTTAGCTGAGGATAAAACAAGCGAGCCGCATAGCCCCGATGGAGCGGGGTACTCGCGTAGCGGGGTTCTACGATCGCATCCCGTCGGATAGGTGCCTGGAAAGGAGATGTCCATGATGCTTACAACTAAACAACTACTTACTTGCGAAGATATGCGCGAACATTCCGAAAAGGCGTGGGACATCTACGCCTCCCTCCGTGAAGAACTCGAACGAAAGCATTGGGGCGAATACATTATCATCAATCCCAACAACAAAGACTATTTTATTGGAAAAAATCATTTTGATACTCTTAACCGAGCATGTGCTGTTTATCCCAATACAGTGTTTTATACAATTCGCATCGGTTACAAAGCCGCGTTCCGGCGGTAGTAAGGAAAAGAAACAGTGATTCACGGAAATATAGAAAACGGACTCCATCCCAAAATCGAGATTATGATGCGAGTAGGAAACGCGTCGACTGCCTTGACCGTGTTAGTCGATAGTGGATTTGACGGAGAGTTGGCGTTGCATTTCGATCATTTCGATCAATTCCGGCTAGAGCTTGTCGATGTGGCTCGTGTTCAGTACGGTGACGGGCGTATCGTCGAGGAAATGCTCCCGACGGGTCGGGATCGAATGGAGCGGTGTTGTCCGTCCTGTCGAAATTATCCTCAGTGGCGATGAGGAACCGGCGATTGGAATGGGATTACTGCGGAACACTCGTGTGTTACTGGACGGTGTGAATAATACTGTAACTGTTGCATTTCCGTCTGAATCGATTGGGAATGTGTAGCCTCAATCGTTCACAATTTAGCACTCGTTGTTAAGGAGTTGTGTATGAAACGTTCGTTATCCATTACGGTGGGAACACACAGCGGTCAAATCAATGGCTGCGATGACCGCGCGATTCAGGCGGGAGTCGATTACCTCGCTGCACTCGGTGGGGGAACGCTGAAGATTCTACCCGGCGAGTATCATCTTAACAACGCGATCTATTTGAGAAGCAAGATTCAGATCGAAGGGAGCGGTTCTGAAACGGTGCTAATCAAAAATCCTTCGGTTCGTACCAACCTTGCCATCGATTCGGATTGGTACGACGACAATGTCGCGCTCGCTAAGGGCGACGGTTTTGAGGTTGGATACGGGGTTTGCCTGAAAGCACGAAATCCGCATGGCGCTTATGACATCATCAAACGAACGCTCATCGGACGCGATGGGGACCGCTTTTGGTTAGATCGACCGCTCGAAAAGAATTTCTGGGCAGACCACGAGGCCCAAATCGCAACACTGTTCCCTATCCTCACTGGTGAACACATTCGCGAGGTTGAGATTCGCCATCTCACCCTTGATGGGAACCTTTCAAACAACGAACACCTTGATGGAAACTATGCCGGATGCATCTTTCTGCAAAACTGCGAGCAGATTCTAATCGAGGGTGTCGAAGCGCGAAACTATAACGGCGATGGCATTTCATGGCAGGTCTGCCACGATGTGACGGTGACCAATTGCCGCAGCCTGAATAACGCCGGCCTCGGGTTGCATCCGGGGTCAGGCTCGCAACGGCCAATCATCCGGGCGAATCATCTTGAGGGGAATAATCTGGGGCTATTCTTCTGTTGGGGCGTCAAGCATGGAATCGCGGAGAACAACCGCATCTGCAACAATCGCACGTATGGAATCTCTGTGGGGCATCGAGACACGGACAACACCATCCGATTCAACGAGATCGAAGGAAGTGGGAAAGTGGGGATTCTATTTCGCAACGAGCCAAACGAGGGGCGTTGTCCCCACCGGAATTTAGTGGAAAATAACCGCATTGTCAATAGCGGATGTGAGGGGCAGGGATTTGGGATTGACATTCAAGGGGAAACCCGTTCAATCGTGATTAAAGCCAATCGGATGATAGAGACGCGCGAACCGGCGGAATACGTTGGGGTTCGGATTGGGCCTCACACATCCGGCATCGTGTTTGAGGGGAACACGTTTTTAGGATTGTCCGTGGAGGTTGAAGATTGTCGATTGAAGATTGAGAATTGATACCAATTCTGAATCAACCGGCTACTAACCTTCGGAAGGTTTGTGCGGCCAAAATGGACACCGGCAAGTCGACTAAACCTTCCGAAGGTTCATGAGTTGTCTTTAGACCTGGAATTGGTATGAAGCTTAATATCAGTACAAATAAGGTCATGACAGATGGAGCGAACTGTGCAGCAAGGAAAACAAACTGAATGGGCAGAGGAATTGCCTCCTAACTGTCCACCTGATGCAGCATTTCCACCTAACCACGATGTATTCTACCGGCTCGTGGGTCAATTTCCACCGACAGAGGAAGATTTCTTTTCACACAGGAAACTCTATCCGAGAAAAAGGTTTCATGTTGATGAATGTCAAGCGAGGTCCGTTTCTATCTTTAACCGTCTGGAGGAGGGGGCTAAAATTCTGAAACTTCCAGCACATAAAAACAAAAAGATAGTCAAGTTAGTGCTCCCTCCTGAAAGTGGAGTTATGTTACAAACCGGTCAAAACAAAGCACACTATTCATGGTGGCGCTCTAAGCGATATACCCCGATACCAGCTTGTGAGTTGGTCAACCCATGAGGAGTAAAAAGATGCAGATAAAGCATAAAGAAACGCTTGTTTACTATGATAGTCCACAGTTATTTCTTGCTTGTGACCCGTCGAACAAACAATATTTATGCCTTCTTTTAGGGTCTACTGACGAATTGGATAAATTTCTTTGTGTCCAAATCCCACCTAAATGCTTAAAGAAGCTTTACAGGGGCGAAATCGATCTCCGAAAAATATATGAAACATCTGATCAATTATTTTATGCAGAAATCGGTAATGAGGAGAGTATTCAACTTATTCCCCTTAATGAATTCTCAGAAGATTGGCTACCCGCACCTGGTTTTTTCCTTTCTATGCCCGATCTTTGTGATACAGGCGGCCTGGAGTCAAGAGAGCTCCCAGGTCCAGAAACACCTGAACCAAGCCCTCCAATACTATGAAGGCAAGCATTTCGCCCTGGCATTAGCAGAGTTTGAACGCGCTCAAGAGCTTTCGCCAGAGTCGCCGATGCCGCACTTTGGCAGGGGATTGGTTTATGCCGCCCAAGGTCGGTCAGAACAAGCGATTCAGGAGATGCAGCGAGCGTTAGCCTTGCAGCCAGACCTCGCCGTTGCGCACAAGGAACTTGGTCGCATCTTCTGGGCGCAACGCCAATTCCAGCTTGCAGAAACCCATTATCGCAAGGCAATCGAGCTAGAACCTGAAATGGCTTCCGCGTATCTAGGGCTTGGGCTGAACTTCGCTTCACAGCGCGACTTTCCGAACGCGCTTGAACAGTTTCAGCGAGCCATAGAACTTGCTCCGGATCTCCCGTCTGCCTATCACAGTTTGGGGCAAACTTACGCATGGATGGGCGACCTGCCTAAAGCGATTGAAGCGTATCAAACAGCCATTCGGTTGGAACCGAATAACCCCGCACCTTACTATGAGCTCGGTGTTGCTTACATGCAGCTTAAAGATTACCCCAAGGCGGTCTCTGCACTGGAAAATGTGGTCAAATTGCAGCCACGACATAAATCCGCTCACTACAATCTCGCGCAGGCTTATGCGAAAGTCGGCAAATTGAATCAGGCCGAAGCGGAAACCGGTACCTTTGAGGAACTGCATCAGGTGGATGAGGAGACCAAACCGCATCGTCGAACGCTTGAGGGTGCCCCAGAAGATCTGAAGGCGCGATATGCAATCGCACAGGTCTACGCGAAGCATGGCTGGATGGAGGAAGTGCTGGAGCAGTGCGAACTTCTGCTTTCGATTCAACCTGATTTTGTGCCGGCTTACATCGCTATCATTCAGCTCCATCAGTCGCAAAAGCAGTTACTGGACGCGCGCTCCTGGGCACAACAACTCACCCAGGTTCAACCCAAACTCTCGTTGGGGTATTACTACCTTGGGTTGATTTCTGCGGAACTTGGCTTTGTCGATGCCACTGTCGAAGCGTATCAGAAAGCCATTTCCCTTGAGCCCAATTCGCCTTCCGCTTACAACAATCTGGCGTGGTTTTATGCGGAAAGGAATATGAATTTGGACGCGGCTGTCGCGCTCTGCCAAAAAGCGATTCAGATCGCCCCTAAAGCCTCCTATATTGATACGCTTGCGCAGATCTATTATAAACAGGGAAGGTATGAAGACGCATTACTGGAAATGTCAAAAGTGATTCAGAGCACCCCTGAGAATCCGACGTATATTCAACATTGGGAAATGATCAAGGGTGCCGCTCGGAAGCACTAATACCAGGTTAAGTTGAAATTTGTCCATTCAGAGGAAGAAAGGGAAGAAAAGGAGGGAATGGAAGGAAAAGGAAGAAGTGTCATTCCTTCCTTTCCTTCCGTTCTTCCCTTCCAGACATCTTCTTTCGTCGCGATCGTTTCTGACCGCCATAGGCGTAGTAGTCGTGCTCACTGGCGAGGTCAGGGATGCCCGTGTCCTCGGCATACTCCTCGACCCTGGCGAGTGGGTCAGCGCCCCAGTCAATCTCAGCAGTTTCCCCCTCGACCGGCGAAACGAGCACGACCATCCCATCTACAAGGTGGACATCTTTTGGCAGAACCACCACGCCACCTTTGACAATCCCCCGATAAGTCGCTTCCATCTGGTATCACCCCTTTCGTAATGTCGGTATCTGGTTCGCATTCACACCCTTCACCTCGCCTCGCCCATTTTTCCAGATAGCCTAACCTATATGACTTTTTCGGTTATGAAGTACAAGCGCGGCCCAGACTTCCGAAGTTTCAACACGCGAGCCAATCTGAGATGATGCGAACCCTTGAGGAAATTGAAAAAGCACAGGTCTTTGACTAAACTTCGGAAGTCTAAGCGAAAAACTCGTATAACCTATTTCTCAATCGCCAGCAGTTCAACTTCAAAAATGAGCGTCGCGTTCGGGCCGATCTGCGGACCGGCACCCCGTTCGCCATAGGCAAGATTCGAGGGGATGCAGAGTCGATATTTGCTTCCCACCTTCATGAGCTGCAACGCCTCGGTCCAACCCGCGATGACTCCCTTCACCTGGAAGGTAACAGGCTCATTCCGCTCGTAGGAACTGTCGAATTCTGTTCCATCGACCAAGGTGCCGCGGTAATGAACGCTGACCTTATCGGTCGCTTTGGGCTTTGGACCGTTGCCATCGCGAAGTACGATGTACTGCAGGCCGCTCGCGGTGGTGACGACACCTTTCTGCTTCGCGTTCTCCGCAAGGAATGCCTCTCCCTCCTTCTGGTTCTTCTGCGCAAGCGCTTTGACTTTCTGGGCGTGGTCCTCCTCTAGTTTCTTGGAGAATTCCTCCCTGACTTTGGCCGCCTCCTGCGGCGTCAGGAGCGAGTTGTTTCCCTTAAAGCTGTCCTCCACGCCCCGGAAGAAGACAGCGAGGTCGATCGCTGTTGGCATCTCTTTCAAAGAAGATCCAAGCTCAAATCCCAATGCGTAACTTAATTTTGCGGCAGCGGTTTTTAGCTGCTCCATCGGAGCCTTTTTTTCGTCGGCCGTGAATGTCAGCGACGATAAGGACAGGAGCAGGACAGCGGTCATTGCGAAAATCAATTTCAGTTTCATAATGTCTCCGTATTTACTACACCCCGGTTGTCCTTTGGACACCGGGTGTGTCAATCTCAAACACCCGGTGTTCAAAGAACAACCGGGGTTTGACAACTATACTTATTGTAAATTCTTGCTAATTCAGTTTGAAGTTTGCCGGTAAATCTGGTAAGATAGAAAGTGAAGCCGGAACGCTTCATAACCGTTCTATCTGGCTCTGGGACTTTTTATCCTTTTCAAACCGATGAAACACAGCCTTATTATTGCATGAAAGTTTGATAAAATCAAGGATGGAATTTAGTGAAATCGAGTTGTTTCTCATATACGCATGACGTTTTACACAATCTTGCCCTTGCGCATCACGCATCACGCATCATGTTTCACGTTTCACCCTTCGGCGAAGTTTATCCTCGAGCGAAGCGAAGGACTCAAGGCAAGCTTTACTTCACGCTTGCTCTGTGGCTCATCCTGCTTCAGGGGCCCGTTTATTCCGAAGGGCCGATTCAGTTCATAGACGTCACAAAGCAAGCCGGCATTCAATTCAAGCATCATTTGGGGCGAAGCGGCAAAGGGTACATCCTTGAAACCGTTGCCTCCGGTTGCGCCTTCCTTGATTACGACAACGACAGCTACCTGGACATCTATTTTGTGAATGGGGCGAGCCTCCCCGGTTCGCCGCCCGTGGTGGCGAGGAACGCGCTCTATCGAAATAACGGTGACGGAACGTTCACCGATGTGACGGAGATTGCCGGCGTCGGAGACGAAGGCTACGGAATCGGCTGTTGCGTCGGCGATTATAACAATGATGGGTTTATCGATCTGTACATCACAAACTTTGAGCGAAACACATTGTACCGAAATAACGGAGATGGGACGTTCTCGGATGTGACCCAAGCGGCCGGCGTTGGCTGTGAGGCGTGGAGTTCGAGTTGCGCATTTCTGGATTATGATGGAGATGGCGCTCTCGATCTCTATGTCGTTAATTACCTCCATTTCAGGCTGAAGGACCATAAGGTTTGCGGAGGGCGGCTTCGGATTGACTGCGGTCCCAGTGAATATCCGGGGGAATCCGATGTGCTGTATCGAAACAACGGGGATGGCACGTTCACCGATGTCACGCAGATGGCGGGTGTTTTCAACCCGGAGGGGAAAGGGCTCGGCATCGCATGCGGCGACTACGATAATGACGGTGACACCGACATCTATATCGCCAATGACGACGCGCGAAATTTCCTCTATCGGAATAACGGCAATGGCACTTTCAGCGATGTCACTTTTGCAACGGGAGTCGGGTTCAGCGAGGATGGTGAGCCGGAGGGGGGAATGGGAACGTGCTTTGGGGACTACGATAATGATGGTCATCTGGACCTCATTGTGACCAATTATCAGGACCAGGTGAACACGCTGTATCACAATGACGGGGATGGGATGTTTTCAAATGTGTCACACACCTCCCACACGGGCCCGATGAGTTACTCCGCCGTAGGCTGGGGGACGGGGTTTATCGATTACGATAACGATGGGTTATCGGACCTGTTTGTGGCAAACGGGCATCTTCTGGTGGATGTGGAAAAGTTTGACCAAACGACCACTTATAACCAACCGAACTTTCTGTTCAAGAATCAAGGCGATGGCACGTTTGTGGAGATCGGTTCACAGGTTGGTATCAATTCGGCTGCCGTCACATCCAGTCGGGGCGCGGCTTTCGGTGACTATGATAACGATGGGGACATCGATATTTTAATCTCGAATACCGATGAGACACCATCGTTGCTCCGTAATGATGGTGGGAATCGTAACAATTGGATTGGCATCCGTGCGATTGGAACACAAAGCAACAGGTCTGCAATCGGGACACGGGTGAAAATCACCGTCGGTAATCACACACAAATGAAAGAGGTCACCGGTGGGTCAAGCTATGCCTCTGCGAACGATCTCCGACTGCTGTTCGGGATTGGGGGCGCGCGGGTTGTGGATGAAATCGAAATTCGGTGGCCGACGGGAAGGATTCACACGAAACGGCAGGTCAAAGCCAATCAGTATATGACGATGGTCGAATGAGACATGAAACGTGAACTCTTGAACACCTTGCGAAGGTTCCAAACTTTCGCAAGGATCTCCTCATCCTCCAAGCGCAATTTCTGGCGGTGGAAAGTATATCATCCGGGGATTGAGCCCTTCATAGAAAAAGCCCCTCACTCATTAAAAGCGAGGGGCTTTTTGTTTCAGGGGATTGAAACTAACGACCATCTTTGATACTTCCCCACATTGTTGCCAGTTTACTCTTTGCATCCACAGCGCGGCCACGGGCACCTTCTGGAAGCAAAATCTCCAACGCCCGAAGTCTCATATTTCTATCCTTCGCAGGCGGTGGGTCTGGTATCCACTGATCATTGGTGAACCAAACGGCGAGTTGCGCTTTCATACCGGCATCGAATACGATGATATCGATCTTTCGGTCATCGTTGATCACGACCTTACCGGCCGGATCGATTGTACCGGCTTCCAATACGTCCGTAAACCATTCCGCTTTTGCCATATCGGCTTTGATTCGGGTATGAAGAATCAGAAGTTCGCCTTGCTGTTGCTCGGCTTTAATTTTCGCGAACTTCTTGACACCGTTCAGCCCTTCAAATCGCCCCTTGAGGTCCACCTCAGCGAAGATACCATTCTTTGTATCTTCCGGGACAAGCTGTTGACTTGTGGCTTCGATGATAAATCTGTATTTTCCCTTAACTGGAAAAACAACCCAATCGGGTGTAACGATTGGCTCTCTGCCACCCCAGAATCCCCAACCCTGCTGATTGTTTGCAGCTTTATCTCCGTGGAAGTCACCTAAGTCCTTCAGATCTAGGGCTTCAAATCTCACGGGGGCTTCAACATCAGCAAAGGAGAGCGCTGGAAGTACGATTAACCCAACAAGGGTCAGGAACAATAATATTCGCATCTTATTGAAACTCCTTTCGATTTTGTCAGTTGATTTATGTCTGATTCTCAGACACAGATGGCACAGGCGATTCCGGCTTCGGAGCAGGTTGCCCACGCTGCCAAAGCGATCCGCCTGTGTAGTAAAGACGAAAGTTTCCACCTCTTTGTTTAATTTAATTTTGGGATGGTTCAAAAAAAATAGACAACAACCATCCCCAATCAGCAGGAGCGAAACCAGGGCAAAGAACCGCGTTGCCCAACGGACTACACAACGCATCTTGTATCTCCCCAAAACGATTTTTGTTGCAGAATTGATGCGGATTTGCTATAATGCGCCTATTCAGGAGGCAATGACAAAATCAACGAAATTTTTTCCTGGTGAAAATAATGGAAAGGAGTTACAAAATGGCAAAGATAGAGGCTCAAAGTTTCAACCATGTCGCCCTCTGGGTGAGCGATACACGGAAATCTGCTGATTGGTATATCGAGCTCTTAGGGCTGAAAGAGGCCAGCGCCTCAGAAAATCGTATCTTTTTACGGTTGGCAAGCGGGGAAGTTTTGGCGTTGTTCCAGGCATCCGACCCGGAGCAGATTGCATCCGGAGTCCATCATCTCGCCTTCAATCTGCCCAGCGGACAGCAGGAGGAGGCCCTTGAAACACTTCGTCAACGGAATATCCCACTCGTGCGACGGGGGCCCAGTTTGAGTTTTCAAGACCCCGATGGACATTGGATTCATTTTAGTTAGCACCGAATCGCGGTCAAACCTAATACCAATTCCGAGTTGAAATCCATCATAATTTGGTCTGAAAAGCGTGGACGGCAGAGACAAAAAAGGAATACCCAGTTAAGGAGTTAATCATCTGCCGGGTATATCGCTTCAAGATTTCGCTGACCCGTTGTTTCATGAGGTCCAACGTCTCAAACCATTCCAGAGCAATCTGACCTTTGATGTCCTCCCAAAGCCGCTCAATGGGATTCAGTTCGGGACTGTATGCTGGCAAGAAGACAAACCCAACGAAGGCTTGCAGGATTAATCGATTCGTGCGATGAGAGGGGCCTCGATCCAAAACTAAAATATTAAAACTATCGGCAAACTGTTGAGCAAAGTGATCGACAAAAACCTGAAAGCACTCGGTATCAAGAGCGGGTAACTCAAGCAGGAACGACTCTCCAGTTGTCGGTTCAACAGCACCATAGAGATAGTAATTGTCAAACCGATGTAGAGCGGACGGCTCGTCCGTTGAACAACGAGCCAGCGGCTCGCTCGTACTAGGAATTACAGGCTTTATTCCTGGCAAGGTAATCTGTCGTCGCGGGTTAAGTACCTAACTTTCGTCCAATAAAACCCGGATGTGATACGGTCTTAAAAAGGCTTCAAACGCCGTTCTGATGCGGGCTATCAAGGGGTATAAAGGGTTTTTGAAAAATACTCACCACCTTTTTGCCTTTGAAAACCACCTTGCCCTTTAGAGAAAGAATCTGGCGGAGGAAACGCTTCATGCCACGTTCCTTGATGGTTTTTATCGCCAAGGCAATTGACGCCGCTTCGCTGGCGTCTGGCACCTCTTCCCCTGTCAAGAGAGATTCTTCGAGTCCATCAATCAACCAATTTTTCATCCAGACCGTCAGGTTATGAGCTAATTGAGAAAGGAGGACTAACATCTGTTGGGCCGCAAACCCCCCTTTGCGTCGTTTTCTGATACACAGCTCTTGATAGTCAAGGCAAAAGGTACTTTCCGGTACACCACACCGTTTATCGTAATCGGTCACAATCTCGGCAAGAGGCGCATCAAGGCGCGTCGTCACCAAAACGGAGTCGGAGTATTGGGCTTTCTCGTTGAGCGTTCGGACTGCGACTGGTACGGTTTTAATGCAATACCGGTGCGGAGTCGGAACCCATCCCGCTTGTCTTTGGGTCTTTTTGGCCTCGGATGGCACATCGCCCCACTCTTTGACCGATTGAGCCAGTTTGTTGGCACGTTGGGACGAATAGATTTTCACTAGAATTTGATAGTCCCGCCAGAGGGCAAAGTTGAGATTGTCATCGGTTCCAAAGCCGGCGTCAAGTCTGAGTTTGATAAGCTGCCTTCTCTGTTGGGAGGCTAATTCCAAAGCGTCTTCCATTTTGTCAATCATCTCCTTAAAGACAGCACAACTGACCGTATTGCCTGGATATAGCGATTGAGTGACAATCTCTTGCGTCGAAGGAATCACAATTCGTGCCAATTGACGACCATATTGATTCTTCCGGTTCGCTACATATCCCTTTTTTGACTGTTCTGCTCCCTTTGAAGCCGGCAGGGCAGAGAGAGATAGGTCTATTGTCACCCACTTTTCCGCTTTTTGTTGTGGCATCTCAAGCTTTCTCCGGTGATTCCGTTCCCAGATTTCTTTTTGAGCCAGTTCCAATTGTTGAACATTGGCCTCAGTTGCGGCATTCAGGGTTTGTTCTTTGACCGATTGATCGGCACACGTTTCATAGCCAAAAGCAGTTAGCAACGGCTGATTCGGGCGAAGGACGGTATTGATATCATAGATGGTTTCCGCGCCCGCCATGATGCCCAATGTGGCCAAGACCAGTTTGTCGGTTGGTCGGTACACCAGTGTCTTTTGCGGGATGTCTACCATTCGGTGAATCGGTTCAAACAGTTTCTTCTCTTGAAGCACGGAGCCTAACGCACACAGCGGCACATGGGTGGTTTCAACGATAAGGCATCAACCGCGTATCGGATACGCGGTTGATGCCTTATCAACTTTCCGATTGCGTTTAATGCTACATCGGAGTATTCTTTTCTTTGCCATCGATAATCTCCTTAAAAAGAGGTTTCATAAGGTTATTGCTCCCCTTTATGATACCTTTCCGGGGACTCGATGGCACATCTTTATTGAGTTTTCGCTCAACTCAAGTCGATAAAATTGGGATCTTCATTGGACGAAAGTTAGGTACCTAACACCTCATACCTAACCCGTTTCACGTTTCACACCCTGTTGAGCACCAGCCCAATGCGGGACAAGCCACTCATAGTGAATCACAACCTGGTCTGTCTCGGGACAAAGATAGACCTGCTGGTCTAAATGCTGACAGACCTTGCATGTTCGCCGTTGGGAGGTGGGATGCATCGTTGTGAAAAGTTTACACTTTGCAGCAATCTCCTCCATCTTTCGGATATCCGCCTCAGTTAATAGTGTCTCCTCCACCGGTGCTTGAGCCAGATCTATCACACGCTCTGTCCTTCCGGCTCGTTGCCAGATGCTATTGACAATTTCCCCCAAAATGGCGCGATATGTCTGCTCACCGGGCGGCTCTGGCGAATGGAGCGTGACATCATTCTTCAAGCTATAGTCTGCCAGCCCTCTGAGCCGGCTCTTTTCCACTTTCCGATATTCTGCAACCATTTCCTCTCTGAAGCGTTTGCGAAATTCTTCCCAACTGATGGCTTTGGATTGCCATTGACTCAAGAGTTCCTTTGATGGCACAAGTTCCAGGATATTCGGCATACCCTCGACTGTCTCAGGGCAGATCGCGTATTTCTTTTCAGTCTTACTGGCGGCGATATTTTCAAGTGAGTTCAAATAGAGCATGATGACCCCCTCATTTTCTGTTAAAATTTCCTGCTTACAGTTTACCTTACTGTTACAATAAATGCAAGGTTTCATTTAGTTAAGCAATTACCTCGCCAATGTCACATTAATCGGATTCTAATTGGACTCCTGGTTCAACCAGTGAGTGGTAGAGTGATGATTGGTGAGTGGTGACGAGTCATCACCACTCACCAGTCACCAATCACCAGTCACCCCATCCCGCGTGAGGACTCACTTTTCGTGAAATGTGACATTGGCGAATTACATCGTATTGTCCTCAGAACATGCCCGATTTTTTAGACGTTTAGAGATGGATGCGAATTTCTTTTTGTTGAAAAAGAGTCCGTCGTATGGTACATTATCCATTGAATACCACCCTTCATGAAACCGTCACGCATGGAAAAAGGAGTTAATCAACCATGACCCACCCCTTGTTTAATCTGAGCGGGCGTGTCGCCCTCGTATCTGGTGCGGCCAGTGGACTGGGCCGAGCTATGGCGATTGGTTTGGCGGAAGCCGGCGCTGACTTAATGCTGGCTGATATCAATGCCAAGGGGATGCAAGCCACCGCGGAGGACATCGCGCAGATAGGACAACGTGCCATCCCCGTAACATGCGATGTATCGAACCCTGACCAGATTCGCGCCCTGTTCGTGCAATTGGACCACGAATATGGAAAAATCGACATTCTCGGTAACGTCGCCGGCGACGGTGTACTGGGTAAACCGGAGGACATCCCTTTAGAGCAGGTGCAGAGCGTGTTACAGAATCTGGTCATCGGGCGTTTCTGCTGCTCTCAGGAAGCCGGCAAGCGCATGTTAGCGGCTGGCAAAGGCAGCATCATCAACATCGGTTCGCTGGCGAGCCTCACAGCCCTTGGACGGGGGCATATTGCCTACAGCATGGCGATGGGCGCTGTGGCCCAGATGACCCGTGAACTGAGTACCGAGTGGAGTGGGCGGGGCGTCCGTGTCAACGCCATCCTGCCCGCTCAGGTGGCGAATCAGGGACTGGAAGAACGGATGCGCGCCCGGCCCAGCCTGCGATCGAATTTCTTGCGCGGCATTCCGATTGGCCGCCTAGGTCAGCCGGATGACATCAAAGGGCTGGCGATCTTTCTGGCTTCTGACGCTTCTGCGTGGATAACTGGCGCTCTCATACCGATGGACGGTGGTAACCTGGCGAAGAACGCTGGGGGGTCACATCCAGGGATGCCTGAATTCAGTTGACGCAACGGGTTGTTTCGAGATATCCGCCGTTCGTGGTCGCACGATGTTTTCAGTTTGAATAAACATGCTGCACTTTTAACGCAAAGACGCGAAGTTTGCAGAGAACGCAGATTGCTTTGAATCCCAATGCAATCGGGAGAAAATAAAAAACTTTGCGTCCTTTGTCGAGACCATCTTGCCCTGCTCATCGACAACTGTGCCAGCGGCGGTCACCGGATTGACTTTGAGATGTTGCGCCGGTCCGTTGTCCTCTGGCGAAGCGACTGTTGCTGGGATGCGATCGCCCTGGCTTGCGAGTTATCCGTGATTTTCAAAAAACTTAACTACCTTTCAATATTAAAGTTTACATTTCAGACTTCCGAAGTCTTGGAGACTTCGGAAGTCTGATGTATAGTTTATTTTTCAAAATTAGTTAATTTCTGGCGGTGTCAAGGATACCTTCCCGGAAATGCCTTATGGAGTAACAGGAGAAAACTATCATGTCCTTAAAGCCAACAGCAGAAGAGAGGGCAGCGGCGGAAGCGTGGACGATGGCGCATTTTGGCCCCGGAGCGACGACGCGACCGTTCTCTTTTATTTACGGTGGGCAATCTTCAGCGAGTCTCATCGGAAATTGGAAGACTGCCCACAGCCAGGAAACGCTTGATGAGGGTCGCACCGCACACACCCTCACCTTCACTGACCCTGATACGGGTCTGGAAGTGCGGGCGGAGGCAACCGCCTATCGTGATTTCCCCGCGGTAGAATGGGTCTTGCGCTTCAAGAACGTCGGCACATCGGATACACCGATTCTGGAGCATATCCTGCCCATTGATACGAACGTGGCGGTTTCCGAGCACGCTCCCATCTTGCATTACGCGAAAGGTGCCCTCTGCTGCATTGATGATTTTGCACCGGTAGCGAAAACGCTTGAACCCCAAGACCGGGTCCATCTTCAGCCCGGCGGCGGTCGCTCATCCAGTGAAGTTCTTCCCTTCTTTAACGTCGATTCTGGCTCAGAAGGCGTTGTCGTGGGCGTGGGCTGGACGGGCGAATGGGCAACAACTTTCAGCCGAGAGGAGGAGAATCAGCTACGGCTGCAAGCGGGCATGGCATTAACCCATCTGAAGCTCCATCCGGGGGAAACCATCCGAACGCCGCGTATCCTCATGTTGTTCTGGCACGCTCCCCCCGTCCACGGGGGGATAGAGAGGGGGCGCATCAGAGGGAACAATATGCTCCGCCGGTTCATCCTCGCGCACCACCGGCCCAGACCGAACGGCCAACCGCTCACCTTGCCCATCATCCTCGGCAGTTGGGGTGGGACGCCAGCCGCCGAGCATCTGAAGAACATCCAGCGCGTCATCCAGCACGAGCTGCCCATTGAGTGCTACTGGATGGATGCGGAATGGTTTGGGCGTGGGTCATGGTGGAACATGCCTGGAAACTGGCAGGTTAAGAGCGACCTCTACCCGCAAGGGTTCCAACCCATTCGCGACCTGCTGCATCAATCCGGTCGGCAATTCCTGCTCTGGTTTGAGCCGCATCGGGTCTGCAAAGATACCCCGTGGTATGCGTTCAAAGCGCGCACCAACTGGCTGCTGGAGCTCGGAAACGGGGAGGATAGCTATAAGCAGTGGAAAACGAACGGCTGGCCCGTCCCTCACGACGACCCCAGGTGGATAATCTATGAAAGCCGACGCAGCCAGATGAACGCGGGCGAACTGCTTTTCAACATGGGCGTCCCCGAGGCGCAACACTTTCTGACCGATTTTATTTCTGACCGGATTGAGGAATTCGGGCTCGACTGGTATCGTGAAGATGCCAATATCGCTCCCCTGGAATACTGGCGACATGCTGACCCGCCGGACCGACAGGGCATCACGGAAATTCGCTATGTCGAAGGGCTTTATGCGTTCTGGGACGAACTGCTTCGCCGTCACCCTCACCTGATGGTCGACAACTGTGCCAGTGGCGGTAGACGCATCGACCTGGAGTCCATCGGCCGCAGCACTGCTCTGCACCGAACCGATTGGGCGCACGATAGCATCCACGCCCAATGCCACAGTTACGGCCTGTTTCAATGGGTGCCGCTACACATGGCTGCCCGCGGCGGTGTTCTAAAAAAAGGAAATGAGTACGAAGTTCGCAGCGTCATGACCGCCGGGCTGATGACCCAGTTGTGGGAGGGAGACGATGGCGAGTTGGCTGCGGATGCGAAAAGGTTACTTGATCAATACCTCAGCATCCGGAAGTTTTACTATGGCGATTACTACCCCCTGACACCGTACAGCCAGGATAAGGGCGTCTGGATGGCGTGGCAGTTCGACCTGCCCGAAGACGGGTCGGGGATGGTACAGGCGTTTCGGCGTGAGGCGAGCGTCTACGAATCCGCCCGGTTGCACTTGAATGGATTGGAACCTGATGCGCATTACATGGTAACGGATATGGATACCCATGACTCGAACGAGCGGGTCGGGCGCGAATTGATGGAAGCGGGGCTGGTCGTCCACATTCCCGACAAACCAGGCGCTGTGATAATGACGTATCGGAAGGCTGATTGACTGACAAAAGCTGCTTCTGCATAGACGCCAAGCAGGTTTGAGCGCAAAGGAGGAAACGCATGTCAAAAAGAGGGACAAAACCGGTGTCTGAAGAAATGGCGGCATCAAAAAAGTGGTTCATGGAAAATTGGGGACCAGAAGCATCTGTTCCGCTCCGGTCTTCGACCGAGAGTCCTCGACCTTTCTCCTTCATATACGGCGGGCAATCTTCTGCGGATATGCTCCAGACATGGAAAGCCGAGCGAATCTCTCATGAACTGGATGCATTTCGCACGCGGCATACGCTCACATACAGGGATGCAAAGACCGGCCTCGAAGTCCGATGCGTGGTGGTCACGTACCAGGATTTTCCCACCGTTGAGTGGACACTCTACTTCAAGAACACCGGCGTCTCGGATACACCGATTATTTCAGACATACAGGCGCTGGACATCCACATCGCACCCGACGCCCAGGGGGAGCGCTTGTTGCGTCACAGTGTGGGTAGTCCATGCAAGCCGAATGATTACCAGCCGCTTGAAACGACGCTCCGGCCGAACACCAGCAAACGTATCACCGCAGCAGGCGGACGCCCGACAAACAGTGACCTGCCCTATTTTAACGTCGAGTTAACCGGTGGGGATGGGGTCATCGTCGTCGTCGGTTGGCCGGGGCAGTGGGCGGCGGAGTTTGTATGTGACGCTTCCAATACGCTTCAGATTCGCGCCGGTCAGGAGTTGACCCACTTCACGTTGCACCCCGGTGAGGAGGTTCGCACGCCACTCATCGTCCTCCAGTTCTGGAAGGGGGATTGGATTGAGGCGCAGAACGTTTGGCGGCGCTGGATGATTGCGCACAATCTTCCCAGACCTGGCGGCGACGTCCCCGCGCCCTTTTTGAACGCCAACAGTTCATTTCAGTTCGGCGAGATGATGAACGCCAACGAGGAGAATCAGAAACTGTTTATCGACCGCTACCTCGAAGAGGGCGTTGGCATTGACTACTGGTGGATGGACGCGGGGTGGTACGTCAACAACGGGTCGTGGACGAACACAGGCACATGGGAGGCCGACACGGGACGTTTCCCGCGCGGGTTGCGCCCTATCGCTGACCATGCGCACGAACGGGGCGTTAAGACAATCGTTTGGTTCGAGCCGGAACGGGTGACAGCAGATACCTGGCTGGCGAACAATCACCCGGAGTGGGTATTCGGTCCTCCCGGGTTGCTGGACCTGGGCAACCCGGAGGCGAGGGAGTGGTTGACCGACCACATTGACCGGTTCCTTACGAAACAGGGGATTGACCTCTACCGGCAGGATTTCAACATCGACCCGCTTCGCTTCTGGCGTGGAAACGATACGGAAGACCGGCAGGGCATCACTGAAATTCGTCATGTGACCGGCTATCTCGCCTACTGGGATGAATTGCGCCGTCGGCATCCGGAGATGCCACACTCGCTGACACCGGTGCCAGCGGTGGACGGCGAAATGACTTGGAGACCCTGCGCAGGGCTGTGCCGCTGCTTCGGTCTGACTATCGATTCAATTCAGAAGCCAATCAGTGTCACACCTACGGCATCGCGCTCTGGATGCCGTTCTATGGGACCAACTCCAGAGTCATTGACGATTATGTAATGCGCAGCGCTATGTGCCCTGCCTTCAACGCCCGCATCGATGTCCGCGAGAAAAACCTGGATTACGACAAACTGCGTCAGCGAATCGAGGAGTGGAGAGCGGTTGCAAAATACTATTACGGCGACTATTATCCACTCACGCCGTACAGCCTTAACGATGATGTGTGGCTGGCGTGGCAGTTTCACCGTCCGGACCTCGGGGAGGGGATGGTGCAGGCGTTCCGGCGCAAACAGAGCGTCTACGAATCTGCGCGGTTCCACTTGAGGGGATTGGACCCCGACGGATGTTACACAGTTAGAGACATGGATACGCCTGGCTCCAACGAGGCGACCGGACGTGAATTGATGGAAGGAGGCGTCGTCATCCGCATTCCCGACAGACCTGGCGCTGTGATGATAACGTATAAAAATCAGATAGATAGGATTCACCCTCAACACAGGAGCAGATGAGCAGCGCTTGTCGGAGGAGGTTTTAAAATGGATGTGAAGAGAGAAACGTCCCCTGATAGCAGGGAAACGCCGCGCCTGTTTGACGCGGCCACCGACCGTCACCAGTTGCAATCTTTCTCCGTGAAGGGGCTGAAACGTCAGGCGGTTGGCACCGTGTATCCGGCAGGGAGCCTTGAACAGGGGGGGATGCCGTTGGGCGGGCTCGCGACGGGTTACATCTGCTTGGACACCGACGGGCGATTTGGCAAGGCGTCCATATTCAACCATTATCCAGCGCCTATGCGTCTTGACCGGGCGTTTCTGTCGCTGACCGTGGGCGACCGGCGTTTTATCCTCGCCACGCCGGCTGCATCCGGTGCACCCGAAGATGTGGGGCACGCGACATCCATCCACTACTTCGGGCATTTTCCGATAGCGGATGTGCGCTTTGAAGTAGACGCGCCGTTCGATGTCGAACTTCGGTGCTATGGCCCCTTCCTGCCCGGGGACGCTGTGGCGTGCAACACACCGGCAGTTGTCTTCGAGGTGTACGTGAGGAATCGCTCGACAGAAGGGCAACACATTGCGCTCACCTTCGCGCCCGGCGGTTTTCCCACGGGGCAAGTGGCGCCTTTTTCTCAAGACGGTTGGACCGGTTTGCAGGTCACTCATGTGCCGATGCAACGAATGCCGGAGTGGGTTCGACATACTTACGCCCTGGCGGCAACGGATGGAGTCGCACAGGTTGACTTGTCGGAGGAGCATAAAGTGACGGCGTCTCGCAATGTGGAACCGGGCGAAACGGCAACCTACCGTTTTATCCTGGCATGGCACCAGCCGTATTTGCGTGAGGCATCCGGCCGGGTTGAGCGGCACATCTATGCGACACGCTTTGCTGACGCGAAAGCAGTCGTCGCGGCAGCCATTGCCTCCCATCAGGACTGGCTGCGGCGCATCCTCGCCTGGCAAGATGTCCTCTACGGCGCAGACCTTCCCGATTGGTTGTGTGAGGCGCTTATCAACACCCCTTATGCGCTGACAAAGAATTCGCTCTGGCTGGCGCGCACCCGCCCGCACGATGCTAAACACCATCTTTCGAGGGCCCCATGCGATGCCCTGGGCGCAGCCGTGTGGGGTCAACTCACAAACCGGCAAGTCGTGCCATGGGCATGATTATTATGACCACATGGTCGTCTGGAGCTATCCACTGGCGTTCGCCGGCGTGGATATTCGTACCGGCTGTGCGCCCGGCGGACTGATTGACTCGGTGCTGAAAGCCGCCTGTTCGTGAAAAGGGGGATAGGCATGATGATGAAATCCAATTTAATCGCTGCACTTACCATGGCAGGACACCCGCCGAATGAACTGGAAGCGCCGGGCGGTTCATTGCTAATTCTTCCCTATGGCGGGCGGGTTCTAGGTCTGTTCAGTCATAGCGGCGAGAATTTCTTCTGGGTGAATCCGAATCTAACCAACAGCGCAACCGCCAGCGCCTTCTTCACCGCCGAAGGGTGGAAGAATAGCGGTGGAGACCGGACCTGGGTGGCACCTGAAGTGGAGTTCTTTGTTAAAGAGATTGACGAGCCCTGGAACACCTATGAAGTTCCTGCCTCCCTCGACCCGGGTCACTACACCGTTCAGCAAGATGAAGGGCAGGTCAAGCTGACAAACCGAGCGCGAGTCGTTCTCCATCGGCAGAAGAAAACGTGCAAGAGGGAGCAGCATAAGATTGGCGTGCGTGCGGCGTCTACGGTTGGACGAATGGGGTATCTGCGCCCCATTGAAGGCGGGGGAAAAACGCTGGTCGTTCGGAATTTTTTCGTCGCCCCTTCGGGGGAGTATGTGGATGTGCCGTGGGGTGATGCCAATGACCTCGGTTATGCTATCCAGTGTTACAACGACGATGGGGTTCTGGGGCAATTCGGTGAAATGGAATACCACACCCTGGCAATCGGGGAAGGCACCGGGTTGACGAGCTACCAAGACCAAAGCCAGGTCTGGGCTTTTGGGGGGGAGGAGCAATCTGTGAACGAAGTTTTTAAGTATCTATTTGGCACTGACATTGGAATCGGAGACCCAATGTCCCCTTTTGCGTAATCAGATAAAGGAGGAGAACATTCCAGATGGTACCAACTGTTGTGATTGCATATTCTGGATTCGGTGACATCCGGGTGGAGGAGGAGGTCTTACGTGCGATTGATGCAACCGTGTTGCACATCGGAAACCTTGATACGCCGGATGCCCTTGGTGCGGTGAAGCAGGCTGACGTTGACACCTTCCCACATATACGGTTGCCAACTCAGGTAACGGAAATCTGCACGGCACTCCTCCGCCGCGTAGTGGAGGGAGATGGCGGTGCGCGTTCGATCGGAGGTGTTCCGCTGACTGCCGTGCAATGCGTTGGCGTGATGAAATGAGCCACCTCCTGCTGGGACGATGGCAGTAACAATTTCTACTGCTGCGCCGGGTGGATGCACCTCGTTCGCGATCTCCATCATGTCACCCTCGTCGCCGCTCGCGAACTTCGTCGGTGTGCGAGCCGTCATCCAGCGGTGCGAGCCCCTGATAAACTGGATGGGCGACATGTCGAGCGTCATATCTGTCAAGGCGATCCAACAGGTCGTCAACTGTGGGATGAGTGAGAATTTCCAGTAGGAATAGTCCTGGTGCATCGCAATCGGCTTCGAGCCGGGCGGCTTGGCGAGCAGTTGGTCTTCGATGAGCGAGACACTGCGCGTTTGCAGGAGCTTTGCCGCCATTTCACCAATCCGCGCATCCGTTGCCACCTCCCAAAAATCCGAATCAAGCAGTCGGGCGTGAACGTAGTGATTCACCTGTTGGGGGTTAAACTGGGGAAGCGGCTTCCGATACTCAGGAGGACGCAGATCGGCGATGAACTCACCGTTGTAGACGCGCTCCATGGCGTTCTTAACCTTCACAATCTGCGCGTCGTTCAGGATGCGGTTGAGAATAACGAAGCCATCCACATTAAACTGCTTCACACGTTCGGGTGTTATCTCCATATACAGAAGATGAGGGAAATCAAATGAAAACTTGGGAAATGACAAGAACTTTTTGGTACAGATTTCACAGATTTTATGGCTCAAACGGAGGGCATTCAATCCGTGAAATCCTACCCAATCGGTGTTCTACTCACGTTTCACCCTTCGCTTCGCTCAAGGGCAAGCTTATCACGCATCACATCACGAAAGGATTTCACCATGCAATATCACACATTAGGTCGCACGCAACTGCGCGTTTCAGAGATCGGCTATGGAGGGGGGCGTGTGCGTCCCGATTCGGACGAAGGACAGCTCATCCGTATGCTCCATCACGCTTTTGACCTCGGTCTTAACTTCATCGACACTGCCCCAACCTACGGGGGCGGTGCCAGTGAAACCATCATCGGGAAAGCGATCAAAGGACGACGGGAGCGTTGCATCGTCGCAACCAAGACGGAAGCCTTCGACCCGCAAGGCATCATCGCCGATGTCGAGGGAAGCCTGAAGCGGCTACAGACGGATGTCATTGATATCTTACAATTTCACGGCGGCTGGTTCTCACTCGACGATGCGGCGAAGATTATAGAACAAGGCGGGCTGGAAACCTATCAGAAATTGCGCAATCAGGGGGTGATTCGCTTCCTCGGATTTTCGGCGGATGGCCCATCGGCCGGCGTCGAACGCTTGCTCTCGACAGGCGAGTTCGACATGATTCAGATTCATGTGCGCTTTGACAGATAGTGATGTAATTTCGGTTCAATTCCGAATGGG